>CAMPYJ010000016.1 GCA_946998205.1 uncultured Prevotella sp. | reverse complement strand
TAGGGCTTACTCGGGACTTCCACCCGTTAGAAAATGCTCATGCCGAGCGTACACTTAAAACGCCCCAGAGTCTTCTGAGGCGTTTTTAAGTTATGTGTGGGGAAGTCGAAAAAAGAACATTTCGTTTTACGAAACACATCGCTTCGTTTTGTTTTTTTCGGAACGTTTCGTTTTGCGGATTATAGGTGACCGATTACGACACACTTATTAATCTCATAAATAAAATAGAGTAAAGACACGCATTGCTAAAAACGGTGGAGATTGGATTTAAGCCTATGTTTCGGTATTTATTAGCGTCAAATCCAAAAGAATGGAAGAAATAGCCGGTTAGTGGAACGGCCCTCACATTTAATGGGGGGTGTTGTTAACGACAAATGATTGCTTTCGACAACAAACAACTTTCCATAATACGGAAAGAGCCGTGTTACAATAACATAAATTACGCCTCAACCCATCAACCTTTCATTAATTATTATTACCTTTGTACCGTAAAAATACTGAAACCAAAAGATTGAATAATAATATGAGTAAACAAGTAGAAAAGATTAAAGAGCTGGTAGCCAAGAGAGAACAAGCTCGTCTTGGCGGTGGCGAGAAAGCGATAGAGAAGCAGCATGCGCGTGGCAAATACACGGCGCGTGAGCGTATTGACATGCTCGTGGACGAGGGTTCGTTCGAAGAATACGACATGTTCAAATTGCACCGCTGCCACAACTTCGGCATGGAGAAGAAACAGTTCCTGGGCGACGGCGTGGTGACGGGTAGTGCCACCATTGATGGCCGCTTGGTTTACGTTTACGCACAGGATTTCACCGTGAACGGAGGATCGCTCTCATTGACCATGGCTGAAAAGATATGTAAGATTATGGATCTGGCCATGCAGAACGGTGCTCCCGTCATCTGCATGAACGATTCGGGTGGTGCTCGCATCCAGGAAGGCATCTGTGCCCTGGCTGGCTATGGCGAGATTTTCGAGCGTAACATCCTTGCCAGTGGCGTGGTTCCGCAGATTTCTGCCATCCTTGGCCCTTGCGCAGGTGGCGCAGTGTACTCTCCTGCCCTGACAGACTTTATCATGATGACCGAAGGAACCAGCTACATGTTCCTCACCGGGCCGAAGGTGGTCAAGACGGTGACAGGCGAAGACATCGACGCAGAGCATCTGGGAGGAGCCAGCGTACACGCCTCGAAGAGCGGCGTGACACACTTCACGGCCAAGAACGATGAAGAGGTGATACAGCTCATCAAGACCCTGCTGACCTATATCCCATCCAACAACACCGAAGAGGCTCCGCACGTGGAGAACGACGACCCCGTTGATCGCACGAGTGACTTGCTCAACGAGCTGCTGCCCGACGATCCCAACATGGCCTATAATATGTATAAGGTGATTGCAGAGATTACGGACAATGGCGAGTTCTTCGAGGTACAACCCAAGTTTGCCAAGAACATCATCACCGGTTTTGCCCGCTTCAACGGACAGAGCGTGGGTATCGTGGCCAACCAGCCACAGGCTTACGCCGGCGTGCTGGATGCCAACGCCAGCCGCAAGGGGGCGCGCTTCGTACGCTTCTGCGACGCCTTCAACATCCCCATCGTCTCACTGGTGGACGTTCCGGGATTCCTTCCGGGAACCGGTCAGGAATACAATGCCGTCATCCTGCATGGCGCACAGCTGCTCTATGCCTACGGCGAGGCCACCGTACCAAAGATTACCATCACGCTGCGCAAGAGCTATGGCGGAAGCCACATCGTGATGGGATGCAAGCAATTGCGTTCTGACCTCAACTTTGCATGGCCAACAGCCGAGATTGCCGTCATGGGTGCTTCGGGGGCCGTGGCTGTGTTAAGTGCGAAAGAAGCGAAGGCAAAGAAAGAGGCTGGTGAGGACGTGCGCGCGTTCCTCGCAGAGAAGGAGGATGAATACACGGAATTGTTTGCCAATCCTTATCAGGCTGCTCAGTACGGTTATATAGATGATGTCATCGAACCTCGCAACACACGCTTCCGCATCTGCCGCGGACTGGCACAGCTGGCACACAAGCGGCAGAACCTTCCGGCCAAGAAGCATGGATGCATGCCTATGTAGAAACATCAAGTAGAAGAAAACAGACATGGATAAGAACATTTATGTAGCCATCGCAATGGCTCTCTATGAATATAAGGGAAACAACGTACACGACATCGAAGCGGGCAAAATAACCATCAAGCCCAAGCAGAGTATGTGGGACGCCAAATTCATATCTTTCACGGAGAAGCCACAACTGTGCGGAGCAAAGTAAAACACCCACCTATTTAAGAGAAAGGAAACACTGATTATGAAAAATTTCAAATACATTATCGACGGCAAGGAATATACGGTCGAGATAGGAAACATCATCGACAATGTCGCACAGGTTATTGTCAATGGTGAAGACTTCAACGTTGAACTTGAGGCAGAACCGGAACCCGAGAAAAAGCCTGTGTTGAACAAACCCGTCGCCAACGAGCCGGAAGAAGAAAGCCCGTCGGCCGCCAATGCCAACACCGACCATGCCGTAAAAGCGCCACTCCCTGGCGTCATCACCGACATACTGGTGCATGTAGGCGACGAGGTGAAGGCCGGCGACACGGTTGTCGTGCTGGAAGCCATGAAGATGGCCAACAACATCGAAGCCGAGAAAGACGGCAAGGTGACGGCCATCTGCATCAAACAGGGGGAAAGCGTGATGGAAGACACCCCGCTGGTGGTGATAGAATAAACGGCAACGGCGCGCCGTATGCCTGCAAAAAGAGGATGCAGACCCACGCAGACAGCTTCATGTTGCCGAAGACGACAGGATGCCATGATTGCGTATGGACGCACCGCTCACGATTTCTCATCAAGACGAAACAAGTTTGGATGAACCATAGATGCCTGTACAACATGCTTATGCTGCACAGGCATTTATGGTATAGAGACGGATAAGGAATGCGAAGAAAGCAGTGCGACAAAAGTTTAAAAATGACAAATTGCAACACCCCGAGCGCTGAATTAAGCGAAGTGTGACCAGTAATTCGTTTTTTTTTCGTATCTTTGCAGAGGGCAGATGTAGTAGACACCGCAATGCGGGATAATTGTCATAAGCTGCGATGCGGGTCATTTGCATGTCACAGCCGTTCTGCCACCATAAAACAAGTAAACGCCAAACAAGGACATGACGAAGAAAATTCTATTTATCAACCAAGAGATGACTCCTTACGTTCCGGAGACTGAGATGTCGCTCATGGGACGTAACCTTCCTCAGGCCATGCAGGAAAATGATTGCGAGATCAGAACATTCATGCCAAAATGGGGAAACATCAACGAAAGACGTGGCCAACTGCATGAGGTAATCCGCCTTTCCGGAATGAACCTGATTATCGATGACACCGATCATCCACTTCTCATCAAGGTTGCTTCCATTCCACAAGTGAGAATACAGGTATACTTTATAGACAACGAAGATTACTTCACAAAACGGCAGATGACGGTAGATGAATCCGGAACGGAATATCCTGACAACGGCGAGCGCGCAATTTTCTTCGCCCGCGGTGTTCTCGAAACGGTCAAGAAGCTGCGCTGGGTTCCCGACATCATTCATTGCCAAGGGTGGATGGGAGCCGTAATCCCATTATATGTGAAGACAGCCTATAAAGACGAACCTTCATTCGCAAACACCAAGATAATCACATCCCTGTTTCAAACTCAACTCAAGACCGACCTGGGAACAAACTTCAAAAGATGCGTACAGTTTAAAGACGCCAAGTTGAATTTACTCAAACCGTACAACGAGAAGTTCGACTTCTTCGAACTGGGCAAACTGGCCATAGACTACAGCGACGGAATCATCGAGGCTGGAACGAACGTCAACGAAAAGCTATTGAAGTACATTGCAGGCAAGAAACAGCCATTCTTGAAATATCCTGGTGGCGATTTCACGAAGGCCTACCAAGAATTCTACGATCTTGTCCTACAGAAGTAAACTCGTTTTGATTGACAAAAAAATCCTGAAGCACCAACAGACTCGTTTACTGCAAACATAACAGCTTAAACACAAATGAGAAATAAGTTTATTGCAATTCTTACATTTGCCGCACTCATGCTCACGGCATGTGACGATACGACAGACAACGTGGGCATATCATTAACCAACTCGTTGGACAATCTACAGATTTCAACCGACACATTCATGGTTTCCACACGTTCCATCGCAGCCGACTCTGTGTTGTCAAGAAGCACCCTGGGGTACTTGGGGAAAATCAGAGACCCGGAAACAGGGGGCTACATCACGGGCAATTTCATGACCCAATTCCACATTCAGGAAAACTATCAATTTCCCGATGCTGACAAGATGGCCAACAAAGAAGCCGGAAAGATTGTGGCGGATTCGTGCGAACTCAGACTGTACTACGACAAGTTCTATGGTGACTCTCTGGCGCCAATGAAGCTGACTGCGTATGAAATGAGCAAACCCATGAGCGAAGCCAACACCTATTATTCTAATTTTGACCCCATGAGAAATGGGTATGTCAACGCAAACGGCTTACAAGTAGACAAGGTTTATACACTGACAGACCAACAAGTCAGCGAAAAAATCAGATGGGACAAAAGCTACACGAAAAACATCAAAATCAAACTGAACCAGCCATACACAGACAAAGACGGAAACAGATATAAGAACTATGGCACCTATATCCTAAACCAATATTATCAGCACCATGGATATTTCAAGAATTCCATGACTTTCGCACAGCATGTCGTGCCGGGATTCTACTTCAAGCACGTCAGCGGTTTAGGAGCAATGGCCTACATATTCAGAACTCAGCTGAACGTATACTTCAGCTTCATCGACAAGGGAAAACCGCATACGGGAACAGCTTCATTCTATGGTACCGAAGAGGTGTTGCAGACATCTACCATGGAAAACGACAGAAAGACAATCAACGAGTTGGTGTCTGACGAGAAAAATACATACCTAAAATCACCAGCCGGCATCTTCACGGAGATTACAGTCCCCGTTGAAGAGATATACAAAGGGCATGAAAAAGATTCTATCAACGCAGCAAAAATTCAGTTGAAACGAATCAACGACAAGGTAAAAACTAAGTTTGCTTTGGACATCCCGAAAACGGTCTTGCTGATTCAGAAAGACAGCTTATATTCATTCTTTGAGCACAAACGTGTGGCCGACTACAAAACATCCTTCCTCGCCACGTACGACAGAGCCAACAACAGTTACACCTTCAATAACATTGGAAGTGTCATCAAGGTCATGAAGCTCAAAAAAGATGCCGGAAAACTGTCGAAAGACTGGAACAAACTGGTCGTCATACCAGTAACCACGTCTTATTACACCATCAATCAGACACAGATTCTGACTAAAGTGGCACACGACATGTCATTGGCAGGCACCAAACTCGTAGGCGGTTCAAACAAACAAACGTTATCTGTCATCTACTCACACTTTAAATAAATCATGGCAGACAACTATCTTGAACGAAAAAGAAGAGACTACGATGAGCGGAAAAAAGAATGGCTGAAAAAGAAAAAGCAACACCTGAAACCTCATCAGAAGCAAACTCACAAAACTCCTCAAGATTAAAAAGAACAGGCATACCATTCTTAACAGATGGCATGCCTATTTGATTATTCCCCGCGTTTCTACGCACCCATGACAAATTGGAACTGCCAAAACATTCAAAGCGAATAAACGAATTCGGAAACAAATGACTTTCACAAATTAAACAATCCACCAACAAGTAAACCAAATAACACCATCAGCGGTATCGGTTAGTCATTTTTTTCTGCTAACTTTGCACCAATGAGTGATAAGCATGAAAAGATATATTACGGGGTGCCTCATTGCACTTTGTTGCAGTACGAGCACCATGGCCAAGAGCAAAACGATTGACCTTCGCATCATCCAAACCAGTGATGTCCACGGTAGTTTCTTCCCTTACGACTTCATCAATCGCAGGCCAAAGGCAGGTAGTCTTGCCCGTGTGATGACCTATGTTGACTCTCTGCGGGCAAAATATGGGAAGAACCTCATCCTACTGGACAACGGTGACATATTACAAGGTCAGCCTATCTGCTATTTTAGCAACTATGTCAAACCGCAAGCCCCCAACATCGCAGCATTCGTCGTCAACTACATGCGATATGACGCACAGACCATAGGCAACCATGACATCGAGACTGGACATGCCGTTTACGACAAGTGGATTCGCGAAGTGTCGTGTCCTACCCTCGGAGCCAACATTGTCAACACTCAAACCCAACAACCATACGTTCATCCATACGCCATTCTTGTGCGGGATGGTGTCAAGATAGCCGTCCTTGGCATGCTCACCCCAGCCATTCCCAACTGGCTTCAAGAAAAGCTATGGAGTGGACTTCGGTTTGAAAACATGGTGCAATCGGCGCGCCACTGGATGAATGTATTACAAACAACCGAGCGTCCCGACATCGTCATCGGTTTGTTTCATTCGGGCAAACAGGGTGGCATTACCACCCCAACCTACGAGGAAGACGCCTCCTTGCGCGTGGCAAAAGAGGTTCCGGGCTTCGATTTGATACTCTTCGGACACGACCACACCCCTCACAGCAGTACCATTCTCAACAGCAAACGCCAACCTGTTGTCTGTCTCAATCCTGGTTGTAACGCCATCAACGTAACCGACAGCGAAATTAGGATTACGCTGAATGAACAGATACGACAAGGTAAGAAAAACCGTATCGTATCACGCAAACAGGTCAACGGACGCGTAGTGGACATTAGAAATGAGCAGATTGACCAAAAATTCATGGCGCATTTTCAAAACGACATCAATGCCGTCAACGCCTTTGTCAACAGGAAGATTGGCTCATTTCAACACACTATTTACAGTCGTGATTGCTATTTTGGCAGTTCAGCCTTTACTGATTTGATTCACAACCTACAACTGACGGTCACCGGAGCCGACATCTCGTTCAACGCACCCCTTGCTTTTGACGCCCAAATCAAGGCAGGCGACGTGTTTGTAAGCGACCTTTTCAACCTCTACAAATACGAAAACAATATCTATGTGCTCAAGATGACAGGCGAAGAGATTCGCAACTACCTGGAAATGAGCTACGATTTATGGGTCAACACCATGACCTCTCCCGGCGACCACATCCTCCTCATCGACGACAAGACCAAGGATGACCAACAGCGTTATGGGTTCAAAAACCTTACATTCAATTTCGACAGCGCCGCCGGCATCGACTATGAAGTTGATGTCACCAAGCCAAAAGGGCACAAAGTAAACATCTTGAGAATGAGCGACGGTACGCCATTCAGCCTCAAGAAGACGTATAAGGTTGCCATGAACAGTTACAGAGGCAACGGCGGCGGTGAACTCTTGACGCATGGCGCGGGCATCTCCATGAACGAATTGAAACGCCGCATCGTATTTGAGAGCAAGCACGACCAGCGTTATTACCTCATGAAATGGATTGAAAAATGTGGAGAAATAAATCCAAAGCCCAACAACAATTGGAAATTCGTACCCGCAGCGTGGACCATACCCGCACTGAAAAGGGACAAAATGCTTATCTTTGGACAACCGCAAAGAGAGGAAGATGAGAAATGAAAAACCTGTTTTTTATATTTTGTAAAACAGACATCGTGCTCGAAAAACAAGCAAACGGTCTATACACCATACCGCTTGCCGACGAACCTCCGATACCCACAAAGCCGTGGACACACATCATGGATGTGGCAAACCTGGCAGACGGCACGCCTGTTCGGGCATTTCGAATAGATGAACCCATCACCAACAACCCACAATATGAAATGTGTGGACTGCGCACTTCGTTCTACAAGCTGTCCCACGACTTATATTTAATGGCCGGAAAATGCCACGAGTTGCTTTATTGGGACTTCAACACCAAGTTTTGCGGCGTATGCGGTGGCCCGATGCAGACGCACACCGCCATTTCAAAACGATGCACCCAGTGTGGAAAAGAAGTGTGGCCACAGTTGACCACAGCCGTCATCGTGCTGATACACCGTGGAGATGAGGTGCTATTGGTTCATGCAAAAAACTTCAAAACCGACTTTTATGGACTGGTGGCGGGATTCGTTGAAACCGGCGAGACACTGGAAGAAGCCGTTCACCGAGAGGTCATGGAAGAAACGGGTATCAAAATCAAGAACGTTACTTATTTTGGTTCGCAGCCATGGCCCTACCCCTCCGGCTTGATGGTGGGCTTCACTGCCGACTATGTGAGTGGAGAAATACGGTTGCAGCGCTCAGAATTAAGCAAGGGAGACTGGTTCTCCAAAGATAACCTTCCCACCATTCCGGAGAAGCTCTCCATTGCCAGAATGCTCATAGACGCCTGGCTGAAGAAAGAAAAACAATAACCACATATTAAGAATCATCAAACCATATCTCATGAAACCATTCACAAAACTGCTTGGATTTGAGGCCAAGAGCATGAAAATGAAAACCGAATTGATTGCCGGTGCAACCACTTTTTTGACAATGAGTTACATCCTCGCCGTCAATCCCGCCATTCTCTCGAGCACGGGAATGGATAAGGGTGCGCTCTTCACGGCCACGGCTTTGTCTTCCGCCATAGCCACCTTGCTGCTGGCCTTCATGGCCAAACTGCCCTTTGCACAGGCGCCCAGCATGGGACTGAACGCCTTTTTTGCCTACACGCTCTGTCAGGCTATGGGCTATTCATGGGAACAATCCCTGGCCATCATGCTCATCGAGGGTCTCGTGTTTCTTCTCATCACCTTTTTCAGCGTACGCGAATTGATTCTCGACAGCATCCCCAAAAACCTGCGGTATGCCATCTCTGCGGGCATTGGCATGTTCATCGCGTTCATCGGTCTCAAGAATGCGGGCATCATCGTGGCCAAAGAAGGCACGTTTGTGGGCTTGGGTGCCTTCACCCCCGAGTCGACATTGGGCATCATCGCCATTCTGCTCAGCGGCATCCTGATGGCCCGCAACGTCAAAGGCTCGCTGTTCTATGGCATCATTGCCGCCACGCTCATTGGCATTCCCATGGGTGTCACCATGATTCCTGATGGCTGGCTGCCGGTTTCCGCACCACAGGACATTTCACCCGTTTTCTGTCATTTCGATTTCAACGGGTTCTTCAACATTAAAACCCTATTAGTGATTTTCTCGCTACTCATCGTCAACATCTTCGATACCATCGGAACCTTGGTCGGCCTGTCAGAGAAAACGGGCATCGTACAACCCGACGGCACCATCCCACAAGTGAAAGAAGCCATGATGAGCGACGCCATTGGCACCACCTGCGGAGCCATGCTCGGGTCCTCAACCATCACCACCTACATCGAAAGTGCATCGGGCATTGCTGAGGGTGGTAGAAGCGGTGTGACGTCTGCATTTGTGGGTATTCTATTCATACTTTCCCTCTTTGTATCGCCCATCTTTCTCCTCATCCCCAGCGCTGCGACCAGTGGCGCGTTGGTGTTGGTAGGTGTGCTGATGCTTGACTCGGTGAAGAAGCTCGACTTGAGTGACGTCAGTGAGTCTTTCCCCGCCTTCATCACCATGATTACCATGGTGCTCTGCTATTCCATTGCCGACGGCATCTGCCTTGGCATCTTGAGCTATGTGATTTTGAAGTTGTGCGTTGGCCGTTGGAAACAGCTCAACATCACACTCGTGGCATTGGCCATTCTGTTCATCATCAACTTCGTTTTAAATTAACATGAAACACATCAGTTGGGGATTCATTGGATGTGGCGAGGTCACCGAATTGAAATCAGGACCTGCTTTCAATGAGGTTGAGGGATCGCATGTAGAAGCCGTGTACAGCAGGAGCAAGGACAAAGTGCGCTCGTACGCCGAACGTCACCACATCAAGAAATGGTACACCGACGCGCAGCAGCTCATAGACGACCCCGAAGTGAACGCCATTTACATCGCTACCCCACCCTCCAGCCATGCCACATACGCCATCATGGCCATGAAAGCGGGCAAGCCTGCCTACATTGAGAAGCCCTTGGCCGCCAGTTATGAAGACTGCGCGCGCATCAACAGAATCAGCAAGCAGACGGGAGTACCCAGCTTCGTAGCCTACTACAGAAGATACCTACCTTATTTTCAAAAGGTGAAAAGCATCCTGGACAGTGGAACCATCGGTACGGTGACCAACGTGCAAGTGCGTTTCTCCGTTCCTCCACGAGACCTTGATTACAACAGCAGCCACAATCTTCCATGGCGGCTGCAACCCGACATCGCCGGCGGAGGATACTTCTATGACTTGGCTCCCCATCAACTTGACCTGCTGCAAGAATTCTTTGGCGTGATTACCAGGGCGCATGGCTATTGCGCCAACCGGGCGCACCTGTATTCCGCAGAAGACACCATCAGTGCCTGTTTCCTTTTTGAGAATGGACTTCCGGGAAGCGGGTCTTGGTGCTTCGTGGGGCATCAGAGCGCGAAGGAAGACCGCATTGACGTGGTGGGCGAGCAAGGCTCACTGTCGTTCTCGGTCTACAACTATGACCCCATTCAGTTAATCACCTCGGATGGCATCCGTAACATCACGGTTCCAAACCCATCGTACGTTCAGCTGCCCATCATCAAAGCGGTCATCGAAGACCTGCAGGGCATCGGCGACTGCACCTGCACGAGCGTCAGCGCCACGCCAGTGAACTGGGTGATGGACAGAATATTGGGTAAATTTTAACCGCATGACAATTTTGATGGTACACTACAAACGATACACACTACTGCTGTTAGTGGTACTTTCATCTCACGTGCTGGCTGATACCATCCCTGAAAGAAAAGGTTTCTTCAAGAAACTAACTCAAGGTGCGGTCAGATTTGTGGAGAGTTTCTCAGACGTGGACACCAATTATGTTGAACCGCAGCGCTACAACTATTCCGTGATGCTGCAAAACACCAACACTTATGAGGGCTGTCGCTTGCGCAACCGAAAAGGACAATCCGTCACCTTGGCGCCCCAGCCCAGCATCAAGATAGGACCTTTCGTCGGATACAGGTGGCTGTTTCTGGGCTATACGTTCGACCTCAAACACTACGAGAAGAATAAGGAACGCCAAGAAATAGACCTTAGCATCTATTCTTCACGCCTCACCATTGACTTGTTTTATCATGAAACGAGCAGCTTGCATGCCATCAGAAGCCTGTACGTTGATGACAAAACCAACACCCACCCCCTTGAGAGATTACCGCTCAATGGATTCAAGTCGAGCATCAAGGGCTTCAATCTCTACTACATTTTCAACTACCGGAAATTCTCATACCCAGCTGCATTCAGCCAATCCACGGTGCAGCGGAGAAGTTACGGATCGCCTATGGTGGGCATTGGCTATACCAGGCACAAGATGAGCATCGACCTGTATGAACTCAATCATCTGGTCACATCGGTGCTAAAACCAGGGGTAGAGGAAACAACGGAAGAAGACACACGTCTTACATTTGGCAACTGTCACTACTCCGACTTCTCTGTTTCCGGCGGATATGCTTACAACTGGGTGTTTGCCCACAACTGGCTGTTCGCCTCGTCCCTGTGCCTGGGGGTAGCGTACAAGCACAGCGTGGGTGACGTTCAGATAGAACAAACTTCCACCCATGATTATAGTCCGACGAATTTCAACGTCAATGCAGCAGGCCGGCTTGGTGTCGTGTGGAACAACACGCGCTACTATGTGGGCACAAGCGCCATCGTCAACGCATACAACTATCAAAATGGCCAATTTTCTACAAATACCATTTTCGGCAACTTCAATATCTACATAGGATTCAATTTTGGAAAAATAAAACAAAAATAACACGATACATGCGACTGCTGTTCTTACTGCTATCCACTTTCTGTTTACAGGTTTTCGGGCAAGCCCTGCGATACGAAAAATCTGACAGCGTCAAGGTTGAGCAACTTCTCACCTCTGCACGCCGGCAAGACAGGCGCGCGAACATGGTGGTGTTTTTCGCCCGCCAGCTGATTGGAACGCCATATATTGCCAAGACGTTGGAAAAAAACGACCGGGAGAACCTGATCATCAACTTGCGCGAACTTGACTGTACGACATATGTGGAAAATGTTCTGGCACTTTACTTATGCCACAAGAACCATAAAAAGCGTTTTCATGACTTCTGCCGTTTTTTGCGTCTCATCAGATATCGCGATGGAAAAGTGAGTTATCCCAACCGTCTTCACTACTTCTCATCATGGATGGAAAACAACGTGCGCATGGGCTACATCCGGCACGTTGAAGAGCGTGACCCTCCCTTCACGGCCAAACAGGTGCTTGACCTGCACTACATGACGACCCATCCGCAGTATTACCCAATGATGAAAGACAAGCCGGAGGTCGTCACCGCCATCAGAAAAATGGAAATCGAGCTGACCGGCAGAAAATATCCCTACATTCCGAAAGACAGCATTCGCAACACGCCTCTCCTCAGGCGGTGCATCAAAGACGGTGACATCCTGGCCATGCTCACCCGCCGGAAAGGTCTGGATACCAGTCATGTAGGCATTGCCATCTGGCACGACGATGGCCTGCATATGCTCAATGCCTCATCCATTCACGGAAAAGTGGTGGAAGAACCGATGACGCTCAACAAGTACATGAGTAGACAACGTTTTCAAATTGGCATCAGGGCGGTCAGGTGCGTCGGCCTGTAAACACAAGGGTTGACAGCCAATTGAACAGCTCTTTCATTCAAACTCAAAACGCCGTTGTTCAAAGGCTTTTCCCATTGCCGTGCAATCTCATTGAGCTTGGCAGTCAAAGTGATAGAGTTTGGTTGTCAAAGTCTATGTGATTGGCTGCCAAAGTCATGGAGATTGGTTTTTGAAAGAAAGACAATGGAATCAATCAAGGGCGGTTCTATAAATTAGCTTTGTCAGATTGCGAGGCTGTTTTTGTGGACAATTTGTTTGTGAGTGAAGGAGTATAGCGGGCTATACGACTGAACGAACAAACAAATTGAACCAAAAAGAGACCGCAAGATGACAAAATGTAAACAGTCCAACATGCAAAACACTTTACGGCGGTAATTTACAGAACCGCCCTCAAGCTACAGAGTGATGACAAAATAAAAAGAACCCATAAAATAGAGTGGATTCACAGCTATTTTTCGTAACTTTGTCAACATAACGAGAATAAATTGTCATTAACCAATAAAAGATTCGAAAATGAAAATTGATCAATTCAATTTTGCTGGAAAGAAAGCAATTGTACGCGTAGACTTCAATGTTCCATTGGATGCAAATGGAAAAGTAACTGACGACACTCGCATTCGCGGCGCTCTGCCTACGCTGAAGAAAATTCTTGCTGACGGCGGCGCTGTCATCATGATGAGCCACATGGGTAAGCCCAAAGGCAAAGTGAAGGCTGAATTGTCACTCAAGCAAATCGTCAAGAACGTTTCGGACGCTTTGGGCGTTGACGTGAAATTTGCGAAAGACTGCGCCCATGCCGAGAAAGAGTCTGCTGACTTGAAGATGGGTGAAGCCTTGCTGTTAGAGAATCTTCGCTTCTATGCCGAAGAAGAAGGCAAGCCTGTAGGTGTTGAAAAAGGCACGCCGGAATACGACGAGGCAAAGAAGGCCATGAAGAGCCGACAGGCTGAATTTGCCAAGAAATTGGCTTCGTACGCAGACGTATATGTAAACGATGCCTTTGGCACCGCTCACCGCAAGCACGCTTCTACAGCTGTGATCGCCGATTACTTTGACGCCGACAGCAAGATGCTGGGCTACCTGATGGAGAAAGAGGTGACTGCCATTGATAACGTGTTGAAGAACGCACAGCATCCTTTCACTGCCATCATCGGCGGCAGCAAGGTAAGCTCTAAGCTGGGTGTTATTAAGAACTTGCTTGACAAGGTAGACAACTTGATTATCGGCGGTGGCATGGGTTACACCTTTGTCAAAGCACAAGGCGGTAAAATCGGTAAGTCATTGCACGAAGATGATTTGATGCCAGAGGCTCTCAATGTGATGAAGGCCGCCAAGGAAAAGGGCGTGAACCTGTCACTGTCGGTGGCTACCGTTTGCGGAAAGGAATTCTCAAACGACACCGAACGCAAGGTATTCCCCATCAATGAAATTCCAGACGAATGGGAAGGCATGGACGCATCGGAAGAGAGTTTGGAGAACTGGAAGAAGATTATTCTCAATTCCAAGACCATATTGTGGAACGGTCCCGTTGGCGTGTTCGAGCTGGAGAACTTCGCACACGGTACTGGTGAGATTGCCAAGTATGTAGCACAAGCCACGCAAGAGAATGGTGCATTCTCTCTGGTTGGCGGTGGCGACTCTGTGGCAGCTGTCAACAAGTTTGGCTTGGCCGACAAGGTTTCTTACGTGTCTACTGGTGGTGGCGCGATGCTTGAAGCCATTGAGGGAAAAACTCTTCCCGGTGTAGCTGCCATTAAAGGCTGAAACCAGCATGCAAGGGATATTTCCTTGCAGGCATAAATAAAACGAAGAGAGTGCTTATCTTGTTTGAGATAGGTGCTCTCTTCATTCGTAGGTGTAGGTTAAAACATACCTGTCGTTGAGATGATAATAAACGGGAACCGTCTGGTTGGCCTTCAAATTGTCGACGTTGACACAACCTTCACTGGCCACTTGGAATGGATGCAGACGCATGTCCTCATATTGCAACTGATGAGCGGAGAAGTATTTGAACACCGTTTCCTTGGCACTCCAATGGATGAGCCGGCTCTCTGTGGCGCCAGCCACTTCATCCTCACGAATGAACCGACTGGCAATGCGGTCCACTCGGTTGCTGTAATACTCGATGTCGACGGCCACTTCTCTTGTTCTACTCAAGATGACAGCCACATACCCCATGGTGTCACTGATGCTGACATGAAAATCTTGCAATAAAGGCTTGCCTTGAGAATCATGATTGATGACGACTTGACGGTTGCCATTCATGGCATACAACAAAGCGTAGACCGCCAATTTTTGACGCTTGAGCTCTAAATGATGATAACCGGAAACAACCTGTTCCAGGTGTGGATAGGCAGAAAGGAACACATCCACGGACTCATCAATCTTCCACAGACCAAGTTTCACATCCTTCGTCAACCGGCTAATACTGAGGACGGGCATTGCTATTCGTTTACTTCGTTCTCATCCTTCGAGAGGGGATGAACCACCACTTTCACCTGACTGATGCGCCTCTCCTCGATTCCCACAATCTCAAAGGTATAGTTCTTGTAGTTGATCTTCTCGTGAAGATGAGGAAAATCACCCTTCATCTCTAACAGCAAACCAGCCAAGGCATCCGCGTCACCCTGCACGTCATTGAACTCGTCATCACGAACTCCCAAGATTCTGATGAAATCAGACAAGGGAGTTTTACCCTCAAACAGATAAGTGTTTTCGTTTAATTTAGAAAACATGCGCTCTTCCTCATCATACTCGTCATTGATTTCTCCGACTATTTCCTCCAGAATGTCTTCCAAGGTAATCAATCCACAAGTGCCACCAAACTCATCAACGACGATGGCGATGTGCACTTTATTCTCCTGAAACTCAGTCATCAAGTCATCAATCTTCTTCGTGCCTGGTACGAAGTAGGCTGGCCTGATGAGGCTCTGCCAACGAAAAGCGGCAGGCTTGTTGAGATGAGGAAGCAAATCCTTGATGTACAAGACTCCGCGGATATTGTCACCATTGTCCTGATACACGGGAATGCGACTATAATTGTTTTTGATGATGCACTGCATGACCTCACTGAAATTAGAATGAATGTCTATGCCGACAATGTCTTTGCGCGGCGTCATCACTTCTTTCGCCGTCTCGTCCCCAAAACGGATAATGCCCTGGAGCATGCTCTGTTCGTCCTTGATGTCTTCCTTGTCCGTCAGTTCCAAGGCTTGCTCCAGGTCGTCAACGCTCAGAACATGGTTTTGCTTCTGTAAGACCCGCTCGGCTATCACGCCACTTCGCAGCAAGATGTTCTCGATAGGCCAGAACAATTTCCGGAAGAACAAGATGCCATTGACACTGTTTCTACAGAACGACAAGGGATTTTGGCGGCTGTAAACCTTGGGCATAATTTCACCAAACAATAACAACAAGAACGTCAACAATACCGTGATGGCAAGAAACTGCAACCAATATGCCCTTGGTCCGAAATGCAATAGCGAACCGAACACATAGTTGCAAAGCATGATGATGGTGACGTTGACAAAATTATTGGTAATCAATATGGTAGCCAGCGTTCGTTGACTGTCGTCACGCAGCATTTGAATTTTGCGGTCACGAACGTTTCTCTCACCATCCAACGCAGCGAGATCGGTAGGCGAAAGACTGAAAAAGGCTATTTCGGAACCGCTCGCGAATCCGGAAACCAGCAACAAAAGAACCGCAAGAAGAGCTGCAAAGATGACACCTAAAGTTGGAGAATGAAAGGTGACATCTGATAAAGAAGTGGTTATAGTGGATATATCCAATTTCAAAAGGGTAGTTTAGTTGTGTCTTTTGTAGGGGTGGCAATCTCTGAAGAGCCACCAGTCTGCGCATTGTCACCCACGTCTGACGATGCGACACGCTTAGGCGAAAGCAGTTCCATGTTATCAGCCAGCACCTCGGTAACATGTCGTTTGATGCCGCGCTGGTCATCATATGTCCTATATCTGAGACGCCCTTCCACATACAGCTTGTCTCCCTTATGGACGTATTTTTCGACAACCTTCGCCAAACCGCGATAAAAAACGACGTTATGCCAATCAGTGTGATCAGGAACCCGCGTTCCGTTTTGCAAAGTATAGCCGCGCTCTGTCGTTGCGAGAGTTAACTGTGCAACCGCTTGATCGGCCTCAAAATACCTCACTTCCGGCTCCTTGCCGACATTACCAATGAGCATTACTTTATTCATGACGATGTACTATATGATTAAGAATGAACTATTTCCACTTTCCTAAATACTTGAAATGAAAACTCTTGCCTTTCGCCGAGGGGAACTGAGAACGGCCGTCAACGCGATCTTTGAGATAGTCGACAATACGATTGTAGCAATCTTGTCCGGAATTGGCCTTGCATTGAGCGATGAACTGCGTATCTCTGTACTCATGCTTGCCAGTGGAAGGAAGCAGCACTACCCTCTTGAAATCAAGCGAGCCTTCGTACCAGCCTTCATGAACTTCGGTCAAGCGCGTCATGACCGTCGCGGCTATATCCCGCTTGTCAACGGAACCCGATGGCAGATTGGACTGATGCAGCGCTTTTTTTTCCTTGAAATCAAGCATCGTCTCTGCCGTGGTTTTGATGATGATGAAATATATGCGAGGACGTACCTTATAGCGTTTGGGATAATAAACATCACTGGCGACATAATCGCGGATGTCTGCTTCCAAATCCATGTCAACCACTATATCGGGTATAGAACGCAAAAACTCCAGAGCTTCTTCAACATTATAAACTAATGTCTCACGATCAAAGTATCTTAAATATAAATTCATGAATGAGTATGTTTCTCTAAAAAAAGAGCGGCAAACGAGACTTGAACTCGCGACCCCAACCTTGGCAAGGTTGTGCTCTACCAACTGAGCTATTGCCGCAACAATATAATAACAACAAAACGTGAAGAGGAGGAGACTCGAACTCCCACGAAGCAATTTTCACTACCCCCTCAAAGTAGCGCGTCTACCAATTCCGCCACCTCTCCAACATTTGTTACCATCCTGAATAAAAGTGCCCAGGACAGGGATCGAACCTGCACGTTGTTAAACACACGCACCTGAAACGTGCGCGTCTACCAATTCCGCCACCTGGGCAGGTTGGGTGAAATCACCCTCTTGGTTTTATTCAGAATGAGAGCGGCAAACGAGACTTGAACTCGCGACCCCAACCTTGGCAAGGTTGTGCTCTACCAACTGAGCTATTGCCGCATCAACCCTTTTGCAAGGGACATTTCTCCAAATGCTGTGCAAAGGTAATGCTTTTTTCTGACTATACAAATAAAATCATTGTTTTTTTCTTAACAATTCGCAATTTGTTCAATCCATCCTGGCTGCGTAATCGTCAAACGTATACTCGCGCAACACCTCCAGTTCGCCGTCCTGATGCAAGAATCCAATCGCCGGATGCCCCACGCCATTGAACATATTGGTCTTGACCGTCGTGTAATGCATCATGTCTTCAAAAATGATGTTTTCACCAATCCGCAGTTCATGGTCAAAGCGCCAAGAACCCATGTAGTCGCCGCTGAGGCAAGAGTTTCCACCTAATCTATATATATGCTCATTGGTTGGTGTGTGTGTTTCCGCGTCAACGATATCGGCAAACCGCACCGTTGGCATGTACGGCATCTCCAAACAGTCGGGCATGTGGCATGTAAAACTCACGTTGAGGATAGCCGTTTGGATGCCATGATCTTCTACCACGTCAACAACCTGCGACACCAACGGCCCCGTTTGCCACGCAAAAGCACTGCCAGGCTCCAAGATTACTTTCAAGTGCGGGTGCCTTTTCTTGAAGTCGAGAAGCGTTTGTACCAGCAAACCTACGTCATAATCCTTGCGCGTCATCAAGTGACCGCCGCCGAAATTAATCCACTCGATTTGTGAAAACCAAGGAGAAAACTTCTCTTCAATACGAGCAAGCGTCCGCTGAAACACATCAGCACCGCTCTCACAATGACAATGACAATGAAAGCCAGTGACCACTGAAGGCAACTCGCGAGGAAGCTTGTCGGCAGCAACACCGAACCTCGTACCTGGCGCACAAGGGTTATACAGGTCGGTACCCACCTCAGAATATTCCGGATTGACACGCAGGCCCACGCTAACGGATGGATTCACGCGTTTGACAGTTTGTCCGAAACGTTCCAATTGCGACAACGAATTAAACGTAAGATGACTTGACAGACGGGCAATCTCTTCTATCTCATCCTCCACATAGGCAGGAGAGTAAGTATGAGTAGGGGCGCCAAACTTATGAAACCCCAACAACGCTTCATTCAGTGAGCTGGCCGTTGTGCTGCGAATATATTCGCGAAAAACAGGAAAAGTCTTCCACAACGCATACGCCTTGAACGCCAATATGATCTCAACACCCGCCCTCTCGGCTACACTGCTAATCAAACGAAGGTTTCGTCTCAATCTCGTTTCTTCAAGAATATAAACAGGTTTACTTATGCTATCAAATGTTTTCGCGTCAACTTTCATGTTCTCTGTATATGTATTTCAAGGCAAAGATAACTTTTTATTTCTTATAAAATTGTTGATTTGATATTATTTTCATACATTTGCATCATCAAATCAAAATAGTGATGAAGCTCGTAATCATGACTAAATCCACATTTTTCGTGGAAGAAGACAAAATACTGACTGCCCTTTTCGAAGAAGGAATGGACAACTTGCATTTACACAAGCCTGAATCATCACCCCTTTATTCAGAGCGTTTACTGTCACTCCTGCCCGAAAGGTACCACAAGAGAATTACGGTTCACGAGCACTATTATCTTAAAAACGAATACAATTTGTCAGGCATTCATCTGGACCAATTAACCGATCAGGCTCCCGATGGCTACCGGGGACGAATCACCCGCAACTGCTCAGATTTGGATTTACTCAAGGAAACGAAGAGAAAAGCTGATGACGTATTCTTGCAAAACATCTTCGACAGCATTGAGGAAGAGGGTCATAAAGCCAGCTTCAACATGCAACAAATCGAGCAGGCTGCCAAGAAGGGTCTGATAGACAGGCATGTATACGCTGCGGGAGGCATGAATATCGACAATGTAAAAATTGCCAAAGATTACGGCTTTGGCGGAGTAGTGATAAGGGGTGACTTATGGAGCAGGTTTGACATCCACAACGAAACGGATTTCAAAGACTTGATGACACACTTTGAAAAACTAAGAAAGGTTGTAGGATAGGAACAAGCCACCCACACAACTGAAGAATATTCTATAACACTATAAATCATAAATGTTAATTAGTAATGAGTGACAAAAACTCTTTTTTAATCTTCTCAGGTACGAAAACGAGGTATCTTGCAGAGAAGATCTGCGCAAGTTTGAATTGCCCATTGGGAAAATTAGTCATGACGAAATTCTCTGATGGCGAATTTGCAGTATCCTACGAACAATCCATTCGCGGACAGAATGTATTTCTCGTTCAAAGCACATTCCCCAACTCAGACAACCTGATGGAGCTGTTGCTGATGATAGACGCTGCAAAACGCGCGTCGGCAAGACACATCATTGCCGTGATTCCATATTTCGGATGGGCAAGACAAGACCGCAAGGACAAGCCAAGAGTCAGCATTGGCGCCAAACTTGTGGCCGACTTGTTGAGTTGCGCCGGCATTGACCGCCTCATTACAATGGACTTACACGCTGATCAGATTCAAGGATTCTTCAACGTTCCTGTAGATCATTTATACGCTTCTGGCGTGATGCTCCCCTATTTGCAAAGTCTTCAGTTGGACCAACTGGTCATCGCTTCGCCAGACGTTGGCGGCTCCAAACGCGCCAATACTTATGCGAAATATTTAGGATGCCCACTCGTTTTGTGCAACAAGACACGAGCACGCGCCAATGAAGTGGAAAGCATGCAGATCATTGGCGATGTCAAAGGTAAGAACGTTGTCTTGATAGACGACATGATAGATACCGCAGGCACCATCACCATGGCCGCCGACGTCATGAAGAATGCCGGCGCCATCAGCGTGAGAGCACTTGCATCACACGCTGTCATGAGCGGGCCGGCAACAGAAAGAGTGCAAGCCTCATCCATCGAAGAGATTGTCTTCACCGACTCCATTCCATACACTCAAAGATGTTCCAAAATCAAACAACTATCTGTCGCAGACATGTTTGCAGAGACCATCAAACGCGTAATCAACAATGAGAGCATCTCATCACAATATTTAATATAAAACACTACACCCATGATGAAGCCATCCACGCTTATCGCATTCACACTGATGGGTGTCCTATCGTTCACCGGGTGCAAGTCAAAGAAGCAGTACAAACAGCAGAAGGCTCGGCAGGAAACCATACAAGCCGATATGATTCCCGACATCAAGATGAACGACATCAACGGCAACAACACCTCCGTCAAAGCCGAAGTGGCGAAAAACAAAATCACCATTATAGACTTTTGGGCCAGTTGGTGCGGACCTTGCATCAAGGAAACGCCAAGCGTGGTGGCTCTCTACGATGACTATCATGCCAAAGGATTGGGCATCATTGGCATCTCTCTCGACGAGGACGAGGCTGCATGGAAGCAGGCCGTAGACAAACTGAACATGAAGTGGACACACCTTTCAGACTTACAAGGATGGGATAACGCTGCCGCCCAACTGTTAGATGTCAGATCCATACCGCATACGATCGTGGTTGACAGGCAAGGAACCATTCTTGCTCAGGGCCTCAGAGGTGATGACCTTCGACGGTTTATTGCAGGCGAGCTGGAATAAGCTCACCCTTTTACGATGGCAATCAACAATACAGGAGGAAGCCCACAAGCTTTCTCCTGTTTTCGTATACGCCCGACACAACGACCGGTAAAGAACGCTATTTGTCCAAAACGACACAGGCTTCATGGAAACCAATCCATGAAGCCTGTGTCATTTGTCTGGTGAGATAAGATAAATGTCCAGCATCCATCAAATCCAAATGTCTAAAACATCAGTTCTTGAAGAAGTCTTTCACAGCTTCGTTTGGAACCATTTGCTCGTCAAAAACGTAAGCGCCCGTCTTTGGGCTCTTCACCATTTTAATCACCTTTGTATATGCTCGACCATCCGTCTTACCTTCATGGAGGGTTGCGACCGCTTTCTTTGCCATTTTTAAATCTCCTTATTACTTAATTTCCTTATGAAGAGTCATCTTCTTCAGAATAGGATTGTACTTCTTCAACTCAAGACGCTCAGGAGTGTTTTTACGATTCTTCGTTGTTATGTAACGACTTGTTCCTGGCAGTCCACTATCCTTCATCTCTGTGCATTCCAAGATTACCTGCACTCTGTTTCCTTTAGATTTCTTTGCCATGATGACTATTCTCCTACCACTTTAATGTCTTTCCAATCGCAATAGCCATTAGAAACGGCTTTCTTCAACGCTGCGTCAAGACCTACTTTATTAATGAGACGAAGACCAGCCGCACTGATCTTAAGGCTAATCCAGCAACCTTCCTCCACATAATAGAATTTCTTGCTGAATAGGTTTACGTCAAAGCTGCGCTTTGTACGATGCTTTGAGTGAGACACATTGTTACCAATCTGTGCCTTCTTTCCTGTGATTTGACAAATCTTAGACATTTCTATCTTAAATTATTGTTTTCGTTTTGATACATATTCCAAACAGGGTGCAAAATTATAAATATTTATCGAAAACTCAAAGGAAATCACGAAAGAATCTCCTTAATTAAGTTTTTTTGATGTTTTGTCGTGTAACGATGGCACGTCACGCTATTTTTCCACCCCACTGGCAAGCTGGCGTTCAGGTGCGTTTTCCCGAAGATATTCCAAGAAGAGACGCAGAGCCTTGTTCGTTGCGATATTCAGATTAAGGTCTCTGCCATGGTCTTCCGTCAGCTGAAAGGTCCTGATGTCGTCTTTCGCCCCATATCCTATCCAAATAGTCCCCACGGGAACCTCCGGTGTTCCTCCGCCCGGACCGGCGACACCGGTGACGGAAATGACATAGTCGCAATCCAACGTTTCACAGAGTCCTGCCGCCATCTGCCTTGCCACCGCTTCACATACGGCCGTATGCTCTTCAATCACCGCATGCTCAACACCCAGCAACTTCTCTTTCACGTCATTGACATAGGCGATGATACTGCCTTTAAAGTAATTGGAAGCGCCGGGAACAGCGATTATGACTTCCGCAATGCGACCGCCCGTACAGCTTTCTGCCGTCCCAAGCGTTTTCTTTGTATCGTACAACATCTGTTGTATCTCACGACTGATAACTTTACTTTCAAATTCCATTTCTATAACTGTTGCCTTCTGATTTATCTTATCAGACACACCTTGGCATGACGTGTCCGACTTGTTACTCAAACGTCACTTTACTGAATGCCGGTTTGTCGATGCTGCAAAAATCTTTGTCCAGATATTTATAATAGCCCGTGATGCCTATCATGGCAGCGTTGTCTGTGGTATAACTGAATTTAGGAATATAGATGGTCCATCCATATTTCTCAGCATGTTCACGGAAAGAGTTGCGCAAACCGTTGTTGGCCGACACTCCACCGGCTACGGCGACATGGTTGATGCCCGTTTCTCTCACGGCCATTCTCAGCTTGCTCATGAGGATGTCCACGATGGTGAACTCAAGGCTTGCTGCGATGTCATTCTTATGGTTTTCTATGAAATCTGGTTCTTCGGCCACCCATTTGCGCAAGTTATACAAGAACGAGGTCTTCAATCCCGAAAAGCTATAATCCATACCAGCGACGTGTGGCTCTGCGAATTTGTAGGCATGAGGGTTTCCCTGCCGTGCCAGTTTATCGATGATGGGTCCCCCGGGATACCCAAGCCCCATCACCTTAGAGCATTTGTCTATCGCCTCACCAGCGGCATCGTCAATGGTCTGCCCCAGCACCTGCATGTCGTTGTAGGCGTTGACCTTCACGATTTGCGAGTTACCCCCCGACACCAACAAGCAAAGGAATGGCAACGGAGGCTGCTGATGGTCGTCACCGTCCTCTTTGATGAAATGCGCCATGACATGGCCTTGCAGATGATTGACGTCTATCAATGGGATTCCCAGCGAGCGAGCGAATCCTTTCGCGAAGCTCACCCCTACGAGCAGAGACCCCATCAGGCCTGGCCCGCGCGTAAAGGCTACCGCGCTTAACTGTTCTTTGGTAATGCCCGCGCGCTTCAACGCCTGATCCACGACAGGCACTACGTTTTGCTGATGGGCGCGCGACGCCAGTTCCGGCACCACGCCACCATAGGCTTCATGCACGGCTTGCGAAGCCGTCACATTGCTCAGCAACACATCATTGCGCAGAACAGCCGCCGACGTGTCATCGCAACTGCTCTCTATACCTAATATATATATGTCTTCCTTCATAACTTCATCCTTTCCTTCATCGGGTCACAGCCGGCGCTTTCTCCGCGTCTTCACTGCAACGCCAAAGCTATTTAGTGTGTCAAAATCTCAACCCCGTGCTCGGTCATCACAAAAGTATGCTCCCACTGCGCACTGGGCAGCTCGTCACCAGTGACGATTTCCCAGCCGTATGGGTCATCAGCATCAATGAAAACTTTCCAGGTTCCCATGTTAATCATCGGTTCTATGGTGAACACCATACCCGGCACCAACAGCATTCCCGTGCCTTTGTGACCGAAGTGCATGACGTCAGGTTCCTCGTGAAATTCTATTCCCACACCATGTCCACACAGGTCTCTCACTACTCCATAATGGTATTTTTCGGCATGTTTCTGGATGGCGTGGCCAATGTCGCCCACAAAGCCGTAAGGCTTGGCTGCTTCGGCGCCGATTTCCAAACATTCTTTCGCAACCCGCACCAGCTGTTCTTTCTCTGGAGTTGTCTTGCCGATGATGAACATGCGCGAGGCATCCGCGTAATAGCCGTCCACGATGGTCGTCATGTCAACATTGATGATGTCGCCGTTTTTCAGCACATCCTCTTTTTTAGGGATGCCATGACACACCACCTCATTGATACTGGTACATACGCTCTTAGGGAAGCCTTCATAGTTGAGGCAAGCCGGAACGGCATGGTGGTCTTCGCAATATTTCATGCAGATATCATCAATCTCCTGCGTGTTCATGCCCTCGTGAATCTGTTTGGCCACTTCGTCCAGCACACCCGTGTTCACCACGCCTGACTTTCTGATACCTTCTATCTGTTCCGGAGTCTTGACCATTTCGCGGGTGGGAACCAGTTTTCCCTTGCTTTCCCAATACATCACTTGTTTGTCAAGCTCCGTTAAGGGCTGCCCTGACAAGGCATGCCATCTTTTCTTCTTCTTAAAGTTCATCTGCATACTTAAATTTACCAACTCTACAAAAGTACACCAAATTACAGACACCACAAAATTTATTCAACCTTTTTAGATTTGTGTAGATAACATCAAACTAAACAATATCTAAAAGTTTTTGACGGCCCTGTCCATTTCCCGCCGGTCTTCTTTTTCCTTCAGCGTCTGCCGTTTGTCGTATTCCTTCTTTCCCTTGGCCAAAGCGATGTCCACCTTGGCTCTTCCATGCGCGTCGATAAACACCAAGGTGGGAACGATGGTATGCCCTGCCACCTTGATGTCGGCTTCCAGCTTTCTGATTTCACGTTTCGTCAGCAACAGCTTGCGGTCACGCTTGGCTTCCGGGTTGGAGTAAGAGCCGTAGAAATACGGACTGATGTTCATCCCTTTAATCCAAATTTCGCCATGGTAAATGTAGCAGTAGGCATCAACCAAAGATGCCTTGCCCAGGCGTATGGACTTAATCTCCGTTCCCGTGAGCACGATGCCGGCGGTATAAGTATCGATGAAGAAATACTCAAACGACGCCTTTCTGTTCCTAATCTGTATGGGACTCTTTTTCCTTAGTGCGAGTTCTTCCTTATTCATTCTTACACAATCTTTACAAATTGCCCGACGTGCTCATCCACATAGCGTGCGACATCCTCTGTCCAACGCTCCTCATTTTCAACGAATTCGTCGTCAAAATCGTCAAAGGCCGGGTATTTCTCAAACAATGCCATAAACTCGTCGTCAGAGCAATCTTGCTCCAATTCGGCAGCATATCTACGGTAATACTTGTGGCATTTACTTATCATCTTAGACAAATCGTGGATGTCCCAGCCCTTCAGTGCCTTGTCAAAAGGATTTCTGAAGATGAAAGGACCATAGCCGTTATGAATGAGCTGCACGAATCCACCGTCCATCACCTCCTGGCGCAGGACGTGATAAGCCAACAGCGTAATCTGGTCCGAGTTCAGTTGTTGCATCGTATCGGCCGTCAGCTCTCCGCCTATCGCATCATTCATCGCATCCACAATCACCTTTAGGAACGCGTCCGTTCCCTGCTCAGCTGCTTTTCGCAGAACGTTTTCGTCGAGTTTTATTTCCATCATATAACTGCAAAGGTATGCAATTCGTCTTGATTATCTTCACATTATTAACTATTTTTGAACTGCTTACACTCACATCGCCCCCTCAGCCAGTCCATTTTGCAGTTTGGGACGCAGCTGCCCGTCTCGTTTCACCACCGTCCATGTGACTGCAACTGAGAAAGTTAAAATTCTTTGTGACACACTTTTCATTTCACATTTTTACATAAATAGGCATTCTGAAAGAGCGAATAGCATAATATTTCTTAATTTTGCATGGAATCTCATCAAATTATTTATACCTTTGTCAGTATCGAATTAAAAAGAAAGGATTGTAAATGAAAAAACTGATCATGCTTTCCATGATGCTGTTTGCTTGTTTTACCATAGTAAACGCACAACAAAAATCACAAATCAAGTTTGACAAAATCACTCACGACTTTGGCAAATTCAGCGAAAGCACGCCTGAGCAGAAATGCGTTTTTACCTTCACTAACGTGGGAGACGCTCCGCTGATAGTCAATCAGGCCGTGGCAAGCTGTGGCTGTACCGTGCCGGCTTACACCAAGACACCTATCCTGCCTGGAAAGAAAGGTGAGATAAAAGTAACGTACAACGGCAAAGGCAGATTCCCCGGACACTTCAAGAAGACCATCACGATACGCACCAACGGCGAACCTGAGATGACGCGCCTGTACATTGAGGGAGTCATGGAAGAGGTGAAGAAATAAACAAATGCTGCGCTATGGAATAACGGAGCCGCGTCGAAATGATACAGCTCCGTTTTTCATGACAGCAGAACGCCCTGGAAAACCCATTGACTTTGACCGCCAAACCCAATGGGTTTTCCTTCCAATAGCATTAACTTTAGTGGTCAAAGTCAATGGGTTTGGCCAACTAAACAGAGAGTCCCGCATTTTTAGGGACGATGATGCGATGGACAGCCCCATTGCCAATGCGTTCTCAAATCTTGCCAACAATAAATTCCAAACAGTCTGAAAGAAGACGAAACCAATTGATATTCAAAACCATTTTCGTACATTTGACGATGGAAAGAAACATACCATTCAAATGAAAACGCTGTCGTTTACCTCACTGGCGCTCATACTTTCCGTTTGCTCTTGGGCTGCAAAAGCATGGCGCATGCCGCTTATCGTCACCCAACCAGACGGAACCTCTCTGCAAGTTTACCAACATGGAGATGAACATTTTAACTGGTACAGCACGCAAGACGGTGCTGTCTTGGTACGCGAGCAAAACACTTTCTACATCGCAGCGATTGACAATTTTGGGCACATAACGGCGAGTAAGCAGTTGGCACATGAAGAAAACGGGCGACAAGATGCTGAGAAAGAGTTGGTTGCCGCACAAGACAAGAACCTTTTCTTTGAACATGCAAGCGCGCTTCTGCAAACCCGCGCCATGCGAAGAGAGCCGGTGAGAGCAAACACGACCTACTTTCCGCATGCGGGTTCGCCCAGGGCAATTGTCATTTTGGCTGCCTACGAAGACACCCCATTCACGCTCCCCAATCCCCGCAAATCGTTCCAACAGTTTCTCAATGGCGAAGGACATCCTCAAGATTATGGCCATGGCGAAAAGAGAAACGCATCCAGCGTACAGCAATATTTCAAAGACATGAGCTTTGGTAAGTTCACGCCACGATTTGACGTATACGGCCCCGTGACACTTCCTCACAAGCTTGCTTATTATGGAGGAACGGATTCCAACGGTGGAGACGAAAAGTTTACCGAAATGATTACCGACGCTTGCAAGCTCATGGACGACTCGCTTGACTTCTCCGCATACGACGCCAACAACGATGGCTATGTAGACTTGGTGTACGTTGTATACGCAGGGTATGGCCAAAACATGGGTGCGAAGAACGAAACAATGTGGCCAAAGGCAGGAGCCATCGCCCCGTTTCTTACCGCAGATGGCAAGATGGTATATCGGTCCGGCATCAGCAACGAACTGATTGGCAACGAGAAAAGCCCTAAGCAAAAATGGATTTCGGGCATAGGCCTGTTCTGCCATGAGTTCAGTCATTGCATGGGTTTGCCCGACTTCTACCCTACCCTTGCCAGTGCAAGGGGCGACAATCAGGGAATGGAGGCATGGAGCTTGATGGACGACGGTGAATATACTTACTACGGGTGGTGCCCCACGGCCTACACGGCATGGGAACGTGAAGCCATGGGATGGATGAACATTGAGGAACTGCAAGACGCACAACGAGTAACCCTGAAGAGCATTGATGACGGCGGGAAAGCCTACCGCATTTATGCTGACAAGGAGAAGAACAGAAAGGAATACTACATCATTCAGAATATTCAGAACAAACGCTGGAATTCTAAATTGGGCGGGCATGGCATGATGATGTATCACGTTAATTATGACGCCCAAGCATTTAGTTTAGAGAGCAACAGTGTTAACAACGTAAAAGGCATCCCCCGCATGACCGTGATACCCGCCAACGGCTTGTTGTTCAGCTCGTACAATGATGACCGTACTAAATACGAAGAACAACTGAAGGGTGATCTGTTTCCAGGTGCTGACAATGTGACCGAACTGACCGATAACACAACGCTGCCCAACTATCAACCGTGGACGGGTGCGACGTTAGGCAAGCCCATGTATGACATCACTGAAAAAGAGGGAATCGTTTATTTCAACTTCCTCAAAAAGTCATCTACGCAGGGTATCGCGCCTACATTCTCTCAAGAAACGACAAGCGACAAACGCATTTTCAGCATGGATGGCAAATACATGGGAACCGACAAATCGCTCTTGCCGCAAGGCATATACATCATAGAAGGCAAGAAAGTATACATTCATCCTTTCCACTATTAATCAAAAAGGATAGACAGGGAAAGAATGCTGCATCATTTTATGATGTGATTCAGCGTTCGCCGAATATGGCACTGCCCACCCGTACCATGGTAGAGCCACACGCAACGGCGATGAGGTAATCATGACTCATGCCCCAACTGCGCTGTTTGAAAGATGGCTGGCCGGTGAAATACCGATTCCTCACTTCGTCAAAAAAGCGTTTGGCCGTCAGCATTTCCTGGCGTATCTGCCCTTCATCGTCCACGTTTGACGCCATCATCATCAGTCCGCAGATACGCACATTCGACAATTCACGCCATTCGCCGGCCTCCAAGAAATCACGGCACAGAGCCAATGAGAAGCCATATTTGGTGGCCTCTTCAGCGATGTGCAACTCCAACAGCACGTCAATGACACGGTTGTTGCGAGCCGCCTGCTTGTTGATTTCACGCAAAAGCCTGGGCGAGTCGACCGACTCGACCATGCTGATGTAAGGAGCAATATATTTCACCTTATTGGTTTGCAGGTGTCCTATGAAGTGCCATTCAATGTCGTTGGGCAGCGCTTCCACCTTTTCAGCGAGCTCTTGTTCGCGGCTTTCGCCAAAGACACGCTGCCCGGCCGCATAAGCGCTCGCTATCATCTCTTTGGGATGATACTTACTGATGGCCACCAGACAAACGTCATCGGGCAGCCTTTTCCGCACGTCGTGCAAGTTTTTTGCCACATCAACCATGATCATGAAAGTTTAAACAAACCACACTCCCATTCATTTCAGCCGTTCATACTTCAGGCTGGTCATCGTTCTTGTTCTTCAAATCGTGTTCAAAGACATCCATGATTTTGGTTTCTGAAACATTGGCCACTACATAATCGAGCACGCTGCTTGAGAACACTTCTCCGATGTTTTGAAGGGCTCCCTCGATGTTCTTGGCCTGAACCAGATAACTGACGGCCGTACGTTTCTCCTTACCTTTCTCCTCGTCAATGGTGATGAACATCAGTTTGGCCTTGTACCATTTATCATCGCTCTCCTTGTCACTGAAGAAAATTTCACCGTAAGCAGCCGGCGTGATGTTCTTGATGACGAACTCACCGCTTGAATAGCTCGCCATTTCTTTGGTGATGGCATCTTCCGCCTCACCAAAAGTAAAGGCGTCAACCACATAAGTTTCTCTCACCTTGGCGAATAGTCCGTCTTCTGCCTGACGCTCATATTGCACGTTTGTCTCAAACCAGTTGGCATTTCTTGTTCTCATCGTTATATCTTTTTAATGAAGTTACTATATTGCTTGAATGATATGGATGCAAAAGTAGTAAAAATCGGCAAATTCCACAAATGGAACGAGCGACTTGTGAGAAACGTATGGATAACATTATTTGACGCCACCCCTCGTATTTTATATCCGCACTTCATTTGGCGTTCAGATTAATTTGTTACCTTTGCACCATACAAAAAAGCGAGCTTGGGGCATGAGTCATGACACACGCCACACTCACTTGCACGATTGTCAAGACCGGGAGGAAAAGTACGTCAAGCAACTCCCCGCAAGAATATTGAATAACATGCCAGAAATATCTGTTCGAGGATTAGAGATGCCGGAGTCACCCATACGCAAGTTGGCCCCTTTGGCGACTGCGGCAAAAGCGCGCGGCATCAAGGTTTACCACCTCAACATTGGACAACCCGACCTTCCGACGCCACAAGTTGGATTGGACGCGCTCAAACATATCAGCCGAACCATCTTGGAATACTCGCCCAGTCAGGGCTGCCTGTCGTATCGAGAGAAGCTCACCGGCTATTACAAAAGGTTCGACATCAACATTTCGGCCGATGACATCATTGTCACGTCTGGTGGCAGTGAGGCGGTGTTGTTCGCCTTCATGAGTTGCTTAAACCCCGGAGACGAAATCATTGTGCCTGAACCTGCCTACGCCAACTACATGGCCTTCGCCATCAGTGCGGGTGCGAAGATCAGGACTATCGCGACAACCATCGAGGAAGGTTTTTCACTTCCCAAGGTTGAAAAGTTTGAAGAGCTGATCAACGAGCATACCCGCGCCATCATGATCTGCAATCCCAACAACCCTACCGGCTACCTGTATACGCGCAGAGAGATGAACCAAATCAGGGACTTGGTGAAGAAATATGACTTGTTCTTGTTCTCCGATGAGGTTTATCGGGAGTATATATACACCGGTTCGCCATACATCAGTGCCATGCACCTGAAGGGCATTGAGGACAATGTCATCCTCATTGATTCGGTTTCCAAGCGATACAGTGAATGTGGAATCCGCATCGGAGCGCTGATCACACGCAACATCGAGGTGAGAAAGGCCGTGATGAAGTTCTGTCAGGCTCGCCTCTCCCCTCCTCTTCTTGGACAGATTGTGGCAGAAGCATCGCTCGATGCGCCTGAAGAGTATTACCGCACGGTGTACGATGAGTATGTAGAGCGACGCAAATGTCTCATTGACGGACTGAACAAGATACCGGGCGTGTACTCTCCTATACCGATGGGAGCCTTTTATACGGTAGCGAAACTGCCCGTGGATGACAGCGAGAAGTTTTGCCGATGGTGCCTGGAAGAGTTCTCGTTTGAAGGAGAAACGGTGATGATGGCACCGGCAGCGGGCTTCTACACCACACCGGGAGCAGGAATCAACCAAGTGCGCATCGCCTATGTTCTCAACAAACACGATCTTGAAAAAGCATTGGTCGTGCTACGCGAGGCATTAGATAAATACCCTGGAAGAGTGGAACAAGAGCGATTGTAACATACGGTTGGACAAGAATTGCCAACCCAGTTCTTTCCACCGGCAACGCGTCAAATGACACCACTCCATAACGACAGAACCAGAAATGAACTTACCTTTATTCATAGCAAGAAGAATTTACAGCGTGAACGATGACAAGGCTGAGGCCTCCAAGCCCGCCATCAGGATTGCTACCGCTGGCATCGCCATCGGCCTTGCTGTGATGATCGTGTCTGTCTGCGTGGTGTTTGGATTCAAACATGCTGTCAGTGCGAAGGTCATTGGATTTGGAAGCCACATCCAAGTGGCCAACTTCATGACGCTGCAAACCTCAGAATCGTATCCCATTCAAATGACAGACTCCTTGCTCAAGGTGCTGAAAAACACGCAAGGCGTAGAACATGTCCAACGATTTGCAACCAAACAAGGGGTGCTGAAGACCGACTCAGACTTCCTTGGCGTGGTCTTCAAAGGTGTAGGTCCTGACTTTGATACAACTTTCATCCACCAAAATCTGATTGAAGGAAGCATTCCTGCCTTCTCTGACACAAAAAGCAGCAACAAAATATTGCTGTCCATGTCGATGGCGAAGAAGCTGAAATTAAAAACTGGCGACAGGATATTTGCTTATTTCATTGATCATGACGGCGTCAGAGTGAGACGATTCAACATCGCAGGCATCTATCAAACCAACCTGGCTCAATATGATGACGTCACTTGCTTCATGGACCTTTACACGGCAGTGAAGCTCAACGGCTGGGAAAAAGACCAGGTGTCGGGTGCTGAAATCACGGTCAAAGACTTCAATAAGGTTGATGACACGGAGGCCATCTTCATCAATCGCCTGAACAGGACGGTTGACCAATACGGCGAAACTTATTCGTCGAAGACCATCAGAGACATTTGCCCTCAGATTTTCTCATGGCTGGATTTGCTCGACCTGAACGTCTGGATCATTCTCGCCTTGATGATTGCCGTGGCCGGAGTGACCATGATCTCGGGACTTCTCATCATCATTCTCGAACGTGTCACCATGATTGGCGTACTGAAAGCCATGGGAGCCAAGAACGCGGTGATCAGACACACGTTCCTATGGTTCGCCGTCTTCATCATCACCCGCGGTCTTCTCATCGGCAATCTCATCGGCATAGGGTTGGTCGTGTTGCAAAGATACACCCGCTTCGTCGGCCTGGATCCACAGACTTATTATGTAGCAACGGTTCCCGTGGAAATCAACATCCCCATTCTTTTGCTACTGAACGCGGCGACACTCTTGATCTGTGTCGTGGTGTTAATCGCCCCCAGCTACCTCATCTCCCACATACATCCGGCCAAATCCATGAGGTACGAGTGAGACCTCTCACGCATTTCACGCCACTTTCATACAGCTGACCCAACATGACAGCTTCGGGGTAGGACACCCGCATTCTTCTTTCATCGTCAAACGGACAAAGCTGCCAAGACAGCAAACCTATCCTTCGCACGGCGAAAAACATGCACATATTTCTTGTACATGTGCAGATAAGACATTACCTTTGCACACATGCTCAAATATTGTGCAACAGAATTTTTTGAGCATACATTAAATGATTCAACCAAAAGATTTCCATAACAGAAATAAAATCCAACTAAGATAAAGCGAAAGAATCATGAAAGAAATTCCGAGTTTTAACGCCCTCATCCAAAAGAGCATTATCGATCATTGGACTTTGGATGCCCTGACAGACTATAAAGGCGTTACGCTTCAGTATCACGACGTGGCCCGTAAGATAGAAAAACTGCACATCTTGTTTGAGAACAGCGGCATTCAGCAGGGTGACAAGATTGCCCTCTGCGGACGAAACAGTTCGGCATGGGCATGCGCGTTTTTAGCAACACTTACCTATGGGGCCGTCGCCGTGCCCATCTTGCACGAGTTTACCGCCGAACAAATACACAACATCGTCAATCACAGCGAAGCAAAACTGCTGTTCGTCGGCGACGTTGTGGCAACCATCATCAACGAAAAAGAGATGCCAGACTTGGAGGGAATCGTTTACATCCCCGATTATTCGTTGGTTGTTTCCAGAACAGAGAAGCTGACATATGCCCGAGAGCACCTTAACGAGATGTTCGGGAAAAAGTATCCCAAATACTTCAGACCAGAGCATGTCAACTACTACATGGAGCATAATCCGGAAGAGTTGGCTCTAATCAACTACACGAGCGGAACGACAGGGTTCTCGAAAGGCGTGATGATTCCCTATCGCGCCATGTGGGGAAACGCCGACTTTGCCAGGCACGAGTTGGGCAGCATCATTCGCAAAGGCGACCATGTGATGAGCATTCTGCCCATGGCTCACATGTACGGCATGGCTTTTGAGTTCATCTACGAGTTCATATCGGGCTGCCACACCTTCTACCTCACCCGCCTGCCAAGCCCGGCCATCATTGCGCAGGCATACGCTGACATCAAGCCAGCCTTGATTATCGCAGTCCCGCTGGTCATCGAAAAGATCATCAAGAAGCGGGTCTACCCCAAGATACAGAACAACATGATGAGGCTGTTGCTCAACATGCCCGTCATCAACACCAAGATTCATGAGAAGATCGGACAGGAGGTAATCAAAGCTTTTGGCGGCAATTTCTACGAAGTCATCATCGGCGGCGCCGCCTTCAACAAGGAAGTTGAGAGTTTCCTGCAGAAGATTGGTTTCCCATATACCGTTGGATACGGCACGACAGAGTGTGCGCCAATCATCGCATACGCCGACTACAAGACGTTTGTCCCCGGCAGTTGCGGCCGCGCAGCCTACCACATGGAAGTAAAGATAAACAGCGACGATCCCGAGAACGTTCCCGGTGAGATATGGGCCAGGGGCATAAACGTGATGTTGGGATATTTCAAGAATCCCGAAGCCACGGCTGCCGTGCTGGATGCTGACGGCTGGTATCACACCGGAGACTTGGGAACGATGGACGCCGAAGGCAACATTTTCATCAAGGGACGATTGAAGAACATGCTGCTGGGGGCGAGTGGACAAAACATTTACCCTGAAGAGATTGAAGACAGGCTCAACGCCATGCCCATGGTCAGCGAGAGTGTGGTGATTCAAGAAAACGACAAACTGGTGGGACTGGTATGTCCCGACATGGACGAAGCTGAATCCATCGGGCTGACCCGAACGGATCTTGAAGCGGTAATGGAGCAAAACAGGCTGCAACTGAACAACGTGATGCCGGCCTACTGCAAGCTGAGCGCCATCAGGTTACATGATGAGGAGTTTGAGAAGACACCGAAGAAGAGCATCAAAAGATATCTTTATCAGAACACACATGAGGCATAAAGGCATTGTTCAGCCTTACAGAATAAGAAGAAACTGAAAGTGAAAGAAAAGAGACAACCACGCCGGTGATTGTCTCTTTTTATATAATTCAAAGCGAAAGACAAATCAATGTCTTATTCTGCTTTCCACAAACCGTGCAGATTGCAGTATTCACGCGCGCGGACTTCCGTCGCGTCGGTCTTGAACTCAGCCACCGGCTTGTCAGATGGTGTAAGATACTTGCGAAGAACCTCCGTCGGCGTAATCAGCTCAATCCATTGGATGTAGTGACCCTCCGTCATCGGATGTTCCACCTCGCCCACGCTTATGCGGTAGCCACCTTCTATCTTTTCAATCACGGGAACGTGCTTCTCCGTCGCAGCGTCTGTCGTGTTCTCATTCAAACGCGTCATGGAAGCGCCGCAACAGGTTGCTTCTTCCGTAGAACCATTCAACACCTCAACGATGCTGCCACACTTATCACATTTGTAAATCTCGTTTCTTTTTGTCATAATCTTTGTATTCTATAATGTTGATTTTACAAAGGTAATGAAAATAAAGGATTGTCACAACAGTTAGGATGTGAAAAAAATACAAATTGAACATCATCTCCCAATAAGATTGCCAGTCAGCGACTAACCTGGCTGACTGACCTACCAGCCCAACCGCGCGTACGCTTCGGAATTCGCATCCTGTCCTGCCGCGACGCCAAAGTCAATGACCTTAGCCACCAAACTTAATGAGTTCGCGCTCCAATCCGCATGCGTTTGCAGGCCAAAGTCAATGACTTAGAACCGCCCTCAAAACACATGTCAAAAATCCAACAAAGCTGATTTATAAAACCAACGTTAAGGGCGGTTCTATAAATTAGCTTTGTCAGATTGTGAGGCTGTTTTTGTGGTCAATTTGTTTGTGAGTGAAGGAGTATAGCGGGCTATACGACTGAACGAACAAACAAATTGAACCAAAAACGGAGCAAGCCGAATACAATCAAACTTGTTTGAATTGTTGAGGCGCAGCCTGTTTTATATAAAAATAGACCGCAAGATGACAAAACGTTAACTGTCCAACATACAAAAAACTTTACGGTGGTAATTTATAGAACCGCCCTTAAGTTTTTTATAAACCAAATGACATTCTATTATAAACTTATTGCGTAAATTTGCAAACGACACCAACAAATGAAGATTAACTGACAACATATTGAATACTGACATTTATGAACATGATTGATGAATTAAAAGATAAGATACTTGCAGGAAACGACATAACAATACAGGAAGCCGTTGCGCTGTTGCAAGTTAAAGATCATATCCCACTCTACGATGCCGCACACGAAATTACACAGCATTTTATGGGAAACCAATTTGACACTTGCGCCATCATCAATGCCAAGAGTGGTAACTGTCCCGAAAACTGCAAGTGGTGCGCGCAGAGTTCGCACTACCATACGGGAGCCAAGACGTACAAGCTGGTACCAGCTGAAGAGGCTATCAAACAGGCAACATACGACCATAAGAATGGGGTGCATCGCTTTTCGTTGGTAGCGAGCGGCAGGAGACCTACCATGCGGGAGATAGAGCTGATGGCACAAGCCTATCAAGGTATCAAGAAAGCCAATCCCGAAATGAAGTGCTGTGCCTCGTTAGGTTTGTTAACAGAAGAACAATTAAAGATATTGTTTGACAGCGGCGTCACCACTTACCATTGCAACATGGAAACGGCTCCTTCATATTTCACCAAATTGTGCACTACTCACACGCAAGCCGACAAAGCCAAGACACTGGCAGCAGCAAGAAAGGTGGGAATGCGTATTTGCTGTGGAGGCATCATCGGCATGGGCGAATCGATGTTGCAGCGCATAGAGTTTGCTTTCTTTCTTCGTAAGATGAAATCCAAAAGCATACCTATCAACATATTACAACCAATACCCGGAACACCTTTGGGCAATGCCAGGCACCTGTCGGAGGAGGAAATATTGTTTACCATCGCTTTGTTCCGATTAATCAACCCGACATCGTTCTTAAGATTTTCGGGAGGCAGGATGCAATTATCACCTGATGCTCAACACAAGGCTGTCTATATAGGAATCAATGCTGCCATCACCGGCGACTTGCTTACAACAGTTGGTCAACAAACTAAAGAAGATATGTTGATGATAAAAAAATGCGGCAAGCAAAATGTTTCGCACGATTGGGAGGTGGCTTATCCTTACTGACAAACATACAATAACCTGCTGTATATGAAACCATTCTTACAATTTATCCACAGACTGTTCAACAAGAAGCCTTCACGTCACAAGCGGGTGGCCTTGGTACTAAGTGGTGGCGGAGCTAAGGGGTGGGCACACATCGGAGCCATTGATGCGCTAACGCAACAAGGGTTTGAAATTACATCCATAGCGGGAACCTCCATGGGAGCATTGGTTGGCGGACTGTATGCGGCAGGTAAGTTGGAAGAATTGAGAAAGATAAGCGAAACAATGACGCATATTGACATGATTAAGTTGTTTGGCTTTTCTCCTGGCATTGACCACATTACCAACGGCGAGAACATCATGTCAATGTTTAACGAGCTGATTGGCAATGTTCGCATAGAAGACCTCAGCATACCATTTTGCTGTTCGGCATCCGACCTTGTGAAAGGAGAAGAAATCGTATTCCGTTCAGGATGCTTAAAGCAAGCTATCAGAGCATCTATCTCCATCCCCATATTTTTCAAACCAATCAACGACGGTACGCATGTCTTGGTTGACGGCAGTGTGCACAATACGCTTCCACTGAATAGGGTCGTCCGTCATCCACACGATTTATTGGTGGCCATCAATGTGAGTGGCGCCGACAAATATCCCAACAAAAGCTTTCTACACAAGCCATCCACCCGCAAAGACAATCAAGGCACACTGCGCGCGTTGCTGCAAAAGGCCAAACCTGACCTATCATCTAATTATATCAACGTGGCAATGCGAGTAATACAACTTACCATTCAGAACAATACTGAGATGGCATCATGCCTCACCCCACCCGATTTATACGTCAACATTCCCATGGATGGGTATGGGCTTTTTGACTTTGAGAAAGGAAAAGAACTTATAGAACATGGTAGAGAGATAACAGAGAATGCCATTTCGGAATATAACATGAGACAAAGCGCGCACACATGCCTTTAGTCCTTCACGGCAAAGCAATCCATGTTTTAATTTGCAATCATTAGAAGCTAACGAAACACGGTACGTTATCCACCTAACACATACCTACATCAACAAGCCTGTGGCGTGTGCCCAAATCATTCACCCCACACGCAATGAAGGGCGGTTCTATAAATTACACCACCGTAAAAGTTTTTTATCTCAGTTTATTTACGTTTTGTCATCTTGTGAATTCCTTTTGGTTCAATTTGCTTGTTCGTTCAGTCGTATAGCTTGCTAAACCCCTTCACTCACAAACAAATTGACCAAAAAAAAGTCTCACAATCTGTCAAAGCTAATTTATAGGACCGCCCTGAACATTTTTGCGAAACATAAAAAGAGGCGTCAATAATGACGCCTCTCCGTATTAGGAACACACTATCACCGTGCGTCCGCTTTATGCCCCAAGTGTTTACCAAAGGTCCAAACGTTCACTCTTTGGGATAAACATCTTATCGGTTGGCTTTACATTGAACGCTTTGTACCAAGCATCGATATGAGGTAAAGCTCCGTTAACACGCCACTCACCCAAAGCATGAGGATCTTGTTTTACGCGGTTACGAATTTCTTTCTCCGTAATGTTCTGCCCCCAGACACCAGCGTATGCCAAGAAGAAACGTTGATCGGGTGTGAAACCATCTTTCATCTTCAAAGGATGATGAGCCGTGGCGTTTTTATAAGCCAAGAAACTAACCTGCAATCCTCCGTGGTCGGCTAAGTTCTCACCTAAAGTAAATCTACCATTAGCTTTTAAATCAGGTAACACATTGATGTTGGAGAAGAAATCGGCATACATGTCAGCTCTCTTGTTAAACCCTTTCGCATCGTTGGCAGTCCACCAGTCGTTCATGTTGCCATTGGCATCGTACTGGCGACCTTGGTCATCAAATCCGTGTGTCATCTCATGACCAATCACCACGCCTATGGCACCATAGTTGAAGGCCTCATCGGCCTTAGGGTCGAAGAACGGATATTGCAGGATTCCCGCCGGGAAACAAATCTCGTTGGTGGTGGGATTGTAGTAGGCGTTCACAGTTTGCGGTGTCATGAACCACTCATCTCGGTCGACTGGCTTACCGGCACGCTCGGCAATATGATTTTCGTGTGCGAACTGGCGGCATGCCATAACGTTCTCATAGAACGACTTAGCGGGGTCGATATTCAACTTAGAATAATCGCGCCACTTGTTAGGATAACCGATTTTGACATAGAATTTATCCAACTTCTTATGTGCTTCGGCCTTGGTTGTATCGCTCATCCATGTTTGTGCATCAATACGTTGGCCCAATGCAATTTGCAGATTGCGCACCAGGTCCTCCATCTTCTTTTTAGAACTCTCAGGGAAGTAACGGGCTACGTACATCTTGCCGAGCGCCTCGCCCATCTGTGCCTCAACTTGGTTGGTGGCACGTTTCCACAGTGGATAATCCTCCTTGCGGCCACTCATGGTCTTACCGAAGAAGTTGAAGTTGGCTTCACGGATTGCATCAGTGAGATAGCTTGATGACGACATGATGACATCCCACTCCATCAGCGCACGCAAATCGTCGGCAGTGGCAGCAGCCGAGAGCTTGTCGTATCCTTCCAGGAATGACGGTTGACCGACAACCATCGTCTGAATGTACTCACTCTTCACGCCCTCCGCATTAGCCATGCCTTCGAGATTGATGTTGGGATAATTGGCCTTGAACTCTTTCAAGGTCATCTTGTTGTAGTTGGCTTGTGGGTCACGAAGCTCAGTCATGCTCTTTGAAATCAACGCAAGTGCAGTTTCGCTTTTGAAAATGATATCCGCCTTTGCCTGTGCCTGCGCCGCATTGAATCCATAGAGACCGAACATGCGCGCGATGTGCTTCTTGTATTCGTTGCGGATGGCTACGGTAGCTGAATCGTTGTTGAGATAATAGTCCTTCTGTCCCAACGTTAATCCACCCTGACTGATGTTCAGAATGTTCATCGTCACATTCTTTTCGTCAGCAGCGAAGTAAGTACCGCAAGCGATGCCATATCCCTGAGCAGCATATTTCAATTGCAGTTGCTCCAGGTCTTTCTTCGTTTTGGCGGCTTCCATCTCGTCCAACAAGGGTTTCACAGGTTTGATGCCCTCCTTGTTACGACGGTCGGCATCCATGGCGAGCTTGTAGAAGTCGGACAGTTTTTGCTCCATCGTACCTTTCTTATACGTCTTCTTCTGCAACTCACCCAAGATGGTGTTAATTCGCTTGTTGTTGTCTTCGGCCAGCTGGTCGAAGCTGCCAAAGCGCGAATAAGCCGCAGGCAGCGGATGCTTTTTCTGCCATCCGCCCGTGGCAAATCGGTAAAAATCATCGGCTGGGCGGACAGACTTGTCGAAATTAGCCTCGACAAGCCCCGATTTTGATTGTGCCATCCCCATCGTGGGTGCCACCATCAACATTATGATTGGAAATAAATGTTTCATAAATTTTAAAGTATTATAGTTTACAAGTTGACGAGTTGACGAGTTGAAAGTTCAATGTTCAATGTTCAAAGTTCAAAGTTCAAAGTTCAATGTTCAAAGTTCAAAGTTCAAAGTTCTTCCATTTTCTCATTAAGCTCCATCCATCGTTCGTTTTCCGCATCCAGCGCTCGTTGAATAGACGTATATTCAGTGACCAACTCCATGTCTGACGCATTTTCTGGTTGTGAGAGAATGGTGTTTAGTTCGGTGATACGCTTTTCCATGGCAGCGATTTTAGCTTCACTCTCCTCAATACTCCGTTTTAGTTTGCGTACTTTCTTTTGCTGTTCCTTCCGCTGGAGATACTCTTCAGCCCCACTCTTTTCTGTTTTTGAAGCAGCTTGCAAAGGTTGTGATGCACCCGATTGTGTGTTTGTGTGCAAAAGAGAGTCGATACTATGGTTGTCAGCGTCATCACCCAACGACTGCGCATGACTGCGGATGAAGTCGTAGATACCACCCAGATGTTCTTTCACCTGTCCGCCACCAAACTCATAAACCTTGCTTACCAGGCCGTTGAGGAAGTCGCGGTCGTGGCTCACCAGTATCACCGTGCCATCGAAAGCCTGTATAGCCTCTTTCAAAACATCTTTTGATGGCATGTCCAAATGGTTGGTAGGCTCGTCAAGGATGAGCAGGTTGACGGGTTGCAAGAGTAAGCGTATCATCGCTAACCGACTGCGTTCGCCACCCGATAGCACCTTAACTTTCTTCTCAGACGTTTCGCCACCGAACATAAACGCACCCAACAGGTCGTTGATTTTCAACCGCATGTCACCCGTTGCCACACGGTCAATCGTTTCGTAAATCGTTAGTTCCTCATCCAGCAACTGTGCTTGGTTCTGTGCGAAATAGCCTATCTGCACGTTATGCCCTACCTTCAGTGTGCCTGTATACGGAATCTCACCCATGATACATTTGACCAAGGTTGATTTACCTTCGCCGTTTTTACCGACAAAAGCTACCTTCTCCCCGCGTTTAAGGGTGAAAGTAACACCTTTGAACACCATATGAGAGCCATAATCCTTGCGAAGTTCATCACAAATAATAGGGTAATCGCCACTTCGAAGGCATGGAGGAAACTTCAAGTGCATGCGTTTGTTATCCACCTCATCAACCTCAATGGGTACGATTTTTTCCAATTGACGGATGCGTTGTTGCACCTGAACTGCCTTGGTTGCTTGATAACGAAAACGTTCGATGAAGGCTTTTGTGTCGGCTATTTCTTTTTGTTGGTTTTCATAAGCACGCAGTTGCTGTTCTCTTCGCTCGGTCCGCAACACGACATATTGATCGTATTTTACTTTATAGTCTTCGATGCGGCCACAGGTAATCTCTAACGTACGATTGGTTACATTATTGATAAAAGCACGGTCGTGACTGACCAGCACCACTGCTTTGGCAGATTGAGCGAGAAATTGTTCCAGCCATTGTATCGACTCGATGTCGAGATGGTTGGTTGGTTCGTCCAGCAACAGCACGTCAGGGCGACGCAACAAGATCTTCGCCAGTTCAATTCGCATGCGCCAACCACCAGAGAACTCAGACGTGGGACGGTCAAAATCTTCTTGAGTGAAGCCCAGCCCGGTGAGTGTTCGCTCCATTTCGGCCTCATAGTTCTCGCCACCCATCATCAAATAGCGGTCATGTTCCTGCGTAAAACTCTCCACCAGTTCCATGTACGACGCACTCTCATAATCGGTACGGTTACTCAATTCGTTCTGCATGCGTTCAAGGTGTTCCTTCATGCGCATGCTGTCAGAAAAAGTCTTTCGTGTTTCTTCCTTGACAGTTGTGTCATCGGCTATCTTCATCACCTGCGGAAGATAACCAATGGTGGTGTCATTAGGAATCGAAACGACACCCGCAGTAGGTTTCTGTTGACCGTTGAGAATCTTGAGTAAGGTAGATTTTCCAGCCCCGTTCTTGCCCACCAATGCGATTCTATCACGTTCATTGATGACAAAACTCACATCACGGAACAAGGGTTTCACACCAAATTCTACCTTCAAACCTTCTACTGATACCATGAATATCTCGTTAAATTTAGTCGCAAAGTTATATCATCTTTCTTCAACGCTGTACTTCTTAACAGCACAATCACACTTGCTTTGCTTTCTTCTGTTTGCGCTTACGAAACTCGTTGAAGCATACCAAGATAATCAGTACCACCAGCAAAGCAAAGGAAATATATGCGATAGTCTCCGTACGATTGACCGATTTAGGGAAGAAACTCAATACCACCGTGTGCTTACCGGGTTTCACCCGGATGGCACGAAGTATGTAATTAACCCGACCAACCGGCACCTCCTCGCCATCAACCGTGGCCGTCCATTCAGGATAATAAATCTCAGAGAACACCACCACGCCCCCTTTGCTCGACTCTACCTGATAGGTAAGTTGGTTGGGCTCATACTTCTGTAGCGTCACTACCGATGAATGGTCTTGCGCAACGGCCTCGCCAAGCTCTTGTTTGAACTTCTTATCAGCCACAGCCTCAGTACGAAGATTCATCTTTCCGATGCGTTCTATTTCCTGATTGGCATTATCCACATACGTCAATTTGTCAACAAACCACGCATTACCAAAGGCGTATGGATTTTTGAGCGGAACGGTTTGTCCACCCTGCAATGGCATGATGAAGAACTTGGTGTTGAGCATATTCAGCACAGGCGCAATGCTGTCGCCATTCAATTGCGTCATGTCGCCCTGCGCATCCATAATTCCTTTCATCAGGTTTTGCATTTCAGGTGCGATATAAGCCTCTATCATTTCCTGATAACGGCGCAACTTGGCAGGATGATAGCCACCAATACTCTTGTGGAAATAACTGGTTTCGTTCTCGTTAAACGTACTCGTTGAGAGATTCAACACACGATAGTCAAGTTCTTTGGTCTGTAGGATTTGCTTGTCGGCGGGTGTCATTTCGATGGGATTATCACGCACACTCTTCTCAACAAACATGCTGTCGTACAAATAACGCTTGTTGACAGCCCACATATCTACCAAGCACAACAGGGTAAGCCCGCCGATGAGCCACGCTGTACGTATTTTCCTTGCCTTGTAAAGCAGTAGGAACAAGGTACCAATGAGGATGATTACAAACGAACGCCAGCAGTCAGTTGTGAAGATAGCTTGCCGCATGGCACGAAGATTTGTCAGCAGCGCACCCTGATATTCGGAAGGAATATTCTTCATAGCCTCCATCTCTGCAGTGGAAACATAGTCGGAGAAGAACACTGTTGGCATCAGCGCGAACAGCAAACAGAAGCCAGCCGTGAGACCAAAGCTGACATATACATATTTCAAACGTTTGTTCAATAGTTCGGGTTCGTCGATGATTTTCTTCAATGCCATCACGGCCAACAGCGGAATGGTAAACTCTGCAATGACCAAAATCGACGCCACGGTACGGAATTTGGCGTACATGGGCACGTAATCGATGAAGAAATTGGTAAGCGGCATAAAGTTTTTACCCCACGACAGCATGACAGACAGGATAGTAGCTGCCAACAAAGCCCACTTCATAGGCCCTTTCACGATGAACAATCCCAAGATGAAGAGCATCATGACGAATGCGCCAACATACACAGGACCGCTGGTTCCGGGTTGTTCACCCCAGTATTGACCTATCTGTTGATAGATTTCCATGAACTGTGGATCAGCCTTTTTCATGGCGGTTTCGTTCATTGAGAGCGGAACAGACGCACCACCTTTAGCATTGGGTATAAGCAACGTCCATGTTTCACCAATGCCATAACTCCACTGCGTGATGTAGTCGCGCTCCAAGCCGCTATTGGTTTGGTTGGCCGAGTTGGGCTTCACCAGCTCGCTCTTGCCACGCATCGACTCTTTACTGTATTCCCATGTATGATACAGATTGCTCAGGTTGATGCAGATACCGATGGCAGCAGCGGCGATACACACGGCTGTTGCCTTACCAAACCTCGCCAATTGCTTGTCTTTCACGGCCTGAACCAAGAAAGCCACAACCATGAAAAAGATGATGAACAGATAATAATAGGTCATCTGAACGTGGTTGGCCTTCACTTCAAAGGCGGTGAACAAGGCCGTCAGGATTAATCCCCAGAGATATTTTCCCCTATAACTAAGCACAATGCCAGCAATCATTGGCGGCAGATAAGCCAAGGCCATCACTTTCCAAATGTGTCCGGCAGCAATGATAATGAAGAAGTAACTGGAGAAAGCCCAGATGACAGAACCCAAAACAGCCAGCTCCTTGCGGAAATCAAAAGCCCTCAGCAAGATGTAGAAGCCCAACAAATAGGCAAACACATACCACACATTTTCGGGCAGCCACAAGTGGTAAGCGTTCATCACCTTGCTCAGTATGTCAGTACTGTTGTACGATGGAGCCGTTTGATAGGTGGGCATACCCCCGAACACCGAATTGGTCCATCGGGTTCGTTCACCCGTTCGTTGATAATATTCTGTTTGTTCATGCCCAAGACCCTTTCCTGCCGAAGCATCATGCTGGAACAGAATGCGCCCTTCCAGACTGGCTGGGACGAAATAAGCGAATGAAATCAAGACGAACAAGACAACGGCGGCTACATCCAACCCATATTTCTTCAAAGCTTCCATGAATAGCTGTTTTATGTTAAGATTTAGGCACAAAGATAGCAAAACTTTACCGTTTACACCTGCCTGTACAACCATTTTTTGCTACCTTTGCAGGTAAATAGCAAACAACAATCATGAAAATAGGTATCATCGTGGCCATGGAGAAGGAGTTCACGCAACTCAAATCCTTGCTCGAAGACATGCAGATACAGCAACATCGGCATCTGTCTGTCATCACGGGACGCATTGGACAACACGAAATCGTCATGCAACAATGTGGCATTGGAAAGGTAAATGCTGCCATTGGTGCGGTGGAATTGATAAACCATCATCACCCCGACTTGGTGATATCATCTGGATGTGCGGGTGGTGCAGATGTGTCTTTAAGTCCTACCGACGTGGTTGTAAGCACACAATGTTGTTACCACGACGCTTATTGTGGCAAAGAGTGTGAAGCAGGTCAAATCATGGGAATGCCCTCAAGTTACGCCTCTCCAGCCGAATTAGTTCGTAAGGCGTGCGCCATCGACTGCGACACGAACATTCGTAGCGGCCTCATTGTGAGTGGCGATTGGTTTGTTGACAGCAAAGAGAAGATGCAACAAATACTTTCCTCTTTTCCCTCAGCCATGGCTGTTGACATGGAAAGTTGTGCCATTGCCCAAGCCTGTTACCTTTATCACACGCCCTTCATCTCCTTCCGCGTTATCAGTGATGTGCCTTTAAAGGATACAAATGCGGCACAGTATTATGATTTTTGGGAGCGATTGGCCAACTATTCGTTCCATGTCACTAAAGAGTTTATACAGATAGTGGGATAGTTGACAAGTTTACGAGTTGACAAGTTCACGAGTTGATAGCTTTCTCTGTTGACGCATTAACTATAAAACCCACAAGCAAAGAAAAACCATCAACTCGTAAACTCGTCAACTAAAACCTCGTCAACTAACAAACTCATCAACTAAAAAACTCACAAACTAAAAAACTAAAAAATGAACAAGATTCCCTCATTCACCATCAACCACAACAAATTGTTGCGTGGTATTTATGTAAGTAGGCAAGACATTGTCGGCTCTGAAGTCATCACTACTTTCGACATTCGCATGAAAGAGCCCAACCGTGAACCCGTGTTACACATCGGCGCCTTGCACACCATCGAGCATTTAGCCGCCACCTATCTGCGCAATGACGCTCAGTGGAAAGACAAAATCGTTTACTGGGGACCCATGGGATGCCTCACTGGCAACTACCTTATCATACATGGCGATCTGAAAAGCAGTGACATTGTTGACTTGATGAAACGCACCTTCAGCTTCATTGCCAACTATGAGGGCGAGATTCCCGGCGCACAACCCAAGGATTGTGGCAACTACCTGTTGCACGACCTACCCATGGCGAAGCTTGAATCACGCAAATTCCTTGAAGAGGTACTGCTGAAGATTGAAGACAAAAACCTGATTTATCCAGAATAAGCCGAGGCTTGACATTGACTACAGCAACAATACGACTATATTTTTCACGTATTGTTGCTGAATATCTTATTCCCAAAGTTTTATCTTAACTTCTTCGTCAAGGTGCTGCCATAAAGAGTTTTCACCCGCACAACAACCACTTGCGCAGCAGGAACGTACAACCTTACCGTATGTTGTCCGTGGGCATCGGAGGCGGTAATCAGGGCTCCATTGAGTGCGAACACTTGCACATGCGCCAGATCCTCGCCCTGCACGTCAATCCAGTTACCACTTCTCACCATGCGTAGCGAGCCTTGTGTTGCGTCTATATGAGTGGTCTCGTCAGGATAATTATTGTAAATACTGTTCGTAAACGACACTTCAAAGGGAGCGCAATTCTCGTTCCACAAATCACACTCCACACCGTCTACCATGCCCATCAACGCCAATCGGTAGGTACGGTTGTTGATGACGCATAACTTATCTTTGTTCTTCAGCCATCCAGTAATAAATATTTCAACATCCCCTCCAGACAAGTCATATTGTTTTTGAGCACTACCGCCCAAGGCTATGCGCCGCTGGTTTTTTGTATCAATCAAGCAAAGCGTCAATTTGCCGTTGTAGGTGGCTTGAGGTGCGAGCGTCATCACCACTCCTATCTTGAGCCATGGATTGCTACTGAGGTCTACGTCTGTGGGCGATATAGATGCTCCACTGTTGTCTTGCACCATTCCTTGGAGTTTTACGAAAAGCTTGTCGCTGGGCTTAGCTGCCTCCACTTGCAACGTAGACGGCTCGTTGCCATGCACCATGCCCACCGTTGCAATGCTACCAGTATCATATTGCTTAATTACCTCTACCTTCAGTTTGTATTCCTTGGGCTGCAGATTGTCGGGCAAGTGCATGTCCACCCTCACCTCTGTATCTGCAAACATCTCAAAGTCCACCACCTCTGCGGTTTGTCCTGTAGCCACTACACGATTGTCATCATCCACGAGCGACACCCTCACCGTGCCATCGAAAGGCGTACCCGTAAGTTTGCGTATGCTTAGGCACAGCGTGGCTTTGTTGCCAGCAGTACATGGTTTGAGCGTATAGGGATGTGATACCAATGCGAAAGGTGCCTTGTCATCGGGCTTCTCAAATAGGCGCACGTCGTTGCCTTGCACCTGAAAGGCTATGCGTGGCGCCGTTTTCATCTTGCACCATGCCCCGTAGGTGTCCTTATCCTTGAGGCTGGCACACACGGGCAGCAAATAGTAGCGTCCATCTGCAAGACCATCAAGATTCACCGTAAACGTGCAAGCATCGTCAATCAACTGTCCCGATTGCAGCACACCACCGTTATACTTGCCGCGCTCTGCGGTGTATCCACCGTTGTCGTGCCATGCCGATGGCACTACTTTTACTTGCTTGCCCTGCTCGTTGTACACGCCCAAGCCAATATCTCCGGCAAACGTTCCGTCGGCTTGGTTCTTAAAGTGGTGATAGCTAACCGTCATGGGTTGCTGTTTGTTGGTGGGCATGCCGCCAACTACGCTCATATTGCCCTCCGAGTTGAAACACAAGTTGGGGGCATCGTCAGCAAGTTCGGCATCAATGGGTGCGCTTTCAGGCTTATTGGGATGCACCAAAACTATCTGCACCTGCTTGTTGAAGGAGAGAGGCTTACGGCCAAACTCCTGTCCTGTGGTGGCAAGGTTCAGTGCTGTAACGGAGAAGTAGCCGTCGCCACCGCCTCCCCAACCAAAGTTCATGTGAAAGAGATTATCTTTATCTACACCGTCTACCACCCATGCGTGTCCGCTACCGCCCGACTTCACGCTACCGCTGATGTACACAGGGAAGCCGTTTTCTATCTCCTTGCGCAATATTTGAGTGAAAGCAGCTGCGCCCTCATCAGACTTGTTGAGCATGGAGGTGGAATAATTGAAGTACGTTTTCAGTGCCTTGGCAGCCATGAAAGTTTGTGCACCGCTGGATGAAGAGGTGTACTGCATGTTCACCGACACGCCCACATCACGCATGAGCAGCGCCACAGCATTGCAAGCCTCCGCATTGGCAAGTGCCATGCGTGTGTTGTATTTGGGCAACATCTTGTCCCATGGGTATACCGACTGACTGAAGTCCACGCTCATCGTGCGGTTGTCAGAGCGCACAACATACGAGTAGCTGCCCCTTCCACGCTCCGGCCAGCGATGATAATACATGATTTGCGCTACCGCCGTAGCCACGCATCCTGTGTATTTGTACCCCGTAAGACGACTATAAGGGTCGTCTTGATTCCATGCCGTTGTGAGCAACGGAGCCACCTCATTTCGGTTAGGGGGCGTAGTGGTAACGGTAGCTCTTGTGCCAGGTTGCCGTTGTATTTGGTGAAAGGCGTCACGATAGGCGCTCAGCAGGAATTTAAGTTCCCCGCTTGCACGCAACGTGTCGAGCGTTCCTGTGTGCGAATAGCCCAACACTTGTCCCATGTCATCATCGCCTGCCACCACCACAAAGCCCCGTCCGTGGCGGTCGTTATAAATATAATAAGGCGGTGTACCATGCGACGCCCTCGTAGCATGGTGTGCCGAAAGGCTCACATTGACATATTTGCGAGCAATACTTATCGACTTGTCCACTGTTACTATCTTGCCCAAGGTGGGAATGCTCACCATCAAGGCAAGCACAATGCCCCATAAGGTGGGGTTTAACCATCTTTTAATTTTCATTTTTTTAGTCTTGTTTGGTTTGAACTACAAAAGCCTGAAACAAAGCCACTAACCACACCGACAATACGAAAGGTGCGGTGAGCGTGACAATACCCATACGCAAACCGGCATACTGCATCAGCAACGAGAGTAGCAGGGCTATCAATGCCTTGACGTAAGTACATGTGCCAATGTCAAGAATGTTGGCAACTGCCAAAACAGCAAGTATGGCATTGTAGCCATACATACCATTGTTCACCGAGGTGCTACTGACACCTGGCACACACACCACAGAGAGACACAGCACACAGGCTACAAGCGACTCCATGCCCATCTTGCGCGAATTGACACAAATGGCAAGAAGAAACAATAAGCCCGTGAGCAGGTTGTTGCCTTGAAGCATGATTTGTCCAAAGCTCAGTGAGACGGCTCTAATCAGCGAGAAACTTTCCGCAGTACCGGCAGCTGTCGTTGCTGGCAGCTGTAACTGGGGGAAAATATGACTCAACAGTAGCATCGCCCAAGTGATGAGTACGAAGGGTGCGGTGAGCGCAGGGACAAACCGTTGCCGATCGAACAGTCGCGTCACCAGCGCAGACAGCACACATGCCACCACCATGAGCAAAACAGAGACTGCATGAATGGGCATAAAGCAGGGTACGACAATACCCACCAGAGCAGCATTAAAGCCATACAAGCCGTCGCAGATGCGCCCCGCATGATATCGAAGGGCAACAGCTGTACATGTGCCAATGGCACTTCCAGCCAAGGCAAACAAGCACATGAGGAGGGAGTTGCAACCAATACCTGCAAGCATCAGTGCGCCCGACAGCGCATTGCCCTGAAACATCACTTGGCCCACACCACGGAATATACTTTTCATCATCTGCATTGAGTTGTCACTTAGGAACTGTTTTTGTACGTTTCGGTGTACAAAATTACATAAAAGATACGATATGCGTGTAAAAGAGAACTAAAAAACGGAAATTGATACCATCCTGTTTAATACAGCAGGGGGCTTATCACAAAACAATTACTCGTAAATTATTGATACCCAATAGAATTCAAAAGTAAAACCAAACACAATGACTTTAGCGTCCAAATTCTATGCCATTGGGCACCAAACTCATTGCTATTCGACACCAATCTCCATGCTATTAAAATAACAACTGATGGGCATCATCGAAGAAGCGTTTTCTGTTTACAATTTAGAAGATGATGGAGAATAATCTTTTGTGAGGGATTGTATTTACTGATCAGAGGTCAAACACATAGCCAACCGTGAAGGTGAACACCTTGTTTTTCATTCTATCTTGGGTATATTTGTTCATCTTGGTCAGGCCGAAGTTGTATCTTGCATCCAGCACCACATGGCTGTACTCCAACGAAAAGCCCACAGGAATGGAAACGTCGAAGCGCTTTGAATAGGACAGGTTGTCATATTTTTCGGTGTAGGCATACAGCAAATTCCCCTTCTCGCCAGTCTGATAATGCGCTTTTCCTTCCTTGTCAACCGTAAATTGCGACAACGTACCTCTACCTTTTGCCGACAAGAGATAGCCCATTTGCACGCCAGCATTGAACGAAAGACCAGGAAGAACCGCCACATGAGCCATCAAGGGAAGCGTAAGATAATCGTATTTCCACTGAACATCATCAGACGTATAGTGTACTTTTGCCTCATCAATCGTTTCTGATGACGGAAAACGCATTCCCTGAACCGAATAGAACACACCGGCAGAGAACGCCACCTGATCCACCGCTTGATACTGTACGTCCAGTCCGCCGATAAATCCTTCGCGGTACTTTGATTTCTGCTCAATTTCATTCTGCTGCCCATCAGGGGACAAACCAGTGATGACAACGTCAAAATTAGAGATGTTTGCCAAGTTTACCCCTACCTTGGGAATCAGTGACCACGTCCCAACACTGCGTTGAGCCAAGGCAAATGTGCAGGCCATCAGCAGGGCCATAGACAGCAATAACTTCTTCATGATGCTTATTTTTTCTATATAAACGGACAAAGGGTGTGATTTATTACAAAAGAAGATGAAAAGCTGTAACTCTAAAGACAGGATAACAGACAGAGACAGATAAATGAACACAAAGCTGATACCAAAGCAAAACGAACGCGAAAGATGGCTTCAACAGGCTCTTGCTCACAAACATTTGACACGGTCATCGGCCATTGATATCATCTTTTTCGTTATCTTTGTACAGCAACCAAGCATTTTTGGAATGGATCAATATATCGACACATACGCCTCTCCCTTAGGAATCATCACCATGGGCAGCGATGGCAAGCAACTTACAGGATTGTGGTTTGAAGGACAAAAACACTTCGGCGACACGCTATGTGACCAACCTTCACATCATGCGCTCCCCATTTTTGACGAGACCCGCACTTGGTTAGGCGTTTATTTTCAGGGCAAACGACCTTCCTTCACACCTCCGATTCTGCTGAACGATACGCCGTTTCGCAGGACTGTGTGGCTGTTATTGTTGACCATTCCGTATGGAGAAACCACCACTTACAAAGACATTGCCAGGCAATGGGCCAGGCAACACGGTGTGAAAAGCATGTCGAGCCAGGCGGTGGGCGGTGCCGTTGGACGCAATCCCATCTCCATCATCATTCCTTGTCACAGGGTCATCGGCACCAACGGAAGCCTCACGGGCTATGCGGGAGGGCTGGACAGAAAGCGGTGGTTGCTGCAATGGGAGCAACAAAACACCGACAAATTCTTCATACCTCAAGACTAAAAACGAACCATGGGGAACAGAAGGCAGCGAATTACGCTTGATCCGTTAAGTTTACACCCCATTTGTTTTCCAACTCCTTGATGCGTTCTCGCGTTTGACGAATGAACGATTGGTAAGTTTCACTATCCGGATGGAACGGACGATGCGCCAAGGCGGCCTTCACAGGTTGCCAATCGGCCAAGAAAAGTTTGGCCTCATGACTGAAAAAGGCATCCGAAAAACGTTCCCAGATGTATGCCACAGCTTGGTCGGATGGATGCAGCATGTCTTCTTTGTAAAACCGATAATCGCGCAACTCGTCGTTCACAATCTCGTAAGCGGGGAAATAAGTCACCACGCCGGGATAACGCTCTACCAGCTGGCGGGTGGCCAAAAGCAGCGTGGCCTTGGACAGTTGACTGCCATGAAAACCGTACTTGGCATAGCGGATGGGACTGACGGTGAGGATGACATGCACCTTGTCATTGCGCTTCACCAAACATTCTACCGCTCGAGACAGATAGGCCGCACACTCCTCCACGCTCAATTCTGCTTCACGAAACAAGCGTTGCGGACGCTTTTGGCAGTTGTCAACTATCTCGCCCGTTTCTTTCAAGATGTACACATGGTTGGTGCCGAGGGTAAACACGGCCACGTTGGGGTTTACATCGGTGCGCTCTACCGTGTGCAGAATGCTGGCCGGATTGTACATCACGCCGTAAGGATTGACGGTGACGCGAAACTTATCTTCCATGAACCGCCGCCCCATGCTGTCAGCAAAGCATGAACCGACAAAGAGCATGCGCTCGAATGGCGGGATTTGAAACGAGGGTTGGTCTACCTTGACTATGGTTCTGAATTGCATAAGCTATCAATTGAGCCTTTCCACCCCATCAACACCACAGATGCTGCGATGAAGAGGTAGCGGGGAAAAACGTTTGGACGACAAAATTAATCATTTTTATCAAAAGACACATGGCATAACCTAATATATTATTAGGACGGTTCTATAAATTAGCTTTGACAGGTTGTGAGACTTTTTTTGAGGTCAATTTGTTTGTGAGTGAAGGAGTATAGCGAGCTATACGACTGAACGAACAAGCAAATTGAACCAAAAACGGAGCAAGCCGAATACAATCAAACTTGTTTGAATTGTTGAGACGCAGCCTGTTTTATATAAAGAGCGGTTCTATAAATTACCACCGTAAAGTTTTTTGTATGTTGGACAGTTTACGTTTTGTCATCTTGCGGTCTCTTTTTGGTTCAATTTGTTTGTTCGTTCAGTCGTATAGCCCGCTATACTCCTTCACCCACAAACAAATTGACCACAAAAACAGCCTCGCAATCTGACAAAGCTAATTTATAGAACCGCCCTAAAAAGAGTACACAAGATGACAAAACGCAAAATGACTGACATAAAAAAACTTTACGGTGGTAATTTATAGAACCGCCCTTTATTCTTCCATTCTTTTACGCTCTCCTCACATGAACACCCATCCATCCCCCCTCCATTGATAATCAAGATGGACTTATCGTTCAGGCAGGATGGGATTTATGAAAAAAAAACAAACTCAATGACCTTACAACCCAAAGTGATTGAGTTTGCATGCCAATCTGTATGAGTTTGCTGCTCAAAGTCAATGGGTTTTGAGACCGCATGCCTTGTGCGCAAATTATTGTCAATCGTTCAGGAAACTCAATAGTATCGGCGCAAAACAATATCCCCCCGCCATTCATGTGCTTAAAGCCATGACAGGCGAGGGGACGAGCTTTTGACTTCTTATAATTTGGAGCTAATCGAACCGTTGCATCATTCCTTGAATGGGAGCGGTTTGCCAATGCACCCGTTCGGCACTTGTATCTTCAAAAGATTGCAGATGGTTGGCGCAATGTCGTTGATGGTAGCTTCGTAGCCGCTTCTACCGTGTGGGATTCCCCATCCGTAAAGCACAAATGGGATGTGCGAATCGTAGGGATTCCATACTCCGTGCGTGGTCCCTTGGTGAGGAGCCGTGCCTGCATGCTCGTAATGAGCGGGCGAAAGTACCACCTCCATGTCACCACTTCTCTGGGCGTTATACCCATTGCGCATCATGTTTTTCAGGCGAATGGGCATGGGAAGACTTTCCATATTTTCGTAATCAACCACGAATTCAATCTTCGTGTCTTGCTTCAAGAATGCTGCAATCTCGTCTTTCACCATTTTAATGTCAAGACCCGATTGGCCAATGGTTTCATGGTCAAGATAGATACGGTATTCGATATAGTCTTTAACCAATGGCTTGGCTACCCCGAATTTGGACGAGAGGTGTTCGTTGAGAGCCTTCATGGTTGCGCGTGCATCCCATGTTCCGGCCTGAATCTTGTGCGCGCGGAGGTAATCTGTGTTATGCGAAGCTCCGTGATCGGCTGTGAGGAACAGCAGATAGTTGCCTTTTCCCACCTTTTCATCCAACTTGTTGAGCAGTTTGCCCAGCTCCTTGTCCAGATTGAGGTATATCGCATCGGTTTGTTTACTTCTCACACCGTATTTGTGACCCACATAGTCGGTTGACGAAAAGCTCATGGCCAGGAAGTCGGTTTCATCGCCTTGTCCCAGTTTCTCGTTGTCCAGAACCTCCATGGCCAGACGCACCAAGATGGCGTTTCCTTCCGGCTCGGTGCGCACGTCGCGTTTGATGATGTCGTGATTCTTCTTGTTGAAGGCCTTCAGCCATGTCGGAAGGTCGTTCATGTAATAAGTGCTGGAGATGAAAGAGCCGGCCGGTACATCCATCCAATAGGCCGCATTGGCCGTGTGTCCGCCGGGCATGATGGCACTACGGTCCTTGAGAGAGATGGAAATGGTGCGCGACCTGAAATCGGTGGCCAGTCGTAAAGCGTCGGTCATGGTCGTCACTTTGAGGTTGCGGGGCGACATCATTCCAGCCTTTGACTGGCTTCCTACGCTGCTGACGGTGTTGTCTTCGGCGCAATAGACACGCTGGCCGTTGATGTAAAAGTTGTTACCGGCAATGCCAGAGATGGCGGGTACCGAGCCTGTGTACACATGCGTGTGGCCTGCGCAGGTAACGGTGGGGGTGTAATTGACGTTGAGGTTGTCGAAGCTGAAGCCGCCATTCATCAGGCGGTTGAAGCCATCTTGTCCAAACCTGCTTTCATAATAGGGCAGATAGTCCCACCTCATTTGATCTACGATGATGCCTACTACTAATTTAGGTTTCTTGGGTTGAGCCATCATCAGGAGTGATGAGCATACCAAGAGGCTGCAAAATGTAAAAATCTTTTTCATTTCTTTTTATTGTTTAGCTATGATATTGCAAATTTACAATCTTCTTTTTACAAAGCCATGGGCATGGCATGACAAAGTCATGACGTTTTGTTAGCGAAGATTAGTGACTGTCAAGACGTTTTTGGGATGCTTTGTACCCAATCCAACTCCTGAGCAGCCACAGGGCATTGTTGTAAGCGCGGTTGCTGATCTTGCGCGTAGGGAAATCCATTTTGACACCGATACTGAAGGCGGTCTTGAACTTTTCTGCCTCGTAAAGACTGGGTTGCCCCGTAAAAGGACCGTTGATAAATCGCATCTTTGCGCGTTGGTGTCCGCCTAAACCAAAGCGGTAGTCGCAATCAATGCAGAGTGAAACGGTGCTGAAAAGGTGGATGTCAACGCCCAACTGCGGGATGATACTCAAGGCAGGACATTGAACGTCGTGTTCCATATAAAGGGTTGTTCCGGGGTATCCTTCGCTGACTGCATAATTGCCTTTGCCTTGTGAACGACTAAGGTTGAGGAAATTGCTTTGAAGGGAGGCACCAACGTGCGGCTGGATGACCCATTTCTTGGGAAAAAAATAATATTTTGCACCAGCGGTGAGGCCCATGGTATTAATCTTTTTCAGTCCGATTCCGCTGGAAAAGCCGGTCAAAAGTCCGGCTTGTTCAAAGTACACACCTCCTGTTAAAGCCAGTCTTTGAGTGAGAAAATAATCACCGTTGAGTGAAAACAGGTTCCCTTCGTTGTCATTGGGAACATAGAAGGGTTGTTTGTCCGGCGAGTTGTCTCTTACGGAAGTCTTGCCCATTCCCAGTTGTAATCCCCAGCGTTTCGGGGTGTCATCATCACTTGCCGCTTTGGTTGGTAACGAACAGAAAGCGAACATTATTAAAATCAAGATGAAATATTGTTTCTTCATTTGTGGAAACCTGTTGGAATATCTATGGAAACTTGATGAAATAAATGCTCACAAAATTAAATAAAAAGCGGATAAGTCAATGTCTTTGTCGCTCGGTTTTTGTGCTTTTTAACAGATTTATTACGGGCAAAGGGCAAAAAAAATATCATAACTCCGTAGAGCTATGATACCAATGTGTTGACAAATCATTTAAGACTTGATGTATAAACCATTTGCTGGCGGTGCGTACGAGATTCGAACTCGTGACCTCCTGCGTGACAGGCAGGCATTCTAACCAACTGAACTAACGCACCAAGCGCATTGAGAAATGATAGGTTGGCGGTGCGTACGAGACTCGAACTCGTGACCTCCTGCGTGACAGGCAGGCATTCTAACCAACTGAACTAACG
>CAMPYJ010000015.1 GCA_946998205.1 uncultured Prevotella sp. | reverse complement strand
ATGAGTTTTTAGTTTATGAGTTTTTAGTTTATGAGTTTTTAGTTTATGAGTTTTTTAGATTTCTAATTTAATCCTGTTGCAAATATACTAAAAACACGTTAAACATGAGATATTTTTTTCAAAAAACATATACCTTTGCAAAATGAATATTTTTTAGATAAATAATTATGGAGAATAAATTGAAGCCGGCGACCCTCTGCATCCGCGGAGGATGGAAGCCACAAAACGGACAACCCGTTCAACCCCCTATTTATCAGAGTACCACTTTCAAATACGACAACACCGAGGAGATGGCACAGCTCTTTGACCTGAAGAAATCGGGCTACTTCTACACCCGTCTGGCCAACCCCACCAACGATGCCGTTGCACAGAAGATAGCCGCTCTCGAAGGAGGCGTGGGCGCCATGCTCACTTCCAGCGGACAGGCCGCCAACTTCTACGCCATGTTCAATATCTGCGAGGCTGGGTCGCACATCGTGGCCTCTACCGAAATCTACGGCGGCACGTTCAACCTCTTTGGTGTGACGATGAAGAAACTGGGCATCGACTGCACCTTTATCGACCAGGAGGCTTCGGAAGAGGAGATACAGAAGGCGTTCCGCCCCAACACGCGCGCCATGTTCGGCGAAACCATCTCCAACCCAGGATGCCGCGTGCTGGATATCGAGAAGTTCGCACGCGTCGCCCATCGCAACGGAGTTCCGCTCATCGTGGACAACACCTTCGCCACACCCATCAACTGTCGGCCCTTCGAGTGGGGATGCGACATCGTAACGCACTCTACCACCAAGTATATGGACGGACATGCGGCCGCCGTAGGAGGAGTGGTTGTGGACAGCGGCAACTTCGACTGGATGGCGCATGCTGACAAGTTCCCCGGACTGTGCCTGCCCGATGACTCGTACCACGGACTGACGTATGCGAAGGATTTCGGCAAGATGGGCTATCTCACCAAGCTGGTGGCGCAACTCATGCGCGACCTTGGCTCCATTCCGTCGCCGCAGAACGCCTTCTTGCTCAATTTAGGTCTGGAGACGCTGCACCTGCGCATGGCCCGTCACTGCCAGAACGCCCAGCGCGTTGCCGAGTTCCTTGAAGCCAGTGACCGCGTGGCATGGGTTCACTACTGCGGACTGAAGAGCGACCCGCATTACGCTTTGGGACAGAAATATTTGCCGGGCGGGTCGTGCGGCGTGATTGCCTTCGGCCTGAAGGGCGACCGCGAAACGGCCGTGAAGTTCATGGACTCGCTGCGGCTCATCAACATCGCCACCCATGTGGCCGACAGCAGGACGTGCGTGCTGCATCCCGCCAGCCACACCCATCGCCAGCTGAGTGACGAGCAGTTGCGCGCCTCAGGCATCGACCCCACCCTCATCCGCCTCTCTGTGGGCATCGAGGACGTGGACGATTTGCTGGATGACATCAAGCAAAGCTTAGATAAAAAATGATTCATAGGAATCCTAGGGAATCCTAGGGAATCCTAGGGAAGCTAGGGATCCTAGGAAATCTAGGGAATCCTAGGAAACCTAGAAATCTAGTGAAAGCCTATTTCCACAAAAAAATATTCCCTGGGCACTGCAAGGTGCCCAGGGAATATTTTTACTTCTTTTTCTTTTCGGATAAAATCAGAGGAATGCCTTTTCGGAAGAATTCCTTTTCTTTTCCTTCTTCGCGGATGGCAGCCTCAAAAATCTGCATAATCATATTTGCCTGTCCCTCCTTCACTGTGTAAACACCCATCGAACCGGGGATGTTGTAATAGAATCCCACCTCATACTTCTTGCTCTTCCCATGGTCATCCAACTGGTAGGTAAGTCGTGTAGGCTGTATGACAAAGGCCACGGGCGACACGCTGTAAAAGCCGATGTTGCACTTCAAGTCTTGGTTGGGCGCCGTGAGCAGTAGTTTCCGCAAGTCGGCGTTGGTCACGTTCTCCGCCAGGGCCTTGACAGGGACGTTGTGGATGACCATCGTGCTGTCTGTTGTCAGCGTCCACGAGATGTCCAGCGTATCAGTGCGGTCAGCGGCGCTCTTCACCTCACGCTGCGGATAAATCAGTTTGCCGGTATGCTTACCCTTCACTTTGGCAAAAGCCAATTGTACCTCTTCTTTCGTAATCTTCGTCTGGTTGTCGTCGCCGGAACCAAGACAAGAGGTTAAGGATGTCGCACTCAGAGTAAGGCATGCCGTCAGCAGCCATGCCATTCCTACGTTTTTCTTCATTTTCTTATTTCCTTTCTGTTTAATGTTTGACGAGTCGTTGTTTGTCAGCACGACAATCCATGGTATGATGGTGTCGTTGACAAATAAGCGATACTTCTGAAAAGTAAACAACCGACTAACCTAAAACATTGTCCGTAAAAATGTTAAATAACGTAAATGACGCCCTGTTTTGTTCCCTTAGCGTGTTTCCTATTTGGTTTCTCCCTCGCCGCTCGTTTCCTTGTCGGGTGCGAGAAGGGTTTCAAAGTCGGTCATGTCGTTCTTCACGAGGATGTCGTACCACTGCAGCAGTTTTTTGATGTCGCTGTCGTGCACGCGGTCCTGGTCGAACGACGGCAGCACCTTGGCGAAATACTCGCGCAGTTCCTTGCTTCCGGCCTTCTTGTAGTTGAGCGACACCAGCTTGTTTTGCTCCTGTTCGCCCACGCCCTTGAGCACCTTCCACAGTGGCACGTCGTCGGTGTCGGTGTACATGGCGATGTCGCCCAGGCTGGTGACCCTGTCGGTGAAGAAGGCCGGCATGCGGCGGTGTGTCTCGTCGAGCGATTCTACGATGAGGTTCATTTTTCCGCGTGACACCAATTTATAAAGTCCTGGCTTACCTGCGATTGAAAGAATTGTTTTCATTGTTGTTTGTTAATTTTCGTTTGACAGATGATGCATGTACCGCCCCGCACCCCTGTACACCTTATTTTAAAGGATGTGGTTGCGGTTCAGTTGTTCTAATATTTTCTCTATTTGTTGGGATAAATCGGCTTTTCCGTCGTTGACGAGTTCAACGTCGCTCAGCCTTACCATTTCTTCTTGTGGCATTTGGCTGTTCATCCACGCAGTGGCCTTTTCACGGCTTATGTGGTCGCGCCGCATGATGCGTTCCGCGCGTGTCTCCACCGGAGCCGTGACGCATATCACCTTGTCGGGCGCGATGCGGCGGTCGAAGTGAGCGTCAAACAAGATGGCGCTCTCTACCCACTGCAGCGGCGACTTCAGGAAGTCGGTGGCCACGGCTGGGTGGATGATGTCGTTGACCGCCTGCTTGTTGGCCTCTGATGCCAGCAGGAACCGGGCGAGCGCCGACTTCTGAAGCTCCGTTCCCTCGTACACATCCGCTCCCACCAGTTGGATGAGTTGTTGCCGCAGCTGATGATCTTCTCGCATGAGCCGCTTGGCCGCCTCGTCGCAGTCGTAGACCACGATGCCCCGTTGCCTGAGCAGTCGGCACACATGACTCTTGCCCGCCCCGATGCCGCCCGTGATGGCTACAATGCTCTTCCTGTTGTTCATCTCACCGTTGGTTGCCTGGAGTGGTTATTGTTGTTCGACGAGATAGTCTATCTGGTTCATTTCCAGCCGCGCTTGGCGCACGTCTGCGGGGACGGTTTTCAAGTGCAGGGCGCATTTGTCGGAAGGGTTTTTCCGCAGCTCGTCATAGTTGACCACCACCTTGAATTGCTTTTCACTGATTTTCCTGAAAGCCGTTACCCCGATGTTGAACAGCACCTTTACCTTGGACGGGAAGGTGCGCAGGGTCTTGCCTTTCGGCATGTTGACGGCCGTGACGGGCACCTCGATGCTCTCTTCCGTGAGGATGTCGGGGTAGAGACCTATCTTCACCTTCTCCGGTACGGTTTTCACGCCGATGATTTTCCGCAGGTTGACCTGTCGTATCAGCGTGTCCGTGAAATTGGTGATGTTCAGTTTCTCGGTCATGATGCACCTCATGCTGTCCAGTTTGCTTTGCTGTGCGTACACTGTCACTTTTTCCGGCCAGAAGCTCACGCGTGCCAGGTAGTAGTTCTTGGCGGGTATCATGATGCCGTCCGCACGCACGGGAAGAGCCTTCGACTGTCCGAAGTTGAAGTAGAATCTTAGCTGACTGGGTTCCAGGGCCGTGATTCTCGAAGAGTTGGCCAGTCGTTGGTACAGGATGTTCTGCACGTCGGCCAGCGGCACGCTTCCCCTTCCAGTGCTCTCGTTGGCGTAGGTGGAGAAGTTGAGGTTGATGGGCCGGAACCTGTTGCCCGTGAAATAGCCCATGAATGCGAACCCCTTGTCGCGTACCGTCATGATGACGGTGTCGGGCATCTCGGTGGTGATGATGATGTTCTTGGGTATGTTGACCAAGTGTATGGGTACGGGTATTTCTTTCTCGTACATCTCATCGAGCGTCATGGAGAGCCAGAACGCCGCGCTGAGAAACAGGAAGAACAAAAACACCAGGAACCGCTTGGACACCAGGTAGAGCGCGAGCCTCCTGACGGATGCGCTGAAGCGCTTGAGCAGTTTGAGCATGTGCGGTGGCCGTTAAGCCTTGGCTGCGTTTTGCGGCGCCGCGTCGGCATAGAGTGAGCTGCGGTCCACCTGTACGGTCACGCCTCGCGCTATTTCCACGTCTGCCGTGTTCGCTGCGATGTCGATGCGCTTCACGGTGCCGTGGATGCCGCCGTTGATGATTACCTTCGAGCCTTCCTGCAAGGCGTTCTGGAAGTTGCGTATCTCCTTCTGTTTCTTTTGTTGTGGGCGAATCATGAACACCCACATGATGGCCAGCATGGCCACCATGAAGATGAGCATGCCTGTTCCGCCTGCTCCTCCGCGCGCTGCTTGCGCGGCTAATAGTAGTGTTGTCATATTTGTATGGTTGATTTATGGGCGGTTCTGCGAATTGAAAAACAGTCTCGCAATCTGGCGAGGCTGCTTGATGGAGCCGCCCGTTTGGTGTTTTCTATTGCTGTTTTCCCCCTTTTTCATCCGCTGGTTGCCCGGCGCCGGGAGTCTCCTCTTTTCCGGCAGTCCGGTGGTGCTTGGGTTCGGGCATGGGCTTGAGCATCTTGCCTGTCGACGCGAGGTGCCGTGCGATGGCGTCGAGCATGCCGTTGATGTATGCTCCGCTCTTTGCCGTGCTGTAGCGCTTGGCCAGGTTCACATACTCGTATATCGTCACCGAGACGGGGATGTTCTGAATCGTGAGCATCTCGGCGATGGCAATCTGCATGATGACCACGTCCATGTAGGCCAGCCGTGAGAAGTCCCAGTTGCGGCTGGTCTCGCTCATGTACATTTGGTAGGTGTCGGCGTTGAGGATGGTGGCGCGGAAGAGCTTGGTGGCGAAGTCGCGGTCTTCCTCGTCCTTGTATTCCGGCAGCAGTTCCTGACCGGCTTTCTTGGCCTGGTCGAAGCGCCTGATGGTTTTCAGCACGAAGGTGTCCACCTCTTCCTTGTCGTCGTTCCAGTACAGGCTCTTCTCCTCGAGCAGGGCGTCCAGTTCCGGATTGTCCTGGATGAGCTGTTTGTACAGCTTGCGCCACACCTCGCGGTCGGCCTCGTAACTGTCATCCGCGTCGGCCATGTACGTTTGGTAGGTTTCCGTCTGCTCGATCTGGTTGCATGTCTTCCTGATGAACTCAATGTCATCATCCCAGGTCAGTTTCTGCTCCTCTATGAAGTCGTTGAGCATCTTGTTCTCTTCCAGTTGGATGGCGAACTTGTTGAATGCGAATTTTTGCGGTGGCGTCTCCGTTCCTTCCCTTTCGGCCTTCTGCGTGTTGATGTCCACCCTGTGCCGCTCTTCGCGTGAGATGGCCACGATGAGCTGGAGCAGGTAGATGTACAAATGGTACGCCTTGGAGAGGCAGAACAGCAGTTCCTTCTCCGCATTGTCCACGTTCTTGTTGCCGTTCTGGTAGTATGCGTAGGTTAACTGGACTATCTTGGTCCTGATTAGTTCGCGGTTGATCATCCTTCAATAATTTGTGTTCTTGCTTAATTTGATAATGCAAATGTAGTGTTTTTTTGCATGACACGCAAGCAATCTTCCTTGATAATGTCAATTTTTTACAGAAACTTTGCATATCTCAGATAATTCAAGTACATTTGCAGCGCTTTTTTGAGCGCATCAGTGACGCCGGCGCGTGCCGTGAAGGGGGAGGGGGCGTCCAGCCCCGCCTGTCTCTTCATCTGGCGGCATCGGCCCAGCGGGAGATTCCCGCGTCTCTGTGTGATGGCGAATTAAGGCAATGTATGTTCAACAACTTAATTTAGAGTAACACATTATGAAAGAGATTAATGTATCGGGTAAGAAGCGTGAAGACCTTGGAAAGAAAGCTTCTAAGCAATTGAGGAAAGAGGGTTACGTTCCTTGTAACATTTATGGCGCGGCGCAGGCCGACGGCAAGCCGGTGGCGCTGGCTTTCGCGGCTCCCATGTCAGAGCTGCGCAAGGTGGTGTACACGCCGCATATCTATGTAATCAACCTCAACATTGACGGCGAGGGTCACACCGCCATCTTGAAAGAACTGCAGTTTCATCCGGTGACGGACGCGCTGCTCCACGTAGACTTCTATGCCGTGAACGACCAGAAGCCCATCACCATCGGCATTCCGGTGAAGTTGGTTGGATTGGCGCAGGGCGTGCGCGACGGCGGACGCATGAACCTGTCCGTGCGCAAGGTGAGCGTCACCGCGCCTTACCAGCGTATCCCTGAACATCTGGACATCGACGTTACCAACTTGAAAATCGGCAAGAGCATCAAGGTGGGACAGCTGAAATTCGAGGGACTTGAGATGGCCACGCCGAAAGACGTGGTGGTATGCTCCGTCAAGATGACGCGCGCCGCTAACCTGTCTGCGGCCGCCGGCACGGCTGATGAGGGCGACGCAGCCGCTGAGGGCGAGGGCGAAGCCGCACCTGCGGAGGCTTAACCGGCCCGTGAGAGTCACGATAGTTTGATCAATGGACAAATACTTGATATGTGGACTGGGCAATCCGGGCGCTGAATACGCGGGAACCCGCCACAACACCGGATTCATGGTATTGGACGCTTTTGCCGAGGCGTCCAATATCGTTTTTGAGGACAGGCGATACGGCTTCGTGGCCGAAACCAGCCTGAAGGGCCGCAAAGTCATCTTGCTCAAGCCCACCACGTTCATGAACCTCAGCGGCAACGCCGTGCGCTATTGGCTCAACAAGGAAAACGTTGACCAGCGGCGCTTGCTCGTGGTTTCTGACGATGTGGCCTTGCCCCTGGGCGAGTTCCGCCTCAAGGGCAGTGGCAGCAACGGGGGGCACAACGGACTGGGACACATCCAGCAGCTCATCGGGCAGAACTATCCCCGTCTGCGCATGGGCATTGGCAACGACTATCCGCGCGGCGGACAGGTAGACTGGGTGCTCGGCCGCTATGACGAGGCCGACATGCAGGTTCTTCAGCCCGCCATCGACACTGCGGTGGAAATCGTCAGGAGCTTTGTCCTGGCCGGCATCGACATCACCATGAACCAGTTTAACCAACAGGGAAAAAAGAGAGCGGGCAAGTAAGGCCGATAAGGCTAATAAGGCCGATAAGGCCGATTAGCCCAATTAGGCCAATAAGCCCAATTAGCCCAATTAGCCTAATAAGCCCAATAATTACAATGACAGAAACAATCTCCACCACTTCCACCCTTCGTGTCAAGGACACCGGGTCGGCGCGCATTGACAAGTGGCTCTGGGCGGCCCGCGTCTTCAAGACCCGCACGCTGGCCGCCGATGCTTGCAAGAACAATCGCGTGAGCGTCAATGGGCTGAGCGTCAAGCCGAGCCATGTCATCAAGGCCGGCGAGACGGTTGACGTCAAGAAACCGCCTGTCACCTATTCGCTCAAGGTGCTCAAGGCCATCGAACAGCGGGTGGGTGCTAAGTTGGTTCCGCAGATTTACGAGAATGTCACCGATGCTAAGCAGTACGAGCTGTTGGAGATGAGCCGCATCAGTGGATTCGTAGACCGGGCCCGCGGTACCGGACGACCCACGAAGAAAGACCGGCGCAGCATGGACGCCTTCATCCGTCCGGCTCTCTTTGGATGGGATGAGGATGACGAATGGGATGAAGATGATGACGACAACCAACAATAGGGCTAATAAGCCTAATAGGCCTAATAAGGCTAATAAGCCCAATTGGCCTAATAATCCCAATAATCACTATGACAGAACCAACGACCACCACAACATCTAAACGGAAACCCTGTAACGTCGCCATCTTTGTTTCGGGCAGCGGTACCAACTGCGAGAACATCATCCGCCATTTTCAAGATTCACCGCTGGTGCATGTCGCGCTGGTGCTGAGCAACAAGTCCGATGCCTACGCCCTGGTGCGTGCCGAAAGACTGAACGTTCCTGCCGTTGTCGTGCCCAAGGCCGAGTTTGGCAAGGCCGATGAGGTGCTGAAGCTGCTTGATGAGCATCACATCGATTTCATCGTGTTGGCTGGGTTCTTGCTGATGATTCCCGACTATCTCATCCACGCTTACCACCGGCGCATGATCAACCTGCATCCCGCCTTACTGCCCAAGTTCGGCGGCAAGGGCATGTACGGACACCATGTGCACGAAGCGGTGAAGGCCGCGGACGAAACTCAGACCGGATTCACCGTTCACTGGGTCAGCTCGGTGTGCGATGGCGGAGAGATTATTGCTCAGTTCCGCACGCCACTTCTCCCATCCGACAGCGTAGACGACATTGCGGAGAAAGAGCACCAGTTGGAGATGAAGCATTTCCCGCAAGTGATTGAGCAGGTCGTTGGGGAATGTCTTGGGGGAGATTGGAAATAGGGAGTTACAGAGAACTGGCGGGAGTTGTCGGGACTAACTTGTAGCTGCCGGCCGTCAGTGGGCGTGCGTCACGCTGACAGAAGAAAGGCCCGAAGGCGATGTGGCGCGCCGGTAACGATTCTTTTCCTTGCCGCATGATGGATGCCGTATGCGATGTTTGGCCGTTCAGAGAAAAAGTACGGTTGTCCGTTGGTCTTTCTTTCCTCTTTTTGTACCTTTGCAGCGCAACCGTCCTGCAGGGTTGTCAGTCGTTCATACTCTGTTATCATTGCGTGCATGTCGTTATATCTTCCATCCCATTTTCCAGCTGTCGAACGCTTGAAATCTGAAAACATCCCGGTAGATGTCGCAGATTTCAGGGTGCAGCGCCTGCATACTGTTCCTATCAAGATAGCCGTATTGAACTTGATGCCTACGAAGTTGCAGACCGAAACCGATATTCTGCGGTTACTGTCGGCATCTCCTTTGGATATTGAAGTGGCGTGGATGAGGCTTCGGTCGCACACGCCCACGCATGTGCCAGCGGCTCACATGGATGCTTACTATCATTATTTTGACGAATTGTCATCACAGCCGTTCGATGGACTCATCGTCACTGGCGCACCTGTGGAGCATTTGAATTTTGAAGAAGTGGATTATTGGGACGAGCTGACGCAGATATTTTCGTGGGCGAGAACTTCGCTCAAATCCACCTTATATATATGTTGGGCGGCGCAAGCGGGCTTGTATTTTCATGAAGGTATCAACAAATATGCGCTTCCTAAGAAGATGTTTGGCATCTTTCCTCAACGGGTGCTACATCCCGAAGTACCCATTTTCCGCGGGTTTGATGACGTGTTCTGCATGCCGCACAGTCGCCATACCGAGATTAGGAAGGAGGATATCCTCCAGCATCCTGAACTGACGCTGTTGGCAGAGTCGGAAGAGAGTGGGGTGAGCATGTGCATGACGGCCGGCGGAAAGGAGATTTTCATCACGGGACACATGGAGTATGCGCCCGAAACGTTGGACCAAGAGTACCATCGTGATGCGGGGAAGCGCGACGACGTGGATCTGCCACGGCACTATTACCGTGACGACGACCCTGCCAACGCACCGCTCGTTACTTGGCGCGCGCACGCCCACCTGCTGTTTGCGAACTGGATGAACGAATATTTAAGATAAGCAATGCGGAAACTGGAACTGCTGGCACCGGCCAAAAACTTGGAATGTGGAAAGGCTGCCATCGACCATGGAGCCGACGCAGTGTACATCGGTGCGGCCAAGTTTGGCGCGCGGGCATCGGCTGGCAACTCGCTGGACGACATCCGTGAGCTGTGCCTGCATGCCCATCAGTTCGGTGCCAAAGTGTATGTCACGGTCAACACCATTGTCTACGAAGACGAGCTTGAGGACACGCGCGCGCTCTTGCGGGCCTTGACGGAGATGCGTGTCGACGCGCTGTTGGTGCAAGACATGGCCGTACTTGACCTGTTGCCCAAGGACATGAAGCCCTTGCCGGCTCTCCATGCCAGCACGCAAACCGACAATCGAACGGCCGAAAAGGTAGCTTGGCTGCATGGTCTGGGCTTCGAGCGCGTTGTGCTGGCGCGCGAATTGTCGCTTGCTGAGATCAAAACCATCCACCAAACCGTGCCCGACGTGCAGTTGGAAGGCTTCGTGCACGGTGCGCTGTGCGTGAGTTACTCGGGGGTGTGCTATGCCTCGCAGTATTGTTTTCAGCGCAGTGCCAACCGCGGTGCATGCGCACAGTTCTGTAGGATGAAGTTCGATTTGATTGACGCGCAAGGGCGTGAGATAGAACACCAGCGTCATTTGCTGTCGCTGAAAGACCTGTGTCAGATTGATCACCTGGAAGAAATGGCCGATGCGGGCATCTGTTCGTTCAAGATAGAAGGCCGACTGAAGGATGTGGAGTATGTCAAAAACGTGGTGTCGGCCTACTCGAAGCGGTTGAACCGCATCATTGAGAAGTGCGGAGATGACTACCGCCGCGCATCGTTGGGGCGGGTGACGTATTACTTTGAGCCCGATTTGAAGAAGACTTTCAACCGGGGATATACCGATTATTTCCTGCATCGCAGGCAACCTTACATCTATTCGCCCGACACACCCAAGGCACTGGGCGAGTATGTAGGCAAGGTGAAGGAAATCAGGCGGGGCTCGTTCAATGTAGCCGGAACGGCCAGCTTTGCCAATGGCGACGGACTGTGCTTCATCAATGATGAGCATGAGTTGGAGGGGTTCCGCATCAACCGGGCAGAGGGCAACCGGCTGTTTCCGCTGCGCATGCCGGACAACCTGCGACCGGGTGCGGCCTTGTATCGCAATCGCGATGAGGCGTTCACCAAGCTGTTGAAGGGGAAGACGGCAGAGCGCAAGATTCCCATCACGCTCACCTTGTCGGTTACCGAGAACGGTTTTGCCCTCTCGGCCACGGGGCAGGGCATTAAACCCACTTGTCAGGTGCTGGAGACAGACAAGCAAAAGGCCATGAAACCGCAACGAGATAATATTTTGCGACAGTTGGGTAAGCTGGGTGACACGCCCTATATGGCCGACATGATTGATCTGGAAGGACAGGCCGATGCCTATTTCATCCCGTCAAGCGCATTGGCAACATTGCGCCGCGAGGTGGTGCAAGCCATCGAGTTGGAGTGCCCCAGCTATGTGGAAACGCCATCCGCACAGCCGTCTGTCTCCCCAACAACTCAGCCGGCGCGTAAGCCAAGTGGAACATTGGCTTGGCAACCCGAATACCGTAAGTTTACCTATCTGTACAATATCGCCAACACGTTGGCTGAATCGTTCTATCAACGTGAGGGCTTGTCAAACGCGGCAGCCGCCTATGAGGTGAGCCAAGGGGCGGATGAAGGGGTGAAACGGAACGATTCGGTACTGGTGATGCAGTGCCGTCACTGTCTGCGTTACAGTCTGGGACATTGTGTAAGGCGGGGTGGCGAGCAACCCACGTGGCGAGAACCGCTGTACCTGCGACTGGGTGACGGTCGCCGCTTCCGTTTGGAGTTTAAGTGTGACGAATGCCAAATGAATATCTATGCCGGAGAATGAGATTATCGTAAACAAGCGCATGCGTCGTGAGCCGTTGTTCCTGCTGTGCCGATACCTGGTGCTGTGGGCTGTCCTGAGCTTGCTCTGTGGTTGTTATCACAGGCCCAATCATGCGTCAGAGGCCCTCGTCCCCTTGAACGCCGCACAGGCAGACTCGCTGCATTTCTATTCCAAGCACCATTATACCAACAACTACAATTTCATCGTCAAGAGCGATTCGCTCGTGCTGCTCAAGCAACAACCCGAAGAACTGCTTTCCGGATTCATGACAGACAGTTTGGTGCTGGGCCGTCACAGTCATGTGGTGGTGGCCGACATCCGCATGCTGCCCACCGACACAATCGACTCCGTCTGGGTGCAGTTGGCCAGCGACCAGCACACGTTCGGGTGGATTCACGAATCGGAGATGCTGCCCCGCGTGGTGCCCGACGACCCCATCTCGCAGTTTATTTCCACCTTCTCTGACACTCACCTGCTGGTGTTCTTGGTGATTATCACGCTCATAGCCATCGCCTATTGGATGCGCCGGCTCGTCAAGGACAAGGCGTGGATAGTGCATTTCCGCGACATCAACTCGTTTTATCCCACGCTGCTGTGCCTCATCGTAGCCTCGTCGTCGGCGCTGTATGCCAGCATTCAGATGTTCGAGCCCGACATGTGGCGGCATTTTTATTATCATCCCACGCTCAATCCCTTCACGGTACCGCCGCTGCTCATGGTGTTCCTGCTGTCTGTCTGGGCCATGCTCATCGTGGGTTTGGCGGCTGCGGATGACGTTCGGCATCAGCTTCCCTTCAGCGATGCCGTGATGTACCTCAGCGGACTGCTGGCTACCTGTGCCGTCAACTACATCGTCTTCGGCCTTACCACCTTATATTATATAGGCTATCCCTTGCTTGTGGCTTATTACTGGTTTGCCATCCGGCGGTACAGGCGCCACGCCCACCCGCATTATGTGTGCGGCAACTGTGGCCAAATCATCCAGCACAAGGGTCGTTGCCCCCATTGCGGTGCCATGAACGGCTGAGGCGGGGTGCCGCATCCCGACGGCCGCGGACGGCAAAATCCTTATAAATAAGGATTGACGCGCGCCGGTGTTTCAGCTACCTTTGTACCGTCAAATTCATTCCATAAAGAAGAAACAGAATTGAATGACAGATTGTGGCCGTTTGAAACCACGGCATGGGTGCTCGCTCTGACGAGGCCGCCTCTCCCCGTACCAGTGATGGCATGGAGAAGATGACGGCGATGAGTCCCCCGTAATGAATTTAATGTAGCACACGAGGCTCTCGGCATGTTGTTTCGGGAGCCTCCTTGTGTTTTTCCCATTCGATTTTTTGAATCCCCGCTGTTTGCCGCTCAAGGTGCAACGCGCGTGGGGGAGTGCTTGCTCCCGCCCTTGCGAACTCGTGTTACCAGTTGGACAAAACTCTTCGCCACGAATGAGGTCCAATTCACAGACAACTCCATTGACAACTTCCTCGCTTTTGTTGACCGCATGTCATGCAGTGCAGACGCATACATTTCGCTTGGTGGCTTCAATGGCTGTGCTGACCAGTTGACGAATTGGGACGGAACGCAAAAAGTTGGATTGGGGGCAATTCAAAGAAAAAAGCCAAAAGGTTATTCGCTATAGATTTAGATAATGAGTATAGGAACTTACTTCGTTTGAAATTTGACAAAGCAAGTCCTTATACTCTAATCAAGGAAGTGTAGAAGCATCTATTTCCAATAGCTTTAATTCATCGAAAGTGCGATTCACAGAGTCTAAAAATGCGATTCTTTTGACATCAAACATTTTGCAATTATCAACAAAGGATTTTCTTCTCCATAAACATGGTATAGCTTTGCGAGTATTTGTATCATCAAACCCCTTTATGGCATTTAACCAAAACATGGTCAGTCATAGGAGTTACTGTAAACAGACCTTTCCATTCAGAGTATCTTGCTGACATTTGTTCTATTAGAGTATTAAGCGATAATGCTATGATTCTTTCACCAGCACCAGCTTGTTCTGGCTTATTTGTGACAGGTTCTGTTGATGCAAAATTATTATAGTCTTGCTTTATGGCTAAACTGAAAACGATAGATGCAAATTCTGTAAGGTCTTCTTTATCTGCAACAGTAACACCTGTATTGTTGCGCTTCTGTCCTGAGATTTCAGCTATCATACATCCACCAAAAGAAGCTTCCAGTGTAAAGTATCTTGTTTGTTGATATTTTTTATCAACAACAATTATTCCAGCCTTTACACTTGATAAGGTAAACGGCTCTGGGAACCGAATTATTATCATATGCTTATCTTGATAGCTTTTGAAATCAGTACCAGAAATCGTCATCTTTTTCCATTTTATGATATTCTTGCTGTCATCGGCAAAGTTCATGAAAGTTGAGACGTTTTCCAATTCTGTCAATGGTATATTTCCAGCGTTGAATGCATTCAGAACTTTTGGTACAATGTCAAATGCTAAAGCATAGTTAGCCCTTTGTCCCTCTAATGGGTCTTTTTTCTTAAAAGGATTCCACATAATCGTTAACGTTTAGTTGCTTTGGGTAGGAATAGATATTTGCGAAAAATGTGTACTATCATCCCATTGAGAAATTTCTGTTATGTTAATATCAGGTAAGAGAAAATCCTCTTTGTTTGGATGATCTGCCAATATTGCCTCGTCACTTATAGTAAGTCTTGAACGTATCTTTTTGAAGAATTTTACTTCGGCATATTTTATGCGGTTGTCTGCTTCAATTGCTTTAAAGGTAAGTGATACTATTAGTAACTGCTCTGTTTCATTCAAATCCGCAGAATTTAGTTCTTTAAGATAAGCTTGCAGGAACATTCCACCTTGCTCATTGATTTCAGTAATCCATGAGTTGAGGTACTTCTCCGAATCAACATCGTGGAAGATGTTGTCTTTTGTACACAAATCTCTAACCATATCTACTTCCTCTGTAGCAATATCTCCATCACAAGCGATGCAACAGAAAATGGTTTTCAAGTATAATTCTTCTTTTGTCATAACAGTAATTATTTAAACGTTAAAACCTATACGAGGTCTATCATCGGACTTCTTCATTTCTTCGTCATTCATCATAGCTCGAATGCGCTCGTATTTGCGTAATTCATTGTTGTTAAGTGAAGGAGCGGTGTTTGTAATTGCAGCTTTCAATAGATCCATTGTTATTTTGCTATGTTGGCGAAGTGCATTTCGTGACGCATCATTGACTATCAGTTGTATATCAGCTGAGACATAACCTTGGGTCATATCAGCTAATTGATGATAGTCTAACCCAAAATCGTAAGGGCGTTTGTTTAAGTACAACCTGAACAATGCCATTCGAGCTTCTATGTCAGGCACACCAATGTAATACTTTTTATCCAAACGTCCAGCACGCAAAATCGCAGGGTCAATCATGTTTGGATAGTTGGTTGCCCCAATAATGAAAATGCCTTTTTCTCCAGTCCTATCCATTTGAGCTAACATCTCATTCACTGCACTTCTTGACATTTCATGCACATTCCCATCATCTCGATTAGGGACAAGTTCATTCATCTCGTCAATGAAAATCACTGTTGGTGCGTTCTCCTCTGCCTCTTTAAACATCTTGGCAATATTCTCTTGCGTAGCATTGACATAACGGCTCTTTAGAGTAGCTGGCGTGATGCACATAAAGTTGAATCCGACCTCTTCTGCAAAGTGTTTTGCAAAAAATGTCTTTCCACAACCAGGAGGACCATACAGCAACATCCCATTTGGAATAGTTACACCATAACGATGGTATTCTTCGGGATTGTGGAGAGGTTCGATAACTTCTTCACGCATTTGTTGCTTCAACTCTTCCATACCAGCTACAGCAGCAAAACCTTCACCTTTCTTTTTGATAGCGGAAGAAACTGGTGTATTGTCGGATTGCTGTTGTGACAAAATCTTACGTTTCGTAGATTGGCGTTCTATCTTTATTTCTCCGTCAATAGCCTTTATAAACTCATCTGCACTTTGAAATCTATCTTCGCTATCATAGCTTAAAGATTTTGCTATCACATTCTGCAGTTGGTCGTCAAGTTCATACTTGTCCTCTTTTGTGAGTACAAGTTCTTTGTCTCGTTCTGCCAAGATGGAATCGATAACATCTTGCCCACGCTTTCTTGAAACATCTAAAAACCACGGCAACTCTCCATAAAGGAGATGGTACATCATCACTCCAACAGAATAGAGGTCTGTCTGAATAGAACATACTCCAGAAAAACGTTCTGGCGCAAGATAGAATGGATTTAATTCATCCAAGTTTGGCTTAGCTGGTGACTGGTTCAAGAATCTTGCATGTCCAAAATCTATAAGTTTCAAATCCTGTAATTCTCCAACGAGATTAAGGAAGACGTTTTGTGTCGTGACCTCATTATGAATAACAGGAATTGGCTGTGAATGCAGAAATGACAATGCTGACAATACCGCCTTTGCTATTGTTTTTATCTCATAAACGCTGATTTCATCATCACGGATAGTTCTCTGTGACAAAGTTTCTCCGCTTACAAATTCGGTGACGAACCAAGCATATTGACTTCCGTTCATTATCATATTGCCAGAGTCTATAAATAGACAAAGATTGTGGTGATTCAACAGTTTGGCTATCTCAACCTCTATCACTCGACCATTATCATCAATCTGATTACGATTGAGTTTTGAGTAATTGATAAGTTTCAAGAAGCGGGTCTTGCCACTTGTATCTTTTACACGATAGGTTTCCGCATAAGACCCTTGCTTGTGCGGAAACGCTACTGTGTATGAATCTATTCTATCGTTCTTCTTGAAATGCATAAAAATTATATTTACTATTTCAATAAACCACCAGCATTGACTGCTTCTTCATTCGGCATAAGATCAATAAGACCACATGCTATTGGGTGAAGTTTGTCAACAGACGGCTGATTGTTAATCTCTTCCAAACCTCTGTTGATAAGTTGGCGAGCTCTTGACGCATCTTTCCAACGAATTGTTCCAAAACGATTATGGCAATCACGGATAAGTCCCATACACTGATATACCAAAGTTAAGTGAACAAACAAACTGCTGATTTGATCAAGGATTTCACGACCAAGTTTAGCATCCTTCACTCGAATGACATTATCTACTTGACTACGGATTTGATTGACCAATTGAGCTGACTTGTCATTACCTAAGTCGTTTTGTGCCTTCTCCAGTCTATCAAATTCTTCTCGAAGTTCTCTTTCTACACGTTGCCATTCTGTACTATCGTCAAGTTCCTCTATTTTTCGTAGAACTTCCTTTAAATTAGATTGAGTACGCATAGGGTCGTTACCACTTGAAGCTAATTCTTTTACGGCATCAAGTTCTTTATTCAACTCATCGACAGAGATACCGGAAGAAAGCAATGCCTCTATACTTCTTTGAGCAGAACCCAATTCTTTATTTACCCACGAAATAGCATCCTCAGAAGACTCACGTTTGCTTAAGTCTAGTTCTTTTTTTACCGTGAAGTCTACAGATGGGAAATACACCTCCATTGTCATCATTTCCGAGGAATCAACGTGCAGAGTGATTTCCACATTCGAATTCTCAGGGATGAGCTGTTCAACGTCATCACCAGTAACAACCACATTAGATATTTGCGTATTTAATGCAGCTGTTTTTCCTTCGGCTTCTAAGCCTGATACTTGATAAACAGGAATTGACAACACGTCTGTAGAAACTCCAGGGCGCAATGCCTGTGTCGTTTTTCTATCAGGCACAACACCTACGGCTGGCAGAGGCTTGTTCTTTTCCAACCCTTTGGCTGGTAAGAATACACCACGCTTTTTGATGTCATTATAAACTGCAATACCTATATTATAAGGAAGAGGTGCAGCACCTACTTTGACACCTTGGATAATGGTAAATTCAGAAGGGAAAATCTCAACAGCATTGCCTTGCTGATTGTAAGCCTTTACTTTAAATGTGTTTGGCTTACCTTCAAGCAAGAATGCCTCAATAACATTGCCATTTGTATCTACAGAAATTCGGTCACTTCTCCATGCGCCATCTGCACGTTGCAATTCGATAGATAACTCGTTAGGACTATTGTTTCCTGTCTTTTCCTTGTCGATGCTGATGCTTACCCATTCTGATGGTTCGACCGATGTTGATTCATAACCAACTTGCAGAAACACAATATCCGCCTTTGCTTCCTTTTTAATTTCAGCCTCATTAATATTTGCATCTATTGTAGAAGCATAAAGAGCAGCTCCACGTGCAACTGCGGTCATTGGGTTAATACTGGTATCAACATTTTGCGTAACATCTTCTTTCAACATATCACGAATTATTGGCGAATAGGTTGGTCCGCCAACAAGTATGAGTGAAGACAAGTCTTTTCCAGTAAGCCCATTTCGTTCTAAAAGATTCTTACAAATGTTGACAGCTTTTTGGTACTGTTCGCCAATAGCGTCAATAAGCTGGTCTTTTGTAATTGTAATTTCAAGGTCAATGTCCTCGCCATTGTCATCTTGCCCCAGATTTAAATTGCGGTCATAAGTGGAATAATCTGCGCTGTCAGCAAATGACAATGCTATTCTCAATTCCTCGGCTGGACCTTTAAGAGCATCCATTAAGGCTTTCTTCTTCCATTCCGTAGTTTCATATGAAGATAGGGCATAATCTTCTTTCAAACTTGGCATAAGAATTTTGTTGACAACGGCTTCATCAAGATTCTTGCCACCAAGGTAGTTGTCACCTTCTGTATCGAACACAGTCAAAATGCCATCTTCGACCTTAACCAAAGCCGCATCAAAAGTTCCACCTCCAAAGTCAAAAACCAGCCATTTGCCATCTTTCTTCTCACTTGACAAACCATATGCCATACAAGCAGCTATAGGCTCCTGTAACAATTCACACTGCTTGAAGCCTGCAATACGTGCAGCCTTCATTGTGGCATCTTTTTGTATTGCGGTAAACATGGCAGGCACTGTAATAACCACAGAATTAACCGTTTCATCATTGATAAGGCTTTTCAGTTCTTTCAAGACCTCTGCAGAAAGTTCTTCTGGGGAATAGCTTTCCTTGGGCATATTCTCATTGGAATACTTCTTGTCAGAACCCATTTCACGCTTAAACTCCAAATATCCACACTCTTTTGGAGGCTCATTCTTGCTCAAAGCCGTGATAGCATCTGAATATACAGAATCTTTTGCTTTCATGCCAATACGCAAGGCACGTTCCCCCTTCTTGTTCTTTGAGAAATAGACACAAGAAGGCAATGTGTCCATAAGGTTTTTAGTCTGTTTGATAACAGACTCACCATTCTCCATTCTGGCTATAGCCGAGTTTGTCGTACCAAGGTCTATGCCATAGTCTATTTTGATTCTTGCCATAATTATTGTATTTAAATGTTTTGACTTACTACGATTTCTGCAGGTTGTATCATCTTGCCATTATAATTAACCTGCATCTTGATCATTCCTGTGATTATACGCTTGCCTTCTGGTAAACTTTCGTCTGGAACGAATCTTGTTTGAAATTGCATACCATCGTTATATTCCTGTCCGAGCAAACTAATGATTTCATAGCCATTAGCACGCACATTGTTTATCATACGGTCTTTTGCTTGAACAAGTTGTTTGTAACCTCTAACGGATTTATCCATTTTTGAAAGGTTAGTCTCTATTCTTGCTATTTCATCCGCAAGTTTTACCACAAGTGAATGGTCAGGTTCTCCTGTAGTTTTGCTTGCTGACGGAACAGAAGCATCAAGTTGCTTTTGAACAATAGCAAGGAGTTGGTTGTCTAATTTTATCGATTCTTCTTGCATTTTGGTTTGGGCTGCTTGTAATGCCTCTTGCGCTCTACGAACATCTCCAATAGTTGATGTCCCTGATTTAATACGCTTCGTCAACCAACATGCTACACCTACTATAATGGCAAGGACAACTATTACGACAATGACTCCGTACAAAGTACGAGATTGAAGTTGATCTTGGTTGGTACGAACATTATTATCTGTAGCGTCAATCTTTCCATTTATATTTTCTCTGTCTGTAGATTGTGCTTCTTCTAAAGATTTGCACTTATCTTGCAAACTGTCAATAGCCAAACGTTGTGCATCGTTCTTCTTTACAAGTGTTTGTATTTTGCGTTCTGCCACGTGTTGGCTCTCAATAAGCTTTCGCAAATTATTATCTGCTTTTACTTGCTTGTTCTGCAAAACATAACACTTTTCTTCCAAAGCTTTTATCTTGTCTGTGTTATCGTTTATCGACTTAGCATTAGCAAACTGACAACCAATAACTGCCAGTATCAAAAATGTAAACATCTTCTTCATTTTAGCTACATATTGAAATTAAAAATATTATTATACCAATTGCTATGACTGCAATACATCCCCATGGCGTATCATCACTTGAATTTGATGAATTAGAACTGCTTGTTGATGTTGTCTGTCTATTCGCAGATGTTCTATTGGAAGTTGACGAATAAGGGCGTGTTGTAGAAGTCTGGCTTCTCTGGGTCGTTCGTGAGGATGATGAACTAGATGTGTACGCAGATGTAGATACTCCTAATTGGTCACATAATCCTTTTAATATAGAACGATTTTCATTATATCTGCCATTCTTATATTCGGATTCCATGTCAAAGCCATCCATTATTTTTGTGGCTTTCCAAGCTTCTTCCAATACAGATTTTACATGTGTTATTCCAAGTATTGCCGCTAAAGTTGCGTTTGGATCATCTTTATCAGCACTAAATATAGATTGTGCTTCATTAACCTCTGCAATGATATTGCTTAATGCATTTCCTACTACTTGCGTTGAAATTTTAAGATAATAGGAATTAGATACGCCAAGTTTGCGCTTTATAGACTGAATATGCGGTTTCGTATTATTTAACAACGTAACTGCATGGCAGATTTTATCTGGTAACAAGCAGTATTTACGCAATTCCTCATGAATAGCTCTATCTTCCACAAAAACTTCAGACGGAGGTAAATTGTCAATAATCCTTTGAAGAATATCAACATTCTCTTTACATCTATCTTTAGCCATTTGTCCTACAGCAATGCTTTTTGCATATTCCTGCAAGTTCATGGCTTTGTGCGCAGCATCAGGCTCTTCAGAATCATTAAAGTAGTCAATTCCGCATTGCAGAATTTCAAGTCCCAACTTATCTGCAATCATTTGGTATTGCAAATCTTTCGTGGAGAGAAAATCTTTTAATTGCAAGATGGCATTCCTTGTATTTCTCCTTAATGTCTCTCCTGCATTTAGCCTTGCGTTTGAACCTTTTCCTTTGGTTTTTTGAGCAATGTTGATTGCCTCTTGTATGCTATCAACAAGAGGCTTAACAGCTTTTTCTCCTATATATTCTTTCCATGAGCTATTGGTAATGAAAGGCAAAAGTTTGCTTGCGCCTATTTCATCACAAAGTATATCAAGAAATGAAAAAGCCAAGTTTGATACATCAAAATTTCCACCTGTTCCAATTATTGTAGATACAAATTGGTTAAGGTATTGTGTGTTCCCATACAGAACTTCGGCACACATTATGGCAGAGTCGTATCTATTGCGTATTAAAGCACACACGATACGATTCTGTAAAGCCGATAAACATTCTTTTTTTTGCCATATTTCCTCAGCTTTATCTATTTCTCCTGCTAAAAGATGATTAAAAGCCACTTCATCTAATGGAGTCGTTTTTAGAAACCAAAACTGAGCATACAATATTTGATCTTTTGGCAAAGTTAGTTTTGCTTCAGCATCTGCTACTGAAGCTTCTGTACGATTAATGGATGAAAAATATTGTGGCACATCTAAAGGAAAAGAAACGGACTTGCCCACCTTCAAAAACGCTTTCATGCGATTGTGATTAGCCAGTCTTTCCTTTGTAGGAGAGTTTGAATAGACTCCTAATAGACGATATGGATTGTTTTGTAGTATATTCATTCTAATTCCGTAAACAATAAAGCCAACCGACTCCCTTGTTGACGAAATTCACTCACTAATACATACGAAAAAGCGCGGAGCCTGTTCTGTCACTCGTTCCACGTGTAGAGGCTCTGGCATCGCCCAATTTGTCGAAACGAGCAACGCCGAAAGCCCCACGCCAGTGTAAGTATATAGAAAACACTCTTGACAACGAACAAAAGAATCGTCCGAAGGCAATGAGGGCTGTATATAATACACCTCATGAGGCGTTCTTTGTTGCTTTGTTCTTGACTTGTCGTTGAATTTGCGAGATTCTTATAGCGTCAAAACCAAAGCGTACAAAAACGCCTTTTACCATATGTATGCCTGCCCAACCTCTGCCCATCGGGGCTTTCGGTATGGGTATAGACGTTACAAAGGTAAACTCTTTTACCTTGGAAACCACTTTGTTTTGCTGGTAAAGTATGATTCTAAGGATCGATTTAACATTATTAAACATAAATATGTCAAAGAATTTACTTTTCCGTTATTTTTTTTCTGCTAAAAAATTTGTGTTATCAATGATTATTCGTATCTTTGCATCGTCAGTCCTCGCCAAGCCTCTTAACAATGCTCAAATCGTGCGAGGCGTTTTTTTGTTTATGCACATTTGAATATGGCGAATCTTATTCCCTTTACAAAACGGTTTGAATCTTCTGAAAATCTCGTTAATTTGCTTGAATCACGAGGTTTACAGATTTATGACAGAAACAAAGCCATACAATACCTTGACAACATTGGTTATTACAGATTGTCTGCTTATATGTATCCTTTGTTGAAGATGCCCAAAACAGCACATTTGTATAAGGAAGGTTCAACATTCAAAAAGGTGATGATGCTTTATCGCTTTGACAAGAAACTGAGACTACTCATGTTCAATGAAATAGAAAAGATTGAAATTGCTATCAGACGTGCGGTGATACAAATAACAGCAGATATGACAGGCAATCCTTACTGACTCTTCTTACTTCTTGGATAGTTCCAGGTTTAATGAAACAATGCGAACTATATCCAAGGAATACAGCAAATCTAAGGAGGAGTTCATTCTCCATTTCAAACGAACCTACTCAGAGCCTTACCCACCATCGTGGATTTTAGGAGAACTGCTTACTATTGGAAACGTCAATGCCATTTATCGCAACATTAAACAAAATCGCATACGCAAGCGTATTGCCAAACGTTTTGGGTTGCCGATCAATGTGTTTGAGTCATGGCTTACGGTTATTGCTGTTACTCGAAATGCCTGTGCCCATCATTCAAGAGTATGGAACAAACAGAATGCTATTCAGCCAGCAATTCCCGATAATCCTGAAGGAGAATGGATAACACTGCCAACAGATTCCATGCGTGCTTACTTTGATCTTTGCATCATCAAGTACTTTCTTAATGTTATATCCCCCAATAATGATATGCAGTCCAAACTAACATGTTTGTTCATTCGGTTTCCCGAAATTGACTTAAAAGCTCTCGGCTTTCCACAGGGATGGGAAACGGAACCATTATGGAGGTAATAACATGTGGAATGGCTGCTGATAATTCACTCCCTTACATGGTCTTCTTTGTTTCGGTTTTGTCATATTATGGAGTCGGTTCAAACGACTCCATCCAATCCATATCTATGTAATTTTGATGTAACTGAAAGTTAAATACGTTAAATTTTAGCCATTTCGTATCTATATAGAATCCACACAGTCACTTTTCTACCGTTTAGAGCGTATAGTATTGATAATCAACTAATAATATATACAGCGATTGAATAGAGATTGATTTTGTAACTATTCAGCGATAATAAACGTTGAATATCAATAACTTATAAACGTAACATTGTGGCAAAAAAGCTCGAAATGAAATTCTTTATTAGAATTTGTATGTATCTTTTTATGTAACTTATTGATAATCAATAATAGTTTATACACCTTATCGCTGAATAGTTACTTGATTTTATCATATTAGATAAGCTCCTTCTGATATATGGAATGATAAGGGGCAGCCCAATGTGTGAGAAGAAACGATATCTAACCTTAATTCCGCAGCATAAATTCTTGTAAGAACTCCAAGTGCCTGAGAAACAAAGTTCTCAAAACACTTGGATATGTCAGAAATTTCACCTATCTTAGTGCTGTAAACATAACAAGTAAGCAAATATCTGACATGACAAAGGTAGCAATTAAAAACGAGAATATCACTTCTTTCGGTGGAATTTATCACATTATGGACGTTTTCTCAAAGTTGGGCTTTGAAAAACTTACCGAATCCGTATTGGGCAAACGTGGAAGTAGCGGCAAGGCATTCAGCCATGGAAGTATTTTCGGCTCTCTCTTCTTCAGCTACCTTTGTGGTGGAGGATGCCTTGAGGACATCAATGCACTTATAGGGCAGTTCAAGCAGAGACCTGATACGCTGTTACCCGGTGCCGACACTGTGGGGCGCGGACTAAAGGAGCTTGCTGAAGAGAACATTATCTACAAGAGCGAAATCTCCGGCAAGTCTTACTGTTTCAACACGGCAGAGAAGCTGAACACCTTACTGTTACGGATGATTAGTATGGTTTACTATTAAAGAAGATCCTAATGATTTCGAAGAATATCATATTAGAATTTATTACGATAATAGGTATAAAGAAGCCAACGGCGAAGACCTTTAAAAGGAGCATAACCCCCAAAGGCGCAACAAAGAAAGCCCCTTTGCTGCCTTCGTAAGAAGAAAGACGAAGCAAGAAGAGGGTGAGAAGTGGCAGCAGAAAACATCACCTTTTACCCTCTAAAACATCACCTTTTATGGCATAAAACATCACCTTTTAAGAGGCAATCTACATCACTTTGCCGGCCAAGGTCAACGCTTTTTTCTCTTACACCATTCACAAAGAGATTTTTGCATGGTTGGATGCTGAAAACAGCATCAAAAACAGTGGCGCAAGACCGCACGATAATTTTAGCGCAAAGCTGCGCCGAATCGGCTGGCAGCGCAAAATATTCGTTGAAAAAATAACATTCTCATGAAAAACATTTATATTTGCATAATCAGACCATCTTGAAGGTTCGGCTTCGGCTGTCCGTGTGAAATTTATGATGAAGAAAGTACTCTTGTGGGGAAGTGCCGTCCTGTGCGTGCCGGTGGCCCTGTCCATCCTGTTCGCCATACTCCTATACGTTCCTCCCGTGCAGCAATGGATGCTGCAGAAGGCCGCTTACCATGCTTCGCGGAAGACGGGCATGGAGGTCAGCGTCGGCCGCGTGCGTCTGGCCTTTCCGCTGGACCTGAGCATGGAGGACGTGCTCGTCGTACAGCCCGGCGACTCGCTGCCGCAGGCGAAAGACACCGTGGCTTCGGCGCGTCGCGTGGTGGCCGACGTGCAGCTGATGCCTTTGCTGCACAAGCAGGTGGAGGTGGATGAATTGACGTTCGAGGGCTTGAAGCTCAATACCGTCAATCTCATTGCCGCGGCTAAGGTGCGAGGTACCGTGGGCAAGCTGGCACTGGTGAGCCACGGCATCGACCTGAGCGGCTCGACGGTGCGCGTGAATCAGGCCATCTTGGAAGACGCCAGGCTGCAAGTGGCACTGGCCGACAGCGTTCCGAAGGACACGACGGAGAGCAAGACGGTTTGGAAAATCGGACTGGACCAGTTGGACGTCCGCCGCACTGACGTCACCGTTCACCTGCCCGGCGACACGCTTCAGGTGCGGGCTTACTTGGGGAAAGCCGTGGCCAGCGAGGGCTCGTTCGACCTGGGCGTGGGTGTTTACCGGCTGAGAAAACTGGACTGGACGGACGGAAGACTGGATTATGACAACAAATGGAAAGCGCGCGCCAAGGGATTGGACTATAACCATCTGGCACTGAGCGGCATTACCGTAGGCATCGACTCGTTGCAATACCAAGCATCTAAGTTGGACATGAACGTGCGGCAGATTGCTTTTCGGGAGAGGAGCGGACTTGATTTGCAACGTCTCTCGGGCAACGTGGCGCTCGATTCCACGCGGCTTCGGTTGAAAAATACCCATCTCAAAACGTCGGAATCGAACCTGATGGCCGACCTCGACATGGATTTGAACAGCTTCTCCGAGCAAGCTCGGGGGAAGATGAACGCCAACGTGCACGCCACTTTGGGCAAGCAAGACTTGATGCGCTTCATGGGTGACCTGCCAAAAGAATTCAGACAACGATGGCCCAACGCACCTTTATTGGTCGATGGGGTGGTGAGCGGCAACAGAAAGCGCATGCGGTTTGACGGCCTGAACATCAATCTGCCAACGGCCTTGAAAGCCCATGTCATCGGCTATGCGGCCAACCTCGTTGATCCGAAGCGGTTGAAGGCCGACGTGAAGCTGAAAGCCAAGACGGGCAACCTTGATTTCGTGAAAGCCTTTTTGGACAAGCAGACGCGCGAAAAGGTGAACATTCCGCAGGGAATTGGTCTGGATGGCAGTCTGAAAATCAATGGCAAGCAATATACAACGGATTTCGTTGCCCGGCAAGGAGGAGGCTCTTTGCAGGCCAAGGCCCGGTTGGATGCGGCCAAGATGGCCTACGCCGCCACGCTGAGGGCACGCCGTATGCCGCTGCAGAACTTCCTGCCCGGGCGGGGACTGCACCCCTTCAGCGGTTTCGCGGACGTGAGCGGACAGGGCACAAACGTTCTCTCGCCCCGCACCACGCTCACGGTCAAGGCCCGAATCACCCAATTCAGCTACGGAAATTACAATCTCGACCACATGACGGCCGATGCCCATGTGAAGAATGGACGCGCCAGGGCATGGATACACAGCGACAACCCGCTCGTCAAAGGCGACATCACCCTTGATGCCCTGACACGCTCGAAAAACATCAACGCCACAGTGGTGACCGATTTGCAGCATGTGGACCTCCGGCATCTACATCTGTCGGAAAACGCCATCTCGGTAGCGGTGAAAAGTCAGGTGAGCCTCGCCACCGACCTCAAGGAGTGCTACGAGCTGAAAGGAACGGTTGACGACATGGTGATCAACGACAACGGAAGGATGTACAAACCCCGGCCCGTGAGCCTCGACGTGCTGACCCGCGGGGACACGACGCATGCCGAGGTGGCCGCCGGTGACTTCTTTCTGTCCATGCACAGCGCGCAAGGCTACAGGAAGTTGATGAGGCATGCCGGCGCTTTCGCGGCCGAACTGAAACGGCAGCTTGATGACAAGCACATTGACCAGCTGCGTTTGAGAAGCCATCTTCCCACCGCCGACCTGTATCTCAAATCGGGTAACGACAACTTCTTCGTGAACCTCATGCGCAGGTATGGGTGTGACATGGAGCGGGCACTGGTGGACGTCAAATCGTCTCCCGGAACGGGGTTGGAGTGCCGGTTGCAGGTAGACAAGCTGCTGGTGGACAGCATCCAGTTGGACACGGTTCGGCTGAGCCTGCATTCCAACCACGGGGGAACCACCTATCACGGGCGCATACAGAACGCGCCGGGCAACCCGCAGCATGTCTTCAAGGCCATCTTCGACGGTGCCCTGCATGAGAAGGGAACCAGCGTCCGCGCCATGTTGTATGATCAGCGCGGCCGGCTGGGCGTGGCGTTTGGACTGGAAGCCGACTTGGAAAAGCGTGGCATCCGAACCCGACTGGACAGCGCGGGGGTCGTACTGGGCTATAAGGATTTCGCCGTGAACAGCGACAATTACCTCTTCCTGGGCAACGACCGCCGCGTGTCGGCCAACATCCTGCTGCGCGCCAAGGACGGAACGGGTGTCCAGTTGTATTCCAACGACGACCATCTGGACGTGCTGCAGGACGTGACCCTGTCGCTCAACAAGATAGACCTGAAAGACATCGTGAGCGTCATTCCGTACATGCCCGACATGGCAGGAACGCTGAACGGCGACTTCCACATCATCCAAACCCCCACAGAGCTGTCGGTGTCGTCGGCCGTGTCGGTGAAAAACATGTACTACGAGCAAAGTCCGATGGGCAGCCTCAGTTCAGAATTCGTGTACATGCCTAAGTCAGACGGGAGCCACTTCGTGGATGGCGTGCTGATGAGTGAGAACAAGGAGGTGGCCACGGTGACGGGAACCTGCGACAAGCACGGGTACCTGGATGCGACACTCCGTTTGGAACGCCTGCCCTTGCAGTTGATGAACGGGTTCGTGCCCAAGCGTCTCATCGGCTTGCACGGCTACGGTGAGGGCGACATCGCCCTGCGCGGGTCGTTGAAGAACCCCCACATGGATGGCGAGATCTATCTTGACTCGTCGTACATCTTCAGCGAACCGTACGGCGTGTCGCTGCGATTTGCCAATGATCCCGTTCGGATAAAGGACAGCAAGCTGTTGTTTGAGAACTTTGAGATGTTCGCCAACAATGACAGTCCGCTGAACGTCTACGGCACGTTCGACTTCTCTGACACCGGACGGATGATGCTCGACATCCGCATGCGAGCCGAGAATTTCGAGCTGATCGACGCCCGTGAGAATCCTCGCTCCGAGGCTTACGGCAAAGCCTTCGTCGACTTCTACGGAACGATGAAAGGCCCGTTGGAGAGCTTGCGCCTCAGAGGAAAGGTCAACGTGCTGGGCACCACCGACATGACTTACGTGCTGAAAGATTCTGAGCTGGCCACCGACAACCAATTGGACGAGCTGGTGAAGTTCACCGACTTTAATGATTCCACGGTTGAGGTGGTGCGCAGGCCCAAGCTCACCGGCTTTGACATGCTCTTGGGCGTGACCATTGATGAGGCTGCTCATATCGTTTGCATGCTCAATGCCGACCAAACCAACTACATCGACTTGCTGGGTGGTGGCGATTTGCGTATGAGTTACAATCCGGCAGAATCCATCCAGATTATGGGACGGTACACCCTTCACAGCGGAGAGATGAAATATTCGCTGCCCGTCATTCCGCTGAAGACCTTCAACATACAGAATGGCAGTTACATAGAGTTCAACGGCGACCCGATGAACCCCAAGCTCAACATCACGGCAACGGAGCCTGTCAAGGCCACGGTGAGCGAGGGTACGGGTGCCGGGCGTGTCGTTGATTTCGACTGTGGCGTGAAGCTGTCGCAGACACTCAGCAACCCCGGCGTCGAGTTCATCATCAGCGCACCGAGCGATATGACCATCCAGGACGAACTGAACACCATGTCCGTGGAAGGAAGGGGCAAGGTGGCGGTCACCATGTTGGTGTCGGGCATGTACCTCACCGACGCCAATCCGTCGGCATTCTCGATGAACAGCGCCTTGAGTTCGTATTTGCAAACCGAGATCAACAATATCGCCGGATCGGCCATGCGCACCATGGGACTGGACGTGGGCATGAGCATTGACAACACGATGATGGCCAGCGGCGGCATGCATACCGATTACAACTTCAGGTTCTCCAAGCGGCTGTGGAACAACCGGCTGCGGATGATCATCGGCGGGCGGGTCTCTTCGGGCGAGGAGGTGATGGCCAACCGTGACGATACGTTCTTCGACAACGTTGAGCTGGAGTATCGCCTGAACCAGAATGCCAGTAAGTATCTGCGCCTGTTCTACAAGAACAACACCTACGACTGGCTGGAGGGGCTCATCGGGGTGTATGGCGTTGGCTTCACCTGGAGGCGCAAGCTGGCCCGATTCACGGACATCTTCCGCTTCAAGAGCGACAAAGAGGCCCTGCCTGCCCTTCGTCCTGTCCAAAAAGACTCTATCAATGATGACATCAAGACCATTCATTAAATACATCTCCGCGCTCATCCTGCTGCCGGTCATCATGACGGCATGCTCTACGACCCGCGCCATTCCCGATGGCGAGCAGCTGTTCACCGGACTGAAGAAGATTCAGTTCGGCAACCACGAGAAGAACGCTCACGCCGATGAAACCAAGCTGGAGCTGGAATCGGTGTTGGCCACCGCGCCCACATCGTCGTTGCTCGGCAGCAGTTATTACCGCACGCCCGTCCCCATGCGCCTGTGGATATGGAACGCCTTCTCGCAAGACACCAGCCGCGTGAGCCGGTGGATTACCAAGGCGTTTGGCTCGAAACCTAAGCTGCTGAGCCAGGTGAACCCATTGCTGCGCAAGTCGGTAGGCGAGTTGCAGTTGAGGAAGTTGGGCTATTTCAAAGGGAGCGTCGGCTATGACGTCATTCAGCAGTCCAACCCGAAGAAAGCCAAAGTGGCCTATTTCGTCAACATGGGACCCCTGTGGCGGCTCGACTCCATCAGCTATCTCAACTTCACGCCCGGGGCAGACAGTCTGCTGGCGGCCACCAAGGACGAGGCCTTGATACACAAGGGCGACCCGTTCAGCGTGCCGGCTCTTGAAGCTGAGCGGCAGCGCGTGGCCCGCTTGCTGTGCGACAACGGCTATTACTATGCCAAGGCCACCGACGCTTCCTACCTGGCCGACACCTTGCAGACGCCCGGCAAGGTGGCGCTGCGCTTTCAAGAGGCCGACAGCCTGGAGCCCGAGGTGACGCGCAAATGGTATGTGGGTCGGGTGAACGTGAACCTGCGGCGACAGTTCGCGGAGCAACTCACCGACTCGCTGGTACGGCGCAGCTTCACCCTTCGCTACGCGCGGCGCAAGTCACCCTTGCGTCCCGGCGTGTTCTACAACGGACTGCAGATGCGCCCCGGACAGCTTTACAGTCTTGCCAAGCAGGAAGCGTCGTCGGGCTACCTGCGCTCAACGGGTCTTTTCAGCTACAACAACTTCCGGTTCACGCCGCGAAATGCGTCGGACACCTGTGACACACTCGACCTTGACATCGACTGCGTGTTTGACAAACCCTACAACTTCTACGTCAACGCCAACGCCAAGGGAAAGACGTCGAAGCGCATTGGACCCGAGCTGGTCATGGGTCTCACCAAGTTGAACGCCTTTCGCGGAGGCGAAAAACTGGACATCAACGTCCATGGCTCTTACGAATGGCAGACCGGCCACCTGTCTGAAGGCAGCTCGTCGAGGGTGAACTCGTACGAATACGGCGGCGACATCTCCCTCGTCTTCCCGCGAATGCTCACGCCGGCCAATCTTTTCAGGTCGGCCCGGCGGCGCTACGCGCGTGACGGCAGGCGCGCGCTTCCTGGGAAACGGTCATGGAGGAGAAGGCGGTTTTACGGCGTGCCGTCGACGACCCTGCGCCTGTCAAACAACATCTTGAACCGCGCCGGCTACTTCAAGCGGCATGTCGTTTCGGGCGATTTGACCTACGAGTTCTGGACCTCGCCGCGGTCGTACCACCAGTTCAGTCCGCTCACGCTGTCGTACGAGTACATGACCAGCCGCACCGACTCGTTCACGGTCTTGTTGGCCGGCAACCCTTATTTGCAGATTTCCATGCGCGACCAGTTCGTTCCCAAGATGAGTTATACTTACCAGTATGCCAGCGCGGCGGGCTCTCGCAACCCCGTCTCATGGCGAACCACCGTGAGCGAGGCCGCCAACATCCTGTCACTGGGCTACATGGCGGCCGGCAGACGGTGGAACGACAAGAGCAAGAAGTTGTTTAAAAACCCGTACGCCCAGTTTGTGAAGCTCGAGACCGATTTCGTGAAATTGTGGCGGTTTGGCGACAATCATTCCGTGGCGGGCCATCTCAGCGCCGGCGTGGTGTGCAGTTACGGCAACGCCGCCAAGGCCCCATACTATGAACAGTTCTACGTGGGCGGCGCCAACAGCGTGCGGGCTTTCAACGTGAGGAGCGTAGGTCCCGGCAAATACCGGCCCGGAAGCCAGCGCATGTCGTATGTGGAGCAGACCGGAGACGTGAAGTTCGAGGCCAGTCTGGAGGCGCGTCCCCACTTGTTCGGCGACCTCTACGGCGCCGTCTTCCTCGATGCCGGCAACGTGTGGACGCTCGGTGACGACGCTCAGCGGCCCGGCGCGCAGCTCAAGTGGAAGAGCGTGCTCACCGACATGGCCGTGGGTACCGGCGTGGGCATCCGCTACGACCTGGGGCTGTTCGTAATCCGCGTGGATTGGGGCATCGGCCTGCATGTTCCTTACCACACGGGGAAGAAGGGCTTTTACAACCTGCCGCGCTTCGATGACGGCAACAGCTTCCACCTGGCCATCGGCTATCCTTTCTGAAGTGGATACGGGCTCGGCGACCGTGAGCGGCAGACGATTTCGCTGACTTTGCGGATGGGGCCGCCCGCTGCGGCACGATGCGTAAGTGGGGGAGGAAGACTGCCGATGGAATTTCCGTATGTTAACAAACCTTTCGTTTGTTAACGCGATTCGTTTTTCTTTACAAAATAAAATCGTGAAATAGATGATGGCGCGGGTTTTCGGGGTGGCTCAAAGCCTTAGAATCATCATCTTGTAGCGCAATTCACATCAACCAAGGCGGCAATCATCATGCTTCAGCCGCCCAATCATCATGCTTCAGCCGCCCAATCCGCATCATGTTGCAGGTGTTTTTCGCACATGAAACAGGCGTTTGGGCTCCATACGCGCCACTCTTTCACGGCGTTTTACGCTTGAGTGACGTTCAACTATCTGATAATCAATATGATGACAAAACCCTTTCGTACTTGGTGTCTTTTCGGCACACCAACCAGTTGGATGAGAAAACGACCGGCATTTGTGTTAAAGGCGGTTTTATAAATTACCGCCCGTTAGATGAAACATTGGAGAGAGACGGCCTCTCACGTCTTTTCTCTGTATTCGTCAGAACGCCTGCGTTCTTAGGTTTCTTCATGTCACCCACACATTTTCGTGTTTTCCGTTTGTTTCGTTGTTGATTTCTTCCACGCTTTGCACAACGGCAAAACATACCATTTTCAAATGAAAGAGCCGTGACGTAAACGGCAAAAAAGGCTTAATTTATTTGTCGTTACCACCGCTTTGTCTTATCTTTGCATAAGATAGGCTTCGCCTTAACAAAGTAAGTTTACTTCCTTTGTCTTCGGCTCGCGCTATCTTTGCATAAGATAGGCTTCGCCTTAACAAAGTAAGTTCACTTCCTTTGTCTTCGGCTTGCACTATCTTTGCATAAGATAGGCTTCGCCTTAACAAAGTAAGTTCACTTCCTTTGTCTTCGGCTTGCACTGTTTTTGCATAAGACAGGGCGGGACGAAAAGTGAAGGAAGCGGGTGGACTTCGCGCAGCCGTGGGTTGTCTGCGGCAGTCTCGCATGTTTAATCGTTGCATGCTTTTTCGGCTCAACGGCCGGGCTTTGCAACTATTCCAGTTCGTAATACGTCTTAATGGAATGAGAATAATATTTGGAAACCCCATCTTCATCGCTTTGACGCTCGTCGTACTCATCGTGAGCGGTTGTGGCAACAGGGCTAAAAAAGATTTGAACCACCTGCTCATGGAGCTGGCGGGAACAGATCACACCATCGACCACGATGACTGGATGACCCTCGAAAACTATTTGGATGGGCAGAAAGCAAACTTCCCAGAGTTCTACGTTGATGGAAAACTTGACGCAGATGAGGTGCGCGAATACATCGAAGATTTTTTCAGTCATCGCCGTGATGCCATGAAAATCGACTTCTCGGGTATGGCAGTTGAGCCGCTCAAAGTGAATTTTTACCTTGAGCGTTCGGGCTCGATGATTGCCTACGACTCGCCAGCTGGTGACGGTTCGTTCAAGGCAGCCATCGTTCAGATGCTGAACAACCTGCCGGGAAACAATGCGGATCATAAGATTTATGTGGTTAACAGTTCGATAAACGCCTATCCAAAGGGGTTCGACCAGTTTGTGAAAGACAGCAATATCTTTGAGGCCACCAAAGGAATCGGTGACCCGAGCTTTACCGATTTCGGTGCCATCTTCGACAAAATCCTCAACAGTACCAAGGATGATGAGCTGAGTATCTTGGTGACTGACATGATTTATTCCACCAAGGACATGACGGGTGTCAATCCGAAGAAGGTGTTTGCTGAAGCGCAAGGCATGACCAACTCGGTTTTCAAGAGTGAGGTGAAGAAGAAGTCGATGCTCATTGTGAAGATGATGGGTTCGTACAATGGCCTGTATTATCCGTACAATTCACCCAGTAAAGGGGTGCCTTACAACGGCAAGCGACCCTATTACATCGTGATAGTGGGCAACAATGAGAACATTGCGCGACTGACACAAGACGAGAATTATGAGGCATTTGCTCAGCTGTCCCGGCTGCGGGGCTATGAGAATATGTATCTCTTCGAGACAGATGACGTGTACGAACCTTATTATTCTTTGCTGCTGAGTCATCCCCAGATACGCGGACGGTTCCAACCCGAGCGCGGACAGGGTACGCAGGTGACGAAGTTGGAGGGCCTTAAGACGGATCGAAATAGTGGAGACATCAGACTGGTGTTGGCGGTAGACCTGAGCAAGATGCTCATTGCGGACGAATATCTCACGGATGTGAACAACTATGTGGTTGACGCTGACGATGCGGTTACTATCAAGGAGATTCGCCCTGTCAACAAGTCGGACGTCACGCCCGCAGAGAGAAAATACGCCCAATCGGCCACCCATCTGTTCGTGCTGTCAGTGAAAGAGCCGAAGCACGAACAGAAGGTTCGGATAAAGTTGCTCAACAGGATGCCGCGGTGGATTGCGTCGTCGTCGAACGACAACGACGCGAGGGTGGACGCCACCACCACCTTCGGGTTGAAATATCTGCTGCAAGGCATCTACGACAGCTACCGTAGGAATTCGGACGGAAAGCCTTATTATTTTGAAATGGATTTGAACTTTAGCAAGTAGCATGCCCGGCGCGAGCTCCGACCGGCTTGGTCGCGGCCTCCGCGCGGCATGACGACAGAACCACGTTATGAGAAAAAATACGATACTGTTGCTGGCAGGCGCCGTGATCACCCTGCTGTTCATCATTTTCGCCACGCCGTTGTTTGAGACACTGTTCTATGAGAGAGAGTTCTCCAATGAGATGTACTCGGACAACCTTTATTTCAACGTAGCCCTTGTGACGGCCCTGACGGCCTGGGTCTTCGCCGGTATTTACTATTATGTCGTCAACTCGGTGAGCTTCTCCCGGTGGTATCATTGGCTCATCGTGCTGATTGCCGCCATGATTGTGGCACCCGTCATCAACTACACCTATCCCAGTGGCGTCTTTTCGGCCGAGGGTCTCGACTTCAGCGCACAGCTTTTCAGCTTCTGTCTGGTAGACGCGGCGGTGACGGCCGTGCTGTTCGCGATTGCCAGCTTCTCCATCCGTTGGTGGTCATCCAACTGCCGGCACACGCCAATCCCTGAGTAGAGCGGCGCACGTTGCCTTGTCAAGAATCATCAGAACATTACCATAGTGAGACTATTTTTATTTTTAGTGGGCGGAACCGGCTCGCGGGTCATGCGGCCACTCATCATGCAGTTTGCCGCAGGCATTCACCCTTTGGACGAGGAGGGGCGTCCCATGCCGCTCGAAGTGGTGCCTGTCATCGTGGATCCCCACAAGGCCAACGAGGATTTGAAGCGCACCAGCAACCTGTTGCGGTGGTATAAGCAGATACGACAAGCACTGTACGGCGACCGCGCGGACGTGACCAAAGGATTCTTTTCGGTCAAGATTTCCACCCTGAGCGACATCCTGCCCAATGGCAGCAACCTGAGTGACACGTTCCTCTTCAACATGGGTTCCGTCGCATCGAAGAAGTTCAGCGACTTCATCGCTTATTCCACGTTGGATACAGGCAATCAAGCCTTGTGCTCGATGATGTTTTCCAAGGATCAACTCGACACGAAGATGGACATCGGTTTCGTGGGATCGCCCAACATAGGGTCGGTGGCATTGAACCAGTTTAAGGATTCGGAAGAGTTCAAGCAGTTCTCCAACGTGTTTCAGAAGAACGACCGCATCTTTGTCGTCAGCAGCATTTTCGGCGGTACGGGAGCTGCCGGATATCCCATCATCGTGAAGAACATCCGCAATGCCGGCAACAACATCCAAATCAACAACCGCGGCGATCTGCGCGATGCGAGGATTGGCGCGCTCACCGTGTTGCCTTACTTCAACATCCAGCAGGATGAGAACAGTCCGATCTCGCGGGCCGATTTCATTTCAAAAACCAAGTCGGCCTTGTTCTATTATCATGACAACCTTACGGGAATCCGGCAGAATGGGGCAGACCTGCACATGTCGAAAGTGAACGCTTGCTATTATCTGGGCGACGAAATACCCAGCAATCCTTACTTCAACGACCCCGGTGGCAACGGACAGCGCAACGACGCGCACGTCGTGGAGTATGTGGGCGCGCTGGCAATTCTCGACTTTCTTCAGATTCCAGACGACCAGTTGCTCACGGATGACGGCAACGCCGTGAGCCCCATCTACAAGGAATATGGGCTGGCCAACGACGGGATGACGCTGTCGCTGAAAGACTTTGGCACGGCAACGCGCTTGCATGTCAACAAGCAACTGGTGAAGTTTCACCTGGCATACCTGTACGTCACCAATCAATTGAAGAGCGACGTGGGACGCGGTTACACTGAGGACAAACCGGAAATAACCAGAGGTTTCCTCTCCACGAGCTTCTTCCACACGCTGACAAGCGATTTCTATGTGGCTTATCTCACCTGGTTGAAGGAGCTGAAACTCAATCGGCGCAGTTTTGAACCCTTCCATCTTTCAACCGACAAGCTGTCTGACGCGTTGAACGGCATTGCGCCCAAGAGCGGCTTGTTCAAGTCTGCCATCGACTACAAGGTTTTGCTTTCGGCTCTCAACAAGATGAGTCAGCAGGCTGTCAAGACGCAGAAATACGGCACCGACCGTGTGGCTTACAAGCTGATGAACCTGCTGGATGAGACGCTGGACAAGCTGGTTGATGAAAAATACAACCCGGTGGCATAACATCGATGAACGCAAACACATAGTCAATTCATGTCAAAGATATTATCCTACAACAAGAAAACATCCGGTGAAGATTGGATACAGCTGAGCAGTCAGTACAACGCTGACGAGATAGAGATGATCGCCGACCCCAACGCGGGGTTGTCACAATGCCCCCGTACGGCCATTCCCTCTCCGTTCGCGCAGATGGATTTGGTGAAGAACGCTTTCAAGCGACTGTCCATGAACGCCCGTCTGCAAGGCGAGGCGATGGACGAGAGACTGGTGGCCAACGCGCTCGACGTAGCCCAGTTGTTCTTCAATTACTCTGAATTGCGCGGTCAATTGCAAATCGTGGAATGGAACCGCGCCACCGAGTTGGAGAAGTTGAAAGACTCACCCCAGCACCGTTTGCTGGGCGAGACCATCGAGATGTTCTTGCATCAAGACCAAGAGGCCTTCAACTTCGACCGGTTGGACCGCCTGTATTTTTTGGTTTACGGCAACCAGGTCGTCGGTTCAACCTCGCCAATCACGCTCTTCATGGCGTCACCCAACGCCCGTGAGGGGCTCTGCGACATTCCCGTAGAGCAGAACGTGCCGCTCTTCAGCCGGTGGCGTCCGCTGTATGTGCGCGGCGAACGCTTCGTAAAGTACGTCTATGCCTTGTTCACGGCCTATCCGGAGCTGAAGCGTCGTTGCGGTGAGGTGAACGGTTATCTCATCGCCAATCTGCCTTTGCTGCCCGCAGCGCTGCGGAACGGCATCCTCAAGGAGATTGGCAACCCTGCCGCCATGGACCTGGATGACGCCGACCGGGCGCGCACTTTCCTCGAAACCAACTTCATGCAGATGGATGAAGGCGTGCAGGCGTTGGGCGTTCCCTTCTACGGTGCCCGGCCTGAAGACGTTCAGGCGGCCATCGCCGCCAGTGACTTCAGGATGAAACCCTCGCGACCTGTGGATGGCATCGTGCCGCTGGTGCTGCAGAATCATCTCAGCGCGACACAGACGGACACCTTCACTTACATCACCGGAACATGGGATGACAACACCGTAATCAGGTCGGATGATTATTCCGTAGAGCCGGAAAAGCGCATCTTACCAGCCACCACGCATCAGTATCCGTGGCTGACTGACGATGATTTTTTTCAACCTGCATTGATCAAACTCGATTATACCCTCGACCGCGATTGCTTCTTTGACGGCAATCTCACCAATGCGACGCGCGATGCCGATGACCATGACTTCATCTTACCCTTGAAACCTCTGTATTTCAAGTATTTCAACGTCAGCGACTTGTGGGGCACCATCAATGGCCGGCCGCGCTTTGAAATGACGCATGGCATGAGGGGTGACGTGGAAACGCTGACCGCCACGCTGCGCGTTCCCGTACAGAAAGAGCGTCATTACATCACGCTGCAGCGCACCTATGTGGCGAGCCGCAACGTTGATTTGGCCTATGACAGGACAAACGACCACGGCTATTTCGTCACAGTTCCCTTCGCGTTGAGCGTTTTCCCGTTCATGCGAACGCCGGGATTGAAGCAATATAACGTGCAATTGGTTGACCGCGCGCTGGGCATGCTGGAGAACTTCCGCATCGATTTGTCGTTCTATCACGATGGTTATCGCAATGGGATGAACCCTGATGACGTGGTAGTGCGCGACCGATCCCTCAAGGCCGAGAAGCGGGTGGGTTCCAGATATTATCGCCTGCAGGACGATTTCGACTACCTCAACGTCACCCTTACCGACGATCATGGCAACCTTTCGGCCGAAGGGGTGCTGTGTCCGCGGTGGCCGGCTCACGTCCAAGGCAACGAGGCCTTTACGTTCTCCGTCGACTTTGGCACGACCAATACGCATGTAGAGGCGATGAGAAACGGCGGCATGCCCGAGCCTTTGGGCGTCAGCGCCTCTGCGCGCGAACGGCTGCTGGCCACTTCGTATAACGGTGAGAGCATCCTGTACGACGTGATCATGAAGCAGGAGTTCCTGCCCAAGGTCATCGGTGAGGGCTATGGATTCCCGCAACGCACCGTCTTGTCCGAGTGTGAGCGCCTTGATGCCGCCAACGTTGACCAAATCGTGGCGTTGGGCGACGCCAACATTCCCTTTATCTACGAGAAGGAGTCTGTCGGATATGGCAACCGCATCGTGCCCAACTTGAAATGGTCTACTGAGGTGGCTAACGGCAAGCGGGTGCGCGCTTACTTGATGGAGCTGGCCTTGCTGATGCGCACCAAGGTGTTCTTGGAGAACGGCGACATGGCCAAGACGCGTCTGGTTTGGTTCTATCCGCTGTCGATGAAGGTGGGCAACGTGCGCAAGTTGGGCGAGATGTGGGCCAAGACTTTCAGTGAAGTTTTTGGCATCACCGTGACAGAGGACAATTTGATACAGATGCCCGAGAGCGTGGCTCCATACTATTTCTACAAAAGCTCAAGCCAGTTCAAGGGTGCGGCCAGCACCGTGGCCAGCGTTGACATCGGCGGAGGGTCCAGCGACGTGGTGGTTTATGCGGGCAACGCGCAGCAGCCTGCCATCCTCACGTCGTTCAGGTTTGCCGCCAACGTACTCTTCGGCGACGGATTTTCCGACGTTCCGCACGGCGACACCAACCCCATGCTCGTGCAATATGTGGATTATTTCAAACGATTGTTTGATGCCGATGACGACAAGTATGGCGAGCTGAACGGCATCTTGGACGACATCACGGCCAAGCGCAAGTCGGAAGACATCAACGCTTTCTTGTTCTCGGTGATTAACAACAAGGTGGTAGGCGGCAACGACGTCTTCTCCTACAACATGCGGCTCAACGAGGACGGGCGGCGCAAAATCATCTTCATCTATTTCTTCGTGACGCTCATCTACTATGTGGCCAAGATGATGAGGCACCGCGACCTTGACATGCCCCGCTGCATCATGTTCTCTGGAACGGGGTCGAAGGTGTTGGACATCGTGGGTACGCAGCGCGACCTTGACCTCATCGCACAGACGGTCATCGAGCGGGTGTACGGACAGCGGTACGATGAGGATGGCTTCAGCATCGTCATGGAGAAGAAAGAACCGAAACAAATCACTTGCCGGGGCGCCCTGATGCAAGTGGCTGACAGCGCTGGTTGCGAACATGTTCACCAATTGAACCGACTGTTGGACAGCCTTGACAGCTCCGTGAAGTACAACTACACCATGCTTGGTAAGGAAACGCTGCGCTACGAAGACATGGACAGCGAGGAGGTTCGCGCCGACATCGTTGAGCAGGTGCGCCGGTTCAACCGCTTCTTCTGCCAGCTATGCGACGACATACGCGTGGTAGACCGGTTGTTGGTTGACAACCATAGTCTGCAACTGTTCAAGCAACTGGTTGACAAAGACTTGACGCACCACTTGGTGAACGGATGGAACTTCGTCAACAAGAACCAGGATGACAAGAACGGCAGTGACCCCATCGAGGACACCTTGTTCTTCTATCCGATTATTGGCAGCATTCGGGATAATTTGATTGAGAACTTGTGAAACGTCGAAAAGTGAACGCTTATGTTTGAAGGACAGATTGAACGGCAGATACAACAGCGGCTCGAACCTTACGAGGAGCGCGTCGCACGGTTGGAGAAGCATCTTGCCGCGTTGCGGAATCAGGTAAGACAGCTGACCGCTGAGTTGCAGCAAATGCAGGAACAGCAGGAGCAAAAGTCCATGTCCGGGCGTGACACCGCTGATTCACAGGAACCGCAGGCGGATGTAGAGATTCTGCGTGTACAGTCCCGCCGGAAGGGCACATCCTCACCCTCAGCCAGTCGTGTCTGTTATCTGCCGGCGCCAAGCAGCGACGGCTGTTTCAACGGTGCGTCGCCTGCCGAGCAGATTGGCAAGAGTATCTACCGGCTCACAACCGCAGATGGCGTGAACGGCACGTTCGTCATGCTGGACAGTCCGGACGCCATCGCCACGGCCATGATCAGCGTTTCGCAGTTTGTCAAGCCGGTGTGCAAGGTGGTTGGCAGCGCCAGCGTCTATCCTCGGGTCATCCAAACGGTTGACGAAGGGTCGGCCGTGTTCGAGAATGGAATGTGGCGCGTGGTGAACAAGGCGGTGGTGAAATTTGATTAGTCGTTGACCCGGCTTTCCAAACTCTTTGCTGTTGGCAGCCAAACCCATGGCTGTTGGACGCCAATCTCATAACTGTTGGGCGTTAATCTGATAGCTGTTGTCAACATGTTGGCGCACAATTGGTTAGAATGCCCTTTTAGAAAGAAAATCCATTGATATGCAAGTAAAATGTCCCAAGTGTAGGTTTCGGTATGACATCACGGCCCCGAGCGGTATGACAGAGATAGCCTGCGTGTGTCCCAGATGCGGACTGCCCTTTACTTATCTCATGGAGAACGCCGCTGATGAGCGCCCTGAACGCTCGCCATCCGGTAAAGATGCCGCAGGTGGTGGTGCGACAGGCGATGCCCTGGCTGCGCGCGCAGGCACGTCAACAGGTACGCATGCGGCAGGAGAGATGGGTTCTTCAACGGAAAATCCTGCCGGTAGCCCAGAGAATTTGAGTTGGCAGCGGGCAGACGCACGCCCTGACCGGCCTGACGGAGCATACCGCCCTACGGTGTCAGGCACCTTTAACAAGCAAAATCGAAAGCGGCGCAGACCCTTCCGCTCGTGTCTCTTCCTGTTCCTCATCATTCTTTTGCTACTGGCGTTGGCTGTAAGGAGCTGTCGCAAGTTGGCGCGCACCTCACGGTTGGACGACCCGGCCTTGACAGACTACCCGCCGTACTACCGTCATGACAAGACGCATGACGCACCTGATTCACAAGCTGATGCCGACCCGTTTGAAGAGACACATCCCGGAAAGGCACCCAGCTGGATTCAAGGAACATGGACTTATGAGACGGAATACGGGGTCATCAAGCTGACCGTCAATGGTAAGAAAATCACGGAGAGCATTGGCGGAAAAACCGTCAGCGGAACGTTTCGTTATGAAAACCGGCGGTTGGTCTGCGACTTCGGCGACCCCGACAACATCACCTTTTACCGACTTGACACCGACCGTCAGCAGATCGACGCGGGCGACGGCATGCTCATGGAGAAAGAACCGTAGGCCGCTGACGCCGCATCTCACTCTACTTTGTTCCGCTTGTCAGCCTTTTATAACGAGACGCACACCTCAACTCTGCGCGCGTACGTTTTCATTTGCGAATGCTTGTCGATGCCGTACGACAGGGCAGTCACCTGACTGGCGCGGACACCCATCTTCATCAAGTAGTTTCTTACGCTGTTCATCCTGCGCCTGGCAAGGCCGCGGTTGAAGGCTTTCGGGCCGTCTTGACTGGAGAATCCCGTCAGTTCGGCTGTCAGCTCATGGTTGCTTTTCAACGCGTCTGCCAGCTCGTCGAGCGTTTGCATCGCCTCTCTTGACAACGCGTCCGACGATATTTCAAAGAACACCTGCCTCGTGTTGGTGTCAAATGGCGCGGCGCTCGTCGTCTGTCGCATATGAGCCAGTTCGGCATTTTGCGCGCTCTTCGTGAACGAGGCCACGAGGGGAGCGGCCATGAGCACCGTGTCTTTTCTGGCATGCAAGTCGTTCAGCCGCCTTGCCATGGAGTCTACCCGTTGCCTTACGGCAGAGTCTCTTACGGCAGCGCTCAGCGTTTCAATTTGCTTTTGCAATTCGTTGATCTTCTCTTGCAGCCGCGCCGTTTGTGCCGCGTTCTCCGTTTCATTGTTCTCCGGCTTCAGGTTTCTTGCCGTTGGATATGGCGGATAGACGGGTCGTGCGCCATTCTGCGGAACATACACGGGAAGGTACTCAACGCTTCTCGATGAGAAGTTGTACACGGGTACCGTCTGTTCCTGCCGCGATGGCTGGTAGTTGTATCTTCCCGGCCGTGGCCTGGCGTATCCGGCCGGCCTGTGTTGTTTTCTCATTTCTCTGGCAGCCACGCCTCTCAGCACGTCCATCAGTTCGTTTCTGTCAACCACGATGGTGTCATCCGCCGCGGGTGCCGCACCCGTGATGGGCGCCGCACCTGCGTGGAAGACAGGCAGTGCGAGCAAGGCAAGTGTTGCCAGACCGTACTTTTTCAACATGTTTTTTAGTTTAGAATGTGAATGAATAGCCTACCGCAACCTGATTCTGCTTGGTGAGGCTGCGCGCGGAGTAGTCGAAGAACACTTTTCCGCTGAGCATGTTTACGCTTACTCCAACGATGAAGTTAGACCCGAAGTGGGTTTCCTTGCCGTGGAATATGCCGAGTCCAAGGCCTGCGTAGGGTTCAAACTTGCCCAGTGCGGCGACCTTGATGTTGTAGATGACGTTTCCAGAGATGCCCATTCCGCCGTTGTTGGCTATTGCCGAGTACAGCTCTGGCACGAAGTCGAGGTTGGTGGTGCCAATCTGCAGGTAGCCGCGTACGCCGACGTTACATGCCGTGAGGTCGCCGAATCCCAGTCCGGTGAAGAACCCCAGTCGGTTCAGCTTCAGACGTTTTCCCGTGACGGGATGGTATCCGGCGGTCTCGTTGTCTGTCGTCGCCGGTGCGTGTTGGCCGCCCGTGGCGTCGTTGGTGTCGTAAACTACCGTCGTTTCGCCTGCCTTTCGCTGGCTGATTATCTTGTTCAGCTTCTCGTTCACGATGCGCAGCTCTCTTCTCAGCTGTTCTGTTTCGGCGTTGTTCTGCGCCGGTTGTATTCTCTGCATCGGCGTTACGGCGCGGCGTGTCTCTTGAGGCGTTTCGTAAGAGTCGTTGTAGCAGCCGTAGTCGTCGTCATAACCATCGTAGTAGCCGCGCGCGCTCTGGCGTGCTTCTCTCACTATGCGTCTCACCAGTTCGTTGAGTTGTCTGCGCGTCATCTTCACGTTGTCGTTTCCGCTTTCACCCAGTTCGTTCACCAGTTTGCGCTTCATGGCCATCTCGTCGTTTTCTATCGTCTCGAGTTCTTGCCGTTGCCGGTCTTTCAACCGTGCTATTTCAGCCACGCGTATGGTGTCGTTTGCCTTGAGTGCCTTGTCCAGTTTCTCGTCCAGTTTGCTGATGCGTTCTTCGTATTCAGCCTTTAGTTTGTTGACGCGCTCATCGTATTTTGCGATTTGTTCGTCGTATTCGGCGATTTTTCCGTCATACTCTGCGATTTTCTCATCATAGTCTGCGATTTGTCCATCGTAGTTGGAAATGCGCTCATCGTATTTCGCTCTCAGCTCGTTGAGCCTTTCGTTGGCTGCCTCGCGCTCGTCGTCCAACCGGCTGTTGAGGTATCTTTTGTATTTCGCTTCACCGTTCGCGGCCACGCCCAGGTTGAATCTCAGTCCTGCGTTGTACATCATGCTGGTGTTGATGTGGTCGGTGTTCTGGATGTCTTTATCCTCGATTCCCTTTTGTGAGGTGAGCATGGCGTTTGCCGAGCCGAAGAGTGCCACGTGTTTTGACAGTGGAATCTCCACGCCGGCGCCTCCGAATGCGAACGGTGCGCTTTCTGCTTCAGTGCTCCCATGCTTGTCAGTGTATTTCTCGCCCACGTTCATGTATCCTCCGCCGAGTTGCAGGTAAGGGTTGATGCCTCTGGGGAAGTTCAGTCGGGCGATGATGTTTCCTCCATACAGCGCCAGGTTCTTGTTGAGCGACAGTGACGGCTTTTCGGCGTCTTTGTTGGCTTGATAGTAGAATCCGCGTATGCCCACGAGTGGTGACAGGTCGCATCCCACGCTTCCACCGGTGAGGTAGGTGTCGGTCAAGGCCATGTTCTTGTCGAAATTTACATAGGCCACGGCGGGTTCTACGACGAATTTCAGTCCTCTGAATCCGCTGGAGAACATTCTGCGGTATTCGCGGCTTACGGCGTCGCCGCTGTTCTCTGTCGTACCACCCAGGTAGAAGTCGAGCGTGGCGGCCGCCGTCCAGTTGTACAAATGGTTGCCTCCGTTGTCCTTGTTGTATTCCGGTCTCATCAGGTAGCTGCCCTTGCTGGCGTTGAACATGGTGTTCTTGGCTTCGAGCGAGAGTGCGGTTCGTCTGCTCAGGTTAATCTTGGCTCCCACGCCGAGGGCTGCGAACAGTTGTTGGTCTTTCAGCGGAACCGCCGCCATCCCGGCTTTTCCGTCAAAGCTGTCGTACCTCATCTGCTGCACGCCGGCGCCGGCTGTGAGGAATGGTGCGAAGTATCTGTTCTTCCCCAGGTTAAGTCTTACCTCACCGCCGTATTTGGTGAGTTTCACGTTGGTGTCTCTCATGCGGGCTGCCCATCCTTCGTCGGCGGGCCAGTTGGTGCAGCGCACCCTCGCGCTTGCGTTGTCGCCGCTCAGGTAGAACGCGCGCAGCTCGAAGAGAGGTCCGAATCCGAAGCCCAGCTTGCCGCCGTACAGCGACGTGTTGCCGATGGTGAGGTCTTCGTCCCACCAGAGGTGTTCTGCCGCAGGAGACGCGATGAGCGACACGTCGTGTACTTGTGCCGTCGACTTTGGGATTCCCAGCAGCAGCAAGCCTGCGATGGAAAGAGTTCTCGTCATGTTTTTTTTCATAGCTGAATCGTTTGTTTATGTTGATAATGTTTGTTCTCTGAAAAAGGCGCGCCGTCTTCTTTCCGGGCCCGTCTTTCTGCCGTACGGCGTTTGGTTTCCGTCTCTTAAGAACCATGGGGTTTTCATGATTCTCATGATGTTTTTACAAAGATAATGATTTTTTTTCAGATGAACGAATTTTTCCCTTGTATTTTTTACAGGAATGCGGGCTGGTTTCGTTGAGCCGCGTGCGCCCGTTTTCACCTTGCGTGAGTGCCGCTTCTGTGGAACGCGCGTGGGTGCTCGCCTGCCGCCGGACAGGTGTGCGGCTTCATGGATTGTCTGATATTTTGAGCATCCGAGAGCCCTGAAATGACACCTCAAAACTTTCAATATAGAAAAAAACGATAGGCTCGCAAGGTGCAAATTTGAGATAAAGATGGCGTCAAGAACAAGTTCTCGCCTCAAAGCGATGCTTTTACGCACTTAGGTGCGTCACTTTCGGGGTTTACATGCATGAGATTGTCCGGTAAAGGCATGTCAATTGGCCGTCAAGAGCATTGACTTTGGCGGCAAGCGTGTGAAAAGCGTTGGCTTCATGGCATGTGTGTAAGCATAATGGCTTGTGTTACAGCGGTATGCGGAATCCTCGCATGCTTGGCGTATTTTCGGCCGGCGGCCTGTCTGTTTGGAAATACGCCAAGCATGAAGCGATGTGTTGTCGGGAAAATTCAGAATTTCCGTCCGCCATGCGCGCGGTGTCCGGTCGGGCTGTCTCAGCGTCTTTCCCCTTCCTGGCGGCGGGCCGGCCGGTTCGTCAGCGCCGGCTTTCTACATGAAACCTTGCCGCCTGAGCGCGTCCAGCAGGTTTTCCGACATGGCCTCGTTGTCCTTCTTGGTGTATCGCAGGTCGGTGAAGACCTGCGCCAGGGTTTCTTTCCCGTTCACTTGGCAGAAGTGAACGTTCTCGGGCCTGCTTTCTTTTTCGCGGTAAAACTGGTCTATGCGCTCGGGCGTGTAGTCGCGGTAGGTTTCTTGATGAACGATGGCGGCGAGCGGAAGGCGGTCGTTAAGGCTGGGCGTCTCGTCGGGCCATCCCAGGGTGATGGTGGCTACGGGCATGACCAGCCGCGGCAGTTGTAGCGTGTCGATGATGCTCTCGGGGTTGTACAGCGTGGTGCCCAGAAAGCACAGGCCCAGTCCTGCTTCCTCGGCGAGGTTGCAGAAGGTTTGGCAATATAATAAGGTGTCGGTGGCGGCGTTGACGAAACTCAGGAAGTTGTCGTAGCCAGGCTGCGCTTTTCTGTTCTCTGCCCATGAGCAGGTTCGCCTGAAGTCGGCGCAGAAGGTAAGCACCACCGGCGCTTGCGTCACCATGGGCTGATGGAAATGAGCCGGTGCGAGTTTCCTTTTTTGTTCACTGCTGCGCGTGACCACTACCGAGTAGAGTTGCAGGTTTCCCATGGTCTGCGTGCGCTCAGCTTGAGCCAGCAGCCTGTTTATCAGCTCGTCGTCTACGTTCCCGCGCTGATATTTCCGAATGCTCCTGCGTGTGTCGATTGTCTTCATTTTGGAAATTTATTGTTTGACAAAGTTATGAATATTTTCTAAAACATCAACCTCGAGCGGCTGGTTTTTCCGAAAAGGGCGGTTCTGTAAATTAGCTTTGACAGAGAGTGAGACTATTTTTGGGGTCAATTTGTTTGTGAGTGAAGGAGAATAGCGAGCTATACGACTGAACGAACAAGCAAATTGAACCAAAAAAGAGTCCACAAGATGACAAAACGTAAAAACGACTGACATAAAAAAACTTTACGGTGGTAATTTATAGAACCGCCCATAAATAACCCAGAAATGATTTCCTCATGTCAGAAATAAGTCGTAGATTTGCAAAACGATAATCATCGTCAGGCCGCGTCGTGTACAAGACGTGGCGTGAAGCCATAACCAGATTACATTTTTTCCGTCCAAGCAATGGAACAGTCAAAAACCTACTCTTTCGATGAGGCCTACTCAGAGGCGTTGAAATACTTCTCGGGTGACGAGCTGGCCGCGCGGGTATGGGTGAGCAAACATGCCTTGAGAGACCGCGCGGGGAACCTGCGTGAGAAGTCGCCGGAGGACATGCATTGGCGCATGGCCAATGAAATAGCGCGCATAGAGAAGAAGTACGAGAATCCGATGAGCGCGCGCGAGGTCTTCGGCTTGCTCGACCGTTTCAGATACGTCGTCCCGAGCGGCAGCTTGATGACGGGCATCGGCAACGACGACCGGTTGGGCAGTCTGGGCAACGGCTTCGTGATTGGGCTCGAAGGCGACGCCGACTCTTACGGGGCCATCATGCGCGCTGACGAGGAGCAGGTGCAGCTGATGAGGCGCGGGGGTGGCGTAGGGCACGACTTGAGCCACATCCGCCCCAAGGGTTCACCGGTGGACAGCCCGGCGCTCACCAGCTCCGGTCTGACGCCTTTCATGGAACGTTACGGCAACTCCGCCCGAGAAGTGGCGGGGGATGGCCGCCGCGGCGCGCTGATGCTGAGCCTGAGCGTCAGGCATCCCGACAGCGAAGCTTTCATCGACGCCGGGATGACCGGGGGAATGGCAGCCGGAGTCAGCGTGTCGGTCAAGGTGGACGACGCCTTCATGGAGGCCGCAGCCAACGGCATGCCTTATGCGCAGCAGTTTCCCGTGGACGGTGACGAGCCGCTTGTGAGGCGGGAAGTCTCCGCCAAGGCTCTCTGGGGAAAGATTGTTCACAATGCCTGGATGAGCGCTGAGCCTGGCGTGCTGTTCTGGGACACCGTCATCCGTGAAAGCGTCTCCGACTGTTACGCCGACCTGGGGTTCCGCACCGTGAGCGCCAATCCGTGCGGTGAAATGCCCCTGTGCCCCTATGACTCGTGCCGGACGCTGAGCGTCAACCTCTATTCCTACGTGGTTCATCCGTTTACGAAGGATGCCTGTTTCGACATGGACAAATTCAGAAAGCACGTTCAGATGGCACAGCGCATCATGGATGACGTCGTTGACCTGGACTTGGAGAAGATAGACCGCATCATAGGGAAGATACGGCAAGATGCGCAGAGTGACGAGGTCAAGGGCGCTGAACGGCGTCTGTGGGAGAAAATCAAGCGCGTGAGCAGTATGGGACGGCGCACGGGCGTGGGCGTAACGGCCGAGGGTGACATGATCGCAGCCATGGGGTTGCGCTATGGATCGCCAGAGGCCACCGAGTTTTCAGTCAACGTCCACAAGAACTTGGCGCTGAACGCCTACCGCTCTTCCGTAACCATGGCGCAAGAGCGCGGAGCCTTCGCCGTGTTCGACGCGGGGCGCGAGAAGGACAATCCCTTCCTGCTGCGCCTCAAGGAGGCCGACGGACGGCTGTACGCCGACATGCGGAAGTACGGCCGTCGCAACATCGCTTGCCTGGCCATAGCCCCTACCGGCGCCGTGTCGCTGATGACGCAGACCACCAGCGGCGTTGAACCCGCGTTCATGCCGGTGTACAAGCGACGCAGAAAGGTGAACCCCGGCGACGCCGGCGCACGCGTGGACATCGTGGACGCAGCGGGTGACAGCTTTGAAGAATACATCGTGTACCACAGGAAATTCCTGGAGTGGATGAACGTCAACGGCATCGACACGACCCGTAAATACACCCAGGAGGAGATTGACGGGCTGGTGGAGCGGTCGCCTTATCACAAGGCTACGGCCAATGACGTTGACTGGCTGGAGAAGGTGAGGATGCAGGGAGCCATCCAGAAGTGGGTGGACCATGGCATCAGCATGACCGTAAACCTGCCCAACGACGCCGACGAGGCCTTGGTAAGCCGCTTGTACATGGAGGCGTGGAGAAGCGGATGCAAGGGCTGCGCCATCTATCGCGACGGGTCGGGAGCCGGACTCATGCCCTCTGTCCCCAAGAGCGGGAGGTCGCGGAAGGGCAGGGAGCAAGACGCGGATGACACGCCCGCACTGAACGCGCGGCCCACCGGAAAGCAGCCGGAGGTGATGGAGGTGAGGCCCAAGGAACTGGAGTGCGACGTGGTGCGGTTTCAAAACAACAAGGAGAAGTGGGTGGCGCTGGTAGGACTGCTCGACGGACATCCTTACGAGATATTCACCGGTCTGCAGGACGACGACGAGGGAATCGTACTGCCCAAGTCGGTCGTCAAGGGAAAAATCATCAAGCACAAGCAGGACGACGGCCCCAGCAGGTACGACTTCCAGTTCGTGAACAAGCGAGGATACAAGACCACGGTGGAGGGGCTCAGCGAGAAGTTCAACCCAGAGTACTGGAACTACGCCAAACTCATCAGCGGCGTGCTGCGCTACCGCATGCCCATCGACCGCGTCATCAACCTGGTGGCTTCGCTGCAGCTGAAGGACGAGAGCATCAACACTTGGAAAAATGGCGTGGAGCGCGCCTTGAAGAAATATGTAGACGACGGCACCGAGGCCGAAGGGCAGAAGTGTCCGGTGTGCGGACATGAGACCCTCGTGTATCAGGAGGGATGCCTGATTTGCAAAAACTGCGGCGCCGGCCGCTGTGAATAACCCACTCTTATGATTAAACAGTCAAGCTATATTTATTTAAGCAACCTGCGGTTCCGCGCCTACCACGGCGTGTTGCCGCAGGAACGCGTCACGGGCAACCGTTTCATCGTGAACTTACGGCTGGCCTACGACTTTGACAAGGCCATGGAAACCGACGACGTGGCCGACACCTTGAGTTATGCCGACGTGTGTAAAGTGGTCGAGCAGGAGATGCGACAGCCTTCCAACTTGCTCGAGCACGTGGCGGGTAGGGTGGGGAAGCGCCTGCTGAAGGAGTTCCCCGCGGTAACGGCTGTCGACCTGAAACTCACCAAGGTTAATCCACCCATGGACGCTGATTGTGACGGAGCCGGTGTGGAAATACACCTGATAAACGAAAAAGCTGATTGAAAGATAAGGGTTTTTTCATCTAAAAGCATTACTTTTGCAGGTGTTATGAATAGGAAGGTCTGGCAATGTCTGCTTTGTTTCCTGCTGTTCGCGTCAGCGGGTTTGGCGGCGAACAAAATGTTCACGCTGGTCATCGACCCCGGACATGGCGGAAGAGACCATGGCGCGGCGGGAGTTTACTCAAAGGAGAAAGATCTCGTCCTGAAGTTCGCACTGGCCTTCGGGCAAATGGTTGAGCGAAATTGTCCCGACGTCAGGGTAATCTACACGCGCAAGACGGATGTCTTCATACCGCTGGGCAGACGCGCCGAAATCGCAAACAAGAATCACGCAGACTTGTTCATCTCTGTTCACATCAATGCTTTGCAGGGTGGACGCAAGGTGAGGGGCGTGCAGACTTACACCCTCGGACGGGGACAGAACACCGGACAAAAAGGCATCATGGAAAACTTGGAGGTGGCCAAGCGCGAGAACTCGGTCATCTTCCTGGAGAAGGATTATAAACAAAAATACCGGGGATTCGACTCTTCTTCTCCCGAAAGCAACATCATGTTCGAGTTCATTCAAGACAAGAACATGCAGCAGAGCGTGGAGCTGGCGCGCTACATGCAGCGCTGCATCTGTGCCGCAACCGGACTGAACGACATGGGCGCGCACCAAAACAATCTGGCCGTGCTGAGGCTGTCGTCCATGCCGGGATGCTTGTTGGAACTGGGATTCATCTCTACTCCGGAGGAAGAGAACTTCATGAACGCCGCCGGGGCCGCCGACATGTACGCCCGGGGCATCTTCAACGCGTTCGTACAATATAAGAACAGATACCAACAGGGACTGGTGGTGCCTTACAAGGCTGCGGACACGCCGGCGCCACAGCTGCCCGAAATCGTTCCGGAAGACTTCAGGGAACAAAGCCAAAAGGCTGAACCGTCAAGAAACGGCGACGCCGGCGGCGCACCGCTTGCCCCCGGCACCGTGCAGCTCAAGGTGGCTGAGACGCCGCCTGCGATTCAACAAGCACCTCTGACGGCTGCCGCGCGGGCCGACTCGCAGGATCCGACGGCCGTCTCTCAGAAGACAGATGCAACGCGCATCGCGGGAAAAAAGGCCGGAACGCCCGCCCGGCAACCTGCCAGCCGCACCGAAAGGCAGGCGCAGGACGTACCCGTGTTCAAGATACAAATCTTGACGACACGCAGGAAACTCTCGTCTGCGGACGCGGCGTTGAAAGGCCTCAGAGGGTGCGAGCGGTACGATACGGGCGGTGACGTGAAATACACCTACGGCTCGTCAGCCGATTACGACGAGATACGACGGCTTCGGAAGGAAATCATCGACCGCTTTCCCGACGCCTTCATCATCGCATTCAAGAACGGACAGCGCATGGATGTGAACGAGGCTATCCGGGCGTTCTCGCGGAACAAGAAGAAATAAGGTTGTTTTTTTACTCAAAACGGACATGATAAAAGTGAGAAATGAAATAAAAATCGCCCTTGTGGCAGTCATCGCCATCGTGGCGTTGTTCATCGGCATGAACTTTCTGAAGGGCACGCATCTGTTCACGGGCAGCAAGACTTACTGCTTTGCTTTCGACGACATCAGCGGCTTGTCCAAGTCATGTCCCATCTATGCGTCGGGTTATAAGGTGGGACGGGTCAAGGAAATCATCTTCGACTACGACCACGAGAGCCAGACCAAGGTAATCGCGGAGATGGACAGGCAGATGAAAATCCCCGTGGGAAGCACGGCTCTCATCAGCAGTGACGTGCTGGGCAACATCAAGATAACCTTGAAAATAGCACCCAACAGAGGTGAGCTCATCCAGGAAGGCGGACTCATTCCGGGCGGCATAGACAAGGGAACCATGGGGGAGGTGACGTCCATGATACCCGCGGTGAAGCAGATGCTGCCTAAAATGGATTCCATCTTGCTGAGCCTCAACCTGCTCTTGGCCGACCCGGCCATCGCAAGTTCATTGCACAACGTGCGTGACATGACGGCAAATCTTAACAAAACATCCCGGCAGCTGAACGGCATCGTCGCAGGATTGAACCGTGACATACCGGGCATGGCGGCGAAGGCAAACCGCATCCTGGACAACTCGGCGGCGTTCACGGCCAGCCTTTCACAAGTAGACGTGGCCGCGACCATGCGGAAAGTGGATGAGGCCATGGCTGATGTCAGGGCGGTGACGGCCAAAATCAACAGCAACGAGGGCTCCCTGGGATTGCTGATGCGCGACCCATCTCTTTACCATCAGCTCAACGCCACCGCGCGCAGCGCTGATTCGCTCATGATGAACATACGTCAGCATCCTAAACGCTACGTTCATTTCTCCATCTTCGGGAAAAGGGATAAATAAGGAGACGTGCGGCGAATGGCCGCTGCGGCACCTTTTCCCCACAGGTGTCGCTCGGTTCTGATGAACGGCCTTTAATTAAAAACGGTATAAATAAGTAAACCAATTGTTTCACGTCTGGCTAAATGTCATAATGCCTTAACAGCATAGTCGGTAATAGATTTCACGCACATGTTTCACCGTTCAAGTATGTATCTTGATGACATTCAATTTAACTTACTTGTTCTCAAAACCTTATGTGTGCGCCACGTCAAAAGCCATCACTTTTCTTCAAGAAAGTGGCTAAAATGCGTCTTGATAGGTACTTGCGGTTTTTCGGCCTTTGAAGCGTAGGAGCATTCATTTGCTCAATCAAGTTTTCTTTTATAAATTTGCAGTCGATTGATCAATGGTTTGATCGACAGACATACGTTAAATACTTCCTGATTCAATGAATGTAAGTCCTAATCAAGCTTGGGGCAACGCGCTTGCGCTCATCCGCGAGAATGTATCCAGGCAGCAATATGATACATGGTTCCAACCCATCACCTACGAGTCGTTCGACGAAGCGTCACGCACGTTGCTGATACAGGTGCCCAGTCCGTTCGTGTACGAGTACTTGGAGGAGAATTACATCGACTTGCTGAGCAAGGTGCTCAGGCGTTCTTTTTGCGACAACATTCGTCTGAAATACCGCATCGTCACCGACAGGGAGCACCATCTGACACAGGACGTGGAGGCCGAGCAGACCGATGTGGCCGGCGTTAAGCCGCAGAAGAAAACCCGCGCGAACCAATCTCCGTCGACACTCGACGCAGCCCAGCCTCAACAGCTGGACCCAAATCTGAATCCACACCTTACGTTCAACAATTACATCGAGGGCGACAGCAACAAGTTGCCGCGCTCGGTTGGCATGTCCATTGCCGAACATCCCAGTAAGACACAGTTCAACCCCATGTTCATCTACGGCCCCTCGGGTTGTGGGAAGACCCACTTGATCAACGCCATCGGCATGCTCTCCAAGCAGCTCTATCCGCAGAAAAGGGTGCTGTACGTCAGTGCGCGCTTGTTTCAGGTGCAGTACACCAACGCCGTCTTGCAGAACTCCGTGAACGACTTCATCAACTTTTACCAGACCATCGACTTGTTGATTGTCGATGACATACAAGAGTGGATGACGGCAACGAAGACCCAAGACACCTTCTTCCACATCTTCAACCACCTGTTCCGCAACGGCAAGCGCATCATCTTGGCCAGTGACCGCCCGCCGGTAGACTTGAAGGGAATGAACGAGCGGCTGCTGACGCGGTTCGCATGCGGACTGATTGCCGAGCTGGAGAAGCCCAACCTGCAGCTCTGCATCGACATCCTCAACAGCAAGATTCACCGCGACGGTCTTCAAATTCCCGACGACGTGGTGCGGTACATCGCACAGACGGCCAATGGAAGCGTGCGCGATTTGCAAGGCGTCATCAACTCGTTGCTGGCCTATTCGGTGGTCTACAACAGCGTGGTGGACATGCGTTTGGCCAAAAGGGTCATACAGCGCGCCGTGAAGGTTGACGACGAACCGCTCACCATCGACGAGATTCTCGACACCGTTTGCCGACATTTCAACGTCACCGTGTCGGCGGTGAACAGCAAGAGCCGCAAGCAAGAGTTGGTGACGGCCCGCCAGTTGTCCATGTACCTGGCGCAGAAGTATACCAAGATGCCCGCCTCGCGCATCGGAAAACTGGTGGGTGGCCGCGACCACTCCACCGTCATCCATAGTTGTTCGCGCATCGAGCAGCGCCTGAAGCTGGACTCCATGTTCTCAAATGAGGTGATGAGCATCGAGAATTCGTTCAAGTTGAAGCAATAATCGGCTGTATCAATTCCTGTTTATCGCTCTCTTCAACATTTAAAATGAAATAGACTTTGTGTCCAAGGCCCTTGAGCTTTGGACTTTTTTTGCCGTGATTCTATTTCCATCGAATTGCTTGTCGCAAGATAGTTTTTGCGGATATTCCTTGCCGGTCTTGATGAAAAGTCATACCTTTGCCGTCGGTTTACAAACAGTAAGCTAAGGGTGCTCACTTTTTATTCGTGGGCTGAGAACAAACCTTCTGACCTGATCTGGATAATACCAGCGTAGGAATCTTCCAAGAAGCCAAGTGGGCGAAGTTCTTCAACAGCGTAACTTCGCACTTGCTCTCTCCCTTATTTATGTATTTTTTTGATATATAAAAAAACAATGAAAAAGTTTTTATGGGCAGTGTTTGCGATGACTGCCGCCAACGTGTATGCGGTGCAACCTATCGACACCTTGCATACTTACGAGTTACAGGATGTACAAGTAATTTCTACCCGTGCCAACAAGAAAACGCCTATGGCGTATTCCGACATGTCTCAAAAGCAAATCAAGAAGATGAACTACGGCAAGGACATTCCGTTCTTGCTCTCTACGTTGCCGTCGATTACCCTTACTTCCGATGCAGGTAACGGCATTGGGTACACCTCACTGCGTGTGCGTGGCGTAGATCCCTCGCGCGTCAACATCACGGTGAACGGCATTCCGCAGAACGATGCCGAGAGTGCAACCCTCTTTTGGGTGAACATGAGCGACTTCGCCTCAAGTGTGCAGAGTATGCAGCTGCAGCGAGGAGCCGGTACGTCTACCAATGGTGCCGGTGCTTTTGGTGCTACCTTGAACATGCAGACCGAGAATATCGGTACCAAACCATTCTTCGGTATCGACCTTTCGGGCGGCAGTTACGGTTCGCATAAGGAGACTTTGCGTTTCGGAACGGGGCTCATTGGTGGCCATTGGGGCATACAAGGACGCCTTTCCAACATCGGTAGCGACGGCTATTTGGACCGTGCTTCCACCAAACTCAATTCGTATTTCATCCAAGCGGGCTATTTCTCGGACAACACCATGGTGAAGTTTGTTACCTTCAATGGTGTGGAGCGTACTTATCACGCATGGAACTACGCTTCCAAATACGAGCAAAGTATGTACGGACGCACCTACAATCCGTGCGGTGAGTATTACGATGCCGAGGGAAAGGTGAAATATTACGACGGACAAACGGATAACTACCACCAGCAAAACTACCAGCTGCATTGGAGTCAACTGCTTGGTGACCAATGGAAACTCAACGTTGCCTTGCATTATACCAAGGGTGCCGGTTACTACGAGCAGTACAAGGGAAAAGGCAATTGGTACCAATATCATCTGTCTAAAGACACCAAGTTGTTGGGCGACTTGGTGCGCCAAAAGTGGATGGACAACGATTTTTATGGTGCCGTAGGTTCCATTAACTATGACAACAACCGTGGTTTGACTGCCAACATCGGTGGCGGTTGGAACAAATATGTGGGCGGTCACTTTGGAAAAGTCATTTGGACGGGTGCACCTTTCTATCAGATAAAAAAAGCCAACGGCAAAAAAGAGAATGTGTATCAAATGGGACCCTCCACATTGGAGCCTGATAACGAGTATTACAACAACGACGCTAAGAAGGTGGACGGCAATGTTTACGGAAAGGTAAACTGGGAGTTCGTCAAGGGTTTGAGTGCCTTTGCCGACTTGCAATATCGGCATGTGGGCGTTAAGATGACGGGACTTTCTGACGCATGGGACAAACATAACAAGCAGATTGTCTTCAATCTCGATCAAAAGTTCAATTTCTTCAATCCTAAGTTTGGACTCAATTATCAGGCTGATGACAACAACCGCGTGTATGCATCGTATGCCATTGCGCACAAAGAGCCTACCCGCAACAGTTTTGAGCAGAACCTTGACACCAAGTTGGAGGCAGAGAAATTAGGCGATTTGGAAATAGGTTACCAGTTTGCCAGTGCCAAGTACAGTGCTGGTGTCAACCTATATTATATGAATTATAGCAACGAATTTGTGCTCACCGGCGAACTGGATGCCATCGGTGAAATGAAGACAAAGAATGCAGGTCGCAGCTATCGCATGGGTATTGAGTTGGAATCGGCTTGGCAACCTGTCGATTGGTTCACTTGGAACGTCAACGCTACCTTCAGCAAGAACCGTGTTAAGAACTGGATGGTGAAGTTGGAAGACAAGAAGAACGTTTCTTTGGGCGACACACCTACCAGCTTTTCTCCAGAACTTATCTTCAACAACATCTTCTCATTCAACTACAAAGGTTTGTCGGCCAATGTTCATACGCAGTTCGTCAGTGAGCAGTATCTCACCAATACGGGCTTTAGAAGCTATCAAACCAAAGACGCCAACGGTCATGACATTGACGTGAGCATGATGTTGGGCAGCATCTTTACCACCAACCTCAACGTGGCTTACACCTTCGCTTGCCACAAGTTGGGCTTGAAAGAGGCTACCGTTGGCTGCACCGCCTACAACCTTTTCAGTGCCAAATACGACAATAACGGCTGGGCAGCACCTGGTTTTAAGAAGAATGCACAAGGCAACGTCGTAGCTACCGATAATGGTGGCGGACAGTATATGGCTGGCTTTGCGCCACAGGCTCCTGTCAACTTCATGGCAAACTTGTCATTGACGTTCTGATAAATATCAAATCTTACCCACCTCTTTGGCGAAGACAAGCACAAGGAGGTGGGCTTATTTTTATAACATGACATTCGATTGGTTGGATATAGCCACCACCATTTTGGGACTTGTCTATATCTATTTGGAATATAAAGCCAGCATTTGGCTGTGGATAGTGGGCATCGTGATGCCTGCCATGGACGTGTTTCTGTACTGGCGACACGGCTTGTACGGCGATGCGGGCATGGCGGTGTATTACACGTTAGCAGCCATTTACGGATATATTGCGTGGAAGTGGGGTAGCAAACTCTTCAATCAAAAAAAGCAAGAAGTGCCCATTACGCGCATGCCCGGCAAGCGTTATCTGCCTGTTTTCTTGTTTTTCGCCTTGGCATGGGGCGCCACTTATTATGTGTTGGTGCGCTTTACCAACAGCAATGTACCCCTGCTTGACAGCTTCACCAATGCACTCAGCTTCGTAGGCTTATGGGCTTTGGCGCGCAAGTATGTGGAGCAATGGCTCTTTTGGATAGTGGTCGACGTGGTTTGCACCGCGCTGTATGTGTACAAAGGCATTCCTTTCAAGGCAGCATTGTACGGGCTTTATGTCGTCATTGCCGTGTTAGGATATTTTAAGTGGAAGTCGATGATGAAGCAAGCAGCGTCATGAACTATCAGCTCATCAACTCATCAACCAATTTCGACGTGGTGGTTTTAGCGGGCGGAGATTATCCGCAGCATGCCGTTCCCACCCAAATCTTGCAGCAGGCATCACGCATCGTGTGTTGCGACAGCGCCATCGAGTTGCTGCATCCCTCTTTATATAATAAGGTTGAAGCCGTGGTTGGCGATGGTGATTCGATGTCTGATGCTGCCAAACTACAATTTCATGACGTGCTGCATGTTGAGCATGAGCAGGCAGACAACGACCTTACCAAGGCTACCCGTTATTGTGTCAGCCGCAACTATAGCCGCATCGCCTATTTGGGAGCAACGGGCAAGCGTGAGGATCATACCATGGGAAACATCTCCTTATTGCTGCGGTATTTTCAATCCTACGGTGTGCAGCCTGTCATGGTGACCGATTACGGTACGTTTGTGCCTTGCCATGGCGATTGCACCTTCGAGTCGTTTGCCAAACAGCAAGTAAGTATTTTTAATATTTCATGCCGTCGTATCGAAAGTGATGGCTTGCGTTGGCAGTCGTACGCCTATCAAAGCTGGTGGCAAGGCACGCTCAACGAGTCGCTTGCCGATGTCTTTACCCTCCATGCTGACGGCCGTTACCTGGTTTACCGAACCCACGAGGCAAAATCGGCCGCGCGATAACCCCGAGTTTCTGTTCGGAAACAATGCGTACTTCTTAGCTTTCAAGCAACGATACTTGTATATGTTAACAAACCTTTTGTTTGTTAAACCGATTCTGTTTATTTGACAAAATAAAATTGCAAAATAGATAATACAAGGAGATTTTTAAGGTGTTCACAACCTTAAAAGCATTATCTTTTATCACATTCACATCCAACAAAGTGGCTGTCATCATGCTTTTGCCGCTCAATATGTATGTCCTTACCTCACAATGTACATGACTTTTCTTCTCAATACGCATCACATTGCCGGTCTTTTATGTGCGAAAAAAGGATATTTCTTCTCAAATGCATTGCCTTTTCGTGTTTGTTTCAGGCTCGATAAATCCGCAACCTGTTACTAATCAATTTAATCATTAAACTTTGTCATTTTTCGCATATTTTCAACGCATCACCGCGTGGGTTGCCAAAACGCCCCGCGTTTTTGTTAATGGCGGTTCTATAAATCAGCTTTGACAGCTTGTGATAGTGTTTTTGAGGTCAATTTGTTTGTGAATGGAGGAGCATGGTGATTTTTACGACTCAACGGACAAGCAAGTTGAACCAAAAACGGAGCAAGCCGAATACAATCAAACTTGTTTGAATTGTTGAG
>CAMPYJ010000014.1 GCA_946998205.1 uncultured Prevotella sp. | reverse complement strand
AAACTGTCCAACATACAAAAAACTTTACGGCGGTAATTTATAGAACCGCCCTTTAATTTTACAATAAAATGACTAATTTATTATCAAAACTGTTTGGAAAGAAGGCTGGAGGAGTCACCGCCGGCGGGGTGGAAGACTACATGACGCTCATCAGGGTTTACTTTCAGTCGGCCATCGCAGCCCAGTTGGGCATCAACAACTTGAAGATGCTGCCCGACCTCCGCACGTTCAAGGTCACCCTGCGCGTGCCCACCGTGAACAACAAGCTGGGAGTGGGCGAGAAGGCGCGGTGCCGCAACATGTTGAAAGAAATGTACCACACGGACGATCTTTTCTTCAAGGAAATCGACCAGAGCATCCGGAAGAATTGCCGCAGGCTGGAAGACGTGCAGACCTACCTTCTTCAGTTTCAGGGCTTCACGCAAGAGCTGATGATGCTCGTGGGGAACCTCATGAAGTTCAAGCTGCGCCTGCCGTCCATCTTCAAGGGCGCGCTGTATGCCATGACGGAGAAAACCGTGAGCGACATCTTCAACAAGAACGACTACAAGGACCCCGGCGTCATCAAGGCCGTGCTCGCCGTGAGACAATACGACAAGCGGCTGGGATTCTCGCAGAAGTGGACGGCGGGCTTCGCTCACCAGATGGTGATGCTGGCCAAGAAAGAACCGAAACCAGGCGAGGAGAACAGAAAATAACAGCCAATGAAACAAAACATTATGAGCCTTTGGCGCAAGAGCGGACGCTGGCAATGATTAAAGTAACGGATAAAAAAACAACCGATAATTTGTGATTGTCAATTTATTAAGCTAAATTTGTGACCAAATTGTAAGTCGATGGATGCTAATGAGAAGACCCTAACGCTGTTCACCACTCGCATCAGACAGATGATTCTCCAGTACAAGGATACGAAACGGGAGAACGACAGCCTGTACGCCATGGTCGACGAGCGCGACGCCAAGATTAAACAGCTCGAGGCGAGGTTGGACCAGGCGCGGAAAGACTACAACAGTCTCAAGATGGCCAAGATGATAGAAATCTCAACCACCGACCTCGACGTGGCCAAGAAACGATTGTCAAAGCTGATCAGAGACGTCAACAAATGTATCACGCTACTGAATGAAAAGTAATCGGAGTGATGGCAGGAGACAACAGAGATAACCTACAGATAAGATTGCACGTTTACGATACCGACATGAGCGTAACGGTCATGCGGCAGGATGAGGAGTATTATCGCAAGGCAGCCAAGCTTATCACCAACACCGTCAACACTTACGCTTCCTTCTACAAGGCGAAGAGAAGCGAGAAGGACATACTGTACATGGCGCTGATAGACGTTGCGCTGCGCTACGAGAAAGAGCTGGCGCGCAACGACGTGGAGCCATACGGAAAGGCCATGTCTCAGCTGACGTCTGAAATCGAGGACGCGCTGAAAGGATAGGCCGAACCCCTCGACCGGCGCGCCCAGCGGGCGAGCCGGCGTCTCTTTCCATGACGTTCCGGCGTTCCGCGCCGGCGCGCCCTTTTCATTGACGTGGCCAGTATCAATGGAAATTTAAACTAAAGAATAATGAGTATTGTAATTGTTGCCATCGTGGCGCTCGTAGCAGGCGGACTGGGTGGCTATGCGATTTTCCGTTACGTCGTAAAGGGAAAATATAACGAGATGGTGGCCGCGGCCGACAAAGAGGCTCAAGTGGTCAAGGAAAAGAAACTGTTGGAGGTAAAGGAGAAATTCCTCAACAAGAAGTCAGAACTGGAGAAAGAGGTGCAGCTGCGCAACCAGAAAATCCAACAAACCGAGAACAAGCTCAAGCAAAGAGAAATCGGGCTGAGCCAGCGCCAGGATGAGCTCGCGCGCAGGAAACAGGAGGTGGACCAACAGCAGCAGCGCATCGACAATGAGAAGAAACTGCTGCAAATCAAGCAGGCGGAGCTGGAAAAAATGCAGCTGCGCGAGCGCGACATGCTGGAGGAACTCTCCGGACTGAGCGCCGACGAGGCGAAGAACCGGTTGATAGAAAGCCTTAAAGACGAGGCCCGCTCCGACGCGGCCGGCTACATCAACGAAATCATGGACGAGGCCAAGCTCAACGCCAACCAGCAGGCCAAGAAAATCGTCATACAGACCATACAGCGCGTAGCCACGGAGACGGCCATCGAGAATTCGGTGAGCGTGTTCCACATCGACAACGATGAGGTGAAAGGCCGCATCATCGGACGCGAGGGACGCAACATCCGGGCCCTGGAAGCCGCCACGGGCGTGGAAATCGTCGTAGACGACACACCCGAGGCCATCGTCATCTCAGCCTTCGACCCGGTGCGCAGGGAGGTGTGCCGCCTGGCCCTGCACCAGCTCGTAGCCGACGGCCGCATACATCCCGCGCGGATAGAAGAGGTGGTGGCAAAGGTGAAGAAGCAGCTTGACAACGAAATCATCGAGACCGGAAAGCGCACCGTGATAGACCTGGGCATTCACGGCCTGCATCCCGAACTGGTGCGCATCGTGGGCAAGATGAAATACCGCTCAAGCTATGGACAGAACCTTCTGCAGCACGCGCGCGAGACGGCCAACCTATGCGCGGTGATGGCCGCGGAGCTGGGGCTCAACCCCAAGAAGGCGAAACGCGCCGGACTCTTGCACGACATCGGAAAGGTGCCTGATGAGGAGAGCGAGCTGCCCCACGCGCTGTATGGCGCCAAGCTGGCCGAGAAATATAAGGAGAAGCCGGATATCTGCAACGCCATCGCGGCTCACCACGACGAGGTGGAGATGCAAACGCTGCTGGCTCCCATCGTACAGGTGTGCGACGCCATCTCGGGCGCGCGGCCCGGAGCCCGGCGCGAAATCGTTGAAGCGTACATCAAGCGGCTGAACGACCTCGAGGCCACCGCCATGAGCTATCCGGGCGTGACGAAGACCTATGCCATACAGGCCGGCCGAGAGCTGCGCGTCATCGTGGGAGCCGACAAGATGGATGACGCCGAGTCGGCGAAGCTGTCGGATGACATCGCCACCAAGATACAAAACGAGATGACTTATCCCGGACAGGTGAAAATCACCGTCATACGCGAGACGCGCAGCGTGGCCTACGCCAAGTGACGCGCGGTGAGGATGGAATCGCACGCGGTAAGCGCGCGTGAGAGCGGTGAGCCGGCATCTTGGCGCGCCGCTCTCATGCACCGCCGCCAGCGAGCCTCCCGCCGCCCTTACGAGCCTCCCGCCCCGCACGGGAGGTCGCCCTTGGCGGGCATGCCGCAATGTCGCTCACTCAAGCCGCCAATCACATGGGGTTTGCGGCTCAAACCGCATGAGTTTAACCGCCAGTGGCAATGATGTTGCCTGGAGGGGGGAGCGGGCGGTAGGAGACACGCAGGAAGACCGGGAAAACGGAGCGGGCGCGTGAGAGCGGAGAAAGTACCGGGAGAAAGGGTAAGGTTTGATAAGACGGAAAAAGTCCGGGAAAGCGTGAATCTCGCTTTCCCGGACTTTTTGGTGAGGTAGGGATAATCGGGCTCGAACCGATGACCTCTGCAATGTGACTGCAGCGCTCTAAACCATCTGGGCTATACCCCTGTCTGCCCTCCGTCTGCCGACACGTCTTACGCATCAGCGGCGGCGATCGCGTGTGCAAAGGTATGCTTTTTTTGCATTCCTGCAAAAGGATATTCGCTTTTTTTATCAAAAATCTGCTTCAGTCATGATAAATCCCTCAACCTTTTGACAGATTAAAAGGAAGTTTTTACCTTTGTAGCCTTATTATAAATGTAAGGGCGGTTCTATAGATTAGCTTTGGCAGATTGTGAGACTGTTTTTGAGGACAATTTGTTTGTGAGTGAAGGAGTATGGCGTGCTGTACGACTGAACGAACAAGAAAATTGAACCAAAAATGGAGCAAGCCGAATACAATCAAACTTGTTTGAATTGTTGAGGCGCAGCCTGTTTTATATAAAAAGAGAACACAAGATGGCAAAACGTAAAAAGTCTGATATAAAGAAACTTTACGGTGGCAATTTATGGAACTGCCCGTAAAAGATTTTACGTATAATGATTCATTTAACAAGAGAAGCCAATTTGTTGACGATAACATCATTGGTTGCTTTTCAATCATTGGCCCACCTGCCCGCATTTGCAAATCCTGGCACGAGGGCGATGATGGTAACGGATGACAATCATGCCAACGCGCGTGCGGAGAAGGCAGACACGGTGAGGTTCAACTCGCCCATCCGTCTTGACGAAGTAGTGGTCACGGGGCAGGGCGGAGCCATTGAACGGCGAAGGTTGTCTTCGAACGTCACCAAAATTTCAGGTAAAGACTTGCGGAAGTTCCCCGCCGGGCGCATGGACGAGATGTTGCGCGACGCCATCCCCGGGGTTCAGTTCTCACTCTCTGGGGCGCAACCCGGCAGCACCTCTGTCATCAAAGCACGGGGATTGTCCTCGGCGTTCTCCAATTCCACTCCCATCATCTACGTTGACGGCGTACGCACCGACAACCTCAACACCGGCGCCGTTCTCAATTATTCCAAGAAAGGGTATGGCGCCCAGCCTTACACCATCGGCGACATGCCCATGGGTGAGATGGCGGCGTCGAGCGCGCTGAGCGATATTTCCGTGGAGAACATCGACCATATAGAATATGTGAGCGGTGGTGCGGCCACCACGCTCTATGGTTCTGATGCGGCCAATGGCGTGATACAAATCTTCACGAAGAAGGGTAGCTCGGATGGCTTTCACGCTTCAGCCTCTGTGGACATGGGATGGGACAAGGCCACCACGCAGTTTTATCACTTCCGCCGTACGGCCGATTTGCTCAACCAGACGGGCTTCGAGCAGCGTTACCGGCTGTCGCTTGCCGGCGGAAACAGCAAGTATGGGTATAGCTTGGGCGCCAGCATGATGGAAAACACGGGTGTGGTGATACACAACAACAATGCCCATAAGCGGTACGACCTGCGGTTTGGTTCGCGCGCACAGCTGACTACCCGGCTGGAGTATCAGAACTCATTTGGCTTCGTGGCCGATGATTATAACCGCAGTCGCAATGGCAATCAAGGCTTCTATACGGGACTGTGGTTCACGGAGGGCAGCGCTTCCAGCCGCTTCAAGTTCACCGATGCCAATGGCCATGAACAGAGATATCCGGCCGACATCGATGCTGCCGATGGTGAAACGTTTGAGAAGATGCGTGCCTTTGTGGACAAGGCCGAGGCTCTGCAGCACTATCGCGAGTCAACCAAACATTTCCAAACATCGCACACCTTGCTCTACAAGCCATTGCCCCAACTCACCGTTAAAGGCGTTATAGGAATAGACTATCGGGCTAACAACAACAAGGAAATCGTGACCAACGAGTATCTCATTCACACTGGCGTGAAGCCCGCGGGCACTACGGATGCCGGGCGCGTCAACAATTTCGACCGCAATTACTTCGGACTCACCGCCGACATCAACGGACAGTACAAGCTTTACGCCGCCAACCGCTTGAGCAACGTGCTTACAGCCGGTTTCCAATATTTCAACACGCATGACCGTCAGGCTATCTATCGCGGTACCAATGTGCGCGACGGGGCCAAGGTGATGAGCGGAGCAGGAACCGTTCAGGCTGACGAGTGGCTCAACTTCCTGCACAGTTACGGCTTTTACGCACAGGACAACATCGGACTGTTCAATAAATATTACCTTGATTTAGGCGCGCGCGTGGACTACAACACCGCATTTGGTGACAATGTGAAGTGGCAGTTTTATCCCAAGCTCGGCTTGTCCTACGTGATGAGTGACGAGCCGTTCCTCGCCCCATGGGTCAGCAGTGGCATGCTGTCCATGCTGCGCGTGTTCTGCAACTATGGTGTTGCGGGCAGCTATCCGCCGCCATTCGCCTATCAGCGCACCATCTCCGTGACGGGCTATCGGGGCAAGCAGGCTGGCACGTTCGGGCAGTTTGGCAATCCCGACTTGGGACCCGAGAAGAAACATTCGTTCGAGGTGGGTTTCGAGTCATCCTTCCTGCATGATATCGCCACGCTCTCATTCACCTACTATCACTCCGTTACCAAGGGAGCGTTGTTCACGGTTCCCACCTTGCCGTCGGCCGGACGCGCGGCCAGCTACTTGGCCAACATTGGCGAAATCAGCAATCTGGGCGTTGAGATGGCGCTTGCCCTCAACGTAGTGCGCACCAAGGACTGGCAGGCCACCCTGCGCACGGCCGTCAACACCAACCGCAACCGTGTGCTGAGCGCGGGCGGAACGGTGCCGTTCAGCATTGGCGGGTTCGGTCCCGAAACCATTCAGACGGCAGTGGAGGAGGGCAAGCCCGTGGGCTTCTTGCGCGGCAACAAGGCCGTTCTCAATGCCGACGGCACCCTCAAGGAGGTGCTGCGCATGCAAGATTTGGGTTCTACCATCCCCACATGCTACGGCAACGTGTCGTTGGATGTTCACTATAAAAACTGTAGTCTGTGGATGAGTAGTGACTATCAGACAGGTAGTTACGTTCACTCGTTCGACCGTCAGTTCCGCTTTCAAAAGGGATTGAAAGACGATGTGGTTCCCCAGAAGGCACTCATGGGCAGGAAGCAGAAGGACGCATGGCTCAACTTTACCAACTATTTTGTGGAGAAGGCCGACTTCTTCAAGGTGCGAAACGTTGGCTTGAGCTATCTTTATCACCTCAAAGGCTCAAGGCCGGTGGTGAAGAGTGTGCTGTTCAGCATGAGCGTCAACAACCCGCTGAACTTCACTGCGGCATCCGTAGACCCCGAAGCGGTCATCTCGGGTGCGCACTCGCAAGGGGCTGTGGCATCGGGAGGACTGAATTATGCCACCTATTCGTTACCCAGACAATATGTTTTTTCACTGAAATTCAATTTGTAAAATCATGCAATCAAACCTATCATATACCCTCATCATCGGGGGAACGTTGCTGTTGGCCTCGTGCGACCTGGTGGCCCCCGGCGACATCGAGAATCCTAACGTCACAGAAGATAGTTATCTCCAGGGCGGAAACGCCATGGACACCTGGGTGAACGGTGCCGAGAAGACATTGGCCCTCACGGTTGGTGACTTCTGCTTGCAGACCGAAATCATCTCTGACAACTATTTCAACAACTACACACGCGAGAGCAAACTCTTTGACGAGCCGAAAATATTGTACAACGATCCTGATGTGAATGGCTTGGAACGAGCCGTGCAGCAGTTGCGCGCCACGGCCGATTTCGCCTTTGACAAGGTGAGCAAGTATGACAAGAACGTCACGAAGGCGCAGCTGTTCAAACTTCATACCATCAAGGCTTACGGCTTCTTGCTCGGCGGCGAGAACTTCATGGCCCTGCCTGTGAGCGATCGGGGTGAGGTGAAAACCTGGCAAGAGCTGTTGCAACTGGCACTGCAATCGCTGGGAGAAAGTGAGAAATATGCTGCGAACGACACGCTTCGGTCGTTTGTCCACACGCTCAAGGCGCGCGCCTATTACCGCCTGGGCAAGGTAGACGAGGCGTTGGAGGAGAGCGGCAAGGCGTTAAAGCTGTGCGACAATCTGCTGTGGCAGGTGCAGTTTGATGGCTCGAACAATGTGTTCAACGCGATGCAGGATGACATCTGGAAAGCCATGTATCAGCCATTGCCGCGTCTTAACTTTCTCAATCCCAAATATGTGCAGCTCACGTCCACCTACGAGAGTCCCATCTGCATAGCTAAGGCCGAGGAGAACTACCTCATCATGGCCGAAGCCTTGCTGGCCAAAAAGGAGACGGACAAGTGCAAGGCGCAACTCAAACAACTGCTTGGTCTGGTTAAGTCGCGCCCCGTGCGGCACGATGTGAAAGATTGGGCCAAGACACGAGCCGTGGGAGGCATCAAGGAATATCCCGACGGAGCTGCCTACACAGTTGCCGCATCGCTGGGTGAACCTTATCGCAAGGGGTTGGTGTTGAGCCGAAAGAAGCCGCAAGTGGTGAGCGTGCCCACGGTTTCAGGTACGTCGGTGACGGCAGAGATGATCGACCAGTGTCAAAGTCACGACGCGCTGCTCGAGCTGATTTACCTGATGCGCCAGGAAATTTTCATCGCTGAGGGACGGCGCATGAACGATTTGGGCATCCGCTTACCCATCAGCGAGGTGGAGGCCAAAGCCAATCCTGCGGCCGCTCCTTACATCAAAGCGCATGTGCCGGCCTTCATACCGCATGAGCAGGGCATGGACGCTTTTGAGCTTGATAAGAAAAACTTGCGGGTTACCATCCGATATAACATGAATCATCTCATCGTCGGCAACAAGACCACGGCTGACGTAGTGCCGTTCGAATAGCGGCGTATATGCGTAGGTCGTGATTTATAACGTTCCGTTGAGAACGAAAAATAAAAAGGGTAGGGGCGTGATAAGTCACGTCCCTACTTGTTTTTCACATAGTCGACGAAGGCGTAGCGGTGGGCATGACGCTCGTCGGTGCCATGTTCCTCGCGTGATATTTCGTGCCAGTCGTCATAAGGAGGAAAGAACACGTCTGCCTGTTCCGGCACGTCATCAACCTCGGTGAGGCACAGACGGTCGGCCCGTTCGATGGCTTGTTGGTAGACATGGGCGCCGCCGATGATGTAGATGTCTTCGTCGGCAGCGCAGTGAGCGAGTGCTTCATCGAGCGACGCGAAGCTATCGCAACCCTCAAAGTGGGTTTGCGTGCGACTCAGCACGATGTTACGCCGGTTGGGCAATGCGCCTTTGGGCAGCGACTCGAAGGTGCGCCGCCCCATGATGATGGTGTGTCCGGTGGTAAGTGCCTTGAACCGTTTCAGGTCGTTGGGCAACCAATATAACAATTTGTTCTGATAGCCGATGGCACGATTGCGCGCCACGGCTGCGATGATGGTGATTAACATTTTATTTACTTTTAAAAAGCGGCCTCTCCCCCTTACCCCTCCCCAAAAGGGAGGGGAGTGGTTAGCCGGTTACTTTGAACTTTTGGCCTCTCCCCCTTGCCCCTCCCCAAAAGGGAGGGGAGTGGTTAGACAAGCCATCAACTCGTGAACTCGTGAATTTGTGAACTTGTCAACTCAAAAACTTAAAAACTCAAAAACTCAAAAACTAAACTGCCACCTCTGCCTTGATGTGGGGCCAGGGGTCGTAATTGAGGAGTTCAAAGTCTTCGTATCTAAAGTCGAAAAGATTTTTTACGTCTGGATTCAACTTCATCTGCGGCAGCTTACGGGGCGTGCGGGTGAGTTGCAACTTAGCCTGCTCGATGTGGTTCAGGTACAGGTGCGTGTCGCCCGTGGTGTGGATGAAATCACCCGCTTTCAGTCCTGTGACCTGCGCCATCATTTGTAGCAGCAGGGCATACGAGGCGATGTTGAAAGGCACGCCCAAGAAGGTGTCGGCGCTGCGTTGATACAGTTGCAGCGACAAACGCCCGTCGGCCACATAAAACTGGAACAGACAGTGGCAGGGCGGCAGCGCCATTTCACTGATGTCGGCAGGGTTCCAGGCAGTGACCAGCATTCTGCGGCTGTAGGGATGCTGCTTAATCAGGTCGATGACGTTTTGTATCTGGTCGATGGTGCCGCCGCGGTGGTCGGGCCACGAACGCCACTGATGCCCGTACACGGGACCCAGGTCTCCGTTCTCGTCCGCCCACTCGTTCCAGATGCGCACGCCGTGTTCTTGCAGATATTTCACGTTGGTGTCTCCTTTGAGAAACCACAGCAGTTCGTAGATGATGGACTTCAGGTGCAGTTTCTTCGTGGTCAGCAGGGGGAATCCGTCCTCCAGGTTGAACCTCATCTGGTGGCCGAAAACGCTCTTCGTGCCGGTTCCGGTGCGGTCAGTCTTCACCTTTCCTTCTTCGAGGATGCGATGTAGTAGGTCTAAATATTGTTGCATAGTTCGTTAGTATTATTCAATGTCAATGATGTGTGGCTCTTCCCCGGGGGCGTACTGGCTCTTGATGCGCCACTCGTTGGGGTAGAGGTTGTTGGCCCGGTTGCCGATGTTCTTCATGAAGCCCAGCGGCAGACTGCGATAAGTCACGAGAACGAAGCCCCGCGGGGTGTCTGCCGGCAGAGGGATGGCCTGACTTCGCAGATAGTTCAGGGCGTCAGCATGACTGAGTTCCACCTTCGGAAAGGCCGCTGGATTGAGGCAGGTAGACAGAGCGAGCGACTCATTAGGTATCCAGTTCTTGCCCTTCTGCTGACCCAGGCAGATGCCAGCCGACAATACGCGCAGTTCACCGGCAGCCTTTTCGTACAGTGCGGTCAGCGGTTGTCGCATGGCCAGCAGCTCGTCACCTTTATATATATAGCAGAAATTGTCGGGTTGCAGCAGCCATTCACGAACCATATTATTGTCCTTGCCGCTGCCACTTTTCGCCTCTTTGCCTTTGGCTCCTCTCATGCTCGGTTGCTGCTTCAAAGGCTTCTCGGGCTTTCTCTCCCCATCTTTGCGCAGCACCGCCATGAACAGGCCTTCGCCCATTTGCTTTCCCCAGGCGTTTTGATAACCGGGAATAAAGCGGTAAACGTGCAGAGGTTCAGCGAGATAAGGCGAACCGCCGATGGGCTTGCTGCCCTGGTTTTCTTGATGCAATGGAGTTGGAGCAATAACCCAATGAGTTTCCGTTTCAATAGATAAGGTTTTAGCCCCCAATTCACTACATATCCACGCCACGTTTTCCTCATTCTCTTTGGCGTTGAAAGTGCAGGTAGAATAAATCATCAGTCCGCCCGCTTCGAGACATTCCCAGGCATCAGCCACGATTTCGCGTTGCAGGCGGGCGCAGTTCTCCACATTTTGCTCGCTCCATTCATCGATGGCGTTGCCGTTTTTGCGAAACATGCCTTCGCCAGAGCAAGGCGCGTCGCAGAGAATCACGTCAAACCGCAACCCTGCCTTGCGGTAATCAGCCGGATAATTGTTGGTGACAATCACATCGGGATGTCCCCATTTCCACACGTTTTCCGCCAGCACTTGCGCTCGGTTTCTCACCGGTTCGTTGCACATCAGCACGCTTCCCTCGGGCAATTCCGCTCGGGCCAGTGTTGACTTTCCACCCGGGGCGGCGCACAAGTCCAGCATCTTGACCGGCTCTCGAACATATTGTTTGAGCACGGCCGACAAGAACATCGACGACGGTTCCTGCACATAGTAGGCACCAGCGTGCAGCAGCGGGTCGAAGGTGAACGCGGGCCGGCATACCAAGCGATAGCCCTGGTCGCACCAAGGCACCCGAACATGGGGCACGGCAACCTGTGCCGATGGACATTTCCGGCGGTTCAGTCGGATGCAAGCAGCGGGTTCGTCTTGCAAGGCTCGCACGAGGTCATCGTACAAGCGGGACCCCATCAGGGTGCGGGTGTAGGTTTCAAACGCTTCGGGAAGATGCATTGGCTTGTTTGTTTCGTGCAAATGTAGAAAAAATTTTGTTCCTTTGCAACTAAAAGCGCCGCTGTTGCGTCCAACAAACAAAAAATTAAAGAATAAAAATTGAAAATATGAAACAGTATCTTTTAGCATGCTTGATGTTGCTGGCCATAGGTGTCAACGGCTCCGAGGCCCGAGGACATCACCGTCACCATGCGCCGGTGACGGGCGTGGCGACGGCGGCCGACTCGCTCAATCAGGGTGTCGCCGCCTATTCGGACACCACCTCCTCGGCATCCGCTTCCACAGACACGGTGTCGGAGAATTCAGGGAACGACCCTGCCTTTGATGACGACGGCTTCTGGGACGACGAAGACTCTGACAACGTCGTTGAAGAACTCCCCTCCTGGCTGCGGCATCTTGGCGGCCCCGTCGGGGCTACCTCCATCGCCATCGGGGTGATATTCTGCGTGTTGTTCTTCATTCTGTTGCCGGTCATCGTGGTGATCATGGTGCTGCGCCATATCATCAAGCGACACAACGACAAGGTGGCGCTGGCTGAAAAGGCCGTGGAGAACGGGCAGCCCATTCCCGAAGAACTGATGCATGCTAACAGACAGAGTCCTGAGTATCTGTGGAAGGCGGGCATCCGCCATGTAGCCATGGGCGTGGGACTCATGGTAATGTTCGCCATCTGGGGATCGGAAACGCTCATTGGCATCGGCGGACTGCTTGTCTGCCTGGGTGTCGGACAGCTCGTCATGGCGAAGACCTCTGTTAACAACCACGATGAATTGAAATAGCGTGAGCCCCCTCGACGACTTATCCCTCGTGCGACAGGTGACTGTTTCCCACGACAAGCGGGCCTTCGACTTGCTTGTGGTGAGGTATCAGTCGCCCATTCGGCGTTTCTTCCTGAGCCAGACCTTGGGCGACGAACCGCTGAGTGACGACCTGGCGCAAGACACTTTCGTAAAGGCTTACACCAAGTTGGCTCAGTACAGGGGACAGTCGAAATTCTCTACCTGGCTCTACCGCATCGCTTACAACGTGTTCTACGACTACACGCGACAGCGCAAGATGACCGAAGGACTGGATTCGCCTGCCGTTGCCGCACGGCACGCCACGGTAGGCGACAGTCAGCTGAAGATGGATCTGTACGACGCCCTGGACATCCTCACGCCCACCGAGCGGCTCTGCGTAACCCTGCAGCTCATGGAGGGACAGCCCATCGACAAGATTGCCGACATCACGGGACTGGCGGAAGGAACGGTGAAATCGCACTTGTTCAGGGGAAAGGGTAAACTGACAACTTATTTAAAACAAAATGGTTATGATGGAAAATAAGGACGATGAACTGCTCAGACAGTTCTTTGCACAACATACTTTCGAGCTCGCCGACAACGGCTTTACCCAACAGGTGATGCGGAGGCTGCCACGGCGGTTGGTCAACCTCAACCGCATCTGGGTGTTCTTCTGTTGCGTCATGGGGGTGGTCTTCCTGCTGATGAGCAACGCGTTGAACCAGCTGCGCATGGTGTTCAGCAATTTCGTGGGCGACGTCAATGGCTGGATGGCTTCCATAGAAATAGGCATACAAACGCCCATCATGGTCTATCTCACTATCCTCACCTTTGTCTTCCTCGGTGCTTATCAGGCGGTGGAATCCAACAACTGATGTGGCCACGAATTGTGTTGTTGAACAACGAAAGACACGAAAGAAGTTGCCGCTACCGCGTATCGTGCCGTTGAACAGCGAAAGACATGAAAGACACGAAGGAAGTATGCAAGGCGATAAACACCAGCCATCAAATTCGCTTAATTAGTTGTTAAACAGAGATTACTATCCACTTCTTACGTTGTCACATTTTCATAAGAAGTTTGTAAACCATAGATACCCAACCTTATCTATTTTTAGTTAAGGGATGCGCATCCTACTGGCTACAGGATGCGGTATCTCTCGGGCTGTAAGCCCAAAAGCTTATAGCCCAAGGCATCGCCTTGGGTAAGCATGTGAGTAGGCGTACGCCCTGTAAGGGCAAAAGCATAGGGAAAGCAAGTGTAACAAAATGATAATCACATGCTTTTGCCCTTACAGGGCGCAGTAATCCAAACGTATTCCAATCTCAGGGCGTTGCCCTGGGCTGTAGGCTTTTGGGCTTACAGCCCGTGCCTACCTCATATCGCTATCCAACGCTACCAAGCTGGGTGTACACCTGGTCAGCTATTTACTCAGTTTTGGTGAAGCGAGAAGTGTGGTAATTCATGGTTGCAACGGAACCACACGGAACGACACGGGCTGTAAGCCCAAAAGCTTATAGCCCAAGGCATCGCCTTAGGTAAGCATGTGAGCAGGAGTACGCACTATAGGGGCAAAAGCAAGCCATTCGTTGAACGCTTGCGTTCGTTATATCTCAATCATCAAATTCGTGTTATTCGTGTCATTCGTAGTTGAATCTACTCAACTTCAATTCGTAGTTCATTGTCCCTCAATCATCAATTTCGCTTTTTTTGTTTATTTCGTTGTTAAATCCTCTCAAACACAATTTGTAGTTCATTCGTTGAACGCTTGCGTTCATTGTTCTCAACCATCAAATTTGTTCAATTTGTTCAATTCGTTGTTGAAACAACTCAAATAAAATTCGTAGTCGCAACTACTCTAACTCAAAAAAGATACTTCCGTCATCCTTCTTGTTGTCTCGGCTCTGTGGTTTGGTTTTCGCCTTGAGGTTTCCTTTCTCGTCGAACATGCCATAGGTTACGCGCAGCACCTTGAACTCCGTGCGGCGGTTCAGTTGGTTGCATGTCTCTTGTTTTTCGGGGTCCAATTTCTTGATGAACGCTTCAGTCAGCACGTCCCCCTCTTTCAGCCATGGGTAACGCTCGGTCAGCTTCTTGCGTACCACCTTCGGCCTCTCCTTCCCGTAGCCGGCGGGTGTCAGCCGTTCTTTCGCTATCCCCCTTGCGATGAGGTATCTCACCACCGTCTCGGCGCGCCGCTGCGCCAGGAGCTTGTTGTATTCCTTCGTACCTTTATAGTCGCAGTGCGCGCTCAGTTCTATGGTCACGTTGCCGTTTTCGTTGAGCAGTTTCACCAGCTCGTCCAATGCTTGTTTTGATTCGGGACGCAGGGTGGCCTTGTCAAAGTCGTAGAAGATGTTGTCTATCAACACCGGAACGTTGATGGATGCCAGCGGGAACTGCAGGGTGTATTCTTTTGACTCCCTCACCTTGCCCGCGCGCAGTTGCTCCGTATGGTTTAGGAATCCCTTGCACGTTGCCAGCAGCAGATAGTCAACGTCTGGCTTGATGACGTATGTGAACGCCCCCTCGCTGTTCACGCTCAGTGTTTTGTTGGTGCCGTCGCTGCCCACGATGCGCACCTGTGCTTGCGGCAGCTCGTATCCGTCTTTCTCGTACACCCATCCCTTGATGGTCTGTACAATCTCCGGATTCTCAAACCGGTAGATGTGGTCCCATCCCCGTGCGTCTCCTCGGTTGGACGAGAAGAAACCTCGGTTGTACGGTCCCTCGAAGGTCATGCCGAAGTCGTCGCCCTGCGAGTTGAGGGGATAGCCGGGATGTACCAGTCGATAGGCCTGTGTGGCTGTGCGCTTTGTCGGGTCTTGCCGTGCCGCTTGTTCCGCGTGGGTGTTTGGCTGTGCGATGTAGATGTCCAGTCCGCCCAGTCCCGGGTGGCCGTCGCTTGAGAAATACAGGTCGCCATTGGGTCGGAAAGTAGGGAACATCTCGTTGCCCGCTGTGTTGATGGGTGCCCCGAGGTTCTCCACGCCACCCAGTCCGGCCGGTGTGATGCGCGCCCGCCAGATGTCCGTTCCGCCCATTCCTCCCGGCATGTCCGAGACGAAGTAGAGCCACTGTCCGTCGGGCGAGATGGCCGGATGGGCGTAGCTCGAGAGCGTGTCGCGCGTGATTTCCAGGTCGTTGGCCTTGCCCCAAGCCGCATCTGCCCTACTGGATTTTACGATCTTGGCATAGCGGGGGTTGGTGGCATCGGTCACACATTGGGTGAGGTACATCTCCCGCCCATCAGGACTGAAGGCGCATGCACCCTCCTCGGCATCGGTGTTCAGTCCGCCCTGCACGGGTTGGGGCTTGCCCCAGTTGCCTTTGTCATCCTTGACAGATACAAAAATGTCGGCGGGCTTGCACCCCGTGATGCCGCTCAGCTCGTTGCCCGTGGCCTCGTTGCGGGTCGAGGTAAAATACAGTTGGTCGTGTTCGTCGCCCAGGAGCATGGGCGAATAGTCGGCGCGTCGCGAGTTCAGCCCGCTCATCTTCTTCACCGTGTACCGGCTGCCCGCCTCTTTCCATCCACTGGCACGCTGTGCCGAGAGCAGTCCCGCGCGGGCCAGGGCATTGTCGGGCATCGAGTCGAGCACCAGCTGGTATTCGTCGGCCGCTTGCTTGTAGTCGCCGTGCCGGAGCAGTTGCCGGGCCAGCGCCAGGTGCGTCATGATGTCGTCCTGTCGGTATCTGATGACGTTGCGGTAGGCTGCGATGGCCTGTGGCGTAGCGTTCAGTCGGTCATAGCACAGGGCCATTCTCTTGGCGCGCCGGCCGCGGGTGTCTCTTTCCTTGGGCGGTGTCTTGCGATAGGCCTGCTTAAACTGGTTGGCCGCGTCGTGATACTCGCCAATGGCCAGAAACTGTTCGCCCTTCTTCATGTTCCGTTCCGCACCACAGCCGGTGAGCAGCAGGGTGATGAGGATGAGCAAAGTGAGATTGTATTGATTGTGCATGTGCGATGTCTACATTTATATATATGGTATGACAACGCTGGTTAAGTTGCTTTTATTGCCCCGCTTCCCTGTTTGCTGTCAGTTTTACACGGTGTTATCATTCAACAGCAAAATCCTTCAACGAAGGAGGTGTCAATCCATGCGAGACATTCTCACGCGGATTTAGTGGATTTCGCAGATTTATATTGATGAAATCGGTGCGGTACCTTTACTTAGACGGCGCGTCTGAAGCACCCAACTGCGGGTGACTGTTGTCCCGCAACACGTCGTTCACGATGGTGGTAATCTGCGTTTTCAGTTCGTTGACAAACTGGGCGGCATCGTATTTTTGGTGTTCGATGTCGCGCAGCTTCTTCTCCCAGATGCCCGTCAACTCGCAGCTCGTCAGCAGTTTCTCCTTGATGATGTCAATAAGTTGTATACCGAGGGGCGTCGCTACGATGCGTTTGCGTTCGCGCTGGATGTAATGACGCTTAAATAGTGTTTCGATGATGCTGGCGCGTGACGAGGGTCGACCGATGCCGTTTTCCTTCAAGGCGGCGCGCAGCTCCTCATCGTCAACAAACTTTCCCGCCGTCTCCATGGCGCGCAGCAGGGTGGCCTCTGTGTAATATTTCGGTGGGGTGGTTTGCTTCTCGGTCAGGGTGGGGACGTGTGTTCCGCTTTCGCCATTGGTGAAGGTGGGCAGGGTGCGCTCCTCATCGACAGCCTTCTCGTCAGCATCGTCGTCCTCTTGCTGGTTTTTGGCGTACACGTTCCTCCATCCCGGGGCCAATATCTCTTTGCCGCTTACCTTGAACTCGATGTCCTTCACCTTTCCCATGACGGTGGTGGTGGCGAACTTGCAATCGTCATAGAACACGGCGATGAAGCGTCGGGCGATGAGGTCGAACACGTTTTCTTCCATGTTCGACAGTCCCTTGGGCGGCACGCCGGTGGGGATGATGGCGTGGTGATCAGTTACTTTTGAGGAGTCGAACACCTTTTTCGATTTCTTCAGCGGCTTTCCGCCCAATGGTTTGATGAGATCGGCATACACCGTCTTGCTTTGTATCTTTGTCTGATAAAGTCCGTTCATGGTCTGCGGGCATTTGGGATAGATGTCGTCCGAAAGATACTGGGTGTCCACACGCGGATAAGTGGTGTATTTCTTCTCGTACAAACTTTGAATCAGGTTGAGCGTCATCTCGGCCGAATAGCCGAACTTCTTGTTGCAGTCTACCTGTAACGAGGTGAGGTCGTAGAGCTTCGGCGGTGCTTCAGTGCCCTTTTTCTTTTGCACGTCGGTCACGGTAAACGGTTCACCCTCAATGGTCTTGAAGGCGGCCTCGCCATCCTCTTTCTTGTCAAAGCGGCCTTTGGTGGCGGTAAACGTGGTGTCGCGGTAGATGGTGGCCAGCACCCAATACGTCTCGGGCTTGAAGTTGTCTATTTCTTTCTGCCTGCTCACGATGAGCGCCAAGGTGGGTGTCTGCACTCGCCCTATGCTCAGCACCTGTCGGTTGCGTCCGTATTTCAGGGTGTACAGGCGCGTGGCGTTCATGCCCAATATCCAGTCGCCGATGGCGCGTGACAACCCAGCCAGATACAGCGGTTCGTATACCGATTGCTCTTTCAGCTTGTTGAATCCCTCGCGGATGGCCTCGTCGGTCATCGAACTTATCCACAACCGCTTCACGGGGCACTTGGCTTGCGCCTTCTGCATCACCCACCGCTGAATCAGCTCACCCTCTTGTCCCGCATCACCACAGTTGATGATGCTGTCGGCATGCTGCATCAGTTGTTCGATGACGGCAAACTGTCGTTTGATGCCCTCATCGTCGATGAGCTTGATGCCGAACCTTGGCGGCAGCATGGGTAGGGCGGCCAAGCTCCAGTGTTTCCAGTTGTCGTAGTAGTCGTTGGGCTCTTTCAGACAGCACAGGTGTCCGAAGGTCCACGTCACCTGGTAGCCATTGCCCTCCATATAACCGTTTTTCGAGCTATGGGCACCTATGATGCGCGCGATGTCTTTGGCAACGCTGGGTTTCTCTGCTATGCAAACAATCATTGTCAGTATCTGTCTTTCGTTTTTAGGCTGGTTCTATAAATTAGCTTTGTTAGATTTTGAACTTATTTTTGAGGTCAAAATGCAAGAGAGTGAAGGAGTGTAGCGAGCTACACGACTGAACGAACTTACATTTTGAACCAAAAAGAAGCCAAAAGATAACAAAACGTATTTCATAAAAATTTAATGACTTTATGCGGCGGTAATTTATAGAACCAGCCTTTACAGTTCCACCACCGTGATGCCCGCGCCGCCAAACTGCACATGCTCGTCACGGTAACCGGTTACGTTGGGGATGCCCGAGAGGTAGTCGCGGATGAGTTGGCGCAGGATGCCGTTGCCCTTTCCGTGGAGGATGCGCACCCGATCCATACCCATGAGTATGGCATCGTCGATGAAATACTGTACAGCGTTCAGGGCCTCGTCGCCCCGCATGCCGCGCACGTCCAGGTCTTGGTGAAAGTTCTTGCGGTGCTCGTCGATGGTGTCGCGTGTTTTTTTACTTATCTTCACGGCACCCAACCGTTCTTCCAACGTAGGTTGTGTGGTTTGCTCGATGGCATGTTCCAACCTACTGGCGCGCATCTTGGTGCGCATGTCGCCGAATATCACGGTGACGTTGTCGCCCTCCACCTGCTCAACGGTGCCGATGGTGGTGAGCCCGATGATGCGTACGCGGTCGCCCGGTGCGATGGCTTTTCGCTGTTGCTGGCGGTCGGCAGCCTGTCGCACCTCTTCTTGTCGCTTCTGTTGCTGCTTGGCTTTCTCGGTCTTGCGCTTCTCCTTGCGCTCCTTGCGAAGCCTTATCTGCTCCACCTTCTTGGCAAACTGCTCATCGCTCATGGTGCCGTTGGGTGCTTGGGAATCGTCGGCCTTGATGCCTTGCTCGAATACCTTCAGGTCTTCTCGTATGCGCCGTGTGGCCTCTTTCTCGGCCTGTTGCTCGCGAATCTCGCGTATGGCGTTCTCAATGCGCTTGTTACTCTGCCTGAACAGTTCGTCGGCCTGTTCCTTGGCGCGCTTGATGATGAGCTTGCGTTCCTGCTCCACCTCACGAATATCGTTCTCGTAGCGTGCGATGGTCTTCTCCATATCCTTCTCGCGCTGGTGGATGGTCTGCCGCTTGTTCTCCCAGTAGCGCTTGTCGCGCACGATGTCCTGGAGGTATTTGTCGCTCTGTATGTAGTCGGTCCCCACGATGTCGCTGGCCTTGCTGATCACCGTTTCGGGGATGCCCGTCTTGCGTGCTATCTCGATGGCGAAGCTGCTGCCCGGCTGTCCGATGGCCAATTTAAACAAGGCCTGCATCTCGTGGCGGTCGTAGAGCATGGCACCGTTTACCACACCGGGGTGAGCGTCGGCGTAATGTTTCAGGTTTTGGTAGTGGGTGGTGATGACGCCCCATGCCTGTTTGTCGCAAAACTGCTCCAGCACCGCCTCGGCAATGGCGCCACCTATCTGTGGCTCGGTGCCGGTGCCAAACTCGTCGATGAGCAGCAGGGTGCCGGGATTGGCCGTCTTCATCATGTTCTTCATGTTGAGCAGGTGGCTCGAGTAGGTGCTCAGGTCGTTCTCTATGCTCTGTTCGTCACCGATGTCGATCATCAGGTGTTCGAAGATGCCCGCCTTTGAACGTTCGCCCACCGGGATGCTCAGTCCGCATTGCAGCATGTATTGCAGCAGTCCCACGGTCTTGAGGCATACCGACTTGCCGCCGGCGTTGGGTCCCGAGATGATGAGCATGCGCTTCTGGGGCGTGAGGATGATGTCCAGCGGCACCACCTGTTTGCCCTGTTTCTCCAACGACAGGCGCAGCAGGGGGTGCGAGGCGCCAATCCAGTCGATGTACGGCCGTGACTGTAGTTGCGGCTCGATGGCCTTGATGAGTTTGGCCAACTCGGCCTTGGCACGCACCAAGTCAATCTTAGCCAGCATGCCGTAGGCCGCCAACAGCTCTTGAACGTGCGGCCGCACCTCGCGCGTCACCTCTGAGAGAATGCGAATCACCTCTTTGCGCTCCTCGCTCTCCAGTTCCCTGATGCGGTTGTTGGCCTCCACCACCTCGGTGGGTTCGATGAACACGGTGCGTCCCGTGGCCGACTCGTCGTGCACGATGCCCTTGATTTTGCGTTTCAGTCCTGGTGCCACGGGGATGACCAGTCGACCGTCGCGCAGGGTGGGGGCCACGTCTTTGTCTACCACGCCCTCGCTCTGGGCGGCGCGCAGGATGCTGGCCAGCGTGTGCGAGATGCTGCCCTCGGTGCGTTTCAGCTCGCTTCGTATCTGTGCCAGAGCCGGTGAGGCGTTGTCGCGGATGTGTCCCAACTTGTCGAGAATCTGGTCGATGCGCCGCAACAGCTGCGGAAACACCACCACGCCACGCGTTAGTTCTTGCAGGGCGGGGTAGCGGTAGCGGGTGGGACGGCTGTCATCATCATCCCCCTCGTCTTTTTTTTCGCCTTGTCCGTCATCGGCATCATCGCCTTCGGTCTGGGCCAGAAAGCGCACGATGGCGATGATGGTTTCCAGTGAGCGGCGCAGGTCAAACAGCTCGTCTTCCTCCAAGTGCGTGTTTTCCAGTCGAATGCGGGCGATGGCCTGTCGCATGTCGAAGAAATATTGCAGTGGAAAGTTGTCGGCCTCCTGCTGTATGCGCCTCATCTCCCGCGTCTGCTCGAGCCATGCGCCGATGGTGGCGGGGTCGGTGCAGAACGCCAGAGCGTCCACCTGTTCCTTGCCCAGCGTGGAGAGGCAGCGCGCCTTCAGCAGTTCGCGTATCTTGTCAAAGCCAATCTTGCTTTCAAAGTTCGTTGGGTAAATCATGCTGCAAAGATAAGCATTTACGCACAAATGGCCATCTTTACCAAAGCGCAACCTTGCCTATTTTCCCTAAATCAATTGAGGCCGTTGGTACGCCGAGGGCCCTGAACACCCTGCTCATGGTTGGAATGCTGATGCTGTAACCTTTTTCCAGTCTTGAAACCTGAGCACGCTTCACCCCGATGCGCTCACCCAATTCCTCCTGGGTGAGGTTCTGTTCAATCCTGGCTTTCTTAATGGCTTCGCCTAACTTATAAGCATGAATCGACGCTGCCACTCTTTGTTCGAACTCATCACGTCTTGGCGTGCCTATCTTTCCGAAGTGCCGATCAAGAACTTCATCAGAAGTGTACGTCTTTAATTTTCCTACCTGTTTCATATCTTTTCTCCTTTATCCTTGAAATACTCCAGCCTAATTCTTTCTGCCTTAACAATTTCTTTTGGTGGTGTCTTCTGTGTTTTTTTGATGATGCCATGCGTGGCTATCACCAACGTTTCTTCTTTCGTGTCCCAAAAGGCAAACAATCGATAAGCAATCTTGTTGTAAAGACTTCTGAACTCCCAAATGTCGCTGTTATCCAGTTTTTTGAACAGCTTGGAATTTTTTTCGCCACCCTCAATACGTTTGACGATTTCGAGTAGTTTGTCTCCTGCCGATGTTGGTAGACTCTCAATAAAATTCAGAGCCTCTTCCAGATATATGACTTTTGGTTTGTTCCTCATACGAAGTTTCTTTATTTATGCAAAGATAGAAAAAGTTTCTAATATACGAAACATTTACACCTATTTAACCTGTATTTCACACGGCTCTTTCATTTAAAAATGATGTATTTTGTTATTGGCTGGTTCTATAAATTAGCTTTGTTAGATTTTGAGCTTATTTTTGAGGTCAAAATGCAAGAGAGTGAAGGAGTGTAGCGAGCTACACGACTGAACGAACTTACATTTTGAACCAAAAAGAAGCCAAAAGATAACAAAACGTATTTTCATAAACATTTAATGACTATATGCGGTGGTAATTTATAGAACCAGCCTATTGAAAACAGCGTAGAAGAAATCAACAACGAATTGAACGAAAAAACGAATTTTGATGGTTGGCGTTTATTATCTTGTTCACGTCATCCGTGTCATTCCGTTGCAATGATGAAACGTTTAGCTTCCCGTTTTATTGAAAAAGGTAAATAGGAGGCAAGGCGTACGCCCTTCAAGGTAGCATTGGATAGCGATATGTGGTAGCCACGGGCTGTAAGCCCATAAGCCCATAGCCCAGGGCAGCGCCCTGAGGTTGGGATGCGTTGGGGTAGCTGCGCCCTGTAAGGGCAAAAGCATGTGATTATCATGTTGTTACATTTGCTTTCCCCTAATGCTTTTGCCCCTGTAGGGCGTACACCTGCTCACTCGCTTACCTAAGGCGATGCCTTGGGCTATGGGCTTTTGGGCTTACAGCCCGTTATATGTTTCTGGGTTCTATGTTCGTTATAAGCTTTTGAGCTTACCATGGTTACACCGCCTTTATTGCGCTTCCAACATCTTATAGGCTTGATGGTACTTTTTTAGCCTTTCTATATCTTTGTCCGTAAGCTCATTCAACCTCGTGATATCCATGTTGTCTTTGAGGTCAGCCATCTTCACCTTACGCCCAATGGGATTAGCCTTGCTGCGCTGAATGAAGTCAAGGGTGGTTCTATAAATTAGCTTTGACAGATTGTGAGACTATTTTTGAGGTCAATTTGTTTGTGAATGAAGGAGTATAGCGAGCTATACGACTGAACGAACAAGCAAATTGAACCAAAAAGAGGCCACAAGATGACAAAACGTAAAAAGACTGACATGATAAAACTTTACGGTGGTAATTTATAGAACCACCCTCAAAATAATCTTCGCCTTTATTTCGAGAGACAGATAGAACGGCGTCCACGATGTATGTCGGAAATCCCTGCATGAGCAGATATTCGGCGGTGATATCTCCATCTTCTATCGTGTCGTGTAAAAGCGCCACTATCTTACAGTCATCGTCCTGGCACAACTTCTCTACACGAAGCGGATGTCCGATGTATAGCTTCCCTCCCTTGTCAACTTGTGTTTTGTGCACTTTGGTAGCAATCTGCATAGCCTTGTCTCGAAGTTCATTGAAATTCATCATACGCTTCTCTACTGATTTCATAACCATACATTTTGGATTCAAAAATATCCTTATCTGTCGAATCAACCTCCATTTCATTGCGTCCTCTACGCTTGATAAAGCAGTGTGTAGTCTCGCCTATCACTACAAGTCTTAAAACAATATCCTCGTAGTCATCTTGGAGGAAGACGGCTCCTTTTTTAGCTTATCACACAATTTTATCAAATCCATCTTGCGTTGATTTTTCAATGTAAAGATAGTTATTTTTTTTATGAAATTATCTACGGAATCACTTCAAATGTGTGTAAGGCATCAGGATTTTTTTATTCCAAAAAGCCTCTCGTTGACCATAACAATGATTTGATTTTGTTTCACCTACTCTCGCCCTTCCATGCAGGAGCCGTGTGCCATCATCATGCTGTTTTTTCATTCCGTTCATTGTTTTTGCCCGCAAATTTAGGTCGTTTTGAAGTGCCTTCCAAAAAACATCAATAGGCTTTGCGGGAGCAAAATGAGCCGAATGGGTGTGACGTTCACGTTCCGAGCCGTAGGAGTGGGGAGCGGGGAACCTGTGCAGCGGGTAGCGGTGATGGGAGAGAGGGGAACGAGGAACCAGTGAAGCGGGTAGCGGTGATAGGAGAGTGGGAAGCGGGAAAAAGTTGGAATGTCATGGCGAACCATGCGGCATCGTACCCTCGGCCCCGCTTTTATCGTTTGTAATGATTTTTTATTTCTTGAAAAAAACGACGACGGCGACGGCTCCCGTCCTATCGTCGTCGGATTATCAGTATCATGAGTATCATCAGTATCATTAGTATGATTAGTATTATTAGTATATATAGGAGCCATGCTTGATTATCAATGAGTTAGGAGGGGGTAAATTGATTGTTCGTTCAATTATGAATCAATTATGGTTCAACGAACGTTTCATGTTGGGCGATGTTTCGTTTGAAGTTTACGGATGGTTCAACCTCTTATTCAACGTTGTGATTTGTCGATAATTGTTAAGTATTTTTACGTCAGCCCCTGTGTGAGTCTTTCATTTTCACCCCCCTGCAATTGATGGTCTATTGCGCTGTAATCTTTTTGGAATTGGCCCACAAAGTCATGTCGATTGGCCGTTGATGTCATGCGGTTTTCGTCCACCTTATTAAATAGGGTTGGTGACGCGTAGAGTTAACCCGTTTGTTTTGCACTCCGATTTTGAATCTGCAAGGCAAGGCCACGGGCTGTAAGCCCAAAAGCTTATAATTGTTTATTTCTTTTAAAAAATTGTAAAATACATAGAAATATATTATAAAAAAAGTGCAAAATACAAAAGAAACCTTATTTTTGCCAACAAATTAAATACAGACAGAGATTGGAATCAGCTTTTTCACATAGCCGCTTACACCATTGCTCCAAACATACTTTGGTGCAGAATGTGCTGCAAAGAAAAAACAACTTTCTTTCTTTTAACGCAAATTATTTGGTAGTTCCAAATAATTTTGTACTCTCTCTCTCTCTCTCTCTCTCTCTCATATATATAAGGTTTATCTTCTCTTATACTATACCTCTTTTTGCGCATTATGTTTTAGTGCGCAGCGAAGCTTTGTGTCTCTTTTTGGAAGGTAATTCTTTGCCATCCTTGTATGGTTGTATATTCAGAAACTAAAAGTCAAATAAAAATTTATTGTATCGTTATGAGTAAAACAGAAATCACTGCCGCAAGTAGAAAGTCGGCTTACATTTGTCCTAAGATTGTTTGCATTCCAGTAGAGTATTCGCTTTGTGCTGGAAGCCTATTTGGTGGTAGCGCTGGGAAAACTAGTTCCGAGCCCGATGAACTTTGTGCCCCAAGCCCATTTGGTGGTAGCGCCGGGACAGCTGATTACGATTGTCTTCTTGAAAAAAAGGAAGTGAAAGATCCCCAGTAATTGAGGTCAACTCTTAAATACTTTATTCGTAATAACCATTTTTATTGAATTAATTTTATAAACAATTGAAACAGATGAAAACTAAATTATTTGTCTCGTTTGCGGCTTTTGTTGCTGCATCTGCGCTGATGTGCAGCTGTTCTAACGAAGAGAGTGCTGATAGTAATAATAATAGTAATAATAATAGTAATGGTCAGCTTACTGCCTTTACAGGAGGTATCGTAACAGAGGCTCCCATGGAGCGTATGCAGCTTAGTACTCCTGAAATTTCAACAGAAGTCCCTGGCTTTCTCACCCGTACTTCTATGAGTCGTAAAGCCATCGGTGTTCAAGGAGTCTTCTATTGGGAGCCTAAAGACGTGATCTATGTAGAGGACGATAATAAGACGTTGTTTAAGAGTCAGAATACTATCAATGCTGCTGTAGATTGTGCTACATTCTTGGTAGATGGTTCTTACACCGGCAAGAATCAATACGATGTTTACTATTATGGTACTAACACTAACACCAGTGCCGAAGGAAAGAATGTTGTTGTTATCGCCAACAATCAGACCCTGGCAGCCTTTAACAACACCAAGCATTTTGGCGCCGCCGGCGATTGTGGTGTGGCAAAGGCAACGAAGACTACCGTTGAAGGCAAGAGCGGCTATAGTTTCGAGTTGGAGCACAAGGCATCCTATCTTTGCTTCCTTCCCTATATGCCCATTAAGGTGCAGCGTGAAAACTTTAGGATCAAACGCATAGAGATAACCTCTGATAACAATATTGCTGGTACTTATGAACTTACTCAAGATGGTCTTTCCAAGGGTACGAACGAGTCAAAGACAATTACGCTGAATGTAGGTACTGATGGAAAAGGTCTTAAGCTTGTAGATCAAGCAACAAAAACGAAAAGTATTAAGAATTCTCTTTACGTCGTTATAGCTCCCGGCACCCATACCTTGACAGTAAAATATACAATTTCAGACGCAATGAATACGGAAGCAACAATAACCGAAAGTTATAAGTCACATAACTTTGGTGCCAATAAGATTTGTGATATTCCCGTTGATCTTAGTGTCAGACATTACAGCGGTCGCAATTATTACATGTGGGATGCCGCCGAGAACTATTGGTCCGGCCACGAGTGGGACGCTGCTACACCTTGGCAGCCAACAGGGTCTTATGAAACAAACAGCGGTTTTCCTAAGTCTAAAGCTGATGTTGCTCGTTGGTATCACGAGGGTAGCGGTGCTTTCGAGGTTTCCAATTCTCTCTTTAAGCAGCTTCCCAATGCCAACGAAATGGCTTGGTACGTATTGAAGGGTGATGCTCATTGGGATAGGAGTACTCCGTGGGAGGTTTTCGGTAGGATTTACAAACGTGGTATATGGCTTAAGAAGCTCAGCGTCATCGCTCATGAAAACGGCAAGGAGAAATCTGACGACTTAAAGCTTAAAGATCCTAATGATAAAGATTTGTGTGTTTCTGACGGCCACTACGCTTCTTCCATTGATCCCGATTCCGGCAAGCCTGCTGATAGTGTGATTAGTGATTACTTCTTTCTCCCTGCGTTGGGCTATTACTCCAATGGCAAGTTCTTCAGCTTCGTAGGTTACTATTGGTCGTCCAGTGCCGCCTCCAAGGATAGTTCAAACGCGTACGACCTGATCTTCCGCAGTGATAACGTGCACATGAGTTTCTCCACCCGCTCCTACGGGTATGTAGCGCTCCCTTTCGAGGAGTCTCCCCGATAGTTTTATTTTGAGCGGGCCCCTTTCAAAGAGCCCGCTCATAAATACCGCCACAGGCGGTGGATTACGACACAAGTAACAAAAAGAGACCTAAAATGGGTCTCTTTTTGTCACTTATTCCGAACTCGCGTATAATTTCATCATGAACTTGTGTTCTGCTCTTACAGCCTGTTGTTTCTTTGACAATAAGCCGGAAGCCCTGCCGGTACACATAGAGAAATCAAGGCAACTGGAACTTTTCTAAAGATTTTCTTATCCCGAACTCGCGTATACCTTTAATGATAGTGTGATGAAATCAGGAAAATTCCACATTCTTCATTTTGCTCCTTACATGCCTATTGATGTTTCTTGTTTTCACCTTTATTCTATTGTACCTTTGCATCGTCAGTCAGAGAGACTGATTCGGCAGACAAAACATGAAGCGGAAGCCCGGACGATAAGCCGGCATCGAACAGGAAACCGCGTACCATGAAAAACACACAGCCGAGGATAAATAATCAATTAAAAACACACAAATCATTATGGCAGTAATGTATAAACTGTATCAAGACAAGAGAAAAGGCGTTCCTACCAGTGGCTTATGGTATGCCCGCGCCATTCATCCGCAGGTAATCGAGACCGACGCTCTGGCCGAGCGCATCCAGCGCAACTGCACCGTGAAGCGCAGTGACGTGGTGGCCGTGCTGGCCGAGTTGGTGGAGGTGATGCAAGATGAGTTGCAGCAGAGCCGCGTGGTGAAGCTCAACGGGTTCGGTTCGTTCAAGATTGGTCTGAGAACCAGGCCGGCCGCCAAGGCCTCCGACTTCAACGTGGCCAGCAATGTGGTGAACTACCGCGTGAACTTCATTCCTGAGATGACGGGTGGTGGCGGCAAGGGCAAGAAGCGCAACCGCAAGTTCCTCGATGGTATCAAGGTTCAGGAGGCTCCCAAGAACTCCGTGGACACCACGAAACCGGTTGCAGTAAAACCTGAGGGGAACGCGAACCCCAATCAGTAACCTTAAACCCCGCGTCCTCCCCGCCCTCTCGGGTGGGGGGATGTTGAAAAAAAATGAATCACCATGAAACGCATCAATTGGAAACTGTTGTTCAAGATCATCATCACCGTCGCCACGGCCGTCCTGGGCATGCTCAACTCGCAAGACAAACCGTCTTGCGGCGAAAGCTGAAGAGCATCGCGGGAGGAGGTCAGCTGGACCGGGCGCGTGGAACGGTGGAACGTCCGTCTGCGCCTTGTTACTAACGTTCTTCTGCTGCTGGCGGCCATCGTGGCCATTCTCAGCTGCTCGAGGATTCTCTGACGGGCGGTTCTTCGGCAAATCGAATTCAAGAACCGTCGTGAAAAAGACGAAGCCAGCCCCCGCGGCTGGCTTTGTTTGTTTTAGGGCGGTGCTATAAATTACCGCCGTAAAGTTTTTTTTGTGTCAGATGTTTTTTACGTTTTGTCATCTTGTGGACTTTATTAGGTGGGACTATGTAAGACTATGTAAGACTATGTAAGACTATGTAAGACTATGTAAGACCATGTAAGACTATGTAAGACTATGTAAGACTATGTAAGACTATGTTTCATATAAAACAGTCTCACAATCTGTCAAGGCTAATTTATAGAACAGCCCTTTATCTTGAGGTTTCCGCCTTTTTCGCTCTCCTTCGTCCGAACAAGTCCTTGAGGTTGGTGAAGTCTTTCTTCAGGATCAGTCCCAGTCCTTGCGTGGTAAGGCTGTTGCGCGTGAAGTATCTGTCATTGGTAAGGTTGTACACCTTGACGGCCAGGTTTCCGTTTGGCACGAGCAGGTATCTGAGGTCGAAGTCGCCTATGAAGCTTGTCGCTGCGTTTGGGTTGTCCCTGTACCCGAACTGTCCGTTGATGAGCAGGCGGTTGTTCAGCAGTCTTCCGCTGAGCAGTCCTTCGTACTCGGCGTTGTTGAACCCTTCCGTTCCGGTTGAGATGTTGGCTCCGATGTTCCAGTCGGCGTTGTCGATGACGGTGTTCAGCACGTTGTTGATTTGCTGGCTCAGCGTTCCGCTGAGGATGCTCTGCATGGCGAGGCTCGCCTGGCTGTGCTGCGCCGCCCCCTCCGTGGCTGCGCTGTTGTTGGCCCCTTGTGAGTAGAACCTGCCTACGGCCAGGAGGTACAGCACTTGCTGGTTCATCTCCTCCTCGCTGTTGATGAGGCTGTATACCATCTGCTTGGCGTCGTTGCTCAGTGTGGGCATGTCGAGGTTGAAGTCTACCCGCGGCGCCTGTGGGGTGCCTGTGATGTTCATCAGGCAGTTGACGCGTACGTTGTTGTTGGTGAACGACCGTCCGATGTTCAGGTCGGCCAGGCTCACGCCGTTGACGGTGTGCGTGGCGTTAAGGTTGAGTGCCGCATGAAAAGGGTCGCCTCCGAAGGTGATGGCGCTTCCCTGCTGAAACTGGAAGTTTTTCTTGATGACGTTTTGTATGGTCAGTGCGTAGACGCCGTGGTCTACCGTGTAGTTTCCGAACATTTCGAAGGGACCCTTGTCGTAGTAGTTGGCGCGCAGCACGCCGTTGCCGTTCAATGCGATGTAGTCGCCCGTCTTGTTGTCCATGAGCAGTTTGAGCGTGAGGTTGGGCGTGCTGTTGATGAGCAGGTTCAGATGTAAGTCTCCGGATACCTCGGGCAACTTTTGTGCGCCCAAATCGTTGCTGTGTCGGCGTGGCGCGGCGCTGTCTGGTTGGAGGGAATCGTTTCTTGTCGACCATCTGATGAAGTTCTGGTTGCTGACCGCGTCCAGACCGGCCACGTTGTACACGATTTGTGAGCCTTTCTGCGGTATGGCGTTGACGTCGATGTTCAGGTCGTCGCCATTGCCGGTGATGGCGCAGGTTCCGTTGACGTAGGCCGTTCCATAGAAGGTGTTTCCATCAAAAGCGTGCGTGTCGTAAGCCAAGAGGCTCTCTGCAGCGACGTGCAGGTCGTATCGCAGGTTGGTGAGGTTGTCGTGACTCAGCCTGCCATTGACGATACCTATGTTCTCATTGCGGTCGTAGACGGTGTCGTTTTTGAAAATAATCTCATCGGGTTTCAGGGTAATCGTGTCCCGCCTGAGCGTGTAATGGGTGTTGAGGGGCGTGATGCCCATAGAACCGTCGGCGACAACCTGTCCGGTGAGGTTGAGATAAGACAAGTCGCCATAAAGACGCAGCAGTCCGGTTCCGCTGGCATCGACGTCTTGCATGAACGAACCACAGAAGCCTTCGAGGAACTGCAGGCGCGTCTGCCGGGCTTGGATGGCCAAGTCGATGTAATGCTTGCTTGGCGAAACAAAGCCGTTGATCATGGTTTGCCTGCCTTGGTCGTTGGCTTGGGCTTGGATGTCGATCTGCCTCAGTGGAGCGTTCCATCTTACGTTGGCGTTCAGGATGCCCATTTGTCCGGTCTCGAATTCAAACGGGCTCACTTGTATGTCCGCGTGTCCCTGTGGCTTTCCGAAGATTCCCGACGCGCAGGCGCGTCCAGACAACCGTCCTCCGAATGTGACGGCATCGAATTGAAGCAGGTTCAGCACATAGTTTACGTCAATGCCCTTGAGGTCGAACGCAAGGGTGTCAGTAGGATTTTTGGTGGCCAGACCAGCTACGATGACATGTTGGTCGTCGTGATGGATGGAGAAATGGTCTACCGTGAGATGGTTCTTGCTGTACATGATGTCAGACGGCTCGATGTTCCAGATGCTGTCTTCAATCAATATTTCCGACGGATGTATGATTACGTGGGCCGCTGTCTCTCCGTTGTTTTTCTTGAAGAACCTCGTCGTGGTGTTCAGGGTTCCTTGAAACGGATGGGCGGCATGATTATTAAACCACAGCGTGGTGAGCAAGTGGTCGTTGGCTGCGGAAGACCGCACGCGCCAGGTCCACCGTTTGTTCTCTGCATCTATCTTGTTGGCCTCTGCGCTGAAGTGCAGCGTGTCGGCTGGTGTGGACAAGTGTAGATGATTGTCCTGATATCGGCTTCCGTCGTAAGTGAGGTCGGGTGCGTCGACATTGATGTTCAGCTGATTGTTGACGCTGTTGATGGTGCCGCTGAGTTGAAGCGGTTGTTGCAGGGAGAGCGGGATGTCAAAAAGATAGTTTGCCCAATCGGTCTTGCTGATGTCTGCATACAGGCGAATGTTTGTGCGTGGGGTGACGCGTCTTGTCATGGGCGTGAGCAGTTGGATACCGGGCAGTTTGTCGATGATGATGTTTTCGATGTTCTGTAGAATGGAAGTGTAGTCGAATGTGCCAACCACCAGTGCGTTGCCGAAGTCGCCGTCGAGAGAGAGGAAGTGCTGCCGGCGCGCGTCGTATCCGCTTTTCAACTCAAGTCTTGATAATGAATAGGTTTGGTTGGGACCGCGCATCGTGACGTCCGCGAGCGTCATGCGGCCCGTGACATCTTTCAGTGAGCGTCCTGACAGCTGAGAACTTGCTTGGAGGCTTACCATCCGGTTGGGCCACTTTTGTGTGAGATGCAAGGCCGAGAGGTTCACGTCTTTTGCCGTGAGGTCGAACAGGGCGGCGTAACGTGCTTGGCTTCTGTTAACCTTTCCCCGGATGTTCAGTACGCCGTTGGGATCGTTGAGCGCAGCCGTTCCCTCAAAGTGGTCCAAACGTGAATGTGCATCCAGTGAGCCGCGTCCGTTGATTGAAACGTTTTTGTATGGGTATCCTTTGTATTCTATTTTGGGGACATCGCCTTTGATGTTGAACACGGCTTGGCTGCCTTGTTCGCGAAATTCGTTGAGCTGAATCTTAGCGGTCAGCAACCCAAAATCGTGGTTGGACAACAAGGGAGCCAACTTCAAACCGTTGGTTTCCAACATTCCCTTGTAGCTGCCTTGAGCGGCCGTGGCATCAAACTTGATGTCACCCAGATTGGATGAGAGGATTCCTTTGGCATGGATGTCTTTCCCCTCTCCGTGGAAGTTGCCTGACAGACGGATGTGGCGGAATTCCGCCAATGGCGTGTTCTGATATTCCTTGGGCAGGTACTTTCTGACGGCTGCTTGTTGAAGGTTGAGCGTCTCCACGTCGAGATTCCACTTTGGAGACTTGGTCCATCTTTGAATCGTTGCCTTGGCGGTAAGCTCCAGCTCGTTCTTGGCAAGCGAATGGATGTGGTGTATGGTCAAAGACGATGCCGTTCCGGAAAGCGATGACTGGATGCTGACGGGCGTATGGTAGCGGCCGAGCTTCGGGGAGATGAAAGCCAGGTCGGACGGGGTGACGTGTGAGTTGTCTATGAGTCCATGGTAGGACAGCGAGGGCATGTAGGGCGCGCCATCCCTCATCCGGTAGTTGGCGCGCACTTGATGTAATACAAGTTTAGAGTTTGGCAGTTCCAATTTGAAATTCTCCAGGACGGCATGGTTGGTGTTTGCCCGCAATTTGGATGAGAATGATTTTACCTGAAGGCCAGATCGTTCCTTGAAGCTCAGGTTTTTCAGTTTGACATTCAGCGAGTCTTTTGACAGTTCGCTGACAATGACATGCGCACTGATGTCTTTCAAATAGAGGTGCGCTGGTGAGAAGTGTTTTGTCTGCGGTATGTCCAGTTGTTCGTATTTCACAGAGCCGCGCCTTAACACGATTGAGGCGATGCGGATGGGCTTGGCCTGTGTTGTGGTGTCTTTCGATGCTAAAGAGTCGATAACGAATTGAAAGTTAGGCTTGGTGTTTTTACTGTTCTTGTAAAGATTAGCCTGCATGCCAAAGAGCTGAGCCGAGGAAATGGAAATCTCTCCGCGCGTTAAAGGAATTAAATCCAGTTTCACAGAAAACCTGGAGGCTTGCAGCATGGGCTTGCCTTGTTGATCTGTGACGTACAGACCGTCAATGATGATGCGATTGAGAAAGCCTATGTCAATACGTTCGACCTTCACCTCTGTGCCAAGCCGCTTGGATAATAAGGATGCAACTTGCTGACCGCATGCGTCTTGAATGGACGGTATACGCAACAAAATGATGATTGTAAGATAAATTCCTACAATGCTCCAAATGATGATGTTGAGTATATTTTTAAACTTCTTCAGACAGCGTTCGGCTTTGTTTCATGCAAAAGTACATCATTTTTCGGCACGGCTGAAATAAATGATAGTTTTTTCTTTTATAAGTCAGTAAAAGTTACTAAATTTGCCAAGCATTTGGATACGGACAGTATCTTATACCCTTATCGGTTGGAAGATAGTTTAATTTTATATATTCTATGATAAATGTAATTAAGTTGCGCAAGGGCTTGGACATTAATCTGAAGGGTAGGGCGAGCGAACAGAAGACATCATTGAGACAGAGTAGTCACTACGCTCTCGTTCCAGACGATTTTGCCGGCGTGGTCCCCAAGGTGTGCGTGCGCGAGGGTGACGACGTGAAGGCCGGCGAGGCCCTTTTCGTCAACAAGAAGTTTCCGGAAGTGAAGTTCGCCTCTCCGGTAAGTGGAAAGGTGGTTTCGGTGGCGCGCGGTGACAGGCGCAAGGTGATGGCCGTCGTCGTTGAGGCGTCGCGGCAGCAGGAGTTCGTGGATTTCGGCAGGAAAGACGTGAGGAGCCTTTCTGGTGACGAGGTCGTGGAGGCTCTGTTGCAGGCTGGTCTTTTTGGATACGTCAACCAGCTTCCTTATGCCATTTCTACCCATCCGCACAGCAAGCCTAAGGGCATCTTCGTCTCTGCTTTCAGAAACATGCCCCTTGCCGGCAAGTTCTCCTTTGAGCTCAAAGGCAACGAAGAGGCGTTCCAGACGGGTCTCACCGCATTGTCGAAGATAGCGAAGACATACCTGAACATCCATGCAGGTCAAACCGACAAGGCCTTGACGCAAGCATCTGACGTTGAGGTTACGGCTTTTGACGGCCCGTGCCCCTCGGGCAACGTAGGCGTGCAGATCAATCACCTGTCGCCCGTCAACAAGGGCGAGGTGGCGTGGACGGTGGAGCCCACGGCCGTGATCTTCATGGGTCGCCTGTTCCTCACGGGCAAGGTGGACCTCACGCGGACGGTGGCCGTGGCGGGCAGCATGGTGAGAAATCCTCAGTATGTTGACGCGTTGGTAGGCACGCCCGTGGCAGACTTGCTGGCAGGCCGGATGGCCGGCGGGGATGAACATGTGCGCATCATCAACGGCAACCCGTTGACGGGCCGCAAGTGTGAGCTGACCGACTTCCTGGGCGCGCACACTTCGGAGGTTTGCGTGATACCCGAAGGCGACCGGGCTGACGAACTGCTGGGCTGGATGGCGCCGCGCACCAGTCAGTTCTCTGTGTCGCGCAGCTATTTCTCGTGGCTCCTGGGAAAGAAAAAGCAGTACGACCTTGACGCGCGCGTCAAGGGCGGGGAGCGCCACATGATTATGAGCGGTGAGTACGACCGTGTGCTGCCCATGGACATTTACGGCGAATACCTCATCAAGTCGATCATCGCGGGCGACATCGACAAGCAAGAGCAGCTGGGGATATACGAGGTGGCGCCGGAAGACTTCGCCGTTGCCGAGTTCGTGGACTCCTCCAAGTTGGAGCTTCAGAAAATCGTGCGCGACGGTCTGGACATATTAAGAAAAGAAAACGCATAAGGACATGAGTTTGAAAAAATATTTAGATAAAATCAAGCCACACTTCGATGAGGGCGGCAGGCTGCATGCTTTCCGGAGTGTCTATGAAGGTTTTGAGAGCTTCCTTTACGTTCCCAACACGACGTCCGTGACGGGAGCTCACATCCACGACGCCATCGACTCGAAGCGAATCATGAGCGTGGTGGTCATCGCTCTGCTGCCGGCCCTGTTGTTCGGAATGTACAACGTGGGATACCAGAATTCCGCGGCTGCGGGCGAGTTGGGCGGCGCCACTTTCTGGGGGCTGTTCCTCTACGGCTTCCTGGCCGTGCTGCCCAAAATCCTTGTTTCTTACATCGTAGGCCTGGGCATCGAGTTCGCCTGGGCGCAGTGGAAGCGTGAGGAGATTCAGGAAGGCTATCTTGTCACGGGCATCCTGATGCCGCTCATCATACCGGTGACCTGTCCGCTGTGGATGCTGGCGTTGTCGGTAGCGTTCGCGGTGATTCTCTGCAAGGAGATATTCGGCGGTACGGGCATGAACATCTTCAACGTGGCCCTGTCTGCGCGCGCCTTCCTCTTCTTCTCTTATCCGAGCCGGATGACAGGCGATTCGGTGTGGGTGGCCAGTCATCAGATACTGGGCCTGGGCAACACCCTGCCTGACGCCACCACCATGGCCACGCCGCTCGGCGAGCTGGCTCTCCACGCCGATATACCTTATTCCATCGGTGACATGGTGACGGGCCTGATGCCCGGCTCCGTGGGCGAGACGAGCGTCATCGCCATCGCCATCGGCGCCTTGCTGCTGCTGGTAACGGGCGTCGCCTCATGGAAAACCATGCTGAGCGTGTTCGTAGGCGGCAGCGTCATGGCCGCGCTCTTCAGCGCGCTGGGCATGACGTCCATACCGTGGTACGAGCATCTCATACTGGGCGGATTCTGCTTCGGAGCCGTGTTCATGGCCACCGACCCCGTGACCTCCGCGCGCACGGAAAAGGGTAAATACGTCTACGGAGCCCTCATCGGCGTGATGACCATCGTCATCCGCGTGATGAACCACGGCTATCCCGAAGGCATGATGTTGTCGATATTGCTCGCGAACTTGTTCGCGCCGCTGATTGACTATTGCGTCGTTCAGGGCAACATCAACAAGAGAATGAAACGTTTAACTGCTCATAACAAATAAGACGATGGCTGAAGGAAACAAAAAAGGATTTGACACGAATTCAAACTCCTACACGATCATATATTCAATCATTATCGTCGTTCTCGTGGCGTTTCTGCTGGCGTTCGTGTTTCAGGCCCTGAAACCCATGCAGGACGCCAACGTGGCGCTTGACAAGAAGAAACAGATATTGTATTCGCTGAACATCGGCGGCTTGAGCGACCGGGACGTGGCGGCCAAATACGACGAGGTGGTGCTTGCCGACGAAATCATGGACGCGCGCGGAAACGTGCTCGAAAAGGGTGAGCGAGGCGGAGAGAAGGCCGGGTTCAGGCTGAATTCCTCTGATTTCAAGCACGGCAGGCTGGCTTTGTTCGTATGTAAGGTGAACGGACAGACCAAATACGTCATCCCCGTGTACGGCACCGGCCTGTGGGGGGGCATCAGCGGCTACGTCGCCATCAACGCCGACAAGTCAACCGTCTTCGGAACCTATTTCGACCACGAAAGCGAGACCGCCGGGTTGGGAGCTGAGATAAAAGACAATCCCGCGTGGAGGGCGCAGTTCAAGGGTAAACGGCTGTTCGCCCGCGACCCCGGTCGAATCGCACTGTCCGTGAAGAAGAAGGTGGACGACCCCGCCACGCAGGTCGACGCGGTGACGGGAGCTACGCTCACCTCGAACGGCGTGAGCGAAATGCTGCACACATGCCTGGGCGAATACATGAAATTTTTAAAGGCTCAATAAATTCTCATCATCATGTCATTATTCTCAAAACAAAATAAACAAGTGTTTGCCGGTCCCCTGAGCTTGGAAAATCCCATCCTGGTCCAAGTCTTGGGAATCTGCTCGGCGCTGGCCGTGACCTCACAACTGAAGCCGGCCATTGTCATGGGACTGGCCGTGACTGTCATCACAGCGTTTTCAAACGTGATTATTTCGATTATCCGCAACACGGTTCCGATGCGAATCCGCATCATCGTGCAATTGGTCGTCGTGGCCGCGCTGGTGACGATAGTGAGCCAGATACTGAAGGCTTACGCGTATGACGTGAGCGTGCAACTCTCCGTGTACGTGGCCCTGATCATCACCAACTGCATCCTGATGGGGCGGCTGGAGGCTTTCGCAATGACCAACAGGCCATGGCCGTCGTTCTTGGACGGAATCGGCAACGGCCTGGGCTACGCGGTCATCCTGGTGGTAGTGGGAGCGGTGCGCGAGCTGCTGGGAAGGGGAACGCTGCTGGGCCTCACCATCATCCCGCACTCATGCTATGAGCTGGGGTACATGAACAACGGCATGATGACGATGCCGGCCATGGCCTTGATTCTTTTAGGATGTGTCATCTGGATTCACCGTTCCTGTTTCTACCAAGAGAAAAAGTAACCCCTCGCAACTTTAATCAAACAGAATCATTATGGAACATATCATATCATTATTTTTCAGGTCGATATTCGTCGACAACATGATTTTCGCGTTCTTCCTCGGAATGTGCTCGTTTCTGGCCGTGTCGAAGAACGTGAAGACCTCGTTAGGATTGGGAATGGCGGTAACGTTCGTGCTGTTCGTCACCGTTCCCGTTGACTACCTGCTTCAAACCAGGGTGCTGGACCCCTTGGGGCTGAGCTACCTGAGTTTCATCATCTTCATCGCCGTCATCGCCGGCATCACCCAGCTGGTGGAAATGCTGGTCGAGAAATACAGTCCGTCTCTTTACGCTTCATTGGGAATCTTCCTCCCGCTCATCGCCGTGAACTGCGCCATCATGGGAGGGTCCATGTTCATGCAGCAGCGCATCAACCTTGACGCGAACAACCCGCAGTTCATCGGAAACGCAGCCGACGCAGCCGCGTACGCGGTGGGCAGCGGACTGGGCTGGACCCTTTCCATCGTCCTCATGGGGGCCATACGCGAGAAATTACAATACAGTGACGTGCCAAAACCGCTTCAGGGCCTTGGAATCACCTTCATCACCGTGGGGCTAATGGCCATCGCCATGATGTGCTTCTCCGGCATAAAAATATAATTATCAACTATGGAATTTTCATTTATATTACAGAGCATTGCGGTATTCCTGACAGTCATCCTCTTGCTTGTCATCATACTGCTGGTCGCTAAGAAATATGTCTCGCCAAGCGGTAACGTCAAAATCGTCATCAATGACGAGAAAACACTCGAGGTGCCACAGGGCGCGTCAGTCATGAGCACGCTCACACAGAACGGCATCCACCTGTCGTCTGCCTGCGGCGGAAAGGGAAGCTGCGGACAGTGCCGTCTGCAAATCGTAGAGGGCGGAGGAGAGATCCTCGACTCAGAGCGTCCCCACTTCACGCGGAAGGAAATCAAGGAACACTGGCGGCTGGGATGTCAGTGCAAGGTGAAGGGCGACATGAAAGTGAGGATTTCAAAGAGCATCCTCGGAGTCAAGGAATGGGAATGCACCGTCATCAGCAACAAGAACGTGTCGAGCTTCATCAAAGAGTTCAAGGTGCAGTTGCCACCCGGCGAGCACATGGACTTCATCCCGGGGTCGTACGCGCAGATTGCCATCCCCGCGTACGACGTGATCGACTACGACAAGGATTTTGACAAGAACGACATCGGCGAAGAGTACATCGGAGCATGGAAGAAGTTCAACATTCTTTCCCTCAAGGCACATAACCCCGAGCCTACCGTGCGCGCTTACTCCATGGCCAACTATCCCGACGAGGGCGACATCATCATGCTCACCGTGCGCATCGCCTCCACGCCGTTCAAGCCGCGGCCGCAAGTGGGCTTCCAGGACGTTCCTACCGGCATCGCCTCCAGCTACATCTTCTCCTTGAAGCCTGGCGACAAGGTGAGGATGAGCGGACCTTACGGTGACTTCCACCCCATCGTCAATTCCAAGAAAGAGATGATTTGGGTAGGTGGCGGAGCCGGCATGGCGCCGTTGCGCAGCCAAATCATGTACATGCTCAAGACGTTGCACACCCGAGACCGCGAGATGCACTTCTTCTATGGCGCGCGCTCACTGAGCGAGGCTTTCTTCCTGGATGATTTCCACGCGCTGGAGAAAGAATACCCCAACTTCCATTTCCATCTGGCTCTCGACCGTCCGGACCCGTCGGCAGACGCGGCCGGCGTGAAGTACACGGCAGGATTCGTTCATCAGGTGATGTACAACAACTACCTGAAAGACCACGAGGCTCCCGAAGACATCGAGTACTACATGTGCGGTCCGGGACCGATGAGCGCCGCCGTGCAGAAAATGCTGGACAGCCTTGGGGTAGATCCGGAATCAATCATGTTTGACAACTTCGGATGACACAAGGGCGGTTCTATAAATCAGCTTTCAATGCTAATTTATAGAACCGCCCTATAACATATTGCGTACCAATAAAAAAGCGGCATAATATCTTATCATTAAACAACGAAAAACACAAAAGAATCTAAAAAACATTGCCGCAAAAGCCATTTCACGAAAGAACGTCCCGTTCTGTCTAAAGCAACGAAAAACATAGTTGCGGCATTTCACTTTTGACAAAGAATCGGAGAAAAATCACGACGCATTTCTTTTCGCTGTTTTCGTCAGAACGCCGGCGTTCTGTGGTTTCTTCATGTCACCCGCACGTTTTCGTGTTTTCTGCTTTCGTTGTTGATTTCTTCTATGTTGTTTACAGCAGCAAAATATACCATCGTTAAATGAAAGCCCAGTGGGGTCTCATTGTCAATTATCAGGAAAAACGTTTGCTGCGTTCGCTTTTTTTCATACCTTTGCAGCCGCAAAGACATGTTTCGGATACTCATATTTAAGCGACAGGCCGTAAAAAAGAATCACTTTTTATACTAATAAATTAAATATGAGGAAAATTTTTACACCTTTAGCGTTGCTCTGCGCAACAACCTTGGCCTTTGCCGCCCCTGTGGACAGGCAGCAAGCCCGAAAAGCTGCATTGGCTTTTATCAAGAGCCATGCAAGTACTAACTCCCAAGTCGCTACACGAGCTTCACAAGCCGCGCTCTCGCTCAACGAGGTGGCAAGCACCAATGCCTACTACATTTTCAACGTAGGCAAAGGACAGGGCTTCGTCATCGCCTCTGCTGACGACCGCACGGTTGACGTGTTAGGTTATGCAGAAGAGGGAACATACGACGAGCAGCAATGTCCAGTATCGCTTAAGATGCTCTTGGCACAATATCGACAGGAGGTGCGCATGCTGAACGACATGCCTGCCACCACAAAGCCAGCCACCACGCGCGCCAGCAGAAAGCTGCAGCCCATCGAACCGTTGCTGAAAACCACATGGAGCCAGTATGGTCCCTACAACCTACAAACGCCCATGCACAACGACAAGCACTGTGTCACGGGATGCGTCGCCACGGCGGCAGCCCAAATCATGGGCTACTACCAGTATCCAAAGAAGGCTCCCGCCTTGCCTGCCTACAAGGCTCCGTCGGCTCATCTGCAAGTACCCGAGCTTGCGGAGAGTACCTTCGAGTGGAACGACATTCTGCCTTCGTACCGCATTTCCACCACCCAGCAGCAGCAAGACGCAGTGGCTAAGCTGATGAGGTATGTTGGACAGGCGGTGAGCATGGATTATACCGCTGATGATTCGGGCGCCGATTCCTACAACGTGATTTTGTTCCTTACCCGATTTTTTGGATACTCTAAGGACATGCACCGTGTTTTCAGAGACCGCTATACCAGTGAGGAATGGTGCAACCTGATATACAATGAGTTGAAAGCCAAACGACCCGTATATTATTTTGCCGAAGATGTGGTGTACAACTATGGTCACGCCTTTGTTTGCGATGGCTACAAGGAAGGCGACTTCTTTCACATCAACTGGGGCTGGGGAGGTCAATTCAACGGCTACTATCGCCTGTCGGTTCTTTCGCCACGCGAATATGGATATAAGCAACTGCCCAGTGTCTTCACACGCGAGCAAGGAGCTATCATCGGATTCAGACCAAGCGAAAGTGCTGATGTATTTCCAAAAGTTGTCGACGTCAAGGAGATGACACCCTTGCAAGATCAAAGTCGCTCGAACAGTAGCGATGACTTCACGGATTTCGACATCACCATGAAATGCGTGAACAATTACGGCGAAGCCTTTGATGCCGATTGCGGCTTAGGCTTTTGGCAGGGAGGTAGATTGATAAACGCCGTCAAGCTGTTCAACTCTACATTCAAGACCGATGGCAAGATACAAAGGAACGAAGCGAACTTCAACATACCGCACACCCTCGGCAACGGAAAGTACACCGTGCTGCCCGTTTACCGCATACAAGGCGAAAGCGAATGGAAAGCCTGTGGCGGCATTGGAGAAATGGCGCAGGAGATAGAGATTACCGACACGGAACTGAAGACTTCCACTGCCAAGCCTGTTTTAGAGGTGAAGAAAGTGGACGTGAAAGGTAGCAAAGAGGCAGGACGCCCCCTGTTCGTAACCCTCACCATAGAGAACAAAGGCGACGAGCTGTACGACACCTTCGACATGCTCTTCAAATATAACTATGTTGCTTCTACCACCACCTTCTTGCCAGCACGACAGACGACAGACGTGATGTTTGAGCTGTATCCAAAGGTGGCTGGAGAGTTCGACTACTCCTTCGAATGCAAGTCGGGCGCCACTATCAGCTCTAAAGGAAACATTACCATTACTGAACCTAAGTCGCAAAACCTTCCTTCGGTTGAGGTGAAAATCGAACAAAGTGAAGAAAACGCTTTTCAAGCTCCTGCCATGAAGGGAAAACTCATTGTGACCAACAGCGAGAGTGCTGACTATTGCGGCGGTTTCGACATTGAGCTGCGTTGCAAGAAAGGCAATACAGACGAGACTTATTTTGAAAACAAAATATCACTGACAGACATCATTCCCGCCAACAGCACGAAGGAAATACCGTTCTCGATAGACAACGTTGCCGCTGGGGCGCAATATGCCATTTACGTGGATGGCTACAAGGTAGAGTATAAAGAAGACGTCATCCAAGGTGGGATGAAATACGTACCTAAATGGGAACGCATCCTCAAGACACCGTTTTACATGGCAAAAGACGCACCAACAGCAATCGCTGTTCCGCACATCAGCCATGAGCCGATGCTCATATACAACCTGCAAGGTGTGGTGGTAGGTAAAGGCGAACAACAGTTCGAGTCACTGCCAAAGGGCATCTACATCATCGGTGGCAAGAAAATAGTTAAACGATAACCACTATCCTCATCAGCCCATTCATCTTTAGACAAGGCACAGAAACATTCTCGTGACCTTTTCGGAGTTGAATGGGCTGTTGCATGCATGTCCTACTTTACGTTTGTTGTTCAATATATTAGCTGTAAACGAAAGCGCCATGTATGGCAAGGTCTGTATACGAAACAGGGTTACCTGTCGTCCCGTTTGGTCGAAAGGTAACCCTGTCCTTCTATACCGCCTCATGGTGAATAGACGGCATCGTAAGTGGAGCTGTCTTTAGTTAAAGATGTCTATATCGCCGTCGTGGTTGTCACCCCACGTATCTTCAGACATGTTAAATTGCTTAGCGTTGCCGCTACCTGTAGCAGGGGTATGTTCATCGATAGCTATGCTCTTAGCCTCCATCACTCCATAGTTTGTTTCCAGCTTGATGATGTCGATGCAAGGCTTGATGTAAGTGCGCTTTCTATTCATGCGCACTTTGTTGTTGAGGTTTTCTGTTTTCATCTTGCGTTATTTTACAATTTTCTTACCTTTGATTACATAAATGCCATTAGGCAGGGTGTCGAAGCTAGTGCCTACGTAACGTCCGTCGAGTGTGTAGATGCGCTGTGCGCCATTCTGCTTCTTGTTTTGCTGCAAGTCGTCTATCCCTGTTGTCTCGTTTTCCATAAGGACAACGAAGTGCTTGGCATTGCTCGTAGCATTGTTCTTTGGCTGGATGTAGCCACGGAACGGTGCCGCTGTGGCTGTTCCTCCTTCCACTGGTCTCCACACGTCAATCCCCTTGCTGTCCGTGTTCAGCAACCAAGTGTTGAGATTGGCAGCCAATTCATTGTTAAGTCGCTCCGTGCCGCCCACGAAGAAGAATTCCTGATTAGGCTCAACAGCTTTATAACCTTGCGGCTTGAGCGTACCAGCATAGACGTTGCAAAAAGCGGAGGTTAAAGGTGTCTCGGTGACTTCATTGCCATCATCATTTACCTTGACAGTACTACCCGATGCCGCAATCTCCACATTCTTAGCAACAAATTCCTTTGAGGTATGTTCCTGTCCGTCCACAATGCGCAACAGGTAAGGCTTGTTGGCTTCGAGCACACTTCCATCATCAACAGATTGGAACAAGTAATATTGCGTGTAATCGCTTTCTCCTTGAAGAGGAGTTGCGTAGTTGTCTTTTAAGTGTAGCTCGTAAGCACGGAAGCCTTTCGGCAATTGTACCTTGTAGGGCAGCAACATGGTGAAGCAGTTCTTGCCGTCTTTCATGCCAGAGAAGTCACGATATTCGGTGAGAGGCATTATTCCATCTTCACCATCTTCAAAAAAGAGAAAATCTCCAAAATCATATGTCTTCGAGTCATCAGTATCCCAAAAACTGTCCCAAACAGCGTCGCGAATCTTGCTATTTTCTGCATCTAATTGAACTGCATCTACCTCCCATTTATTGTAGACAGCCTCTTTAGCCGTGAACTTTACGGGGAACTCGAAGTCGGCGCCATCCTGCACGCTCAGTTTAGTGCATGTGCCATCACTCTTTACAAAGTTCACGTCCTCTCCCTCCTCGAAAGTGAAGTCCACGCCTTGGGGAAGGTAAACAATGGTGCGCGACAGCAATCCATTTGCAAAGTTAGCCTGCGTGTTTGGGTCATGCCGTGTCAATGTTTTGTTATTTATCTCGGGGGCTTTTAGCGTATGTAGGTCAACGTACTCCAATAAAGGACAGTTGTGAAACACGCTATTGCCTATCTTGCATCCGTCAGTTCCTTCCCATTTAATCCCAGAAAGACCTGTGTGATCAAAGGCTAAATCTTTTATCTCTTTCACTTTATTGGATAGAATCAAGTCGCCCCTTAAATTCCAACATTGTAAAAAGGCACTATTCCCAATACTTTCCACTCCCGGAATGTTCATGGACGTAAGGCTAAAGCAGCGTCTGAAAGCGTCGTCTTGAACACTTTTTACCGAGGCTGGGATAGTGATGTCTTTCAAGTCGCCGCAAAAAGAGAACATGCCTTCAGGAACTGTCGTGATGCCATCCTGCAGGATTGCTTCTGTCAAGTTATAGCAATCGCTAAAGGCTACGCTACCGGAGTTGTTCTTGTAAAGTATATTCAATCTTTTGTCTTTGACCAAATTGAACACCAAATCATAATCTTTCAATGACGCGTCGCATTCTTTTCCTATATTTGCTGAAACTGGGACTGTTACAGTTTCCAGCTGAGAGCAATGTCTAAAACACATTGTTCCTAAGAATGTCACATTTGGAATAGTGAGAGTTTTCATTTTTGTGCATGACAAAAAGGCTGCATTGCCTATTGCCGTTGCGCCAGGGATATTGACCTCTGTCAAACCGCTACCATTGAATGCCTCGCGTTCTATAGCCTTCAGGGATTGTGGGAAATTGATTTTTTGCAATGATTTTGTCTGGAAAAACGCTTTGTATCCAATTTTTGTGATACCTTCAGGAAGTTTCACCTCCGTAATGTTTTCTCTCTGTAAAGCCCTTTCGCCAATCTCGGTCACCCTCCATCCTTTATCTTTGTAAATGACGGGCTTGGTGAAATCTAAAATCCCACTCAACGTATTCTCATAGGCATACTCTTTATTTTCAGTGCCTTCAGTATCTTGTTTAAATTTTCTTTTGGACACTACCCTGATGGTTTGTTTTGTTGCATCCAGTATGGAGTAATGCAGACCATCGAACTCGAATTCATCGCCAGCATTTTGCGCCACCATTGGCAGGGTCATCATCAGGAACAAAACGAGGAATATACCGCGTCGTTTTGTTTTAAGCATGTAACGTTGTTTCATCTTTGAAAAAGTTTATAGGTTTTATGAATATTCTGCTGTGAAATAAGTGCAAACGCCCTTTGCGCAAGACTGCTCATGGCAATCGTGCGTCACGAAGTGGACTTACCTTTGCGAACAAGGTAAGCACGTAAAAAGCGTTTTGTTAATATAATATAATACTTGGGGGGGGGTAATAACACTCATTAACATTATTTCCTCCTTTTTCCTGCTATCAAAAAACAAATATGCAACATCGGAATATGCAGAAACATCGCCCATGTGCTAAATACAGATTGTTATAAATTGTTGTAAATTTCTGCAAAGATAGTCATAATTATCAATACTTACAAATTTTAATTAAATATTTTTTTATAATAAGCACAGTTCTTTCATGTAAGATGGTATTTTTTCTTGTTGTGAACAGCGTAGAAGAACTGAACAACGAACTCAACAGAAAAAACGAAAATGTGCGAGTGATATGAAGCAACGAAAGAACGGGGCGTTCTTTCGTCAATTGGCTTTTGTGGCAATGTATTTTTGATTCTTTTGCGTTTTTCGTTGTTAAAAGATGCGATGACATGCACTGTCTGCCGTAACGAACTTTACTGCACCTCTGTATCGTTACGTGTTATTCCGTTGCAAAGAGATAACGAGCAACAGAATATGATGAAATAGGAAAAAACTTAGGCATACCATTCAAAAAAAAAGCACTTCGCATCAAGAGTTGCGAAGTGCTATTTGTGAAAGTTATATCAGTGAGGTATCGACCAATTTAGTCGAGCCATTTCACATAACAGAAGTCCTGACGGTGAGGCAGGTAAGCATTCTTTGGATACATGCGCACACACAATTTGAAGGTGCCTGCAACATCGGGTTCCAATTCTGCCACGAAGGTATATTGGTTTCCTTCATGCTTTACCATTTTGAACGGAATGATTTTGTACACTTCACGTCCATCACTGTCGGGCAGTGTACGCAATGATACGATTTCCAAGCCGATGGCATCGTCCAAGCCTTGCTCGTCAATCACGTACTTCACCTGATAGCGTACGCCTGTTTCACCGCCATTCTCCAAGAAGGTAGTGTCCTTGGAAACCACATTGATCGCATCCCAATGCGCAACCAAATTTTCTTTCCACTGGGCGATGTCTTTGGCTATTTGATGATTGTTGGCATCCAACTGCTCGAAACGTTGCGCCTGTTTGATATAGAATTTACTGAAATAATCGTCCAACTGACGCTTCATGGTGTAATGCGGAGCAATGGTGGCAATAGAATTCTTGATGGTCTTCACCCACTCCTTGCTATAACCCTGCTCTCCATGGCGGTAGAACATCGGGATAATCTCGTTCTCTAACATTGAGTAGATAGTAGAAGCATCCAACTGGTCTTGGTACGCTTGATTCTCGTAGGTACGCTTCTGAGGCAATGCCCATCCTGCACCATCGGGATAACCTTCAACCCACCAGCCGTCAAGCACAGAGAGGTTCACCACACCGTTCTACATGGCAAAAGACGCACCAACAGCAATCGCTGTTCCGCACATCAGCCATGAGCCGATGCTCATATACAACCTGCAAGGTGTGGTGGTAGGTAAAGGCGAACAACAGTTCGAGTCACTGCCAAAGGGCATCTACATCATCGGTGGCAAGAAAGTGGTTAAGTAACAGCCATCATCCACATCAGCCCGTTCATCTTTCCGGCAAGGTACGGAAACATTCCCGCGACCTTTCCGGAGCTGAACGGGCTTGTCGCATGCGCCGCATGGACGGCGGACCCGGGGAAAGAAAGATGCGCTGAATCACGTCCCGCACGGGGTGGGTGGTGACGCACCGGCGTCATGAGGTGAGGCGGTAAGTTGCCGGATGTCAGCGGTGCGCGTCTAAAACCTGTAATCCACCTGAACGTCTATCACGGAGTAGTTGTGGTTGCCGTCGGCCGGGGAGCGGTCGTTGTTGAATGCGTATTCGGCGCTGATCAACATGTTTTTGGTAAATGAGTAGTTACATCCAATTTCATATTGCGTTTTAGACTGATTCCATTCTCCGGTTGGCCGATACATGTCATAGCGGGCTTTTACCCGCAGTTTAGATTTTATGATTGGAGCCATCACCAGCGCATAGGCTCCGTCGGCTTGGTCGCCCGCCTTGTAATTGATGTTGGCGTCGGTGGCGTTGGTTGGGTTCTGGCAGGTTTGCGTGAAACTCAGGCCGGTGGAATGAATGTATTCAGAACGGAACGTCCAGTCGTTTACAAGATATTCGGCTGAGAAGGCATACCGGTTTTGTCTCAGCGAGCGCAAGCCCGATTGCGTTTGGTTCACGGTCTTGCCACTGGCGTCGATGGTTGTGACGGGATTGTGCTGTTCGTCAACCACGTTCCACGTTCCCTTTCGGGCGTAGGAGCCCGTCCATCCGAAGGCGCCTATCCTCATGCCCTTGACGGGCATTACCCACAGACCACCAATGATGTCTTTCTTTTGATCCACATCCTTGACGTTGATACCTTGTCCGTTGAACACGCCTACTTGGTAGTGCAGCAGCTTGCGGCCGTGGCTGTCGCTCAGGATGTCACCTTGCAGCTGCAGACCGATGTCGCGGCCGTTAGACGCATGGCCACCCGCCCGGTCGTTAAAACCAGTAAGTTTCAGTATGGTTTGCGCATAGCTCATGAAGCCTTGCTCCATGGGGTGCATGGGATTCTCAAAGCTGAAGGGCCTCTTGAATTGTCCCATCTTGATTCTTAGATAATCGGTCTTCTGCCATTCTGCGAAAGCGTCGACGAGACGCGGACTGCTTCCAAGGCTGGCAGTGTTGCCGTTGAACTGCACTTGGGCTTTCCAATAAAAATCGTTCGCGATTCTGCCGTCGAGTGACAGTCGGACCATGCGGACGTTGAAAGAGCTTGGCTCGGCGTCCTTCCGCGTGCTGTATCTATACTGTGTCATGCCGTAGCCTGACAGCTTCACGTTGCTGAGCCATGTGGGCATTTTTACCTGCGCGCGGGCAGAGAGTGCCATCGCGGCCGCGAATGCCATGAGAATCTGTTTGTTCATGAGGTAGGTGTTAATATTTTGTTAATGGGCGGTTCTATAAATTACCACCGTAAAGTTTTTCTAAGGTCAGTCTTTTTACGTTTTGTCATCTTGTGTACTCTTTTCGGTTCAATTTGCTTGTTCGTTCAGTCGTATAGCTCGCTATACTCTTTCACTCACAAACAAATTGACCTCGAAAATAGTCTCACAATCTGTCAAAGCTAATTTATAGAACCGCCCTAATTTGATTGCAAATTTACAACGTTTTTTTGATAACTTACGCCCAGTGTCATGAAAATGCGACTTGCACGCTGCGGCTCTTTCGCTGAACGAGGTTACTTTCCGCTTTTCGGCTCAACGCGGAATGTTCTTTCGTGGAACGTTTTCTGTCACAACGTCTTTTTTTTACGGGCGGTTCTATCAATTACGGCGGTAATTTATAGAACCATCCATTTATAGAACCGCCCTTACAAGTCTTCAGCCATCCATCCTGCGTTTTCCCGTCCGTGACGATTTCGGCAATTATTGATGAAATAATTTGTAAGTATCGAAAAATAAGATTATTTTTGCGGTTGCTTAGACGAATTGACACGATTTTATGAAGAAATTCCTTTTTCCAATTGTCGCATTGGCGATTGTTATGCTGCTGGGGAGTTGTCTCAGCGGCCGCGGCGTACCGTATTTTCAGAATATCGATGAGATCAGTCTGGCAGGCTCCAAGGGTCTGTACGACGCCCGTATCATGCCGAAAGACATGTTGACGATTACGGTGAGTACTACTGATCCCGCGGCGGCTGCTCCTTTCAACCTGTCCGTCGGAAACGCGGTGGGCGCGTCGGGCCAGCTGGCGAGCGGAGGCGGTAATCTTCAAGGATACCTCGTAGACAACGACGGGAACATCGATTTTCCCGTCGTGGGCCGCGTACACGTTCTGGGCATGACCAAATCGCAGTGTCAGGACATGATTCGGCGCAAGCTGCTGCCTTACATGGCCGCTTCCGAGAAACCAATCGTCACGGTGAGGATGTCCGGCTACCGCGTGACGGTCATTGGAGAGGTGCGCAGTCCGGGCGTGTATCCGGTAGCCAGCGAGAAGATGAGCGTCGTGGAGGCACTGGCCAAGGCCGGAGACTTGACGGTGTATGGCAAGCGAAACAACATCATGCTGATACGCGAGGATGAGACGGGGCAGAAAAAGATGGTGCGGCTCAACATGAATGACGCCAACCTGATCAACTCGCCCTATTATTACCTGCAACAAAACGACATCCTATATGTACAGCCCAACGGCGTGAAGGCCACGGGCGCCGGTATCGGGCCGTCAACCTCTTTGTGGTTCTCGCTCCTCGGTATCGTGACGTCGATTTCTTCTTTGTTGGTGAGCATTTTGAGAAATTAAGAGCCTGCGGACAATGACATTTTGAGGAAAATGAAGAATACCATGATTTGACGTTGTGATATTCTTCATTTTTTTTAGTGAGCCTGCGTGGCGCGGAAACAAGCGACAAGAGAATAAAAAAGTATGGAACCGTTAAAGCATGAATGCGGGGTGGCGATGATTCGCCTGCTGAAACCCCTGGAATATTACCAAGACAAGTACGGCACCTGGCAATACGCGCTCAACAAGCTGTACCTGATGATGGAAAAACAGCACAACCGCGGGCAGGAGGGCGCCGGCATGGCGTGCATCAAGCTCGGCTCTGAGCCGGGAACGGAGCACATGTTCAGGGAGCGGGCGGAAGGGAAGAACGCCATACCCGAGATATTTGGCCGAGTAAGGCAAGTGTTCAAGGAGGAATCGCCCGAGAACATGACCGACATCGAGTATGTGAGGAAGAGGCTGCCCTTCGCCGGAGAGCTGTACATGGGGCACCTGCGCTACTCTACGACCGGCAAGAAAGGACTGTCGTACGTTCACCCCTTCATGCGGCGCAACAACTGGCGGGCCAAGAATCTCTGCCTGTGCGGCAACTTCAACATGACGAACGTGGACGAGATCTTCCATAAGCTGATACGGCAGGGACAGTGCCCCCGCATCAACAGCGACAGCTACCTGATGCTCGAGTTCATGGGGCACCGGCTGGACCGCGAGGTGGAGCGCAATTACGTGAGGGCCAAGTCGCTGGGATTGGAGAACATGGACATCACCCGCTACATCGAAGACCACGTGCAGATGGGCAACGTGCTGAGGACCACCATGCGAGACTTCGACGGCGGGTACGTCGTGTGTGGCATCACCGGTTCGGGTGAGATGTTCTCCATGCGCGACCCGTGGGGCATCAGGCCGGCCTTTTATTATAAGAACGACGAGGTGGTGGTGGTGGCCAGTGAGCGTCCGGTCTTGCAGACAACCTTCGACCTGGAGTGTGATGACATCCGCGAGCTGCAGCCCGGACAGGCGCTGCTGGTCAAACGCAACGGTGAGTGCGCCATCGAGCGGATACTGGAACAGCGCGGCTTTTCGCCCTGCTCGTTCGAGCGAATCTATTTCAGCCGCGGCTCTGACCGCGACATCTACAAAGAGCGCAAGAAGCTGGGCGAGCTTCTCACGCCGGCCGTGTTGAAGGCTGTGGGCGGCGACACGGCGCACACGGTATTCTCGTTCATCCCCAATACGGCTGAAGTGGCTTTCTATGGCTTGCTGCAAGGCTTCAAGCAGCACGTCCATCAAAAGAAAATCAAGAAGATACAATCCTTGGGACACATGCCTACGGCCGCCGAGCTGGAGGACATCCTGTCAGAGACGGTAAGGTCGGAGAAGGTGGCGTGGAAAGACATCAAGCTGCGCACATTCATCACCGAGGGCAACTCGCGCAACGACCTGGCGTCGCACGTCTACGACATCACGTACGAGAGCCTGGAGCCTTATCAGGACAACCTGGTGATCATCGACGACAGCATCGTTCGCGGCACGACGTTGAAGGAGAGCATCCTGCACATCCTCGACCGGCTGCATCCCAAGAAAATCGTCATCGTTTCCAGCGCGCCCCAGATACGTTATCCCGACTACTACGGCATAGACATGTCGAGCCTGCAGGAGTTCTGCGTCTTCCGCGCGGCCGTCGAGTTGCTCAGGGAGCGGGGGAACGAAAGGGTCATCGGTGACGTTTACGCCGCCTGTCTGGAAGAGCTGAAGAAGCCCGTGGAGGAGATGCGCAACCGCGTGCGCGACATCTATGAGCCGTTCGCGGTGGAAGAAATCAATGGGAAAATCGTTGAGATGCTGCGTCCGAAAGACGTCACCACCCCGATAGAGCTGGTGTTCCAGTCGATTGACGGCCTGCACCAAGCCATTCCGAACCACCGCGGAGACTGGTACTTCACGGGGTTGTACCCCACGCCCAACGGCGTGAAGCTCTGCAACCAGGCTTTCGTACGCTACTATGAGAAAGAATGCAAACTGTCCAACATACAAAAAACTTTACGGCGGTAATTTATAGAACCGCCCTTAAACAATTGATATAATGAAGAACGTGACGTTAGTGTTATCCGACGGGACCCGTTTCCGCGGAAAATCTTTTGGGTACGATGCGCCCGTGGCCGGAGAGGTGGTCTTCAACACGGCCATGATGGGGTATCCCGAGAGCCTTACCGACCCATCATACGAGGGCCAGTTGTTGACGCTTACATATCCGCTGGTGGGCAACTACGGCGTGCCTCCCTTCACATTCCAGGCAAACGGCATTCCTACTTTCATGGAGAGTGAGCGAATACACGCATCCGCCCTGATTGTTTCTGATTACAGCGTTCAATACAGTCACTGGAACGCGGTTGAAAGCCTGTCTGAATGGCTGAGACGCGAGAAAGTGACGGGCGTCACGGGCGTAGACACGCGCGAGCTCACAAAGGTGTTGCGCGAGAATGGCGTCATGATGGGTAAGATTTTGTTTGATGATTATCCCGACCTTGTACCGGAGGCCGACTATGCCGGCGTGAACTTCGTTGACCGGGTGAGCTGCCGGGAGGTCATCCGTTACAATGAAGGCGCGGGCAAGAAAGTGGTGCTGGTTGACTGCGGCGTGAAGGCGAACATCATCCGATGTCTTTTAAACCGCGGCGTTGAGGTGATTCGCGTTCCTTGGAACCATGACTATACAGGCATGGAGTTCGACGGATTGTTCCTGGCCAACGGCCCCGGCGACCCCGACATGTGTGAGCAGGCCGTGAGCGTCATCCGAAAGCAGATGAGTAGTTCCAGAAAGCCTATCTGCGGCATTTGCATGGGTAATCAGCTGTTGGCGAAGGCCGGTGGAGCTCGAATCTACAAACTGAAGTACGGCCATCGCTCACACAACCAGCCCGTGCGGCAAGTAGGCACCGACAAATGCTACGTTACGAGCCAGAATCACGGATACGCCGTAGACGCGACGACGCTGGGTCACGGCTGGGAAGAGCTGTTCGTGAATATGAACGACGGGAGCAATGAAGGCATACGCCATAAGGACAATCCCTGGTTCTCGTCACAGTTTCATCCCGAGGCATGCTCAGGCCCGGTTGACACCTCGTTCATGTTCGACAAATTCATTGAGACATTAAAGTAAGAAAAAGCTATGAAAGACGAAAACATAAAGAAAGTTCTGCTGCTGGGTTCCGGCGCGTTGAAGATTGGAGAAGCCGGTGAGTTTGACTATTCCGGCTCGCAAGCCCTGAAAGCCCTGCGCGAGGAGGGGGTGTCGACCGTGCTGATCAATCCGAACATCGCCACGGTGCAGACCTCGGAGGGGGTGGCCGACAAGATTTATTTCCTGCCGGTTCAACCCTATTTCGTGGAGCGCGTCATCCGTAAGGAAAAACCCGACGGCATCTTGTTGTCGTTTGGCGGGCAAACGGCCTTGAATTGCGGCGTGGAGTTGTATAAGAGCGGCATCCTCGACAAATACCATGTGCGCGTGCTGGGTACGCCGGTCCAGGCCATCATCGACACCGAGGACCGCGAGCTCTTCGTGGAGAAGCTGCGCGAGATTGGCGTCAAGACCATCAAGAGCGAGGCGTGTGAAAACATCGAGCAGGCTCGCAAGGCGGCCAAGAACTTAGGCTACCCCGTGATTATCCGCGCCGCTTACGCTCTTGGAGGACTGGGGAGCGGATTCTGTGACAACGAGGAAGAACTGAATAAGTTGGCTGAAAAGTCATTTTCCTTTTCACCGCAGGTGCTCGTGGAGAAGAGCCTGAAGGGATGGAAGGAAATAGAATATGAGGTGGTGCGCGACCGATATGATAATTGTATCACCGTGTGCAACATGGAGAACTTCGACCCGCTGGGCATCCATACCGGCGAGTCGATTGTCATCGCGCCTTCGCAGACCTTGTCGAACAGCGAGTACCATAAGCTGCGTGAGCTGTCCATCAGAATCATCCGGCACATCGGAATCATAGGGGAGTGTAACGTACAGTATGCGTTCGACCCCGAGAGCGAGGACTACCGCGTCATTGAGGTGAACGCAAGGTTGAGCCGCAGCTCCGCCTTGGCCAGCAAGGCCACCGGCTATCCCCTGGCGTTCGTGGCGGCAAAGCTGGGAATGGGTTACGGACTGTTCGACCTGAAGAACTCCGTCACCAAGACCACCAGCGCCTTCTTCGAGCCGGCTCTCGACTATGTGGTTTGCAAGATACCGCGCTGGGACTTGTCGAAGTTCCGCGGCGTTGACAAAGAACTGGGCTCGTCCATGAAGTCTGTCGGTGAGGTGATGGCCATCGGACGCAACTTTGAGGAGGCCGTACAGAAGGGACTTCGCATGATTGGACAGGGGATGCACGGCTTCGTGGAGAACAAGGAACTTGAGATTGAGAACATCGACGAGGCTCTGCGCGAGCCAACCGACAAGCGCGTGTTCATCATTTCCAAGGCCATGCACAAGGGGTACACCGTCGGGCAGATACACGAGTTGACAAAGATTGACAAGTGGTTCCTGCAGAAACTCAAGCACATCATCGACATAGACGAGGCGCTGAAGCGCTGTACCAGCGTCAACGTCCTGGACAAGGAGTTGCTGCGCGCGGCCAAGGTATATGGCTTCACCGACTTCCAGATAGCCCGCGCCGTAGGTCTGGAGTCCGAAATGGCCAACATGCACCAGGCCATGCTCGCGGTAAGACGGCTCAGAAAAACATACGGCATCTTGCCCGTGGTGAAGCAAATTGACACCTTGGCTGCCGAGTATCCGGCGCAGACCAATTATCTATACATGACCTACGCTGGCGTAGCCCATGACGTGTCGTTCGAGAAAGACAAGCAGTCCATCGTCGTGCTGGGGTCGGGGGCTTACCGCATCGGCAGCTCCGTCGAGTTCGACTGGTGCGGCGTGCAGGCATTGAACACCATACGGCGGGAAGGATACCGGTCGGTGATGATCAACTACAACCCAGAGACCGTATCGACGGATTATGACATGTGCGACCGTCTGTATTTCGACGAGCTTACCTTCGAGCGCGTCATGGACATCGTTGAGCTTGAGATGCCGCACGGTGTCATCGTGTCGACGGGCGGACAGATTCCCAACAACCTGGCGATGAAGCTCGACGAGCAGCACGTGCCCATCCTGGGAACGGCCGCCAGGGACATCGACCACGCCGAGGACCGCGCAAAATTCTCTTCACTGTTGTCGCAACATGGCATCAACCAGCCCGAGTGGAGGGCGCTGACCTCCATGGACGACATCAATGAATTTGTTGACAGGGTAGGGTTCCCGGTGTTGGTACGCCCGTCTTACGTCCTCTCAGGCGCGGCCATGAACGTGTGCTCAAACAGGGAAGAGCTGGAGAGGTTCTTGAAACTGGCGGCCAACGTGAGCGAGGACCATCCGGTCGTGGTGTCCAAGTTCATCGAGAACGCCAAGGAAATCGAGATGGACGCCGTGGCCATGAAGGGCGAGATTATGGCCTACGCCATATCAGAGCACATTGAGTTCGCAGGCGTTCATTCTGGAGACGCAACCATTCAGTTCCCTCCACAGAAGTTGTATGTGGAAACCGTACGCCGCATCAAGCGGGTGAGCCGGCAGATTGTCAGCGCCTTACACATCAACGGTCCGTTCAACATCCAGTTCATGGCACGCGACAACGACATCCTGGTAATCGAGTGCAACTTGCGCGCCTCACGCTCGTTCCCGTTCGTCAGCAAGGTGCTGAAGCTCAATCTCATCGACCTGGCTACGAAGATCATGCTCGGAGTGCCTGTCGAGAAACCACGGAAAAACCTGTTCGACCTGGATTACGTGGGCATCAAGGCCTCGCAGTTCTCGTTCAACCGCCTGCAGAAGGCCGATCCGGTCTTGGGCGTTGACATGTCGTCTACCGGCGAAGTGGGATGCTTGGGCGACGACACCAATCAGGCTCTGTTGAAGAGCATGCTCAGCGTAGGCCACCGCATACCCAAGCATACCGTATTGCTTTCAACGGGTGGCGCCAAGCAGAAGGCGGAGATGCTGGACGCGGCGAAGATGTTGAGGCAGCATGGATACGAACTTTACGCAACGGCAGGAACCAGTCAGTATCTCAGCGAGAACGGTGTTGAGAATACCATGGTGTATTGGCCAAGCGATGAAGGAAAAGAACCGCAGGCTCTCACGCTGCTGCATGAACATAAAATAGACATGGTGGTGAACATTCCTAAGGACCTTACGCCGCGTGAGCTGACCAATGGTTACAAGATTCGCCGAGCGGCCATCGATCTCAACGTGCCCCTGATTACGAACAGCAGGTTGGCCGGTGCGTTCATATCCGCCTTCTGTACCCTGAAGATGGACGACATCGACATCAAGGCGTGGGATGAGTTCAAGTAGGTTTTTTGAGCTTTTGAGTTTTTGAGTTTTTGAGTTTTTGAGTTGGTGAGTTTTTGAGTTTTTGAGTTTTTAAGCTGGTGAGTATGCTTCTTCGCACAACCGATTCAAGAACTCAGAAACTCAAGAACTTGCGAACTCACGAACTCGCGAACTCAGAAACTCTCGAACTCGCGAACTCAGAAACTCATAAACTCAAAATCTCAGAAACTCAAGAACTCGCGAACTCGCGAACTCAAAAACTCAGAAACTCAAAAACTCAGAAACTCAAAAACTTATACAAAAAAAACCATCACTCACGGAGGAGTGATGGCCTTACTCTCAATTTTGTTCGTATTGATTACTGAGCCTGAACGGTAGAATCAGCTGCACCAGCTACGCTGTCAGTTGCTGTAGAGTCAGTAGGCTGCATTGTAGAATCAGCTACAGAGTCTGTAGTTGTTTCAGTAGAATCAACGGGAGCTTCTGTCTGAGATGCTTTGTTACCACAAGATGCGAATGAGATAGCTGCTACAGCTACGAACATTAAAACTAATTTCTTCATTTCTTTGCTTTTTAAATCTGTAAAACAATCATTTGTTTATTAAAACGTTGCAAAGGTAAGGTTTTTTTTCATACCCAATGCTTTTTTTAGTCTTTTTTTTTGGTGTTGTTTGTAACTTTTTTCCAAATGGTTGATAATCATGTATTTGCTGTCGTTAAAAATATGTTAATTATTTGCGGCGCATCATCCCGCTTGCAAAAATGGCCTGTGAATTTAACAATTTGGATGGCGGGGTACAGCCGTCTGAACTTTTTTCCTTAAATTTGCACACCATATTAAATAAGGTACGATGATTGATACGAGTGTTTTTCAAGGTAAAACCGCTTCCTACTATACGCTGGGTTGTAAACTGAATTTCTCCGAGACTTCTACGTTTGGCCAGATGCTTCAAGAGCTGGGCGTGCGCACCGTTGACAGAGGTGAGCGCGCCGACATCTGTCTGATAAACACCTGTTCGGTCACCGAGGTGGCCGATCACAAGTGCAGGCAAGCCATCCGCAGGATGGCGCGCGAGAACCCCGGCGCGTTCATCATCGTCACCGGGTGTTACGCCCAACTCGAGACTGAAGCGGTGAGCAGGATGGCGGGCGTGGACCTGGTCTTGGGCTCCAACGAGAAAGCCCGCCTGGTGCAATATCTCAATGACGCCTGGTTGCGCAGGAACGCGCTGAGCGGGCAGGGAGACGGCGCACCCGACGGTCTGCATGCCTTCCGGTCGGTCAAGACGGGGGACATCAAGACCTTCCAGCCCTCTTGCTCAAAAGGCAACCGCACGAGATACTTCCTCAAGGTGCAGGATGGGTGCGACTATTTCTGCACCTACTGCACCATACCCTTCGCGCGCGGCTTCTCCCGCAACCCTTCCGTCGCATCGTTGGTGCGGCAGGCCGAGCAGGCTGCGGCGGAGGGTGGCAAGGAAATCGTGCTCACGGGCGTGAACATCGGCGAGTTCGGCCAACGGACGGGCGAGACGTTCCTGGACCTCGTCAAGGCCCTCGACCAGGTGGAGGGCATCCGCCGGTTCCGCATTTCCAGCCTGGAGCCCGATTTGATGGCCGACGGGCTGATAGATTATTGCGCGCGCTCCAGAGCCTTCATGCCCCATTTCCACATTCCCTTGCAGAGCGGCTCTGACGAAGTGCTCAAGCTGATGCGCCGCCATTACGACACCTCGCTGTTCGCCGACAAGGTACGCCATATAAAAGAGGTGATGCCGCAAGCCTTCATCGGCGTCGACGTCATGGTGGGCTGCAGGGGAGAAAAGCCCGAATGCTTTGAGCAGAGCTACGAGTTCATCCGTTCACTCGACGTCACGCAGCTTCACGTCTTCCCCTATTCCGAGCGTCCCGGCACCCGCGCGCTCGCCATTCCGTACGTCGTTTCAGAGCGGGACAAGAAGTTGCGCTCGAGGCGTCTCCTGCAGTTGTCCGACGACAAGACGCATGCTTTCTACGCCAGGCACGTGGGGCGAGAGGCTGAGGTGTTGTTCGAGAAGGCCGGCCGCGGCCGGGCCATGCACGGCTTCACCCGCAACTACGTCCGCGTGGAACTGCCCGCGGCGTTGGCCAGAGAAGAATATGATAACCAGTTGATGACGGTCAGGCTGGGTGACTTCAACCATGACCGCTCCGCGCTAAAAGCAATGATATGAAAGTAGCTATTGTCATTCTGAACTGGAATGGGGCCAGGATGCTGGCAACCTACCTCCCCTCAGTCATCAATTACTCTCGCGGCGAAGCCGGAATCTTTGTCGCGGACAACGCCTCGACAGATGACTCCATGTCGTGGCTGTCGCGCCATTGCCCCATGGTGAGGCAAATAGCCCTGAACCGCAACTGGGGCTTCGCCGAAGGGTACAACAGGGCCTTGCGGCAGGTTGACGCCGAATACTATGTGCTGCTCAATTCAGACGTGGAGGTCACCCATCACTGGCTGACGCCGCTCGTTGAGTTCATGGACGCTCATCCGCGGGTCGCCGCCTGCCAGCCCAAGCTGCTGTCGGCTTCCGACCACGACCGGTTTGAGTATGCGGGAGCGTGCGGTGGATTCATCGACAGGTATGGCTATCCGTTCTGCCGCGGCCGCATCTTTCACACGGTGGAAAATGATGATGGTCAGTACGATGATCCCTGCAAGATAGCGTGGGCCACGGGGGCGTGCCTGATGATTCGGGCCAGGGACTACTGGGAGGCCGGCGGGCTGGACGCGCGCTTCTTCGCCCATAACGAGGAGATAGATTTGTGCTGGCGCCTGCGCGCGAGGGGACGTGACGTCTGTTGCGTTCCCGACAGCGTGGTGTATCACCTGGGGGGAGGAACGCTGCCGAAGAATAATCCGGTGAAGACTTTCCTGAATTTCAGGAACAACCTGACCATGCTTTACAAAAACCTCAATGACCAAGACTTGAAGCATGTCATGCGCATGCGATGGTGGCTCGACCATCTCGCAGCCTTGCAAATGCTGCTGCTGGAACGCCGCTGGGGCGACTTCCTCGCCGTGATCAAGGCCAGGAGGGCGTTCAAGAGATGGAGGCATGAGTTTGAACCCGACCGGCGGAAAATACAAGAGCACAGGCTGGTGAACGACGGAAACATACTGAGCTCTTATTCCATCCTGTGGAAATACTATGTCAAGGGAATGAGAAAATACAGCGAAATCCAAGCCGACTTAAAGTAATTTTGGCTTAAATTTGTATTTTTTAGACTTAAATTTGCACACATGATATTTTTTGTATAATTTTGCTAATGGTAAAGAATCCCGCGTGTTCGTTTTGAAGCAATATCATATTCTATTATTTTCAGCCCTCCTGCTGTGCGGCGCTTGTCAGCTGAAGCTCAAGCCCTACGGCCAAGAAGATCAGAAGATGCTGGTGGAAGTGCAGCGCTACGATCGCCTGGAGAGCCGTTATCTCACCACGGGTGACTTCTCGGCGCTTCAGCAAATGAACACCAGCTATCCCATGGAAACCCGCACGCTGATAGAAGACGTGCTGGAATTGGGCGAGGTGAACGAGCCGTACATCAATTCAAAATTCCTTAATTTCTACCAAGACTCCCTGCTGCAGGTCCTCATTTCCGACGCCGAAGCTGAGTATGCCGACATGGACGACGTCAGCAAGGAGCTGAGCGAGGTCTTCATGAAGTTGCAAAAGTTGCTGCCGGGCATCAAAATCCCCACCGTATACGCGCAGATCGGCGCGCTCAACCAGAGCGTGGTGGTGGGCGACAAGTCGATAGGAATCTCGCTGGACAAGTATCTGGGAGAGAACTACCCTTTGTACAAGAGGTATTATTCCGGGCAGCAGCGGAAGTCCATGCGGCGCGACCACATCGTGCCAGACTGCGTGGTCTTCTACCTCTTGAGCGTCTATCCCATGGAAGACCACGGCGCGGACACCCAGGCGGAAAAAGACTTGCACACGGCCAAAATCATGTGGACGGCCAACAAGGCCCTGGGCAGGCAATTCTTCAAGACCAACTACGTCAGCATGGTAGACAGGTTCATGCGCAAGCACAAGGGAACGTCGGTTGCCGCACTGCTGAAGCTGGACGACTATTCTAAGCTTGAGAAGTAGGGCGGCGCGCTGAACTCAAACCCACGCCCGCTTTTTCCTGATTGACAAACACTTCTTTGGTCTCTTCACTCTCAAATTTGCCCATTAAATGAATAGAGGGCGGTTCTATAAATTAGCTTTGACAGATTGTGAGGCTATTTTTGAGGTCAATTTGTTTGTGAGTGCAGGAGTATAGCGAGCCATACGACAGAACGAATCCCTATAACATATTGCGTACCAATAAAAAAACGGCATAATATCTCATCATTAAACAACGAAAAACACAAAAGGATCTAAAAAAACATTGCCGCCAAAGCCATTTCACGAAAGAGCGTCCCGTTCTGTCTAAAGCAACGAAAGACATAGTTGCAGCATTTCACTTTTGACAAAGAATCGGAGAAAAATCACAACGCATTTCTTTTCGCTGTTTTCGTCAGAACGCCGGCGTTCTTTGGTTTCTTCAT
>CAMPYJ010000013.1 GCA_946998205.1 uncultured Prevotella sp. | reverse complement strand
GTAAAGTTTTTTTATGTCATTCGTTTTACGTTTTGTCATCTTGTGGACTCTTTTTGGTTCAATTTGCTTGTTCGTTCAGTCGTATAGCTCGCTATACTCCTTCACTCACAAACAAATTGACCTCAAAAATAGTCTCACAATCTGTCAAAGCTAATTTATAGAACCGCCCTAAAAAAACTCATCTTCAGGCATGAAAGTGCCCGAAGATGAGTTGTATGTTGTGTTACGTTATGACAAGCTCATCAAGCCCGCGGGCGCTCGATGTAAGCAATCACGTCGCCCTTGTTCAGCTTGCTTCCCTGCTTGGCGTTGATCTCAACCAGCTTGCCTCCTAAGGCCGCGGGTATCTCCACGAACTCGCCCCAAGGCGCTTGTATGTAACACAGTTTGTCGCCCTCGGCGTACTCTTTGCCGATATACGGCTCAACAGAAGGTGCACATTCGCCCTCGCCATTGAACTCCCAGAACACTTGTCCCTTTACCGGAGCCACGATCGCGTCAGCTTTCGCGTGCTTGAATGCGGTGAGTTCTTCTTTCGACACCTTGCTGCCGAGTTTCGCGTCTTTCGCCTTTTGCAGGTCAGCCAGGAAGTTTTTCTTCGCCTGTCCGCTCTTGTAGTTGCGGTATTGCTCGGGGTGCATGGCCAATTCGAACAGCTCTTCGTCGTCTTTGCCAAAGTCCCAGCCGTTTTCCTTCATCTCTTTCTTGAAGTCGTCCAAGTTGTTTTGCAGCAGCGTGTGTGGGTCGGCGTCGGTGAACTCGTATCCCTTTTCCTTCGCGAGGTCAACTAATACTTGGTCTACCTTGCCCGGCACCTTGCCGCTCTTGCCGAGTATCATGCCCCACATCGAATCGTCCATCATGACGAATCTGCCCTTTCCCTGCTCCATGGTCAACAGGTTCATCAGCGCTATGTTCTTGGTGTACTGTGAGAAAGGCGTTACCAAGGGTGGGTAGCCCACGCGCGGCCATACATATGCCACTTCATCGAACAGCTTGATGAGCATGTCATCGGCGGAAAGTTCTTTCTCTCCCTTCTTCTTGCGGATGTTGTTGATGGTGCCATGAATGCCGGCCAGGTCGGCCATCATGCTGCCCATCATGCCGCCGGGCAAGCCACAGCCCAGCAATAGTGAGCTCATGAACTTGTTCTGCGGATTGATGAAGTAGCCCAACCAGTCGTCTATGAACTCTTGAGTCAATGCACGAGCCTTCATGTAAGCATCCATATTGATGTCGGGAACATCGAACCCGGCCGTCTTCAGCATGCTCTGCACCGAGATGACGTCAGGGTGTACCTTGCCCCATGACAGGGGTTCGATGGCCACATCCAAGATGTCGATGCCGTTCTTGGCTACTTCCAACATTGATGCCATCGACAGTCCGGGACCCGAGTGGCCGTGATACTCGAGGGTGATTTCCGGATGTTTGTCTTTTATCATCTTGGTTAACTGTCCCAGGAAGGTGGGCTGTCCGATGCCGGCCATGTCTTTCAGGCAGATTTCTTCCGCGCCCGCCGCTATCAACGTGTCAGCCATTCGGGCATAATAGTCCAAGGTGTGGATGGGAGAGGTGGTGATGCAAAGGGTTCCCTGCGGCGTCATGCCCGCTTCTTTCGCCCACTTGATGCTTGGAATGATGTTGCGAACGTCGTTCAAACCGTCGAAGATGCGGGGAATGTCCACGCCTTGCGCGTGTTTCACGCGGTACATCATGGCGCGCACGTCGTCGGGTACGGGATACATGCGCAATGCGTTCAGCCCGCGGTCGAGCATGTGTGTCTTGATGCCCACCTTGTTGAACGGCGCGCAAAAGGCGCGCACGGCGTCGTTAGGGTTCTCGCCTGCCAATAAATTTACTTGTTCAAAAGCACCTCCATTAGTTTCTACACGAGCAAAACAGCCCATCTCTATAATGATTGGAGCAATGCGTTCTAATTGATCTTTGCGTGGCTGAAACTTTCCGGAAGATTGCCACATGTCTCTGTAGATGAGACTAAACTGTATTTTTTTCTTCATAACTTTCTACTTATCAACCTTAAAACGGTGTTGCAAAAGTACGCAAAAAAAATCAATTTGTCCATTACCTCATTGCTTTTTTAAGATTTATAGGCATTCAAGGCCGTACACATAAAAAGCCGGCATGCGTGGCTTTTGGCTCGCACGTCGGCTTTATGATAGGTTTGATGTCATGGATGAATGCGGATTCTTCCATGAATCTAACTGTTTTTATGAATCGGTTTTAATTCTGTTACTTCACGGGAACCTCCTCCAGCGCTTTCTTCAGCAGGTTCCAGAAAGGTTCTACCGTGCTGATGAGGCATCGCTCTGTCGTGGTGTGCGGACTGCGGATGGTGGGCCCGAACGATACAACGTCCAGGTGAGGGTATTTGCCCAAGATGATGGAACACTCCAAGCCGGCGTGGTCTACCTGTACGATACCCTCTTCATGGTTTTGCTCTTTGTACACCTTCATCAGCAATTTGAGCAGCTCACTGTCTGGGTTCGGATCCCATCCGCCGTAACTTCCGCTGAACGTTACTTTCATTCCCGCCATGTTGAAGCAGCTTTGCAGGGTCTCTCCGATGTAGGTCTTCATGGACTCGTTGGACGAGCGAGCCAAAATCTTAAATGCGGCTTTGCCCGCTTCTATGTCAATGATGGCCAAGTTGGATGAGGTTTCCACCACTGTGGGGATGGATGGTATCATGCGTATCACGCCATCGTGGCAGGCATAGATGGCGTCGATGAGGTTGTCTTGTATGGCTTGGGGAACCTGTGTGGGCGGAGTGTCCGTCTCTTCGGCTGTCAGTTCGACGCCGCTCTCAATGTCCTTGTATTCTTGCGTGAACGTTTCTTTCCAGTCGGCTGCCATCTCTATCAGCGCAGGAACGTTTTCTTTCGGCAGCGTGAGCACCACTTCGGCCTTGAAGGGAATGGCGTTGCGCATGTTGCCGCCATGCCATGTGGCCAACCGAGCATCGAGTTCGCGTATCGCTTCGTGTACCAGTCGAACCATCAGTTTGTTGGCATTGCCGCGTCCCTCATGTATCTCCAAGCCCGAGTGTCCGCCGCGGAGACCCGAAAGTGTTACCTTCACGGCCTTGTCCGTGGCGTCTGTCACCGCCTCTTTGTAATCCAGTTCGGCGGTGACGTCAATGCCGCCGGCGCTGCCAATGACGAATTTTCCCCACGTTTCTGAATCTAAGTTCATGAGGATGTCGCCATCCAGCTCGCCTTCGGGCAAGTCGTTGGCGCCAAACATGCCTGTCTCTTCGTCGGCGGTGATGAGAGCTTCTATCGGGCCATGTTTCAAATTCTTGTCTTCCAAGACAGCCATGATGGCGGCAACGCCCATTCCGTTGTCGGCTCCCAGGGTGGTGTTCCTTGCCTTCACCCATTCGCCGTCGATCCAAGTCTGTATCGCATCGGTTTCAAAGTCGTGGCTGCTCTGCGGCGACTTTTGCGGAACCATGTCCATGTGTGCTTGCAGGATGACCGTCTTTCTGTTCTCCATGCCTGCGGTGGCTGCCTTCTTCATCACCATGTTCTTGGCTTTGTCCACATAAGCCTCGACACCTGCGCGCTTTGCGAAGTCGAGTAAGAACTGTTGTACTTTCTCAAGATGTCCGGAGGGACGCGGCACCTGCGTCAGCGCGTCAAAGTTGCGCCATACGCAAGTAGGTTTCAGATCTTTAATTTCACTCATAGTATCTTGTTTTGTTTCGAGTTGTCGCATGTGGCTTTTGCCGCGCATTGCTGCCAACTCGTGATGAATAAATTGTCTTTTTTGTCATTCTCGCGCGGGCAGAACGATTTTTCCTGCCTTCACGCGCTTGAGTTTTTTCTTTGTGAACGACAGGGCTATCCACGCGTATATGCCCAGTGCAGCCACCAGAAGGGTTTGCACGGAGTGTACGATCAGCACGAAGTACAGGGCGTCGGTTTCAGCCACTCCGTACAAAATCAGCATCGTCTTGACGGCAAAATGCCAGGGGCCGGCTCCGTTTGGCGTCGGTACGATGACGGCGATGGAGCCTACGATGAACGTTACCAACGCGCACGACAGTCCTAAACGGGCGGTGGCGTCAAAGCAAAAGAAGGTGAGATAGTAATGCAGGAAGTAGCATAACCATATTAATATGGTGTAGGTGATGAACAAAGGCGCGTTTTTTACCTGTCGAAATGAAGCGATTCCTTGCCCGATGTCATGCAAAGTGGTTTTCACCTTATTATATATTGACAGTCGTTTCAGCAGGAAGAACGCCAACACCAACACCGCCATGGCGCAGATGGCCGTGACAATGTAGCCGGCGGTGGAGAACTGCCGCAGTATCGCGTCGATGCTGGTGCCTGTGTTTACGAAAAAAGTATCGAATATCTTGATTTGAGCTGTCAGCGTGAGTGCGGTGATGAGCAGCACCAACAGGGAGTCGATGATGCGCTCGGTCACCACGGTTCCCAATGCTTTGGGAAACGACACGTCGTCAAACCGGCTTAAAACGCCGCAGCGTGCGAACTCGCCCATGCGCGGAATCAACAAGCTGACGGCATACGACAGGAATACGGAGTGAACCCTCACCGATGCCCTTGAGCGCTCATCCATGGGCAGCAACGTCTGTTTCCAACGCCAACCTCGAAAGGCTTCGGCCAATATTCCGAACGGAAACGACAGCCACATCCAGCTCCAGTCCATCTCATGCAGCACCACGTTCTTGATGAGTTGAAAGTCAAAGTCGCGGTACATCCAGTATAGGATGGCGCTGCCAAGGAGTATGGAAAGCGCTATGTTCAAGGTTTGATGGGTGGCTTGTTTCATGAAGGGCCGTTTGTTATGTGGTTTGTTTGATGATGCTGGCGTGTGAGATATACCCTGCAAATGTAGCGTAATATTGGTGGATGACCAAATAAATAATGGGGTTTTTATGTCCGTCTTATTGCTTGCATCTTTGATTTGCATCAACAAAATGGCATGAAAAACGACTTATAAGCGTAAATGTTTGCGCACACAGCAAGCCGGTTGTATCTTTGCACCGTCAAAAAGATAAAAGGATAACAAATTTAAAAGAAAGGTAAAAGATTATGGTAACGATTATGACTTTAGCTGTTGTAGCTGTATCAGTAGCACAGGCTATTCATTTGGGAAGCAAGATTAACTTGAACAGCAAGTAAAAATCTTGCCTTTCATCTTTTGAAAGGAGAATTTATTTTATTTAATAATATGTTAATGAGGCGCGCCACATGTGGCGATGCCTTTTTTTAATGCCCCCGAACGGGGCTTCATGAGCAAGAACCCCAGCCTGCAGACGTGCAGGCTGGGGTTTTTACAAAATGCGTGACCATGGCCGTTAACGGGTTTATCTTACCAGAATGGTTTTCCTCACGTTGCCCACTTTCACGATGTACAGGCCGGGAATGAGTTGTACCGTCTGTGTTCCATCAATGGTTGCTTCGTGTATCTTCTGTCCGTTGGTCGTAAAAATAGCTACTTTTGCGGCGTTGTCAGTCTTGATGATCACGGCCCGTTGCGCCGCGGTCACGGTCACTGAACCTGCCTTAGCGGTCTCGATGCCATTGCAGGTGGTGAACCTTACCATCACGTCGGTAGCCCTGGTCACGGTGAATTGACGGTTTTCGACGTTCTTTCCGTTGGCTCTGACTGATGCCACTGCGTATCCGCTGGCAGGTGTTGCCTCAACGGTTACGATGCTGTTCTTTTCAACCTTGTCGCCGCTTTTCACCTCGTTGCCTTTGGCATCCTTTAGCTTCACGGTGCCGTTGGTCGTCTCCAAGACGGTGATGTGTGCCATGTTGCACCCAGTTCCGTCGCCTGCTTGATTCAGTTTCCAACCTTTGCTGGCGGCAATGTCACTCTCGGCATGTTCCGCATCGTTCTTGTGTGCAGACTGTGTGTCGGCCACCCACAATGTGCAGCCGGTAGGTGTGCTATGATCTTGAAGTTCGGGATATTCGTTCAGAGAGTAGTACAGGTCGTTCAAAGTACATGCGTCCCAGCCGTTTCCACCAACCTGAACAAGTGTCAAGCTGTTTTGATGGCTCAAGTCGAGTGCTTCAAGTTGGTTCTTGTCCAGAAGAACGGTTTGCAGTCTTGCGTTCTTGCTCAAGTCAACCGAGGTCAGTTTGTTATCGCTGGCTCCCAGTTTCTTCAGGTTCACCGCATTCGTGACGTTTACGTTCGAGATTTGGTTGTTGGAGAAATCCAGTTCAACGAGGTTGCTCATGGCCGATACGTCCAATGACGTGAGCAGGTTGTTTTGCGCCAGGAGCGTTTCCAGTTTGTTGTTGTTTGTCGTGTTCAGCTCTTCGAGCTTGTTCGATTTCACGTCCAGATAAGTCAGCTCAGGAGCCTTCGTGATGTCCAGTGCGCTCAATTTGTTGCCGTAGGCGCGCAGCTTTCGCAGCTTAGGATTGTGGCTGATGTCAAGAGCCGACATGCCCGTGTAGGCCAAGTCAAGATCCTCTAATTGACTTAGATTGCTAACATCAATTTTCTTGATGTTGTTGAAATACAGGCTGATGGTACGCAGTTTGTTCGCCTTGGTTAAGTTAATGGCTGTAATGTTGTTGTTGATGCCATAGTTGGGGAAGCTCCCGAAGTCGGCGTATGTCACCGGTCCGCTTATCGTGATGGTGTTGCCGGCTGCTCCTGTCTCGTTTGTTACCGTCGTCTTGCCATCGTTGATGGGGTAGGGTTTCTTCTCGCCGTCACCCCAGTCGATGAATATGACGCTGCTTGGTTGGTCGCCTCCCAGGAAATATTGTTGCTTGCTTCCGGGCTCTACCGTCAGTTTGATGACCTCGTCATCGGCTGATGATCGGAATACCGGTTCTACGGTCGCGTCGGTAGAGGTAACGAATATGGTGTCCTCATAAAGCTTGCCGTTCACCTTGATACCTGCGAAAACGTAATCAGCCCGTGGGGTTGCCTTCACAGAGATGGGGTAACCGGGTATAGCCTTTGTCGAGACAGCCTTCCAAGAGTTGTCGTCTTGCATCTGTGTCAACGCTATCGCACCCCCTGCGGCGTTGTTGATTGTGATGTTGACGGGTACCATCGAAGCCGATCCGTCACCCTTGACGTCTGACTTGTAGCTGTTGTCTTCGTCGTAAGACAGCAGGCTGGTGTCGGCTGTCCCGGCACCAGGAATGCCGCTGATCAACACATTGGGCGACCAAGATGTGCCACGGTGGTATGGCATCATCTTGAACGTAAAGTTGAGTGATTGTGGCGTCATGTACTTGTTGTCACGAAGGTCGAGCCACCTCAGGCCGTTATAGCCCACTTCATCGTGCATGTCGAGAAATTCTATCTTCGTGTTTCGCGCGCGGATGGTGCTGAGGTACATCTTGCCGGTCAGGTCGAGACGGTCGATGTCGGTGCTGTCAATCGTGATGTCCCTCAATCTGCTGAGCTTGCTCACGTCCAGTCTGGAGATCTTTGTACATGCAACGTCAATGGTTTGAACGTTCGTGTTGTAGGTAAGCGACAGGTTTCTTAGTTGTGTGTGGGCAGCCTTTAAGGTGGTGAGTTGTTTGTTCCGCGTGGTGTTGATCACAGAGATGGCCGTATGAGAAATGTTCAACTCTTCCAGCTGGGGCAGGGTGGTGATGTCCAACCGCTCAAGATTCTTGTGTCCGGCCAATGACAGCTTTTGCAGTTTGGGGTAGTTGTCATTCAGCTCAAATTCCGTCAAGTCACCGTTGTCGAGCGTCAGGTACAGCAATTCTGGCATGGGCTTCGGATAGAAGTGAGCCAAGTCGCCATTGCTGATGCTGATGTTCTGCAAGACGTTCTTATCGGCAAAGACGGCCGTAGTGAACCTGTGGTTGTTGTTGATTGAGAACAATTGCAGCTTTTCAAAGGGCATCAGGTTGAGCCTTACGATATCGTTGTTGTCCAAATTGAGGTTCTGCAGGTTGGGCGCTCCGCTCAAGTCCAAATTCTCGAACGTCAGTTCGTTGTCACTGGCGTCCAGCAGTGTCAATCCGTCTTGGTTGACCAGTTGTAAGGAGGTGAGCTTGCTTTTGCTGACGGTTAGTTCCTTTAGGTTGCCGTAGATGTGGATGGTTCTGCCCAACGACTTGCCGGTAATGCGGGCCGGGGTGCCCCATGTGGTCTTGGTGTCGTGCTCCTTGACGTCTCCGTCGCCCCAGTCAATTTTCACGGTGCTGCCTTGCACCATGTTGGCGGAGAACTCCAGCACTTTTCCATACTCCATGCTTGATTGGAGAACCACTTCGCTCTTTTGCGCGCATAGTGCAATGGCGTTGATGAACAAAGATATTACCAGTAATAATTTCCTCATAATTAGTGTGAATTAGTGTTATATTTGCAATCTTTTTGCAAAAGTAGTGATAATTTTTCAATTCCCTCCTGTTCTTTCCATGGATTGTTCTGTTTTGGTTTATTTTCGTAACAAACAGGTCTCTCAAACGTGTTCGTACACCTTATTATATTGTGGCGGCTCAATAAATTACCGCCGTATAGTTTTTTTTATGTCAGTCTTTTTACGTTTTGTCATCTTGTGGACTATTTTGGGTTCAATTTGCTTGTTCGTCCAGTCGTACAGCTCGCCATACTCCTTCACGCACAAACAAATTGACCTCAAGAATAGTCTCACAATCAATCAAAGCTAATTTATAGAACCGCCCATATGTGTGAGATGGCATGCCACATGTGTTGAAGGCCGAAAGCCTTGCGTTTTTACCCCTTTCATGCCTCTCGTGTTTTTCACGAATCACACATCTGTCTGAAATGCGCTTGGGATATAAGTTGTTGATGATTAGTGGTTTGCCTTATTCTTTCCTGCTCGTGTGCATTGAAAAGCACCGATCCTGCGCTGTAAGATGCCGTTCGCTGGTGTTCAAACCCATGTGAACAGGATGGTAAAAGCAATGGTTTTGAAGGTTAAAAGCAATGGTTTTGAAGGTTAAACGTAATGCTTTTGGATGGTAAATGCGATGCTTTTGAAGGTTAAAAGCGCGATGATGGGTTCGAAAGTGCGAGTTTGTACGGAGGGCATGGTTGCGCAATCTGTGCCGAGGGATGATGGGAAAGTGTTGCGGATGAATGTGGCAGCAGACTTATCCCAGCTCCAATTTCAAACACTGGCATAGTTTGGCGAGCTGTGGATTCTCTTTTTTGAGCATTTCAAATATTTCTCGTTTCGAGTAAATCTTGGTCACCTCCTCGGCTTCGGCAAGCCGCAGGTTGATGTTGAGCTGTGCGTTTTTCAGCAGTCTGCGCATCTCTGTCAGGATGCTTTGCTTGTTTTCTTGCAGCTGCTTGAGCAGGATGTCGTTGTCGATGACCACTTCTGCGTTGGGGTAGGTGGTGACGCGGGGCGTCAGGTTCTTCATGCGTTGCGCCAGTCCTGTCTTTTCTTTCGGCATTCGGTTGCACATCACCTTCCACTGTATCATCAGCTCTTGTTCGCTGAAGTCCATGTTTTGCGTGGTTGCTTGCTGTTCGGGTTCGGTGCGTTGGAATGACTTCTTGCCGCTGTTGCGCAAGTCGTTGAAGGTCATCCTTATGTCCGCGATTGACATCCTCGGCCTTTGGCCGGCTGAGTTGCCTGTGGCGGCTTGCGCCGGGGTTGATGGTTTTTGCGCAGACGTGATGGGCGTGTGTCGGGCGTTTGCTGGAGACACCTTGCCGGTCTCTGAGCCCGCCATGCGTTGATTGGTCTCTCCGCCCATCGCGGGAGCCAACTTTTTGAACAAGGATTTTAAGCGTTTGGGGCTGCGCCCCGCCCCGTCGGAAGCGTCATCCGCCTGTGTCGCTTGCGCCACTTCGATGAGCGTGAGCTCCACCAACAGGCGTTTGTTGCTGCTCTGGCGGTAGTTCACGTCGCAGCGGTTCAGTATTTTCAACGCTTGGTATAAGAATTTGGTCGGGCATTTCTGCGCCTGTTGCTGGTATTTCTGTCGTTGTTGCTCGCTCACCTCCAGCAAAGGCAGCGTCTGCGCGTCCTTCGCCATGAGCACGTTGCGTATGTGCGAGGCCAGTCCGTTGGTGAGATGTCCGCCGTCGAAGCCTCTTGCGAGAATGGAGTTGAGCAGCACCATCACGTCGCTCACCTTGTTCTCGAGGCACAAGTCCACCATCTTGAAATAATTGTCTGCGTCCAGCACGTTGAGGTCTTCCAGCACCTTGTCGTATGTGATGTTGCCCTGGCAGAAGCTGGCTGCCTGATCGAAGACCGACAGGGCGTCGCGCATGCCGCCGTCGGCCTTTTCCGCGATGATGTTCAGGGCGGTGTCTTCGTAGGTGATTCCCTCTTGCTGAGCCACGTTTTTCAAGTGGTTGATGATGTCTGTGGTACCCATCCGCTCGAAATCATATATCTGGCAGCGCGAGATGATGGTGGGCAGAATCTTGTGCTTCTCGGTGGTTGCCAGTATGAAGATGACGTGCGCGGGCGGCTCTTCCAGCGTCTTGAGAAAGGCGTTGAAGGCCGACGTGGAGAGCATGTGCACCTCGTCGATGATGAACACCTTGTACTTGCCAACCTGAGGCGGTATGCGCGTCTGGTCCATGAGCGATTTGATGTTCTCCACCGAGTTGTTACTGGCAGCGTCAAGTTCAAAGATGTTGTATGATCTTTGCTCGTTGAAGGCCTTGCAGCTCTCGCACTCGTTGCAGGCTTCGCCATCTGCCGTGGGGTGCAGGCAGTTGATGGCTTTGGCGAAGATGCGCGCGCAGGTGGTCTTGCCCACGCCGCGCGGGCCGCAAAACAGGTAGGCGTGAGCCAGCTTCCCGCTCTTTACGGCGTTCTTGAGGGTGGTGATGAGCGCGGACTGGCCTACGACGGCATCAAAGGTCATGGGCCGGTATTTGCGCGCTGAGACAATGTATTCTTTCATTGTGGATGAATTTGTTTTGCAAAGATAGCAAAAAGATTAGACTTACTCTGGCCGCCCCTTTGATTATTTGTTAATAAGATGAAATTATGACAGGCGCATTTTTGGTTTTCGATTATAATGCTTATTTTTGCAAGCATTAAATTCAATCACTCTTGAAACGTGTCAATGTCATACTGAGCTTAGTCAATCATTATAAATACCTTATCGTGATTGTCGGCGGATTTCTCATCGTCGGGGTTCTTGATGAAAACAGTTTCGTGAAACGCGTGCGGCTGGAATGGCAGATTGGTGACTTGAAGGAAGATATCGACAAGTACAAATCGCTGAATGAAATCAACACGAAGAAGCTGAGAGAGCTGAAGCGCGACCCCGGCGCCATCAAGAAGATAGCGCGGGAGAACTATTTCATGAAGGCTGATGATGAAGACATTTTCGTGCTGAGTGATGACCCTAAGACACAACAATCACAGTCGGCGGATGAAACAACTCAATAAAATACAGTCTCTGACCTTCCTCTGCGGTGGGGCCATGATGGTCGTCGGCGCCGGATGCTTCGCCCTGATGTGGCAGCAGAAAGTCGCTTGTTGGGTTTATCTCGCAGGCGCTTTGATGTTCGGCGTCATGCAGATGATGCAGGAATACCAGGGGTGCGACTTCACCGTGAAGCGGCTGAAGCGCATCATGAGCTTGGCCGACGTCTTCTTCATCCTCTCAGGTCTCCTGATGGTGGACATGGCCTATGGCTTTCTGAGGTCGGCCTTTGACAACTATCTGACGTACTATAACACCGTTTACAACAAGTGGGTGGTCTTGCTGCTCATTGCGGCCATCCTGGAGATGTACACCATGCACCGCATCGGACACGAGTTGTCAAAAGAGGAATAGACGGGGGCTCTGTATTCAAAAAAATGCTAAAAGGAGCGAGTAAACGAATTAAATAGCATTAAATAATTTTGTTCACAGACAATACATGTTATCTTTGCATAAGACAGGCTGCGCCTCAGCAATCTCAAACAAGTTTGATTGCCCTCGGCTTGCGCCATCTTTGTATAAGATGGGCTGCGCCTCAGCAATCTCAAACAAGTTTGACTGCCCTCGGCTTGCGCCATCTTTGCATAAGACAGGCTGCGGGATTGTGTGTGAGAGAGGCGTCCCGGGACTGGCTGGCGAGGCTCTCTGAATGAAATGGAAGAAGAATACGCGTATGAATAAGATATTATACCTACTTGTTTCTCTTGTGACGTTCACGTCGTGTGCGGACAGCTATCATGTGCAAGGGTCATCCAACGTGACCGACTTGGATGGCAGAATGCTGTACCTCAAGGTGCTGCAAGGTAACGATTTCAAGAACATCGACTCCAGTGAAGTGGTTCACGGACAGTTTGAGTTCGCTGGAACGTTGGACTCGGCTCGCATGGCCAACATCTTCATGGATGACAGGAGCGTGCTTACCTTCGTGTTGGAAGAGGGGGACATCAACATCAAAATCAATAACACACAGCAGGTAGTGAGTGGTACACCCTTGAATGACAAGCTGTTCAAGTTCTTCAATGCTTACAACCAGCTGAAGAGTCAGCAGGCCGAACTGGTACATCGGCACGACCAAGCCATCATGAACGGAAGCAACATGGCTGTGGTAAACGAGCAGCTCAATGCTGAAGCGGCAAGGTTAAGTCAGCGGGAAGACCATTTGGTCACTAACTTCGTGACGGAGAATTTCGACAACGTGCTGGGGCCGGGAGTGTTCTTCATGATGACCATCGGCAATCAATATCCCGAGCTGACGCCATGGATTGAGGACATCATGAGCAAGGCTACCTCACGATTTAAAAGTAATCCGTACGTTAAAGACTACTATCAAAAAGCGCAAGAGAACGAACAAATCATGAATGGCTTGAGGGATGTGCCAGCCACAGCTGGTCAGTCGGGGCCCAACGGGCAGCAGCTTCCACCTCCGGCGTCACCTGCTGTGTTGGCAAGACCTTCGGGAAAGGCTGAGTAGAAACAAACCACAACCATGACAATAGCAATATACGGTGGGACAATCGTGAATGAGGGTAGGGCTTTCAAAGGCTCTGTGCTGATTCAAGATGACCGTATCACTGAAATCATTGAAGGAAAAAACGCTCCCTGTGGCCACTGCGACAAGCGCGTGGATGCCACAGGGTGTTTCGTGTTACCGGGCATCATCGATGAGCATGTGCACTTTCGTGAGCCGGGATTGACGGCAAAAGCCGACATTGACAGTGAGAGCCGGGCAGCGGCTTACGGTGGTGTCACGTCTTTTTTCGACATGCCCAACACGGTTCCTCAAACCACTTCGGTGGAAACATTGCTGGCTAAACACGGGCTGGGACGGCAGCATAGCCACGTCAACTACACCTTCATCTTCGGCGCTACCAATCAGAACGCCGACCTCATACCAACACTTAATCCCCATTTAGTGCCGGCCGTCAAGGTGTTCATGGGCGCCAGTACGGGTAATATGCTGGTAGACAGGCGGGAAACATTGGAGCAGATTTTCCGCACTTGCCCATTCCCCGTCATTGCACATTGTGAGGATTCAACCCTCATCAACGCCAACATGCAGGCCTACAAACAGCGGTTGGGGGAGCAGGTGGACATCTCTTTGCATCCCTTCATACGCAGTGAGGCGGCATGTTACAAGTCTACAGCCTTGGCGGTGGCATTGGCAAAGGAGTATGGAACACGCCTGCATGTGGCTCATCTCACCACCGCGAGGGAGCTGACGTTCTTTGGTAGCGATGACAACATCACCGCCGAAGCCGTGATACCGCATTTGATGTTCTATGATGATGATTATAAAACCCTGAAAAGTCTAATCAAATGCAACCCTGCCATCAAGACAAAAACCGACCGCGAGGCGCTAAGAAAGGCGCTCACCACAGGAGAAATCCATACCGTAGCGACCGACCACGCACCTCATTTGCTGCCCGATAAGCAGGGTGGAGCATGCACTGCCGCTTCTGGCATGCCCATGGTACAGTTCTCTTTGCCCACGATGTTGGAACTGGTAGATGCGGGCGTGCTCACCATTCAGCGGTTGGTGGCGCTGATGTGCCATCATCCTGCCCTGTTGTTTAACGTGAACGAGCGGGGATTCTTGCGTGAAAATTACAAAGCCGACATCACCATCGTCAAGCCAAACACGCCTTGGACGGTGACCGAATCCGTGATTCAGAGCAAGTGTAAGTGGAGTCCAATGACGGGACACACCTATCAATGGAAGGTCATGCAGACCTTCTGCAATGGTCATCTGGTCTACGATGACGGCGTGTTTGACGAGGATTATCGGGGTGAAGCCTTGTGCTTCAGGTGATGGCTTTCGTCCACAGTCCACTCATTCAACAGCTTATCCATTGCCACCTCGACCCTATGATTGCAAGAATATTCATCTTTCTTCTCTTTCTCATCATCCTTCCGGACGTGTACCTTGACCTGCATTACCTGCGGAAGAAAGAGAATTACGCCTGGTGGAAACGTCTCTCATGGTGGCTTCCCGCTCTTTTGATGTTGGCTTATACCATCAAGATGGCCGCCGAGCCTGACTTCATCCCTGACAACCAGGCTTGGATTGACAACTATTTGTTGCTGCTTTGCCTGCTCATCGTGCCCAAAGCCCTGTTTGCCATCTGCTCGGTTATCGGACTGTTCTTTTGCCGATTGTGCGAAAAACGCCGCAACTGGGGCAACCTGCTGGGGCTCGTCCTGGGCTTGCTCGTCATCTATGCCGTTGTCTACGGGTCTGTCATCGGCGTCAGAAAACTGAACGTGAAGCATGTAGACGTTTCCTTCAGTGACCTTCCCGCATCGTTTGACGGCTACCGCATCGTGCTTTGGTCCGACGCGCATGTGGGGAGTTACCTTCAATCACGCCGCCCCATCCTGGAACGAGCCGTGGACAGCATCCGGGCTCAGCGGGCCGACATGGTGGTCTTCACGGGCGACTTGCAAAACCTGCAACCCTCAGAGCTCTATCCGTTTGTCGGACTTCTCAGTTCCATCAAGGCGAAAGATGGCGTTTATTCCGTTCTGGGAAACCATGATTACGGCGGATACGTCCATGCCGATGCCGCCGTCAGGGCGGCCAATGAGCGTGAAACCATTTCGCGTCAGCGGCAATGTGGATGGACGGTCTTGCTGAACGAGCACCGTCCGGTTTACAGAGGACGCGACTCTATCGTTGTCGCCGGCGAGGAGAACGATGGCCTTCCGCCTTATCCGGCGCGTGGCGACATCCGTAAAACCTTGCGTGGCGTGGGCGACGGCGCTTTCATCGTGTTGCTTCAGCACGATCCATCGGCGTGGCGGAGGCACGTCCTGCCCGAGTCGAAAGCACAGCTCACGCTCAGCGGACACACACACGGTGGACAGATAAGCGTGTTGGGCTTCCGTCCCTCCAAACTCAAGTATGCCGAAGACTGGGGACTTTACCGTGCCGGCGACCGTTGCCTTTATGTGACAGCCGGACTGGGTGGGCTCATTCCTTTCCGCTTTGGCGTGCCACCGGAAATAGTCGTCATCACCCTGCACCGACAGAAATAATCTAAAAATACATGGCGTATGAAAAAACTCTATCACATCTATCAATTGTTCATCGCAGTGCCAGTCATCGCCGTCTTCACCCTGCTCACGGCATTGGTCGTCACCATTGGGTGCACGCTTGGTGACGGACATTTCTGGGGGTATTATCCCGGACGATGCTGGGGACGGCTGGTCGTCCGCGCTCTGCTGTTGCCCGTAAAGGTGGAAGGACGCGAGCACCTGGACCGCAAACGGTCGTATGTCTTCGTCAGCAACCACCAAGGGGCTTTCGACATCTTCTTGATTTATGGATTCTTAGGGCGCAATTTCAAGTGGATGATGAAGCACCAGCTGCGCAAGATGCCTTTCATCGGGCGTGCTTGCGCGGCGGCACACCATATTTTTGTTGACAAGCGCAGTCCCAGCAAGGTCAAGGAGACCTATGACAAGGCGCGCGAGACGTTGCAGGATGGCATGTCGCTCGTGGTTTTTCCAGAGGGTTCGCGCACGTTCACGGGCCACATGTCTACTTTCAAGCGCGGCGCTTTCATGTTGGCCAGCGACCTTCAGCTGCCCATCGTGCCTTTAACCATCAACGGGTCTTTCAACGTCATGCCACGCACGCGCGACATGAAATGGGCCTCCTGGCATCCTTTGCGACTGACCATCCACGAGCCTATCGCACCAAAGGAGCGGGACGCCGAGCATATCAGCCAAACCATCAAGGAGTGCTATCAGACCATCATGAACGATTTGGTACCCGAATATCAGGGGTTTGTTGAGAATCCTGACCAGTGAACGGCATGCGCGAGCACCAACGCCGAATGCGAAATTGCCGTGAAATGTTTTTGCGCATCCCACTAATTCCGCTACCTTTGCATAAGGCAGGCTTCGCCTCGGCAATTCCAAGCCAGCTTGATTGCGCTCGGCCCGCACTGATTGCTCACCACTTCTTGAAACCATAAAATAATAAAACAATGAACAAAAGCGACAGCATCGTCATCATTCCAACGTACAATGAGAAGGAAAACATCGAGAAGATTATCCGTGCCGTCTTCGCATTGGATAAGTTTTTTCACATCCTGGTTATTGATGACGGCAGTCCTGACGGCACCGCAGCCATCGTGCACGGTTTGATGCAGACCGAGTTCGACGACAGGTTGTTCATCATCGAGCGTTCGGGTAAACTGGGATTGGGCACGGCTTACATCACTGGATTCAAGTGGGCGCTGCAACGTCAATATGACTATGTCTTCGAGATGGACGCCGACTTCAGTCACGACCCCAACGACCTTCCGCGCCTGTATGCCGCCTGTCACGACGAGGGATACGACCTTGCGATAGGCTCGCGCTACGTCAGTGGCGTGAATGTGGTGAACTGGCCCATCGGAAGGGTGCTGATGAGTTACTTCGCTTCCAAGTACGTCCGGTTGATGACGGGCTTCAACGTGCATGACACCACGGCGGGATTCAAGTGCTACAAGCGTCGCGTGCTTGAGACGATTCCATTGGATGAAGTGCGTTTCAAGGGTTATGGCTTCCAAATCGAGATGAAGTACACCGCTTATAAGATAGGCTTTAAAATCAAGGAGGTGCCGGTTGTCTTCGTCAACCGTCGTGAGGGCGTGAGCAAGATGAGCGGCGGCATCTTCGGAGAGGCCTTCTTCGGCGTGATGCGCTTGCGCTTGGATGGATGGTTGCGCAAATATCCGACCATGCCTGAGGATTGAACCGATACGCATGATGGCAACCTGTTGGTTTTCAATGTGGTGCAGGTTGTCAACGAATGGCATTGACTTTGTTCGTCAAAAGCTTTGACTTTGCCCGCCAATCCCATTGGTGTTGAGGGTCAAAGTCAAGGAGGTTGGCAGACGGTTGGATATAACCCGCGCTTTTGTCCGTAGTTCCAGCTTATTTCATTACCTTTGTATGCTCAACGCATTTGCGATGAATATACAAGACATTCAACAACTATATGGAGCGTCGCCACAGGCTGGTGCGCTTCGAAAAGCACTGGAAGACAAGTCGGTAAAGATCGTTTTCCTGCAGGGGCTCATGGCTTCTGCCGCCCCCATGCTGTTCGCCGGAATGGCCGGACAGCTGTCCAAAACCATTCTTTTCATTCTTCAGGATGCCGATGAGGCGGGCTATTTCTATCACGACCTGACGCAGGTGCTTGGCAATCAGCAGGTGCTGTATTTCCCATCGTCATACCGCAGGGCCGTGAAGTATGGGCAGCGGGATGCCGCCAACGAGATATTGCGCACCGAGGTGCTGTCCAAGCTGGCGGCGGGCAAGCCTCTTTACATCGTCGCCTCGCCCGAATCGCTGTGCGAGCTGGTGGTGTCGAAGCGAAAACTGGACGAGGGCACCGTCAGGTTGAACGTGGGACAGACGATAGACCTCACGCAACTGAAGAAAAACTTGCTTGCTTTTGGGTTCCAGGAGGTTGACTATGTGTACGAACCTGGGCAGTTTGCCGTGCGCGGAAGCATTGTAGACGTCTATTCATTCAGCAGCGAATGGCCTTTGCGAATTGACTTCTTTGGGGATGAGGTGGATACTATTCGTACCTTTGACGTACAAGACCAGCTGTCCAAGGACAAACAAACGGCAATAGAAATTGTACCCCAACTGGCCACTGCGGATAGTGATAAGGTGCCGTTCCTGCACTTTTTGCCCGCCGACGCGCTGTTGGTGATGAAAGATTTCACCTACGTTCACGACATCATCGACCGCGTCTACAACGAAGGTTTCGCTTCGCAGGTGGTGCAAGAGCGCATGGAGGGAGCCACGGAGGTAGAACAACAGGAGATTATCCGCACGCTGCGAAGAGAACAGCAACTGATTACGGCACGACAATTCGCACACGATGCGGCTGGCTTCCAATGCATCCTGTTCGGACAACAGACGTCCATCACGCCACAGGCCACCATCACCTTCAGCATCAAGCCGCAACCCTTGTTTCATAAGAACTTTGACTTGCTGCGCCAGACATTTGAAGACTATGCGCTGCAAGGGTACGCGTTGTACGTCTTTGCCGACAGCAAGAAGCAGGTGGAGCGTCTTCGCGAGATTCTGGAAGCCACATCCGATGCTGCCCTGCGTGACGACAATGGCGCCCCAAGAACATCATCGCGGCTCCAAGTACCGCTCTCCTTGAAGGGCACGGGCGATGCCTCGCTGCACGAAGGGTTTGTAGATAACAACCTGAAGATATGCTGTTTCACCGATCATCAGATATTCGAACGCTTTCATAAGTACAACCTCAAGTCGGACAAGGCGCGGGCTGGCAAGATGGCACTCACGCTCAAGGAGCTTCAGGAGATGCAGCCGGGCGACTTCATCGTGCATGTTGACTTTGGCATTGGTAAGTTCGGTGGCTTGGTGAGGGTTCCCATGGGCAACACGTATCAAGAGATGATTCGCATCATCTATCAGCGCAATGACATCGTAGACGTGTCCATCCACTCGCTGTACAAAATCTCCAAGTACCGTCGTAGCGACACTGGCGAACCTCCTCGCTTGTCTACATTGGGAACAGGTGCGTGGGAACGGCTCAAAGAGAAGGCGAAGAAGCGCATCAAGGACATCGCGCGCGACCTCATCAAGCTCTACGCCAAGCGTCGACATGAAAAGGGTTTTTCGTTCAGTGCCGATACCTTTATGCAACAAGAATTGGAGGCCAGCTTCTTATACGAGGACACCCCGGACCAAGTGAAGGCAACGGCAGAGGTGAAAGGCGATATGGAGAAGGCACGTCCCATGGACCGTTTGGTGTGTGGCGACGTGGGGTTTGGCAAGACGGAGGTGGCCATTCGCGCGGCGTTCAAGGCGGCTTGCGACTCCAAGCAGGTGGCGGTGCTGGTGCCAACCACGGTGCTTGCCTTCCAGCATTACAAGACTTTCAAGGAGCGGTTGCGTGGCATGCCCGTGAACGTGGACTATCTTTCCCGCGCCCGAACGGCCAAACAGTCCCGTCAGGTGTTGGATGATTTGGCGGCAGGCCGTATCGACATCATCATCGGAACGCACAAGTTGATTGGCAAATCGGTCAAGTGGCACGACTTAGGTTTGCTCATCATCGATGAAGAACAGAAGTTCGGAGTGTCCACAAAGGAGAGACTTCGCAAGCTGAAGACCAACGTTGACACGCTTACCATGTCGGCAACGCCCATTCCCCGCACCCTACAATTCTCATTGATGGGTGCGCGCGACATGAGTATCATGCGAACACCGCCTCCCAATCGCTATCCCATTCACACGGAGATAGGTACGTTTGGACACGAAATCATCACCGATGCCATCAACTTTGAGATGAGCCGAAACGGACAAGTGTATTTCGTGAACGACCGTATCTCTACGCTGCCCGAGATAGAGAAGATGATTCTAAAATATGTACCCGATTGCCGTGTGGCGATTGGGCATGGACAGATGCCACCCGAACAGTTGGAGAATATCTTGATAGATTTCATGAATCATGATTACGATGTGCTGCTCTCAACTTCGATTATCGAGAATGGTATTGACATCAGTAATGCCAATACCATCATCATCAACAATGCTCATCGCGTCGGATTGTCAGACCTTCATCAAATGAGGGGACGTGTAGGGCGAAGCAATCGCAAAGCCTTTTGCTACCTGTTGGCACCCCCTAAATCGGTTCTCACACCCGAAGCGCGCCGACGTCTCGAAGCTCTTGAGACGTTCTCTGAATTGGGTAGCGGGTTCAACATCGCCATGCAAGACTTGGATATTCGTGGGGCAGGAAATCTGTTAGGGGCAGAACAGAGCGGTTTCATGGAGGATTTGGGGTACGAAACGTATCAAAAAATCCTCTCACAAGCAGTTACCGAGTTGCGTAATGACGAGTTCAGCGATCTTTACGAAGAATCTATTGCAAGTGGAGAAGTGGTGTCGGGCGCCGATTTCGTGGACGACTGTGCCGTGGAGAGTGATTTGGAAATGTATTTCCCTGATAACTATGTGCCGGGAAGCAGCGAGCGTATGTTGTTGTATCGCGAGTTGGATAACATTGAAGATGATAATGAGCTGACCACTTATAGACAGAGATTGGAAGACCGGTTTGGTCCTGTTCCGCATGAAGGTGTGGAACTGATGAATGTCGTGGCGTTGCGACGCGTGGGCAAACGCTTGGGATGTGAGAAGCTCATGCTGAAACAAGGAAACATGACCTTGCAGTTTGTCAGCAATCCCATGAGTGCATATTACAAGAGTAAGGCATTTGATAGCGTGCTCAACTACATTGCCCTGCACGCCCGTCGCTGCGACTTAAAGGAGGTGAAGGGCAAACGGATGCTGCATGTGAGCAACGTTTCGAGTGTTGAAGAGGGTGTGAAGATACTTAGAGAGATAGAGGGCAGCGCATCTATGTGATAGATGAATGCTCCTTACAATTGTTCAGAAAAGTATTTCCACAAAGGAGCTATCATCAGTGCCTGCATGAAGTCACCGTTCTTGAGCATTTCGAAGACCTCGGTTTTAGGCAGTAACTGAAACTCGATGTCTTCGGTCTTGTCCAAGTGTTGACTGCTGATTGGTTCTACACCCTTTGCCAAAAAACAGTGGCAAAGATTGTTCGTGGTGCTGGGATTGGGAGAGATGGTCATGAGTTTGCTCCATGTTCCTCCGCCAAAGCCTGTCTCTTCTTGCAGTTCTCGCTTGGCAGCGTCGAGCGGTTCTTCGTCTTTTTCTATCACGCCAGCACAAATTTCATTCGACACAATGCCCAGTCCTTGTCGCCATTGGCGTTCAATAATCAAGTTTCCCTTGCAGTCTTCTGCTATAACATTTACCCAATCGGGATATTCCAGCACATAGTATTCGTCTTGAATCACGCCGTTGGGCAGTTTTACCTCATCGCGACGAGCCGTCAGCCACGGTCGTTTGATGATGTAATCAGACTTTAATGTTTCCCATTTCTTGATTGACATGATTTGTTATGTTTTGATGATTAGATGGCTCTTTCGCCAGATTTAGTCCTGCGACATAGCCCATTGTCCATGCCGCTTGTAGGTTAAATCCCCCAGTGACGCCGTCAACATCGACCACTTCGCCAGCAAAAAACAAATTTGGACATGCCTTACTCTCTAACGTAGTAAGGTTGATGCTCTTCAAACTGATACCGCCACAGGTAACAAATTCTTCTTTCCATGTACCTTTTCCTGCTACGTTGTATGTGTCGTTAGTGAGAGTTTCAGTCAACTTATTGATACTTTTGCTTCCCAACTCATTCCACTTTTGCTGAACGGAGAATCCTGCTCGCTCAATCAAATAGTTCCACAAGCGTGTGGACAACATGTAAGGGCGGACGGAGCTCAGTTGCTTTTGTGTATTCGCCACGGCGGTTTGGCGTAGTGTGTCTGCTACAATTTGAGTGTTGGTGGTGTGAATCCAGTTTACTGAAACATGAAACTGATAGTCGCATTCGTTGAGTATTCGGGCGGCATAAGCCGACAATTTGAGCGTTGCCGGTCCGCTCAATCCCCAATGCGTGATAAGTAGTGTGCCTTCACTTCGCAGTTTTGTGCCGGGAATGGATAGATAGACGGGGTCTACACAGGTTCCCATTAGTGCTGTAAGACGTTGCTCTTTAATGCTGAATGTAAACAGTGAAGCACATGGCGGTTCTATTTTGTGTCCTATGTCCGACAGATATTGCAGTTGTTCCGCATGCGGTGAGCCTCCTGCCGTGATAGCTACACGGTTAAAAACCAATGGCTCTTGCCGTGCGAAATACAACTTGATGTCTCCATTTTCCAATGGAGTAATCTTCTTCACACAATGCTCTGTATAGATGTCCACACCCCATTGATGCGCCAATCCCATCAAGCAATCAATGACAGATTGTGATGTTTGTGATTGTGGAAACACGCATTGGTCAGCCTGTGTGGTGAGTTTAACCCCATTATCCTCAAACCATTGGTACGCATCTTGATAGCCAAAGACCTTAAACAAGCGTTTCATGAGCTTGTCGCCACGTGGGTACACCTGTTTCAAGTCGGTTACTTGTGCGAACGAGTTTGTGATGTTGCAACGCCCACCACCTGTCACAGCCACTTTCGCCAACACCTTTTTCCCTTTCTCAAAGATGCAGACGTGGGCATTCGGCATTTGTCTTTTGGCGGTGATGGCAGCCATGAAGCCAGCTGCCCCACCACCAATAACGGCAATACTGAGCATGTTTATTCGCGCTTATAGGTCGTCTTCAATGGCTGTACTCTTAGCGTATGCCGTACTTTTCGCCTCAAAGAAGTCGGTCTTTACCATGTTCGGGTCTGAATATTGCGCTACCCATTTCATGTCTTCGGGTTCTTTTTGATTGTCCTCATATAGATAATCAAAGCCCAAGCTGTGCCAACGCAGGTTGCCCAGATAATGAATGTAGTCTGTCACCATTTGCGCATTGAGCCCTTGAATGTCGTTTCCAATCACGTATTGTCCCCATGCAATCTCCTGACGAACGCCCTCTCGCATCATCTCTTCGTACACTTTCACCTTTTCGGGCGTAAACATTTCGGGCTCTTCTTTTTTCAATTCTTTGATAATGTTTCTGAACAACCACAGGTGAGTGTTCTCATCACGGTTGATGTAGCGTATCTCTTGCGCCGACCCAGACATCTTTCCGTTGCGACTGAGATTGTAGAAAAACATAAAACCACTGTAAAAGTAGATGCCTTCCAAGATGAAATTGGCAATACAGGTCTTCATCAGTGCATACAAATCTTGCTTTTCATGAAACTCATTATAGCAGTTGCCGATGAAGGTGTTGCGCCTTAACAGATGCTCATCTGTCTTCCATTGATACAGAATGTCATTGCGTTGCTCGGGGCTGCATATCGTGTCGAGCATGTAACTGTAACTCTGACTGTGCACACACTCTTGAAAAGCCTGTATGTGCAGGCATAGGTTTACCTCGTTGGCTGTGATGTATTCGCACAACGAAGGCAGGTTGTTGCTTTGCAGGGAGTCGAGAAAAACGAGAAAACTCAATATCTTATCGTAGGCAGTGCGCTCGGCTTTGTCTAATCGTGGATAGTCTTTTGTGTCTTGGGTGAGGTTGATTTCTTCAGGAATCCAAAAGTTGTTCATGGCCTGTCTGTACCAGTCGCTTGCCCATTGGTATTTCATGTTGTTGAAATCATTGAGGTTGGTGGTGTTTCCCCCAATCATTCTTCTCAATCGTAGGTCTGTATCTCCGTTTGGATTGAATAGCGAATTGCGCTTTAATTGTGTCATGTTTTTTTTAGTTTATGAGTTTTTTAGTTTTTTAGTTTGTGAGTTTTGGCTTGCTTTTTACCTCACCAATTGTCATCACATCAATCTTTTTCGGCCTTATGAGGCGCAGCTTTCACACTCTTCCACCTCTAACGATTTGCTTCGGATATAGTAGATGGTTTTCACACCGCAGTGCCAAGCCAAGGTGTACAATCCCAACAGTTGCCGCATGGTATAATTATTGGTGATGTATAGGTTGACACTTTGTGCTTGGTCAATGTGTTTCTGTCTTATTCCGGCCGCTCTCATGCTCCACGATTGGTCTATCAGGTATGCGCTTTTGTACACCCAATAGGTTTTATCCGATAAGCTTGGAGCTACTCGAGGCAGCATGGCACCTTTCTTTTCTTCCAAGAAGAACCGTTTCATCACAGGGTCTACGCCTGCCGTGGTGGCTGCGATGATGCTGGTACTGCTGGTGGGTGCGATGGCTAAGAGGTAGGCGTTGCGCATGCCCTGCTGACTTACTTTCTTGGCAAGTGCTTGCCATTCGGGCGATGTGTACTGTCGCTTGGTGAAGTATTCGCCTGTTTGCCAGTCGCTACCCTCAAAGTATTTGTAGCTTCCCTTTTGCTTTGCAATGTCCGAACTGGCTTCAATGGCCAAACGATTGATGCGCTCAAACACTTTATCTATGAACGACAGATGTTCTTCGCTTTCCCATTTGATGCCCCTTATGGCCAGCGCATGATGATAACCACTCACGCCCAAGCCGATGCTTCGATAGGTGCGATTGGTGATTTTTGCGAAAGGAAGAGGGTAAAAGTTCAGGTCTATCACGTTGTCCAAGGCTCTTACCACACTTGACACCACCTCTCTCATCTCTGTTTCGTCTTCCAGTTTCAGGTGTCCCAACGACAAACTGGCAAGGTTGCACACCACAAAGTCGCCCGGCTTCACAGTTCTTACCACTACGGTGTCGCCCTCTTCGGTGCGTATCTCGTTAGAAACTTCCTCTATCTGCGACATGTTTTGAGCTATCTCCGTGCAGAGGTTAGAGCAGTAAATGATGCCTTTGTGGTGGTTGGGGTTGGCCCTGTTCACCGTGTCTCTGTTAAAGGTGAAGGGAGTACCCGTCTCCACAGCCGACCGAAGGATAAGGCGTACAATCTCTTTAATGGGCATGATGCGTCGAGAGATGGTGGTGTCTGCCACGCAATCCCAATAGCGTTTCTCCCATTCCTCACCATAATAGTCTTCCAAGTTATACCCTTTGGCGGTCATCACCTCATTGGGACAGAACATATACCAGTCTTGGTTGAGGTTTTCTTCCGCCATTTTCCAAAACAAATCGGGGTAACAGATGGCGGGAAAGATGTCGTGTGCCTTCATTCTGTCATCGCCATTGTTGGTGCGAAGTTGTAGAAATTCGGGTAAATCCTTATGCCACACGTCCAGATAAACAGCCACCGCACCCTGTCTAACGCCTAACTGATCGACGGCAACGGCAGTATCGTTTACCAGTTTCATCCAGCGAATAACGCCACCTGCGGCACCCTTGAAGCCTCTTATCCTGCCGCCTGCGGCGCGCACTTTACCAAAGTAGAGACCCATGCCACCGCCAAACTTGCTCACTTGCGCAAAGTTGTCTATGCTTCGATAGATGCCTTCCAAACTGTCGGGAACGGTGTCAATGAAACAACTTGACAGTTGGTGAAACGGTTTGCGCGCATTAGAAAGGGTGGGGGTTGCCATGGTTACTTGCAGCTTGCTCAGCATGTTGTAAAAGCGTTGCACCCACATCATGCGGTCTTGTGGCTCGTTCATTGCCAGATGCAAGGCTATTCCCAAGAACATTTCTTGCACACTTTCAATGGGATTGTTGTCAAAATTACGAATCACATAGCGTTTGATGAGCAGTTCCAGTCCCGAGTAGTTGAGCAAATGGTTGCGACTGGCATCCATAAATGTTGCCGCTTGTTCTATTTCGGCTTTGCTGTATTGTTGCAAGATATATGCGCCATAAAGATTTCTGTCAGTCAAGAACTTCAGCTTGTCATACAGAGACATCAGTCCCTCGCTGTCTTCAAAGCGTGCGATGCGCTTGTTGAGTTGGTAATTGAGCAGTCGGGCCGCGATGAATTCCCATTCGGGAGCCTCTTGCGTGGTAAGCTCCACCGCTGCCTTGATAAGCGCGTCCATGCGTTCGGTGGCTGTCATACCCGCCTTGCTGAAGCTGGCATACTTGTCAATGAGCAGCAGTATGCTGTATTCTTCGTCAGTAAAGTCGGTGGCAATGTGTTTCAACACCTCCGTGACATGCTCGTCTTGCAAATCCTCGGCGATGCGCCTGTAAGTGCGGCGTATCTCGGTTCGCTGCCACCTGAACAGGATAAAACTCTTCGCTTCGGCGTAATAACCGTTTTTCATCAGCGCCTTTTCCACCTCATCCTGAATGCTCTCCACATTTTGCTTGATGTGGTTGGTGCAAACAATATCTTCTACCGATTGTACCATTTGGTAGATGGTGGCGTCGTCTATCTCGTGTTTCGTACTGACAAAGCTCTTCTTGATGGCCGTGGCAATCTTCTCTTTGTCATATTGCTCGGTTGAGCCGTTACGCTTAGTAATATCCATTGGTTGTTATAATAAGAAGTAAGAGTTGTAATGTTGTTTCTGCAAAGTTAATGAAATGCGTTGGAAGAAAAAATTATATCTTGTACATTCTGTGCGCGGAAAGGCATGCCGGACGGTGTGAAGTGGCTTGCTGATGGGGGATTGCCGTTAAAAGCAAAGTATAGTTAATAATTCTTTAACATGTTAATCCGATTCGTTTTATTTTACAAAAATAATTCTCGGAATAGAAAAGCCGGTAGTCCTTTTTGTCGCAAGAACAAGGCTTTTTTGACCTGTGTCAGTATCTTTGTCGTGTCATGTCAATGAGGTTGAGCGGTTATCTCATTGAGTTTGCCGTGCCGACTTCATGCTTTCGCGCGCTTGTTAGTCCCCAAAACGGCGGTTCTGGCATGAAAAAGGTTGTGTTTCGTGGCTCTTTCGGTACGGAGTGACCGATGGTTTTCGTTCTAATGAATTGATTGACAGAAAGATAATGAAACTCTCGCATGCTTTCCGTATTTTAGCTGATGAGGTTGCGGCATTGGTAAAACACGCTGTATTTTTGTTAAAAACGTGGTTTGATATTTTGCCGTCTCTGTCATTTTTTGTAATTTTGGAATAGATAAGAAACGAAAGCGACCATGGATATAGAAAAAATGAAAGATATGATGGCGTGTCGCGACGGACTGTCAAATACGCTTGGTATGGAGTTTGTGTCCACTCCCGAGCCAGATACTTGTATGGCGCGAATGAAAGTGACAGACAAAAATAAGCAGATATTTGGTTTCCTTAGCGGTGGGGCCACCTTGGCTTTGGCTGAAAATCTGGCCGGAGTGGGGAGCATGGCTCTTTGCCCCGACAACATTTGCGTAGGCATCAACGTGAGCGGCAACCATGTGCGAACGGTGATGGAGGGCGAAACGGTAACGGCGTTTGGCCGACTACAACATCAAGGGGCAACGTTGCACCAATGGCACATCGAGATAAAAAACGAGCAGGAAGAACTCATCTCAACCGTACAGGTCACCAATTATGTGATGAACAAGCCCAAGAATGATTAGTTTTGCGTATTATAGACTGCCCGATAAAAGGAATTTTATAAAACTTATCCAAAAGAAAGGAGAGCCAGAAACTTACTTTTCATTAACAGATTTGAATGGAAAAGAGGGCTTCGTGCTTGTTCCTTTCAAGGTTGACGAGGCGCATCCTGTCGTGTTGATTCATCCTGAAAAGAAAGAAAGGGTGCGTGTCAGCAAGTGTTCTGCAAGGCTGCGCAATGAATACAGTGCGGTGGTATTGGATTCATCTTTTGATGACAGGGAACGGTATGGTGAGGTTTTCCGTTGTTTTCATCAACAGCTCAAAGACGGAAAGTTTGCGAAAATTGTGCTGGCTCGTTGTGAAGAAATATCGAACCCGGCTTCCATAGATGCGGAAGCTTTGTTCTTGGAGGCGTGCCGGGAATATCCTCATCTATGCATCATGTTGGTGTCAACGCCCCAGACCGGCACATGGCTCATGGCTACACCAGAGGTGTTGCTGGACGGTGACGGAGAGACGTGGCGCACCATGGCTTTGGCTGGCACGATGAAGGCAAGAGAATTGGCGCCCGATGCAGATTGCTCTTCTGCCAGTATGCCATGGGTGGATGACGACGAATTGAGTGATTGGTCGGCTAAGAACAAGCACGAGCAGCAGTTGGTTGCTACTTATATCCAACAATGTCTGTCGCCTTTCGCCGCTCAACTTACTCAGCGAGGCCCTTATACCGTTCAGGCTGGTGACTTGGTGCATCTGCGCAGTGATTTTATGTTCAGCCTTCATGATACCAAGTCCTTGGGGGCTCTACTCGAAGTTTTGCATCCTACACCTGCCGTGTGTGGGCTGCCAAAGACTGAGGCACAGCGGTTTATTCTACAACACGAGCATGCCGACCGCAGTTATTATAGTGGATTTGCAGGATTACTCAATCCAAATGGCGAAACTCATCTTTATGTTTCACTTCGATGTATGCAAATTTTAAAGAATAGTTATCGTCTCTATGCCGGTGGAGGACTGCTCCTTGACAGTGTAGAGCAGCAGGAGTGGGAAGAAACTGTGGCGAAAATGGAAACGATGAGGAAAATAACAGCCTCTCCCCCGACCCCTCCCCGAAAGGGAGGGGAGTAGTAAGCTGATAACTTTGAACATTGAACATTGAACATTGAACTTTGAACATTGAACTTTGAACTTTATGGTTAGCAATGCTATCAACTTAAAAACTTAAAAACTCACGAACTTATAAACTCACAAACTCGTCAACTAAACATTTCCTCCATGCTCTATTCAGATAAAGAGAACGTAAACATACTCACCGCATTATTAGTGGCACACGGTGTGAAACACGCTGTGGTGTGTCCCGGTTCGCGCAATGCACCCATCGTACATAATCTCAACGAATGCCCCAACATCACATGTCACCCTGTAACAGACGAGCGGTCGGCTGGATTTTATGCCTTGGGGATGGCTCAAATCATAAGGCATCCTGTTGCCGTTTGTGTCACCTCGGGTACGGCGTTGCTCAATCTTTTGCCAGCTACGGCAGAGGCTTATTATCAACATGTGCCTTTGGTGGTGATTTCGGCTGATAGACCTGTGATGTGGATTGACCAGCAAGACGGTCAAACCCTGCCGCAGTTGGATGCTTTAGGGCGTTTCGTCAGTAAGGCAGTCTCGTTACCCGAGCCTTCTACTGATGATGAACGGTGGTACTGTAATCGATTGGTAAACGAAGCCTTGCTTTGTTGTCAGCGGCATGGCGGCAGTCCGGTACACTTGAATGTGCCCATTTCAGAACCCTTGTTTACGTTCAATGTGCCAGCTTTGCCAACCGAACGTGTGATTCGACAGGTAACGGCAACGACCGATGTGGGTCACTGTCAGCCGCTTTTGGCGGACGTCCAATCAGCCCAACGTCCGATGATAGTCGTGGGACAGTTAAGTAACAAAGAGGCTCAACGCATGGCTTTGCAATTATGTGAGTTGTCAACGGATGTGGTAGTTGTGTACGAATGTCTCGGAATGGCTTGTCATGAGGATGCGTCTTGCTATCCCTGTCCACCACACGAAAGGCTTTCTCCTCAACATATAGATAAGGTGTTGACGCACATGCAGCAGGTAGAACAATATCAACCTGATGTAGTGGTGTACCTTGGGGGAACGTTGGTGAGCAAGCGTTTGAAAGCGTTTCTGCGCCAATCTCCAGCCGCCAAGACTTGGATTGTCAATGAGCGAGGAGCAATATATGATACTTTTCAAAACCTGACGGGCGTGATTGAGGGTGCGCCGAATGATGTCTTGGAGGTAATCTTGCGGTATGTTCGTGGGGAAAAAGAAAAACAAAGGCTGCCTTTTGAGTCTGGTTTTCGTTCAAGATGGGCAACGCTGATACATCAAGTGCAGGCGCAGAATGAGCGTTTTCATCCTCTGTACTCTTCATGGTTGGCTGTGAAAAGATTTTTTGAGACCGCAAGTAACAAGGGCAGGTATATTCTCCATGCTGCCAACAGCATGTCCGTTAGGTTGGTTAATCATTTTGCCAGCGATTATGTTTTTTGTAATCGTGGCGTCAATGGCATTGACGGAAGTTTGTCAACGGCAGCAGGTTGCTCGCTGGTGACAACTCAAAACGTGTATTGCGTTATCGGTGATTTGAGCTTCTTTTACGACCAAAACGCTTTGTGGCATAGCTTAGGGGGAAATTTCAGAGTGCTGTTACTGAACAATGGGGGCGGAGTTATCTTCCAAAGTTTGCCCGGTTTGAAAGAGAGTGCGGCTCAGCAGACATTGATTTCAGCCCAACATCATACATCGGCTTGTGGAATTTGCCAGCAAAACAACGTGGCTTACCTTTCGGCACACGATGAGGAAGAACTTGAAAATAACATGAATCGCTTTGTGAACGAAAACTTTAACCGCCCCGTAGTCTTTGAGGTGTTTACCTCGCAAGAACAAGATGAACAGGCAATGAACGAATACAAACAAGTTTAATTTGATATGGAAAAAAGACAATGGAAGTCTATTGACGGCTTCAACTTTAAGGAAATCCTCTTCGAGGAGTATAACAGAATTGCGAAGATAACGATTAACCGTGAGCGTTATCGCAACGCTTTTACGCCGCTCACCACATGGGAAATGTCGCAAGCCTTTGCTTATTGCCGAGAGTGTGCGGGCATTCGTGTGGTTATTCTCACGGGAGCGGGAGACAAAGCGTTTTGCTCTGGTGGCGACATGCACGTGAAGGGACGAGGCGGATATGTAGGGACAGACGGCGTACCGCGGCTCAACGTGCTGGACGTGCAGATGCAAATTCGGCGGTTGCCTAAACCTGTGATTGCTATGGTGAATGGCTATGCCATCGGAGGGGGGCATGTGTTGCATGTCATGTGTGACCTGACGATTGCCAGTGAGAATGCCATTTTCGGACAAACGGGACCAAAGGTAGGGTCTTTTGATGCGGGTTTCGGTGCTTCGTACTTGGCTCGAATGGTGGGACAGAAGCGTGCCAGGGAGATTTGGTTCATGTGCAAGCAGTACTCGGCACACGAGGCAGAGCGTATGGGCATGGTAAACAAGGTGGTGCCATTCGATGAATTGGAAGACGAGTGCGTGGCATGGGCGGAGACAATGATGCAACGTTCGCCCTTGGCGTTACGCATGATCAAGGCTGGACTGAATGCCGAGTTGGACGGACAGGCTGGTATTCAGGAGTTGGCTGGCGATGCTACCATGCTATATTACACCATGGACGAGGCGCAAGAGGGTGGAAAAGCGTTCTTGGAGAAACGCAAGCCCGACTTTGATAAGTATCCGCAGTTTCCTTGAGAGCAATAAGCCCAATAGGCCCAATTAGGCCAATTGGCCCAATAGGGCTAATTAGGCTAATAAGCCCAATAGGCCTAATAAGGCCAATAAGCCCAATAAATAATAACCACTAAAAAAACTACAAGCCATGCAAACCAATCAGTTTTTGCCGCAAAAAGGTAATTATCAAAACCTCATTGTTTATCAAAAAACGGAGTGCATCTATGACATTACCTTTTATTTTGCTCACCACTTTTTGGCAAAGAACGACAGAACGGTTGACCAAATGGTGCAAGCAGCTCGCTCGGGGAAACAGAATATAGCTGAGGGGTGCGCCGCTTCAACAACTTCTTCTGAAACAGAAATCAAGCTCTTGAATGTGGCTAAGGCAAGTTTGCAGGAGTTGTTGATAGACTATCAAGACTATTTACGGGTGAGAGATCTTGCTATATGGGATGTAAACGATGCTAAAACAATACAGACCAGACGTGTTTGCGCACGGCATAACGACTCGGCGTATTATCGAAACGCCATCAAGGAAAGAAGTGATGAGACCATTGCGAACATTGCCATTACACTCATTCATCAAGCTGACATATTCCTCAGAAAATACATTAATCGGGTGAAAGATGATTTTGTGAAGCAAGGTGGAATCAGAGAGCAAATGTCGAAGGCAAGAATTGATTATAGAAAAAGTCATTAAAAAGATGAATATGAGCTTATGTTATGCTGTCAGTCAACGCACACTGCACTTCAAAAATCCTGCCACCACCTCGCGGGGAGTGTACCAAACACGCAAGAGTTACTATGTAACCCTATGGCGTGAAGACCGTCCTTCCGTCAAAGGGATGGGCGAGTGTGCCACCTTGCCAGATTTAAGTTGTGACGTTTGTCCTGATTATGAGCAGATATTAAACGAAGCGTGCCATGAGGTGGCGCACGAGGGGCGTATCAACTACGAGCGTTTGCGACCGTATCCGTCAATACTCTTTGGGTTGGAAACGGCGTTGGCACAAATAAACGCAAACGGAAGTGCTGCCTTGTTTGATACTCCTTTCGCACGAGGAGAGGAGGGAATCACTATCAACGGCTTGGTGTGGATGGGTACATTTGAGGAAATGGTGCGTAGGATGCAGGAAAAATTGGAGCAGGGTTTTCGGTGCGTGAAGTTGAAGATAGGAGCTATCGACTTTGAGAAAGAATTAGAACTGGTACGCGCTATCCGCTCGCATTTCACCTCAAAGCAAGTTCAGTTGCGCCTTGATGCCAATGGAGGTTTTACACCCGATGAGGCTCTCGCAAAGTTGGAACAGTTGGCTAAGTATGACATTCATTCGATAGAGCAACCCATCAAGCAGCATCAGTGGCAGCAAATGGCACTTTTGTGCCGTGAGTCGCCCATTCCTATCGCACTCGATGAAGAACTCATTGGTGTGAACCAGCGACAGGAAAAAGAAGAGTTACTCAATGCCATACGCCCACAATACATTATTTTGAAACCTTCGTTGCATGGTGGCATGTATGGAACAGAAGAATGGATAACGTTAGCAAGGCAACGAAGCATAGGTTCATGGCTCACCAGTGCCTTGGAGAGTAATGTGGGATTGAATGCCATTGCACAACTTGCCGCAAAGATTTATGGGCCGCATGTCACCTTCCCGCAAGGCTTGGGAACAGGACTTCTGTTTACGGACAACGTTCCTATGCCGTTGGAAGTGAGAGGAGATCAGTTGTGGTTCATGCCGACAAAGACATTAAATGGATGAAAAAATGACTTATCAAGAATTTATCAGCGAATGGAATAATGAGGCACAGACCATCCATGTGCAAACCAGTGGGTCGACAGGTGCGCCGAAGAAGTTGAATGTAAGGAAGGACAGAATGATTGAGAGTGCCAAGATGACGTGCAACTTCCTTGGATTACAGTCTGGTGACACCGCATTGTTGTGCATGAATCTCGACTATATTGGCGCCAAGATGATGGTAGTTCGCTCATTGGTCAGGCAACTTCATTTGGTACAGGTAGCCCCCTCCGGTCATCCGTTGGCAACGGTTGACGTTCCAATTACCTTTGCCGCTATGGTTCCCCTGCAAGTATATAACTCGTTGCATGTACCCGAAGAACGGGAAAAATTACGCCAAATCAAACATCTTATCATTGGCGGAGGGGCTATTGACGATGTCTTGGCAGCCCAACTGCACGACTTTCCTCATGCGGTATGGAGTACATACGGCATGACCGAAACCCTTTCACACATTGCCTTACGCAGACTGAACGGTCTCGAATCTTCCAGTTGGTACACGCCCCTGCAAGGAATAAAGGTAACAACGAATGCCGATGACTGCTTGGTCATTGACGCTCCGAAGCTTTGTGACTCACCTGTTGTGACGAATGATATGGCTGAAATCCGGGCGACAAGTACGTCTGAGGGGCAAAACACCCTTGCTTTTCGCATCATTGGCCGCCGCGACAACGTCATCAACAGTGGCGGCGTGAAGATTCAGATGGAAGTGTTGGAGCGCCTGATGCGGCCTTTCCTCACCATGCCTTACATGGTGACCAAGCGCAAGAGTGAGAAGTTTGGCGAAATAGTAGTACTGATGGTTGAGAAAGAGGATGATGACGAGGGAGCAACCTTTGAGGAAAGAACTGAGTTGCCCATTCTGCGAGCCATCCACAAACTGCTGCATCGGGCCTTGCCGCGTTATTGGGAGCCGCGTCTGTATCTGTCGGTAGACCGCATCCCGATGACCGAAACAGGGAAGCCCAACCGGGCTTTGGCTCAGCGAATGGCCGAGGAAGCCGACTTACCCTACAGCCGCGTCTTTGCGGTGGATGACGAATGAATGGGGAAAGAGCCGGCGGCAAGTAGGATGTTACGGTCGGTCATGCCACTGATATGCGCTACTCGCCTTCGCGTAAAAAGTCGAAGGCGTTTTTAATTTCCTCCATCGTCGCCGTCTGGTTGAGCTTAATGTCGCCCACGTCGGCAAGCAACGTGAAGTTTATCTCGTCACCAAGATTCTTCTTGTCGTGACGCATCAAGGCGATGAGCCCGTCATAATCGTCGCATGTAAACGGCAATTGTCCATACCACTCTTTAACGAACCTGACCACTTGTCGCATCTTCCCCGTGGGGAACCCGCACTTGACGCAGCTCAGGTACAACTCGCAAACCAAGCCCCATGCCACCGCATAACCATGTAAGACAGGCTTTCGTTTCAACGACCACGACTCGAACGCATGACCGAAGGTGTGTCCGAGGTTCAGTGCCTTGCGCACATTCTGTTCAAAAGGGTCGCGTGTCACCACCTCTTCTTTCACGGCAACCGAGGCGGCAATCATTCCTTGCAGCCGATGGATGTCAACGTCACCGCTCAAGTTGAACGTCAATAATTCGCCCATCATCTTGTCGTTGCTGATCAAGCCGTGCTTCAACATCTCCGCATAGCCGCTGCGCAGATTTTCCAGGTCAAGCGTTTGCAGGAACGCTGCGTGCAGGATGACGAAATTAGCGTCATTGAATACCCCTATCTCATTCTTCAGTCCCCCGTAGTTGATGCCTGTCTTGCCGCCCACGGAGGCGTCGACCATGGCCAGCAGGGTGGTGGGGATGTTGATGAAGCGAATGCCGCGTTTGAAGGTGGATGCGGCGAATCCCCCAAGGTCTGTCACCATGCCGCCCCCCAGGTTGATGACGCACGAGTGGCGGGTGGCTCGTTCTTCTTGCAGTGCCGTCCATATTTTTTCCACCGACCGCAAGTCTTTGTGAACGTCAGAAGCGGGGATGGTGATGAGGTGCGCACCCTTCAACGCGTCAAACTCACGAATCTTCGGCCAACAGTGTTCAGCGGTTGTGTCGTCCGCAACGACGAACAGGCGGTCGGGTTGGCATGCCGCAATCGCTTTGGACAGGTCGGCTTGTAAATGGTTGGATATGATAACCTGTTGTTTCATCTTCTATTTTTGTGTTTACAAATATAATAAAAAAAGCGTATACCCATGCCTTCCGGGTGATTTATTGAGACAGCTTTTCAACATGCTGCCGCTATGATTTACAGGTAGGCGATGGAGAAGATACAGGTATTTCCCCATCACGGTAGGGAAAACCCTACGCCGCAATAGTGGATATGTCTTTGGCATGTTGGAGCGATTGCGTACATTTGCAGCAGATACAATCGTGTAACTTAAAGCAATGAGACGATGAGAAAGATGATGAAATTATTACCAGCGGTGTTGGTGGCGTTGTTCATGGTAAGCGTCACCTCGTGTGTTGAAGACGATGACTATCGTTTTGACGATGATTCTCAGGCCGCGCTGCGTGAGATGGTACAGACGCTGCGCGGGCATTGGACGGGTAAGACGGCTGCCCGCTTCAGAGACTCCGCCGGACTGTTGCGTGAAGAGGTGTACGACACCGATGTGGAATTTGACTTGTACGATTCTAACTTGCGCAATGGTCGTGGCCGTCAGGTGGATTATTTCAATGGGAAAGTGGCTTACGACCGAACGTTTTCTTGGACGATAGACCCTCGCTCAGCGAACATCATCATTACCTATGATGGCGAGAATGGGCGGAAATTCCAGATGGTCATTGATTATGACGACATGAAGCTCGATGACCATGCGTTCTCTGGCGTGATGGTCGGGGGTGGTGAGACAGATGAGTTCTCGTTCGCTCGCTACACCTATGCCAAGAAAGCGGCGGTGGATTTTGAGGAGTGACGCTACGCGCGGAGAGCCTGTCGCCATGGCGAGTGGTCATGGTAGTCTCCAGGCTCTTCTCACTTTCTCAACCGGCAATGTCTCTACCTTGCGTTCGATGGCGTCGGGCAGGTTGCAGAAGAAGTCGATGCCCGTCTTCTTTTCCAGTTCGCGGATGTTGACGACATATTTGCTGAGCGATGTGTCACCGTTGTCCTCGTGTCTCACCCAGAAGCCGAGCGCCTTGTAGCCCCTCCTGTTCTTGCACAATACGGCCATGAAGAAGTATTTGGGTACGATGAGACCTTGCCCCAGTGTGGTAAGTATTTGTCTGGGGTTGTCGATGGTTCCGCCTTTGCAGACGTACAACGTGTCGCAAGTGTCGTCCAATGACCACAGTCTTACTTGTGCTTCCATGTTCTTCCAAACTCCATCATTGAAGGCGTGTGTTTGCGGCATCATGTTGGAGAGGTAGAAGGTTTGGATGTTGGCTTCTTTGGATCCCAGGCGGTCGGCAGAGGGACAGATGTGTCCATGGTCGTAACCCGTTCGCCAGAAAGGATCTCCGTCGAATTGATAGGCTGTGGGAATGCTCTCATCGTATGGATATTGATTGGTACTCGAGCGGTAGCGTTTGGCGTGCGTCTCACTGATGCCTTGGTACATCTGGTAGCAGCTCCAGCGCAGTGATTTCTTGCTGGTGTCCCATTCGGTACAATAGTTCACGCCGCGTTCGCCGGTGCGTTTGTTGAGCAGAGCCTTGTGTACGATGATCATGCTGCTGCCTCCTTTCACTTTTGGAAATTCCAGGCGGCAGACCTCGCGGGGCATCACAGGGTTGCCTACGGTGGACACGCCGACGTATCGGTTGGCGTTGACGTTGGCGGATGGTTTCGCACTATTGTCGGCGCTGCATGATGTCAGTCCTATGACGGTGAAGAGAGGGTAGAGTAGGAGGGTGAGCTTGTTCATCTGTGTGTGTGGTAATGAAAAAAGTGCGGCCGACCGTATATGCAACTACGCCCGAACGCACTTTCCAGTCGTTGAAAAAACGTTTTGTATCTTATGGGCGGTTCTATAAATTACCGCCGTAAAGTTTTTTGTATGTTGGACAGTTTACGTTTTGTCATCTTGCGGTCTCTTTTTTGTTCAATTTGTTTGTTCGTTCAGTCGTATAGCCCGCTATACTCCTTCACTCACAAACAAATTGACCACAAAAACAGCCTCGCAATCTGACAAAGCTAATTTATAGAACCGCCCTTATTTCTTAATCTTACCGTAACGGTTCATGAAGCGGTCTACGCGGCCTGCCGTGTCGACAAGTTTGCTCTTGCCGGTATAGAACGGGTGCGAGCTGCTTGAGATTTCTACTTTTACCACCGGGTAAGTTTCGCCTTCAAATTCTACTGTCTCGTTACTCTTGCATGTAGACTTTGTAAGGAACATATCGCCGTTGGACATATCCTTGAATACGACGGGGCGATAGTTTTCTGGATGAATTCCTTTTTTCATTTTGATTTCTTATTGAATGTAATTGAATTAACTAAGCTATATGGGCTGCAAAAGTACGAAGAATTTGTCAGCCTACCAAATAAAGCGATGCTTTTTTGCTTTCTGGCAACCTGTGCGTTGACAATCTTCTGCATGCTTTCTCGTTGAAACACAAGCTCTCCACGTCTTATAGGTGAAGAGCGTGGAGAGCCGTGTTGATGGCGACGACCTTAATAGCCCGGGTTTTGTACCAGATAGGGATCTATCTGTATCTGGTCAATCGGAATGGCCAGCCAGTAACTCTTGGGAGCCGTGACGGTAGAGCGGTTGACAAACGGTCCATCGTCCATGAAGGTCTTCTTGTAGTATTCCTTCGCCGTTTTTCCCGCTATGTTCCACGCATGTTCTTTCGGCTGCAAGACCTTTTCCAATATCTTCCATCTGCGAATGTCGTGGAACCGGCGTCCTTCCATCGCCAGCTCGTTGGAGCGTTCGTCGTGCAGCACCTGTCTCAGTTTGTTTTCGTCTGTCGGGATGCCCCCTGCGTAGCTCCATGATTTCTGGAAAGTGGGAAGTCCGCAGCGTGCACGCACCTTGTTGAGGTAAGTCAGGCTTTTCTGACTTAGTTTCTTGTTGTATTCAAAGTCAGCTTCGGCATAGCTCAGATACATTTCAGCCAGGCGCATGTATGGGAACACCAGCTCGTTGTATGTGAACTTTTTGTTCTTTGGATTGTAGGTGTCTTTCATAGAGACCCACTTTTGGCAGTAAAATCCGTTGTTGCTCTGATACTCATCGCCCTTTTTGCCGTTATCCTCGTTGGGTTCACCTCTACGGCATTTCAGCATGACCACGCCATTGTTGACCTCAAACGGACCGCGGTCGAACCCAATGGAGGCATAGAACCTCGGCTCTCTGTGCGTGAGCCAGGCCGAGGTCTGCTCGCGCGGGTAGAAGGGAGATGCCACAATGTCTTCCGGCTTCAGGTTTTTTGTGTCGGGGTCGTCTCCCCATGGCAGTCCCTTGTCGGTGAAATAGCGTGCTACGCAACTCCATGTGGGGAACACATAGCCCCTGAATCCATCCCGGGTATATTTTGTATATCCCACGCGCGGTGCGAAATTCTTAATGCAGTATTTTATCTCGGGTTGGTTGGCGATGCCGAAGAGAATCTCGTCCCAATTGTTGAAGCTGCCCGTGTTGGGACCGACGAAAGCCTCATGATAGTTTTTCTTACCCGCGCGCATGTCACTTGCGCTGCCGCCATACAATTTGTATCCGTTGGCTTCACACAGTTGAATCGCATCCTCGGCGGCGTCCATGGCTTTCTTCCACTTTTCCCTGTCATAGGTGAGGTTCATCAAGGGTTTGCCGTCTGGATTCTTGAAATTGGCGTAGAATTCAGTGTTTCCGTTCACTAAAGGCGATGCCGCATACAGCAGCAGGCGCGCCTTGTAAGCCAGTGCGGCCGCAGAGGTGGCGCGGTTCTTCTCGCCGACGTCGCGGACAGCCGGCAAGAGTTTGGCCGCCTCGTCGTATTTCTCAGCGATAAAGCTCACGCACTCATCGTATGGCGCGCGCATCTGCATGTTTTCCGCATTCTGCGCATATTCCTCCTTGGCCAGGAATGTAGGTCCGTAATACTCCAGCAGTATTTGGTGATAGTAGCCTATGAGAAAGAGAACTTCTCCTTTCCATACATTCTTGTTCTCGTCGCTGATGTCGGGAACCTTGTCGATGTTGTTCAGTACGTCGTAGCAGTTGCGTATGGCTCCCCAAATGTCTTTTTTCTGAGCGTCTACCGGATATTTGTCAGCCGTGTTGCTCCACATTGCGAAATAGGTGTTTGACGACGACTCGTCGCCGTTCATCAGACTTTTGTAATGAAACCAGCGTGTCGTACCACGGTTTCCCACTACCATCTCGTCAGAGCCCATCAGTCCGGGAAATCCTTTCTGAGGCTGCATGACGTCGGGTATCTCTCCATAGCATCCCACCACCATGCGTTCTGTTTGGATTTGTGTCTTGTAAATGTCTTCCTTGGTGGCGTTCCCCATGGGCACCACGTCGAGGAAGTCGCATGCTGACAGCGTTCCCGCCACTAAGGCGACCAATGCTGTTCTTATGTATGATTTGTTTATTTTCATAGTTTTTGTTTTTTTTGATTGTTAGTATTGAAACTGTACGCCAATCGTGAAGGTTTTTTGTAATGGATAGGCCAGTCCGTTACCGCTTCCCATTTCCGGATCCCATGTCTTGAAGGGCGAGAAAGTCAGCAGGTTGGTGCCGGCAGCATATACGCGCATCCATTTGTATGGTGCAAAACCAAGCTCTGCGGTCTTGAGGCGCAGGAAACTTGCGTCACGAAGGTAGTAGGTGCTTTGTTCAACGTTGTTGTTGACGAACGACTGTGACAGACGGGGATAAGCAGCATGGGCGTTGTTGTTAGCTTCAGACCAATGGTTGTCGGCGATGTATTGTGAGATGCCCAGTGCGTCGCCTTCTTTGTCAACGAACGGATGGATGTCTGTCATCATCAAGCTCACCTTTCCGGCTCCTTGGAACGTCAGTGACATGTCCCATTTCTTATATGTGACGGTACCACCGAATCCATAGATGATTTCCGGTATTTCCGGGTTTCCGATGGTGGTGATGTCGTTCTTGTCTATTTTCTTGTCGCCGTTCAGGTCCTTGTATCTGACGTCACCTACCGTGTATGTGCTTAACTCTTGCTTGGGCGATTGGTCTATTTCCTCCTGTGAGGTGAACAGTCCCTCCGCCACCAGACCGCGTATGCAATTGATGGGATGTCCTAAGCGAGAGAAGTAGGTGGGCACGTTTGTTGGCTCGTCGGTGTCAGTGATCTCGTTGTGCGCGTAAGTGAAACTTCCATTGGCCCTTACCGTGAAGTCTTTGTTGAACACCTTCGTGTACGCCAGGCTCATGTCGAAGCCGCGATTCTTTACGGCACCAATGTTCGCCCATGGTATGTTGCCGCCAAAGCCCAGCATGGAAATAATCGCTTTTCGCTTCATGAAGATGCCCGTGCGGTTCTCGGTGAAATAGTCGAAGGTGACATCCAGGGCTCCCAACAGGTTCAAGTCTACGCCGACATTGAGTTTTTTCGATTTCTCCCATGTTGCCAGTGAGTTGCCGTATGTTGTGATGTGTGGAACCCTGATGTTGTCGTAATTGTTGCCTATCCACCATCCACCACCTGCCGACATGTCCACGGTGGTGATGTAAGGGAAGCGGGATTCTGCCGGTAGGGCATCGTTGCCCACGAGGCCGTATGACCCGCGTATCTTAAGGTTGTGTACATATTCTTTCAGAGGCTTGAAGAACGGCTCGTTAGAGAGAGACCATCCTGCCGCTATGGCGGGGAAGGCTCCGAACCGCTTGCCTTTCATGAAGTTTTCTGACCCATTGTAACCGAATGTCGCTTCCAGAAGATACCGGTGAGCGTAATTGTAGGAAAGCCTGCTGGCGACACCCTGCTCTCTAAAGGGAAGCAAATCGTATTCGCTGCCTCCGTTTTTAACCCGCTTGGTTTCTTTCATGTGATATACCAGCGTGGCGTTTATGTCGTGCTTGCCGAACGTTCGTTGGTAATCTATCTTGCCTTGCAGCGACCAGACGGATGTCGTGGGCTCTCTGCCCGAGTTTGATTGCAAGTAAGGCCGTCCGGGGTCGCCGATATTTTTGGTGTCAAACTTGTACTCGCCATTTTCATCTTGAGTATAGTTGTCGGAGACTTGGTAATAGAATGGAACAATCCAATAATCCAGCCAGTTGAAGCTGTAATTATAGAACGATGCCAGTCCGCTCGCCTTCAGTCCGGGAGTGACAAACGCCAGGTCTTGGTCAATGTTGAATGCCGTTGTCGAGTAGACATAGTTGCGTTCGGTATACCCGGTGCTCAGTCTTGCGTATGGATTGGTTTGCAATCCGCCCACACCCTGCCTGGGGCTCATACCGTATCTTACGAAAGAGTCTCCTTTTTCTGCCGGCAACACTGCGGGGAAACCTACTGGTGAAACGCGCATCGTATAATAGAATAGATTCCTTATCGACTCTTTGGGTGCATGATAGTAAAAGAGTTGCGTGTTCATGTTCAGTCCCATCTTGGTTGTTGGAGAGATTCGTGCCGTCACGTTACTCTGAAAGAGATACTTCTTGCTTCTCATGGACACGTCAAGCGCTAAAGCCTCTTTAGGCTGTTTGATGATGCCGTTTTCATAAAAGATGCCCGCGTTCAGAAAGTAGGTCAGTATCTTACTGCCGCCCCTGACGTTCAGGTTCAAGTTCTGGTTCGAGGTCATGTTCTTGAACAGCATGCCATACCAGTCGTTGTTAGGGAAGAGGTATGGGTTGGCTCTTTCAGCGGTCTTGGCGATGCGCTCGTCGCTGTAATTCGGCGAATAGGTGTCGCCTACGGCTTTTGCATCGTTGTACGCCGCTTCGTTGAACATTCTCATGTAAGTTGGTCCGTCGGCGATTTTCTGGATCATGGTGGGAGCCGAAAAGGTGTTGTCCAAGCGTACCTTCACCTGCATCTTCTCGGATAATTCTCCCTGCTTGGTGTTGACGATAATCACACCATTGGCGCCGCGGGAACCGTACAATGAAGTGGCTGTGGCATCTTTCAATACGGAAAACGACTCGATAGACTCGGGTGGGATGTTGTTCAACATGGTTGTGTTGATTTCCACGCCATCAAGAATCACCAGAGGACTTTTGTTCGCACCGAAGGTAGAGATTCCGCGAATGTAGAATTCGGCATTATCGTAACCAGGCTCACCGCTTCTTTGGCGGGCGATGATGCCGGGAACGTTTCCTGCGAATGATGTCGTCAAGCTGCTCGATGTCATTTTCAGGTCGTCAGGACTGACGGCTTGTACGGCGCCCACCAACGACTCTTTCTTCTGCTTACCGAATCCAACGACCACAACTTCATCAATCTGATTGTGGGCAGGGTACAGGGAAATGGAAATGAACGTTCGACCCTTCAGGCTGATGTCCTTGTTTTGATAACCTATGTAGGCTATTTCCAGCGTAGCGTTTGGCGGTGCCTGAATGGCAAACGTTCCGTCATGGGCGGTAATCGACGCGACGGACGTTCCCTTCACGCGTATGGTAGCTCCTATGACGGGCTCACCGTTTTCGTCACCAATAAATCCTTTAATCTCGCGCTTGGCATTCTGAACTGGACGCAAGATGCTCTGTGCGTCCGACTTTTCAGTCAAGACTCTGTTCGATGCTTGGACTGGCAACGTAGCCAGACAGGCGCCAAACAACGCCACCGACGCCCATAGGTGTCGCGACTTGCAACTGTTGCTTGCTTTCATTTGTTTGTAAATTTATAAGTTAATAAGGTTTGTTTGTAGTATGTTGAGGGCGGCTCTATAAATTACCGCCGTAGAGTTCTTTATGTCAATCTTTTTACGTTTTGTCATCTTGCGGACTCTTTTTATATAAAACAGGCTGCGCCTCAACAATTCAAACAAGTTTGATTGTATTCGGCTTGCTCCGTTTTTGGTTCAATTTGCTTGTTCGTTCAGTCGTATAGCTCGCTATACTTCTTCACTCACAAACAAATTGACCTCAAAAAAAAAGTCTCACAATCTGTCAAAGCTAATTTATAGAACCAACCTTGAGAGAGCTTTCTCTTCAGGTGTCATGTGATGATTGTCTCAGTCGCTTCTCATTCTTTTGCGAATGTAATCGTCATGGAACTGATTCGGAGTTGCGTTCCGCCTTTGTTCGTGGAAAAATCATTTACCAACTTGATTGTGGAGTTGTTGAGTGGTGCGAATTGTACATTCGTGTCATTCACTTTTTTGATGGTCACTTTGGATGTGCCGTTCAGGACATAAGCCTCATCGTTGCCGTTGTACAGTTTTTCTTTAAATTTATCAGTTGTCTTGATGTGAATGGCTGTAATTTTTTTCTTTGCTTTGATTGTCATCGTGTTTTTAGCGTAAAGGCGTACAGCGGTGTATCGCGGACCGTTGTATATTGGTTGATCGGTTCCTTCTCCCTTGTCAAACGTAATGACGGTGCCGTCGCTGTGGGTGAAAGAGGTCGCTGCCTCTTTGTCTTTAAACTTCATGCTGGCAGCTTCAATCGTGATGCTTTCTCCGGCGTCCGGTGTAATGGTCGGATTATCGGGAGTAGGATCTTGTTGTGAAATCTTACCTTCTTTCACTTTGAGATTTTTCACTTCCCATGTGGCTGATTTGGCACCGCATGCGAATTTAAGGGCTATTACGACATTCTTTTTCCCTACGATTTCATTCGGCAGGTTAGCGGCGTAAGAACTGTAGGTTGTCCAATCTGTTCCTTCCGTGAGTTTGCCTGTGATGTCTGTCCATTTGGTTGTTGTAGGGTCTCCACTGTAATTATCCGTAACGAGCACCTTGTTTACTACCCCCTCTTGCGCTTTTCCTTTAAAGGTGGCATATCGTAAAATATAATCGAAGCTTATCGATGCATCCTTTGATGTGCTCATGTCCATGGGCTTTGATACGATGTAGGCTTCTGATGGCGTGGTTGTCTTTGAAGTATGGTCGTAACCCGTTGCTTTGGCAGTGTTGTGATTGATAATCCATGGTGTACCTTTCACGGTCTTGGGACTGAATACGCCGAATGCAGATGCAAATGATTCCTGGATATATGTGCCGTTAACGGGCTTGATGACCTTAGTCTCTTCCCCCGCTGGCGTATCTGGCTTTTCCGATGTTTCTCCTTCTTTTACGAGCACGCTTTTCACTTCCCATGTTCTTGATCCTTTTGCTGAAGCAGAGTAGTAGAAAGCTATACGCACCTTATCTTTGCCTATATAACTGGCCGGAATGTTTTTAGAGAAAGTGTAGAACGTTTTCCAGTCTTTGGGCTTGCCTTGTGTCAGCGTCCCCGTGATATCTTCCCACTTGGTGCTTTTGGGGTCGCCGGTATAATCAGAGGTGATCAGTACCTTGTCTTCGCCATCGTTGTTCGCATATTGGAAGATGTACTCAAATTGCAGATAGGCTCCGGTTGACTTCGACAGATTGATTTCTGGCGATACCAGGAAGCTCTCCGATGGTGTGTTCGTCTTGGTTTTGTTGTCATAGCCAGAGGCTTTTGCGGTATTGAAATCTGGTTTCCAAGCTTTGCCGGCTTGTGTGACGACTTCAAATTTTCCAAAACCTGTCGTAAACGTTTCGTTGATGTACGTTCCCGGAACTTCTGTCTTGCCGCCTTTGTTGTCCTCAGGGTAGTCATAAGGTGCGGGTACGTTCTCACAGCTGGCGAAGCCCATGGCTGTCACGACTAATGTCAGTAATGAATATGCTATCTTTTTCATGTTGATGAAAGTTTTCTGAATGATGTTTGTTTTAGATTGAATTTCGTTGTTTCCGCCCTCGTGTCTTTTTGTCGGACGGTTCCTTGCGGGGGCGTGTGACGGCTCATTTGGCTGGCTTGACGTCGTTTGCCGTGCGCGGCAGGATTTGCCATGTGTCACCGAACCTGGTGAAGATGCCCGTGATGTTCACGGCGCCTGTTGGCATTGGCTGGTTGGCAAAGTCGGCGTAGGTGCTGGTGCGTACCACCATCTTCTTGCTGCTGATGCCTGTCAGGGTGCGGTTCGCCGCATTGGCTGTCAGGGTGATGCTGCCGTCATTGGGTGCGAAGACCGTCTTGCCGTCAGCTTCTTCCAGTCTGACGTTCTTTAGGGTCATGAGCATTCCGCAGTGCTCTGCCATGTACTGTCCGTCGCTCATCTCGTTCGTGTCAAAGACCGTTGGCTTTATCTTGCCTGGTTGAACGGGGCCTGTGAGCTTGTAATGGCGTTCCCATACAAAGCGGTTCTGGCGGCCCACCTGCAGTTGTCCTGTCTTCTTGTCGGTGTACGCATCGCCTATTTGTCCTTGGTTTCCATAGCCACCTATCTTCAATCCCTTCAGTGAGATGAGTACCTCTTGTCCCACGGGCAGGTGTCCGTATAGGGCACCTTGCTCCACGGAGATGATGATGGCTCCCGTCTCGTCCTGCAAGGCAAACTGGTTATATAGGTTTCCTTCAATGTCGTTGCCCGTCACCCAGCCTTTTATTTGCGCGTCTTCGGTTATCTCTTCGATGCCGTTCGATACAATCGCATTGTTGTATTTGGCTTTCAGCTGCTTGATGGTGAGCACGTTGGCCTCCGTGAGTTCCTTGTTTCCGTAGGGCGGTTCATTTAGGTCAGGAGCGTCATAGTCGTCACCCATGCACGAAGCCAAGAGGGTGCAAGCCAGCACCATGATGATATGTTTGAGCTCTTTCATGTCTGTGTCGTTATGTTAGAATCTGTAAGTAATCTGCAGCATGCCGTTGGTTCCGTATGCGTAATACTTTTTGGGATTGTGTTGGAACCTGTAAGTTCTTATCACGTCTTTTCCTTTTCCGTTTGTGTAGAAGCTTGACCGGCTCTGCTCGTAGCCGCCTGTGACGATGCGCCGGTTGTTCAAGATGTTGGTCACCATGAGGTTGAGGCTCAGCTGTCCCTTCTTCAGGCGGAAGCTCTTGCCGATGCTGCCGTCCAGCATGAATCCGCCTTTGCCCCTCGCTTGTTCCGTGAGGTCGTTTCCTTCGTTGTCGGTGTGCGTCTTGCTTTTGTATCTGGTGTTCGGAGAATAGGACAGGTAGATACGGTCGTAGTAGTTTCCGTTCAGATCGATGTACCATCCCTTCTGGTGATAGCTCAGTCCGAGGCTTGCGGCCGTCAGTGGCGTGCCTGCCTCGCGCATGTTCTTGTTCAGCACGATGTCGTCGGTATAGGTTGCCTGCGTTGAGTTGAGGTAGCGTACCTTGGCATTGTTGACGTTCTTGGCCTCGCTCCAGGTGCCGATGGCATTCAGGTCAAGGTATGAGGCCAACTTGAGCCGCGCGCCCAGTTCCGCGCCATAAGCCACTTTCTCGATGCCTGTCATGGAAACGTACGAGAACGAGTTGATGGCGTCGAAGTAGAAGTTCTGCCATTCGGTGACGTTGCTCATGCTGTTGTAGTAGGCGTTCACGTTGGCATGCAGCCAGGCGTTCTGATACTGATAGCCCAATTCGCTGCTGAATATGCGCTCGTTTTTCAAGTCTCGCACAAAGTCGTTGTTCATTTCAGGCGATGCGAATGCGGTGCGTGCCACGGGTGCTCGCCATTCATATCCCGCCCCAATGGACAACACGTTGCCCCTGCCGGCATCTAAGGTGAGACCGGTCTTGCCGCCGCCATCCAGGAATTTGGCCTTTCCGCTCTTGCCGTACGAGTTGCCGGCAAACATGCCGTTGCGCATGTAGCCCTCTCGTTGCATGTCGGTCGCGCCTATTTTTGCGGCCACCATCCAGCGGCAGCGGCCCAGCGTGGCCGAGTAGTTGGTCCAAGCCTGTGCCTTGTTCACGATGATGTCGTAGTCGTAGCCAAATTTGTCACCTTTGCCAACCGGTCGTCCGGTGCGGTCTGCCCCCATGGTGTTCAGGTCATACTGCACCGCGTCGCTGCCGGCGGGATAGTTGCCCAGTGCGTAAGTGTTGATGTTGTGGTAGCTTTTGGCACCCAGCAGGTCTTCCATGGTTTGATAATGCCTGCCCCGGTTGTGTCCCAGCACCAGTCCCAAGTTCCATGTCTCATTCTTGCTCAGCTTCTGAGTGAGCGTTGAAGCCAGGTTCATCACCAAGTTGTCGTTGTGTCGGGCCTGCACGAAATACATGGCGTCGGCTCCGCTCTCGCCAGCCTGCCGGTTCGACCAGTACAGCCGGTCCCAGTTAATCTGCCGGTTGGCTTTCGAGGCTGTCCAGTAGTTGTACGCCTCATTCCAGCCTGAAAAGGCCTCGTGGCTCCTGGCGCGCGGGTCGGCGACCTCGTTCCATACGTCGTATTGCTTGCTGGGAAAGAGCTTCCAGTAGTCGGGTTGTGGGTTCTCTGCGTTGCTGTAGTTCAGCTTGGTGCTCTTGTACATGCTGTATTTGCCGAAGAGAGAAGTGGTGAGCTGCATGTCGCGGTTGATGTCCCAGTCCCAGGTGAGAAGGGCTGATGGTGCGAAATCGTTGACCACGCGCGAGTTGCGTTTCTTTCCGTTCTGGTATCCCCAGTAGGGGTTGTACATGTAGTCGTTGGCCAGCCAGTAGGCCTCATCGGTGGATGCGCCCTGTGACGCGCGCTCGGTGGGGTTGCCCCAGGCCGACAATGCCAGCGAATGGCCGTTGCTCCATTTCTTCTGCACGCCGAGGAAATAGGATAGCGCGTTGTAGAACGTACCCTCCACATACCCTCTGTTGGCCCACCGGTAGGTGAGGTTGGCGGCCACGGCCCATCCCTTGGCGTCGAAGCCCGACGCATATGTGTACATGCCCCTCGCGGTGTAGTTGCGGTTGGCGGCGCCCAGTGAGAAGCGATGGCCGGCCGGCATGTCGCCCGCGCGGAAGTCGTAATTGTTGCTGCCGGCCATACCGTTCACCGCGAAGCTGTTGCTCTCGAAGGGCAGGGCGAAGTCTACGTTGCGGGTTTGTTGGTTCAGCCCGCCGATCATGGAATACCTGAACTGTCCCGACTCCATGTCGTTCATCGGCGCGCCGTTGACGTACACGTCATTGTACTTCTGGTCCAGCCCGCGGTAACGAAAGCGAACGGGGGAGAACAGATAGCCTACCCTGGATGCGTAGGCGTTGGTGCTCGAGTTGAGGATGGTTACGTTTTGCGGCATGTTGTCATCCTCGTCCAACTGTGCTTCCGTGAATGTGAATGCCGATTCGTCCACGAGAGGTGTCTTCTGGCGGGTGGTCTTGTCGCTTTGGGCATGAGCCAGCGGCGTGAGGCACAAGGCGATAACGGCAAGCGTTAGCTTATTCTGCATAATGGGAGATTTCTGTGTGTATGACTTTCACCCACAAAGTAACGAAATATATTCCGATGTGCGAAATTTTTTGTCTTAATTTTTTCCCCGGACACCTTATTTTATTTGAAATAAAGACTTATCTTTGCAGGAGAAAACGTACTTCATGTATAAAAACAATCACACTAAGATGAAAAAACTGTTTATGCTTCCGGTACTGCTGTTGGTTGGCCTCATGGCCATTTCGGCGCAGGACAAATATTCGGTGTATGCCGTAGGATTCTACAATCAGGAAAATCTTTTCGACACTTGTCATGACGAGGGTAAGAACGATTACGACTTCCTTCCCAACGGTTCGTACAAATGGGATGGGTTAAAGTATACGCACAAGCTGCGCAACATGGCGCGCGCCCTGGCCGACATGGGCACTGACGTGTTGCCAAACGTGGGCTGCACCCTCATCGGACTGAGTGAGGTGGAGAACGCGCGGGTGCTCGACGCGCTGGTGGCTCAAGGACCCTTGGCGGCCCGCGGCTATCGCTACATCCACGTCGAGGGGCCTGACAGGCGCGGCATCGACTGTGCGTTGCTGTACAATCCGCAGCTCTTCAAGCCTGCTTCCGTCAAGCTGGTGCCGTATGTTCAACCGCTTAAAAAAGACAGTGCCTTCTTCACCCGCGGGTTCCTCACCGTCACGGGTACGATGGGCGGCGACCGCGTGGCTGCCATCGTGTGCCACTGGCCCAGTCGCTTCAGCACCTCGTTTTACCGTGAGACGGCCGCAGCGCAGGTGAAGACCATCAAGGACTCGCTGCTGCGGCGTGAACCCGCCATAAAGGTCATGGTCATGGGCGACATGAACGACGACCCCGTGAACAAGAGCATGGCTGAGGTGCTGTCCGCTAAACCCGAAATAAAGGACGTGAGGGATGGCGACATGTACAATCCTTGGTACGACGTGCTGGCCAAGCAGGGCAAGGGGACGTTGATGTACAACGGCTCGTGGAACCTTTTCGACCAGATTGTTCTCTCGCCAAACATGCTTAATAAGAAAGGTGTGAAGGACTTCTCCTCGCTCAAGTATTGGAAGCATCAGATTCAATGCCGAGACTATCTCATCCAGTCCACCGGAAAGTATAAGGGCGCACCCAAGCGTACGACGGCCGGAGGCGTGTGGCTTGATGGATACAGCGACCACCTGCCGGTAGTGGTGTACTTGGTGAAACAACAGAAGGTACTTTGAACTTTGAACATTGAACATTGAACTTTGAACATTGAACATTGAACTTTGAACATTGAACTTTGAACATTGAACATTGAGCTTTGAACATTGAACTTTGAACTTTGAACTTTGAGCATTTTGGTTGGCAAAATTATTAATTTGTCAATGTCAATTTGTAAACTTGTGAACTTGTGAACTTGTGACCACATCAACTCATACCAGTACAACTATCTACTCCCCTCCCTTTTGGGGAGGGGTTGGGGGTGAGGCTTTCTCCCCTCCTTTGGAGGGGATGGGGGAGGCTTTCCGGGGAGATAGGCTTCACTACCAATGATAGAAACTCATCCCTTCGAACCATTCTTGCCCAAGAACGCCACCTTGCTGATGCTGGGCACGTTTCCGCCAGCCCCCAAGCGGTGGTGCGTGCCGTTCTATTACCCCAATTTCCAGAACGACATGTGGCGCATCTTCGGTTATTTGTTTTTCGGCGACAAGCAACATTTCGTGAATCAGCGCGACAAGACATTCCGTTTGGAAGCGCTGAAAGCTTTTCTCGCAGAAAAAGGCGTGGCTCTCTTCGACACGGCCCTGCGTGTGCGCCGTACCAAGAACACCGCCTCTGACAAGGATTTGGAAATCATCGAGCCGGCCGACCTCGACGGCTTGCTGCGGGCTTTGCCGCATTGTACGGCCGTACTCACGGCCGGTCAGAAGGCCACGGCCGTCTTCACTCGTCATTTCGGCGTCGCTGCGCCGGCGATGGGGCAGTATGCCGAGTTCAGCTTCGAGGGCAGACTGATGCGGTTGTACCGCATGCCCAGCTCCTCGCGAGCCTATCCCGCGAGACTGGAGACAAAGGCCGAAAGCTATCGGAGGATGTTTGAAGACGTGCTGGGCCTGCACGCTGAGAAGACAGAGTAAAACAAACAGATATGATGACTTATATGGAACGAAAACATGAAGTGACCGTCATTGGCATCGCCGGCGGAACGGGATCGGGAAAGACCACCGTGGTCAGGAAAATCGTTGAGGCCCTGCCGCCTAACCATGTGGCCGTGGTGCCGCTCGATTCGTATTACAACGACACCTCGGCGATGACCGAGGAGGAGCGCCACGCCATCAATTTTGACCATCCCGACGCCTTCGACTGGAAGCTGCTCATCAAGCAGGTGAACCAATTGCGCGAGGGTGAGCCCATCGAGCAGCCCACCTATTCTTATTTAAAGTGCAACCGTCTGCCCGAAACCATTCATGTGGAACCCCGACCGGTGATCATCATCGAAGGCATCATGACGCTGCTCAACAAGCGGCTGCGCGAGATGATGGACTTGAAGGTGTTCGTTGACTGCGACCCCGACGAGCGCCTCATCCGCAACATCCAGCGCGACACCGTCGAACGGGGGAGGGATGTCAACATGGTGGTTCAGAGATACTTGGATGTGCTGAAGCCCATGCACGAGCAGTTCATCGAACCTACCAAGCGTTTCGCCGACGTGATTATCCCGCAGGGAGGCGAGAACCTCAAGGGCATAGACATCCTCTGCAAGTATGTCGAACGCCTGGTGCTGATGCACTTTGGATGACCAGCGGCGGCGCAGAGGCGCGAGTCTTCTGAGTTCCGTGGTCTTCCGCTTTCCGTCTACAAGCCGCGGTTCCTCCCCATTCAAATCGTAAATTAATATTTATTCGCATTCCGTACCCGCGTAATGTCGATTTTATTCGTTAACTTTGCGTGGGCAAGATGGTGGAGGCGTGAGCGGGAACAAAGCCGCCGTCGCCTTCAGCACGGCTGCGACATGGTAACGAACACACTTAAAATAAACAGCAGAAAATGAAAACAATTTATGAATTTTCGGTAAAAGACAGAAAAGGTCACGAAGTGTCTCTCAAGGAGTATGCCAATGAGGTGCTCTTGATTGTCAACACGGCGACAAAATGCGGTTTCACCCCTCAATACGAAGAACTGGAGAAGCTATACGAGAAATATCACGCCAAAGGGTTTGAAATCCTTGACTTCCCTTGCAACCAATTCGGACAGCAGGCGCCGGGAACGGACGAGAGCATCCACGAGTTCTGCAAACTGACATACGGTACCGAATTTCCGCGCTTCAAGAAAATCAAGGTAAACGGTGACGATGCCGACCCGCTGTACAAGTTCCTCAAGGAACAGAAAGGCTTCGCGGGATGGGACATGAGCCACCCCATCGCTCCCATCCTCGTTGACATCTTGTCAAAAGCTGACCCCGATTACGAGCAGAAGCCCGACATTAAATGGAATTTCACCAAGTTCCTCATCAACAAGCAGGGACAGGTTGTCGCACGCTTCGAGCCCACGGAGAAGTTGGAGCATGTCGCTCAGCAAATCGAGGAACTGTTATAATGAAAGGTGAAAAAGGTGAAACCCACATGCTTTCGTGCGTGTGTTTCGCCTTTTTCGTTTCATCTTTCCCTTTTTTCGTTACAGCGTTCACAACGCTCATTTCATATCTTACATGACGGAACAACAAAAACAATATACCCGTTGCCTCATCGTCGGTAGCGGACCGGCAGGCTACACGGCCGCCATCTATGCGGCCCGCGCCAATCTCAACCCCGTGCTTTATTGCGGACTGCAGATGGGCGGACAGCTCACTCAAACCACTGAGGTGGAGAATTTCCCCGGTTATCCCGAGGGTGTCGACGGCAATCAGATGATGATGGATTTGCGCCAGCAGGCCGAACGCTATGGAACGGACATCCGAGACGGTGAGATTGTCAAGGCCGACTTGACCAAAGCGCCTTACAAGCTGGTCACCGACAGTGGCGATGAGCTTCAGGCAGAGACCGTGATTATCGCCACAGGAGCATCTGCCAAGTATCTTGGTTTGGACGATGAGGAGAAGTATAAGGGGCAAGGTGTGAGTGCCTGTGCCACTTGTGATGGATTTTTCTATCGCGGCAAGGTGGTGGCTGTCGTGGGTGGTGGCGACACTGCTTGCGAAGAAGCTACCTATCTGGCTGGCCTTTGCAGTAAAGTGTACATGATTGTGCGCAAAGATTATCTGCGTGCCTCCGAGGTGATGCAACAACGTGTGGAAGAGAACGAGAAGATAGAGATACTCTATAAGCACAACGCCACTGGGCTCTATGGCGAGAATGGCGTTGAGGGCGTACATCTGGTTAAGCATTTGGGAGAGGAAAACGAGGAGCGTTACGACCTGCCCGTCGACGGCTTCTTCTTAGCTATCGGGCACACTCCCAACTCGTCTGTGTTCAAAGACTTCCTTGAAACCGACCCGGCAGGCTACATCAAGACTATCCCCGGCACGCCCAAGACGAAGATTCCCGGCGTGTATGCGGCTGGCGACGTGGCCGACCCCGTGTACCGTCAGGCTGTCGTGGCTGCGGGAACAGGCTGTCAGGCTGCCCTTGAGGCAGAGCGATATCTTACTGAAATCAATAAATAATCTTAGACTTGCACTGGATTTAAGAGTATAAAACCTTACTTTCAGTATGCCGCAGAAACGTATTTTTGTACGTTCAAACATGACGGCAGCGTTGACAAGATGGATAAATAAAAGCGGTCTATAGCACACGATGAGTGTTATAGACCGCTTTTTGTCACATTGTTTTTATCTTTCTTCCAATAGAATCGTTTGATATGTCAAGCTGGATTGCAGCCTAAACGGCGTTCGTTAGTCGTTGTATTGGGCCGTAATCTCGCAAATTTTCACGATAACCTCCACCGCCTTTTTCATGACCTGAACGGAGACAAACTCATAAGGACCGTGGAAGTTGACGCCGCCCGCGAAGATGTTCGGGCAGGGCAAGCCCTTGAAACTGAGCTGTGCGCCATCGGTTCCGCCACGGATAGGCTCCACCTTCGGAGCCACACCGGTTTCTTGCATGGCTTGCAATACGATGTCGATGACGTGCATGGCCGGTTCAATCTTCTCCTTCATGTTGTAGTACTGGTCCTTGATGACGACCTCAACCGTACCCTCACCATACTTTTCGTTCATCTTTCGCGCACAGTCTTTCATGAAGTCCTTGCGGTATTCAAACTTCCCGCGGTCGTGATCCCGGATGATGTAACTCATCTTGGCCTCTTCCGTTCGGGTCTCCATGCCGAGCAGATGATAGAATCCTTGATAGCCCTCGGTGTTCTCGGGTATGTCGGTGTCGGGGATCATGGCGTTGAACTCGCATGCCAACCGATTGGCGTTGACCATCTTTCCCTTTGCGTACCCGGTATGAACGCTCACCCCCTTGATGGTGACTTTGGCGCCGGCAGCGTTGAAGTTCTCGAACTCCAGGTCGCCGATGTCACCGCCATCCATGGTGTAAGCCCAGCTGCATCCGAACTTTTCCACGTCAAAATGGTGCGCGCCAAGTCCTATCTCCTCATCAGGATTGAACCCCATGCGAATGTCGCCGTGCTTGATTTCATCATGGTCGCGCAGATAGCACATGGCATCTACAATCTCAGCGATGCCTGCCTTGTCATCGGCGCCCAGCAAGGTGTGGCCATCCGTGACGATGAGGTCTTCGCCGACGTGCGCCTTCAGCTCGGGAAATTTTCCGGGAGAAGACACGATACCCTCTGAAAGGATGATGTCACCGCCGTCATAATGGCTTACGACGCGCGCCTTGACGCCGGCTCCGCTGGCATCGGGACTGGTGTCGTAATGCGAGATGAAGCCGATGGTGGGTACGTCTTTCCTGGTGTTGGCCTTCAGCGTGGCATAGATGTATCCTTTCTCATCCAACTCTACGTCTGAGAATCCTTCACGTTCCAACTCCTCTTTGAGGTACTTGGCGAAAATGAGTTGCTTTGATGTGCTGGGGACGGTCTGCGAGTCTTCAGACGATTGGGTGTCAAATTTGGTATAGTTGATAAATCTCTCTGTAATGTCCATATGCTTTTGGAATTAAGGGCGGTTCTATAAATTAGCTTTGTCAGATTGCGAGGCTGTTTTTTATATAAAAAGAGACCGCAAGATGACAAAACGTAAACTGTCCAACATACAAAAAAACTTTACGGCGGTAATTTATAGAACCGCGCTTAAGTGTGATTTCACTACTAAGGGTGACTCCGGCGGGATTCAAACCCGCGATCTCAGGAACCGGAATCCTGCATTCTATTCAGCTGAACTACGGAGCCATAACGTGGGTGCAAATATAATTAAAAAAGTTGATACAGACAAATCATGTCTTCTTATTTTTCTTTTTTCCGTTTTGTAGCCACCGTGTGGTATGAGAAACCTTTCTGTCATATTTTATATTCCAGCCTTTCGTGTTCATTAAAAAATCAATACCTTTGCATAAGACAGGCTTCACCTCAGCAATTTCAAGTGAGCTTGATTGCTTTCGGTTCGCACTGCCTTTGCATAATGCAGGCTTCACCTCAGCAATTTCAAGCGAGCTTGATTGCTTTCGGTTCGCACTGCCTTTGCATAAGGCGGGCTTCACCTTGGCGTAAGACAGGAGTACGGCATATATAAATAAGGTGAATGGATGTGGATGCTGGGGTGAAGTTTGTCAAACAGTGACCTAAACTACAAAAAACAATGAGAAAAATTATTTTATCCTGCATCCTGTTGGGGATGACTTGCGTGGCCAAGGCACAACCGTCGCCCGTGTATCTTGACCCGACCAAAAACGTGGAAGAACGCATTGAGGACGCATTGCAGCGCATGACGCTGGCGGAAAAAATCAGAGTGATTCACGCACAAAGCAAATTTTCCTCCGCAGGCGTTCCCCGCCTGGGGTTTCCTGACTTTTGGACAGACGATGGCCCTCACGGTGTCAGGCCTGACGTGCTGTGGGATGAATGGGAACAGGCGGGGCAGACCAACGACTCGTGCGTGGCCTTTCCGGCACTTACTTGTCTGGCCGCATCCTGGAACACACGGTTGGCCAGGCTCTATGGAAAGTGCTTGGGCGAGGAAGCGCGGTACAGGGGAAAGAACATGATACTGGGGCCTGGAGTGAACATCAACCGCACTCCGCTGAACGGGCGCAACTTCGAGTACTTGGGCGAAGATCCTTTTCTTACTTCGCGCATGGTCGTTCCTTACATACAGGGACTGCAGTCGATGGGGGTGGCAGCCTGCGTGAAGCACTATGCCTTGAACAATGACGAGGAATACCGACATCAGGTCAACGTGGTGGTGGACGACAGGGCCTTGCGCGAGATTTACCTTCCCGCCTTCAAAGCCGCTGTGCAGGAAGGAAAAGCATGGGGTATCATGGGGGCGTACAACCAGTACAAGAACCAGCACAACTGCCACAATGAGTTTCTCATCAACGACATCCTCAAGCGGGATTGGGGATTTGACGGTGTGGTGGTGAGCGACTGGGGCGGTGCGCACGATACCGAGCAAGCCATTAAGAATGGACTTGACATGGAATTTGGCACCTGGACCGATGGACTTACCATGGGGGCCACCAATGCTTACGACAATTATTACCTGGCAAAACCTTATTTGAAGTTGATCCAAGAAGGGAAGTTCACCACGCGCGAGCTGGATGATAAGGTGCGCAGGGTGCTGAGGTTGTTTTACCGTACTACGATGGATCATGCGTACAAGCAGGGCTTCTTATGCTCTGACGCCCACTATGAGGCTGCACGGAAGATTGCCGAAGAGGGCATCGTGCTGTTGAAAAACCAAGGAAACGTGCTGCCCATTGACGTGAAGCGGGCCAAGCGGGTGCTCGTGGTGGGCGAGAACGCCATCAAGATGATGACCGTTGGCGGCGGTAGCTCGTCCTTGAAGGCGCAACGCGAGATTTCTCCGCTTGATGGACTGAAGGCAAGACTGGCAGGAAAAGCAACCGTAGACTATGCCCGAGGCTATGTGGGTGACGTAACCGGCAATTACAACGGCGTGACAACGGGACAGGACTTGTCTGAAAAACGGTCGGCTGACGAGCTGATTGCCGAAGCGGTTTCCAAGGCTAAAGAGGCCGACTATGTGATATTCTTCGGTGGTTTGAACAAGAGCGACTATCAAGACTGCGAGGGACACGACCGCAAATCATACGGCTTGCCTTACCAACAAGACCGCGTCATCACAGCCTTGGCCAAGGCAAACAAAAACTTCGTCTACGTCAACATCTCCGGCAATGCCGTTGAAATGCCGTGGGTGAACAACGTTCCGGCCATCGTACAGGGATGGTTCATCGGCTCACAGGCCGGTGTGGCATTGGCTTCTGTACTCGTGGGTGACGCCAATCCGTCGGGCAAACTGCCATACACCTGGTTCAAGACCCTGAACGACGTGCCGGCTCACCGACTGAACAGCTATCCCGGAACGTGGCGTGCCGACAAGAAGGTGATTGACGAAACCTACAAGGAGGGTATTTATGTAGGATACAGATGGGTTGACAAGGACAAGACGAAGCCACTCTTCGCCTTCGGACATGGACTGAGCTACACTTCCTTTGACCTTTCCAATTTGCGCTTGAGTCAGAAGAAGATGACGGAAAACGACCAACTCACGGCCACCGTCACGGTAAAGAATACGGGCCGACGCGCAGGCGCTGAGGTGGTTCAACTGTATGTCAGCGACCTGAAATCGTCGTTGCCTCGCCCCAAAAAGGAACTCAAAGGCTTCAAGAAGGTGTATCTCGCTCCGGGAGAAACCAAGGATGTTGACATCACCATCGACCGTTCTGCCCTTAGTTTCTATCATGACAAACTGCAAAAGTGGGTGGCCGAGCCTGGTGATTTCGAGGTGTTGGTGGGCAACGCTTCCGACCATCTTCCGCTCAAAGCCAAGTTTACATTACAATAAAGCCGCCTCGGTGTTGATGACACGCATCAACGGAAATGGTTTTTGAATCAAGCAGAATGCGCCACAGCAATTCAAACTAATTGGTTTGCCTTGGCCTTGTACTGTTATTCGCATCAAATCCTCCACGTTCACCTTAATGGAAACGTGGAGGATTTTTATGTGGGCACGGCACTCCTGTACCCTGAATATTAGCAGCTGGCGGAACGGAATCAAATAGATATCAATAAGAGGGAAGTAAGATAAAACGTTGACTTTTTTTACCAAATATCGCCCTTAAAAACGGCACTTGTAAATGTTCAATCTGGAAAAAATCAATAGGCAAGCAGGCGGCAAATAAGAGAAAATTGGGCAAGAAAAACTTAAATATAATCCAAAAAGCGGCACTTTTCTCGCTTAAAAGCATCATCTTGGTGGACTATTCCCATGCGTTAACCAGTCAAAGTCATGCATGTATCACCCTTAATGCAATGCTTTTGAGTAAATGAGATTTGAAAAATAGACTGGTTGTGCTGTATGTTAAATGTAAATCATTGACGGTTAGTGAGATGTGATGTTTGCTCGTTTTGACCGGATTTGCGACCGTGAGACTGATTCGTTGAGAATAAACGAAACATGGAGCGGATGCATGTAAAGAAAAATCATTAGTGACAACCATCGTGACCATCTTCCGCTTGATGCGTGCAAACAGTCATTAAAAATGCGTAAATAGTATCTTTTTGTGTTATTGTTGTCCTGAATACTTGCGTATGATTAATATAACGTCTATCTTTGCAGACACGTCAGCAATCAAGAGGTGGCGTGCCAAACCAAACATGATGTTTTAGAAAACACAACCATGAGCAAATTGATAAAACCGTCCCACTATCATGCTTTGTTGGACATGAGGCAGACAGAGCGGGGCATCAAGCAGATTAAAGACTTTTTTCAGCAGAACCTTTCCACCGAATTGCGGCTGCGTCGCGTCACCGCCCCCTTGTTCGTCCTCAAAGGACTGGGCATTAACGACGACCTCAATGGGGTGGAGCGGCCGGTAAGTTTTCCCATCAAGGACCTGGGTGACGCTGAGGCGGAGGTGGTGCACTCGCTGGCTAAGTGGAAAAGACTGACGCTGGCCGAGTACGATATCCAGCCCGGTTATGGCATCTACACCGACATGAACGCCATCAGGGCCGACGAGGAGTTGGACAACCTGCATTCGTTGTACGTCGATCAATGGGACTGGGAGGCGGTTATCACCCCGGGGCAGCGCACGCTCTCGTTCCTTAAAAATGTGGTCGAGCGCATCTATGCCGCACTGCTTCGCACCGAATATCTCACTTGCGAGACCTACCCGCAGCTCAAATCCTTCCTCCCCGGGCAAATTCACTTCATCCACAGCGAGGAGCTGTTGCGGCTGTATCCCGACCTTTCACCCAAAGAGCGTGAGGATGCCATCTGCGAGAAGTATGGCGCGGTGTTCGTCATCGGCATTGGAAGTACGCTCAGTAACGGCGAGAAACACGACGGGCGCGCCCCTGACTACGACGACTGGTCCACCGTGGCGGAGAATGGCTTGCCCGGACTCAATGGCGACATCCTCGTCTGGTATCCCGTGCTGGGGCGCTCATTCGAGCTCTCTTCCATGGGAATCCGCGTGGACAAGGACAGCCTGCTGCGGCAGCTGCGGCTTTCGGGGCAGGAGGAGCGGCAGAAACTTTACTTCCACCGGCAGTTGCTCAACGACAAGTTGCCATTGAGTATTGGCGGCGGCATTGGGCAAAGCCGTTTGTGCATGCTGCTCTTGCAGAAAGCTCACATCGGCGAGATTCAGGCCAGCATTTGGCCCGAAGACATGCGCGAGGCATGCGGTAAGTTGGGCATGCGGCTCATTTAGCACGAGGCCGGCCCGCCCGCACTTAGGGCATGAAGAAACGGGAAAAGGCAGTCGCCGGCGGGTGGTGGCTGCCTTTTCCGGGCAAGCGTTGTGAAGGGTGGGAGGAAACGCATGCGGAGAATTGCCGTTTTCCGCATGGCAGAATGCTTTCGGCGGTGTCTAATGGTTCGCAAACCGTTGCTCGGCCAGGGCTTCGTACTTGGTTCCTGGTTGGCCATAGTTGGCGTAGGGATAGATGCTGATGCCGCCACGAGGCGTGAAGAGGCCGGTTACCTCAATGTATTTGGGCTGCATCAGCTTGATGAGGTCTTTCATGATGATGTTCACGCAGTCTTCATGAAAGTCGCCATGGTTGCGAAACGAGAACAGGTACAGCTTCAGGCTCTTGCTCTCCACCATGCGCTCGCCGGGGATGTAGGCGATGCGTATCTCGGCAAAGTCGGGCTGTCCGGTGATGGGGCACAATGAGGTGAACTCCGGACAGTTGAACCGTACCCAATAATCGTTCATGGGGTGCTTGTTCTGAAAGGTTTCCAGCACCTCGGGCGCATAATCCGTCTGATACTTGGTTTTCGTTCCCAGGGCTTTCAAGCCGTCCTCTTTTCTTGTACTTTCCATAAGCTTATACCTTATTAGTATTAAATGTTGAAGATGCGTAGCACGTTGTAGTCTATGCCCTCATCGTATACGTCCTCGCCCTCGTGGGTCTTCAGCGCATGCACGATACGGATGGTGACGGGCAACACCAGGACTTCGTAAGCAGTCTTGAGCAATACCTGCCAGAACATCAAGGGTAGGATTTCCGCGGTAGGAATCACTCCGAGGAACGCCAGCGGGAAGAAGATTACCGAGTCGGCACTCTCACCAAAGACGGTACTCAGGATGGCGCGGGCAGAGAAATTCTTGCCCTGTGACGAGATTTTCATGCGGCTCATCACGTAAGCATTGACGAACGAACCACACAAGAACGCTATGAACGAGGCAAAGGCAATGCGCGGTGCCAGTCCGAAGATGTCGTGGAAGCTCCGTCCGAGCGTCCAGTAGCTGGCTCCGGGAATCAGGTCGCACAGTGCCGCCATCATCACGAAGAAGAAGTTCATGGCAAACCCAGTCCAGATGAGCAGTCGGGCTTTGCGGTATCCCCACACCTCACACACACAGTCGTTGATGATGTACGAGATGGGAAAGACGATGAGACCGCCGGTCAGCGAGATGGGACCCGCGGCGATTTGCTTTGTCTCAAGCACGTTTGCCGTAATCAGGCAAACGCAGAAGAGAATGCTGAAGAGCATGAACAGCACGCTCACGCACTGATGTTTTTTATCCATTTTCCTTGTTTTTTAAGAGGTTTGACAAGCACTCTGTAATCGAAGAAAATGTAATGGCCAAACGCCGCGCACACCTGGAACATCGTTGAACGGGGTGCAGTACGGCTTGTTTGGAATTACTGAATCGTGGTTGAATTTCTGCAAAGTTACATAATTTTACCGACATGGAGCCGTTTTTTAAGATAAAACGATTATATTTGCATGATGGGCGGTTCTATAAATGAGCTTTGACAGGTTGTGACATTGTTTTTGAGGTCAATTCGTTTGTGAGTGAAGGAGTGCGGTGCGAGCTATGCGACTGAACGAACAAGAAAATTGAACCAAAAACGGAGCAAGCCGAATACAATCAA
>CAMPYJ010000012.1 GCA_946998205.1 uncultured Prevotella sp. | reverse complement strand
ACCACAAAAACAGCCTCGCAATCTGACAAAGCTAATTTATAGAACCGCCCTTAAAATTTAAAAACCACTATTTTATTTGGTCTATAATAGATTGAACGATGTAACGTGCGTCATCTTCAGATACACACGGTCCTGACGGCAAGCACAATCCTACCTTAAATAATTGTTCACTCACACCATTAACATAAGCGGGGCAATTTTCATACACAGGCTGCAGGTGCATGGGCTTCCATAACGGTCTACTTTCTATGCCCATTTTGTCCAACGCTACGCGCATGGCTTCTACGTTCGCGTTGGGTTCGCAAGCGGTATGCACCTTCCCCGCGGCATGCACCACACCCGCGGCACCGCCCACGGCGCCTTTAACAGCCTGCTCGTACGCATGCTCCTGACCCTTCACTTGTAATTCGGGAGCCAACGTAATGGTGTTGAGCCAATAATTCGATTCAAAATCGGTGGATGGATTTGCATGGAATGTAATGCCATCTACATTACTAAACAACTCCTTATAAAGTTTTGCCAACCTGCGATGGTGAGCGATGTGTTCGTCCAAAACAGTTAACTGACCTCTGCCAATGCCCGCACATATATTACTTAAGCGATAATTGTATCCAATTTCCTCATGTTCGTAGTATGGGAATGCCTCACGAGCCTGTGTGGCAAAAAACATCACTCTGTTTTTAGTTTCCTCATCGGGACATATCAATGCGCCACCTCCCGAGGTGGTGATCATCTTGTTGCCATTGAAACTCAACACGCCGAACCGTCCGAAGGTGCCTACCACCTGCCCCTTATAGCGCGAGCCCAATCCTTCTGCCGCGTCTTCTATCAAAGGAATGCCGTATTTTTGAGCAATGGCCATGATCTCTTGTATCTTGGCAGGCATGCCATATAGGTAAACCACGATGATGGCTTTCGGCTTTCGTCCCGTCTTTTCTATCCTGTCATTAATCGCTTCTTCCAAAAGTTGTGGATCCATGTTCCATGAATCGTTTTCCGAATCCACGAACACGGGTGTCGCTCCCTGATAAGTAACAGGATGCGAACTGGCACAGAAAGTAAAGCTCTGACATATCACCTCGTCTCCGGCCTTCACGCCTAAAGCGACGAGAGCCAGATGAACGGCCGACGTACCCGAAGCCAAGGCTACCACCTGCTTGTCCTTCAACCGCTCGTCACCCTTCAACCACAGCATTTCCGGGTTGTTCTCATGCGGCTCAATGCTTTGCGGATAATGTTCCCTCCGTTGTTTGTCTTGGTCGCTCTCTCCTCTCCCACTGGAAGGTTCGGGGAAGGCTATGAACCGCTTCAACTCCTCTTCAAACGCATTCACGTTTGGTCCCAACGGCACCACCCAATTGGTGTCGAAAGCCTCTTGGATATATTTCATTTCATTGCCACTCATGTGGGCAAGACACAAATAAATCCTCTTATCCATATATCTCTTTCAATTCTTATAATGTGACACAACAACAGCTATCATACAAGTCATTAGCTGTTATAATTCTAAAATATCACAATATTCCGTAATTCCATCTAATAGCGTTTTCTATTTTATCATTGCAAAAATACAATAATAAATTGAACCGCCCTTAAAATAATCATATGATTTTTTCAACAACAGGCCAGCATACCCGGCACACGGCACTTTCATTTAAGGACAATGTTGTTTAACAACAAATGAAACCAATGAAACGAATCAACGTAACAAGACAATGAACGCAAGCGTTCTGCCAATGAAACAAATCCGCCGACATGAACATATCGCGTGTCTTTGTCAAATTCGTTGCATTAGTTGTCGAAATAAAAGCAAATGGTTGTTTTCGCCAATAACACACTTTGGTTAAAATATTTTACAACAACTGCTTTATAATTCACGTCATTACAAGCAAACCAATCCTTGCTTGCAAATACGCGAATTATGAGCATGTTTTATATTACACTGTTACACAACGCATTGCGAAGAAAGCACCAATAAAGGACGCTGTTTTGCCACTATTCCTACCCCTCCTTCGGAGGGGCAGGGGGAGGCTTCTACCAACGAAAGACGCTATTTTCCCACCATTTCGGCCATTAACCCATTGCTTTAGTCACGCAATCTGCATGCTTTAATAGCCTTAACCCATGTTTATTGCATCACAAAACGCACCAAATAGCAGCATTATTTCCCAAGTTTTACCTGATAAAATGTTTTTTCGTGCCAAATAAACCCTGTAATACCTACTCCTTGCCTATTAAAATTTCCTATTTCACCTCTTAACGACACCCTTTTTTATTGTCAATTTTTAAGACAAAAGGAAGTCACCATGGTATTTCTTATTTAGCCAAATCTTTTTTATCCACAATCACCACCCCGTCGTACATCAGCATCAACACGTCTTCATTGTATTGTCCAATGATGCTCTGATTTCTGACACCTTTCACGTTGTTTGCGATAAGTTTGAAGAAGTCTACCCCTGCGCCATACGCATGCAGATAAGCTCCGCCAAAGCGAGGGTTAACCTCCGAGAGATAATACTCGCCATCCTTGTACCAGAAATCCATGTCAACAGGACCGTTAAACTCCAGCACCTCGCAAATCTCCCTAACAAAGGCAAACAACCGCTCATCCTTAAAAGATATTGTCTTGCTGGCCCCACCAATCTTCGTCTCAAGTTTGCGTTTGGAAAAAACGGCCACAGGCTCATGAGAGATAGTGTCGATATATGCGTCAGCGTCGCAGTCATCGCAGTCCATGAACTCTTGTATGATATAGGTGTACGCTCCCTCGTCAAAATATTCCCGAAGCTCCTCCAATGACTGCACCTTGTGGATTCCCACGCTGCCGCTACCCGATATGGGCTTGATGAATACAGGGAAACTAATGTCTCCTTTCTTCAGTCCTTCTTCAAAAGAGGGTACGCTATCATAGGTTAGAACCGTGCGTATACCTTTACTGGTAAGATATTTATAAAATTCAAATTTGTCAAAGCAACGTGCTGCTGTCTTGCGTTCAGGACAAAGAGGCAAGATGCCATGCTGCAAAAACAACTCTCGGTTTTTGGACAGCAATTCTATCTCCGGGTCTATCAATGTTGTAATGGCCTGGACATTATTTTCCTTGCATATCTGCAAGATTGTATCTATATAATGTTCATCTGTGATACGGGGCACCACATAATGTTTGTCAGCCATGTACAGTGCGGGGGCTATGGGTGAGTTGTCCGCACAAACAATCCTACAATCGTCACCCAATGACTGTTTCAAGAACTTGAGCAATTGAACCCTGCGGCCGCAACTGCAAAAAAGAATCGTATTCATGTTTCTTAATAAATTGATTTTCCAATAAATTCGTCTACTCCCCACTCTTTCCTAATGATGGTATAATCTCCATCGCTTCGCTTTAGATAGACCGTGGGCAGATAATGTATGAAGAGTGGCGTCAAAGCCATGGTATACGCTCCCACTCTGTCAAAAATAATGCGGTCGTCCACGTTTAACGTCTCTGCTCCCTCAGGCAAGGTGAAAAGCCGGTCGTATTCCAAGCACGTCAAGCCACCAACCACTTGCGGCTGATGGCAAAGCTGCGGAGCGTCTGCATGAACAAACCGTTTGAAATAATCTTCCTTGTGAAAGAAGGGGTCCACGTCGTTTCGCGTGCCATCTGTCGTTACGAATCGTTTGCCATCATGCTGCTTCACGTCAATGACGCCGCATACATAGCTGAAAGGCGATGAAAGCAACGCGTTGCCTGGTTCAACCACAAGGCGTACATTCGCGTATGGCGAGCCATCGAGGGCAGTGCGAAAACATCGCGCATAATCATCAAACGTGGGTTTTCCGGGCATCGGACCGAAGAAGCCTCCGCCAACGTCCCAATATTCAAGTTGCATGCGAAGGCCGGTCAGTATAGGCAACACGTACGCTATCACCCGTTGATAGAACCGCACGCTGCGTGTCTTTGGTTCCTTGTGCGTGTGTATGCCCACCAACCGCACATGCCGCTTCGCTCTGATCAGTTCCACGGCTTTCTGAAAATCGCCCGACTCATAGGAAAAGCCAAATCGACTATCGTCATTCTCGCCAAAAGCATCTTCCGGAGAAATAGCTGTGGTGTTGATGTTCAACCTGATACCTATCTCATGCTTCTGATTCTCAGGTAGGTCGTCCAACCAGTCTATCTCCCGCCACGTCTCAATGTTTACGATACCACCATGCTGTATAGCATCAAGAAACGTTTCTTTTGATTTTAATGGACCATTATAAATAATATGGCTTTTGTCAAAACCTATCTTCAACGCTAATTCATACTCTTGAAAAGACACCACCTCAGCATAACAGCCACTGTCTTTAGCCACCTTTAAGCAATATGGCAAGGCGTTCGTTTTGACGGAATATCCTACGACACTATGAGCGAATTGTTTGGACAATGCTAATTTAAATTGTGAAACACAGTCTTTTAACTCTTTTTCATCCAGAACAAAGCAAGGAGTATTTAGTTGTTGCATCTTATCCATTTTAGTTTTTCCCATTAAACTCTTCCATTGTAGCGGTATCTTTTGAGATGGAATTAATGTCTTTTCTTGCAATCACCTTTTTAATAGTTATGAATATGATTTTTAAATCCGTCCATAAAGAAATGTGATCTACATACCATACGTCATATTCAAATTTTTGCTGCCAACTGATGGTATTGCGTCCATGACATTGTGCCCACCCCGTAATTCCCGGTCGAACCTCATGGCGGCGAGCCTGCTTTTCGGAATAAAGAGGAAGGTACTGGGGCAAGAGAGGACGAGGGCCGATGAGCGCCATATCACCTTTCAACACATTGATGAGCTGCGGCAGCTCATCTATCGAGGTAGAGCGAACGAATCGTCCTACAGAAGTGAGCCGTTGCTCATCGGGCAAAAGTTCACCATCTGCACCTCTTTCATCTGTCATTGTCTTGAATTTGATAACCTTAAATATCTTTGCTTTCCAACCCGGTCGTTCTTGAAGAAAGAATGCGCCGGCACCTTTGTTGGCAAAGTGCAACCATACTGTGACTATCAGCAATAAAGGAGAGACGCATACGAGAACGGTAAGTGCAATGCAAAAATCCAAAATGCGTTTGAAGAAAGATGGATACATAACGCTTGATTGTTTTATTATGTAGTCTTTTTTATAATTTTTGCTGGCAAGAGCCTATTAGAGGCAAATCATTCCGTCACTGACATTTCCGTTAATAGTTCATGCCAAAATACCACAGCGGTATCTCGATGCCATGTCCTGTCTCGATATCGTCTTTTACGATTCGCCCCTCCGCTACCGTTTCTATCTGCTTGCGCCCTTTCTTCCTGCCGCCAATCTCGAAAGTGTATGGCGACACGAAGAAGTCCGACTCCTTGGATGCCATCACTTGATGGTTTACTCTCATCTGGTTGTAGAAAAACGTTTCGCGCAAATTGCCTAAGTTCGGTTTGCCAGACTGAAGTGTCGTCATCAGATTGGGGTTGTCCACATACACTTTTTCTATTTTACCCAACGCCCTCAATCCGACCGTATTGTCACGCAACAGTCCCACCATACCAGCTCGTTCAAGAAGGGTGAGATAGTCGGGCACATTATTCTTGCTCACACCTACCTCCTTGGCCAAATGTTCAAAATTGGGTTTATAAGGAGCCAACCCTGCCACAATGGTAAGCATTTGTTTGAGTTTGCGAGCTGTCGAGGGTTGCAAGTTGGCGTATTGAGACACATCCACCTCAATGGTTTGTCCCACCACTTGGTCAATGCGCTGATTAAATCCCGGTTCCAACGAGAATGGATAGTAACCTGTCGCGAGATACTCCCTAAAAAGAGGCAGCGGATGAGGCAGCTCGTCAACAAACACTTTATGAGACAAGATTTCTTCCAAAGAGAAACTTTTGGAGTGGATGTCATGAAACAACAGCAGGAACTCCCTGAAAGACAGCCCCTGCAAATGATAGGTGACAGCCCTCCTGCTCAAATCGCTCTGTCCCTTCTGGATGTCGAGTACCGACGAACCGGTAAACACAATGTGCAGGGCAGGATGCACGTCGTATGTTTGCTTGATTTCTCTGCTCCATCCATTATATTTATGTATCTCGTCAATATAAAGGTGCGTTCCACCTTCTTTTACAAACTCATCGGCAAGTTCAACGATTCGATGATTGGCAAAATAAAGGTTATCAGCCGAAACATAGAGAATGTGTTGGTCTTCCCGGTGCTTCCTGATATGCTGCAACAACATTGTGGATTTGCCTACTCCCCTTGGCCCGGTTATGGCTATAAGACGAGCACGCCAATCTATCCTGTCATAGATATACCTGAAATGCTTCTCGGTGGTATGCCGAAGCATCTCGTACATGTATTGATATAGTATGGTGTCTATCATTGTTTGATGTCTTGACTGCCCACAAAGTTAGCAAAAATCCCTCACACAGTGACCATATATTTAAAAATAATCCCTGCGCGAGGGACGATTTTATATAGTTTCGTCCCTCATACAGGGATTTTCTTAGTTATAGTTCAGCATACATTTTCCTTAACGCCTCCCACACATCACGCTGCTCATAACGTTCTTGGATTAACCTCCTACTGTTGGCGGCCATTCTGTTGGTGTTGTCGGCATGCTTGATAAAATCGCACATCGCCTGGTAGAGCGCTTTGGCCATGGGTGAGGAGAATCCATCCGATAGCGGGTCGTCCGAAGCAAACTGTATGAGATGGCCATGACGATCGACCGGCGCCGGGATGATAACTCCATTCTCACCATCGATGATGATCTCGTTGCAGCCATTGATGTTGGTGACGATGCAAGGCAACTCCATCGCTCCCGCCTCCATGGGCACATTGGGGAACCCCTCCCTGTAACTCGGAAACACCAATGCGTCGGCCGCAATCAGGTACGGCCGCACATCTTTTTGGAGTCCTGCATAGAACACGGCAGCGGATTCTTTCAAAAAACGTTGCGCTGCCATGGTAATGTTGCCACCGCTCTGCACCTCCTTTTCTCCCACAATCAGGAGTTTGGGTTGCCGTGGCAGGTCAGCGGAATGCCTCACCAATCGGCTCATCACCTCCGCCAACTCGTTAATGCCCTTGTCTCTCACCATGCGGGCAATAAGGATAAAAACGAAATCATTGGCTGTATATCCCAACTTTTGGCGTATATACCTGCGCCCGTCAAAGGGTGTGGCATCCTCCATCAACCGCGTTTCCTTGTTCTCCGCTCGCAACAACTCGCTCGTGGCCTGGCGTGACAGATACGAGGTATCCTTCCCATTGATGTTGCCATGATGCACCACTTGCAGTTGCTTCCCCGTGATTCTGTCCTCCCTCAATGCTCGTTTCACACCCTCGCCCTCAGGTATGACATGGTTGGCGCAGCAACATGTCACACGTTCCATCGTCTTCAATATAATGCGCATCATACCAGTCGTGGCTTGGTAGCGCAGCCCCGTCACGGTGTATATACGGTTGGGCACGCGCGCAGCCCATGCGGCCACCATGGCCAACAGCGACCCTTTGGGCGTGTTGGCATGTACACACCACGGCTTTTCGCGCCTAAAAAGTCGCCACAAGAACCACAAGGCCTTGATATCCTTGCCTATGCTGATGGGTCGTTCCAAAGGAGCGTCAATCACCCGTATGCCCTCTCGCGCGGCCACCTCATCGAGCACGCCGGTGTCTTTAGCCACCCCCACCACCTCATAATATTGATTGAGGTATTTAAGTTGTCCCCTGAGCAGCGAGTTCAGACTGATATCAGCCGTGGTGACACGAATTAGTTTCATATCATTTATCGTTCTACTTTCAAAATTCCATACGTTCAAAATGAACACCACCTATCTGCGCCGCATATTCCGGAAAGGCGCTCTTCCACATGCCCTCATGCCACAAGCTGTAAACCTTTCGCGCCTGCGCCATGAGGTAGTAGTCTGTGAACATTTTGATATTCTCACCATCACTTGTCTGCCCCGCCGTATCGATGTGCTTCGCCGTACCGGGCACGACATAAACATCCGCGATTTCCTTTTGAACGTAACGGATAAAGTTCATGCTGTCAGATGCAATCATCACTCTGACGTGTCGTCCATACGCAGCCTCTTCCCTCATGATGATTTTCCTGACAGCCCTAACCGCATCCTGCTTTAACCGCTCGCGGCCTTTCAATGGCAGCTCCGGGTTTATGTCTGTTTCCGTCTTGTCTCCAAGAAGATTCATAAACCGCGTGTGAATGGCGATGTAATCATTTCCTATTTCTGACTGATACAAATCCAAATGCTGTTGTAAATATGATGTTGGTTTAAACAACTCACGGTATAATTTGCCCCATTCGAAATTACAATGATAGTTTTCATTCACCTCTTTCAAAGAGTCGTAGCCATAATAGAAGTGCGTCTCCCGTCTCCTTTTCTTGAAAAGACGCACAGGACTTTTGTATTCTCCATAAGCAATAACCGTGTGATGTGTAAATAAGTTAAAGTTCATTGACCGTTCGTCTATGGTCCAATCCACGTCAACAGGCTCAAGATATTTACGCAAGTCAAACGGATACGTCCAATTTATCTTGAAATCTTTCTGCTGTGCCTTGGCGACTGCATATACGGTTACGGCCCCTTTCAGGCGGTCAAACATCCCCCCATGATGAATTCGCCCATCCACCATGAATATATAGTTTCCCGATTTTCCCATCCGCCCCCATAATCCGGAGCGACTGCGGAATTTCAGTTTAGGTTCTCTCCAACAAACATCCAACAGTTTAATTAAGCTGTCCCTCATCATTTTCGCTCGTACACATTTTTGTAACCTTCCATCATCTTGCCAACATCATGCTTGAAGCCTCACCGCAAGAATCACAACAGACGACACAAGCCGCGGAGGCTCGCGTTTACCGGCGCATGCCAATCATTGCCACACCGCATGATACAACTGCTCGTACGCATCCACCATTTTCCGGATGTCATATTGCAAGGCGCGTTGATGGCACCGCTCCGCCACTTGGTGGTAATACGCAGAGTCGTCGTGCAGCTTGCGAATGATGTTGGCAAGAGCTTTTGAATCTCCCCGCTTAAACAGAATGCCGGCTCCGCCCGTTATTTCTTGAACGCCCTCTACGTCGCTTGCTACAAACGGCTTGCCTGCAGACATACCTTCTATATTGGATAAAGAGAGACCCTCATAATAAGTGGAAAGACAAATGACATCTGCCAAATGCAAAAGTCTTGGAATGTCAGAGCGATTACCTAAAAAAGAAACTCGTTCATCAAGTTTTCCCTCCTTGACCACTTTTATCAAGTGCTGTCGACACTCGCCGTCACCAGCCAACCACAAATGGTATTGGTCGGGTAACGACGCAATGGCTTCTACCAATGTCGGTTGATCTTTCTGTGGTCTGAATGCAGCTACCATGAGAACTATAAAATGGTTGTTTTTGTCTGCCAGCAATACAGGGTCATCAAGTGGAATGGATCGGCGTATTCTTTCCACATCCACGCCATTTTTAATCAACAGCGTTTTATACTTTACGTCAGGGGCATAAACAGATAAATTATCGTATGCCTGCTGAGAGATGCACACGATTCTTTCATATCGTCTATACATCCACTTGTCAACTCTACTCCATATCGGATGCTTCCGCTTTCTATTAGACGTATTGTGTTCGGTCGTTATCAACACCTTTCCCAATCCGATATTGGCAATGGCGGCAAACAGCTGCGGCGAGGAGTTGTGCGTATGGATGATGTCATACTCTCGCATGATTCTTCTTAGCTTGGGAATGTATGTAACATTGTAAACGCCACGCCCAAGCTTATATATCCTGCATCCGGTCTCCTTCAACTCTCGCATGAAAGCAGTCTCCTCACCATTGAAGACCGCCACATCCACCGTATGGTCCTTCTGCCGCAGCAACTTGGTGAGATGCACCACCACGTGCTCGGCTCCACCAATCTGCAAAGATGTAATAACCTGTAATATCCGCATGATGGGTTATGGGGCAACTTCTATGTTGTTCTGTATCAATAACCTGAACTTGGTGTCATTGCGGAACTTCTGCATAACCTCTTTCTGCGAGAAGTTAAAATAAGGATGTGTTTTATTCGCCGCATACGCCACACGCTTGCGGTAGTCCGAGACATGATGATTATTAGTAAACAACGTGATAGCGCTTTCCAACTGTGAAATTGCTTTCTGCAGCCATTTATCCATTTTCACCTTTAATTCAACAAATGCCAAAAAATCTTTATTAGAATCATACAACATACCATCACACAAACTATATATCGTGATAGGTGTAGGCCGTAAAACAATATTGTGATCGAGTGGCATAAAAGTTATCGCATACCCTGACTTATTAGTAACGACAGCATTCCAATCTTCCTCGTTTTCCGACATCGTATAAGCCATCGTATCATTTTCCCCCTGCCGTACTCCATCAATTATTCCAAATCTCCGATCACCTCGGGGAGACTCTCTGAAATATTCATCGGAAAAGAAATCAATTTTCTCCATTCTCTATTTCGAGTAATCGGTCAAACAAAATATTGGTCTCGGCAAGCGCATTATTCAAATAATTATCATCGCTCGGCATTCCCTCGTATTTCTTCAGTGAGGACACTGTTCCATCATTCCTAATCTCATACACGGTCACTTGGTCTGCCTTGAGCCAACTCTTTTGTGGTACAATCTTCTTTATCGCATCTTCACAGACAGGCTGTTTCTTCGCCATCATTCCTGCTTTGATATTTAGGGTCAGATAATTGAGGATGTATGGGCTGTGAGTGGTGATTATCAGTCCATTATGTGGTGATTGGTTGAAATCCTTAACCAGAACATCCAAGACAGTTCGTTGAGATGAAGGATACAAATTTTGCTCCGGTTCTTCCACGATATTCCAAAAACAGTCGAGCTTTAGCTTACTGTTCAGCGTTTCCAACAAAAGAGTCTTCATCTCATCCGTATATTTTTTGTTCGACTGTATCTTCAAAATCTCCCTCCGGAGAATGTTGCGCTCCTCTACACTCATAGCAATCGTAGTGTCGTCGTTCACCATTCTTGTCAAATGGTCCGAGACCAACACCAAGGGCGCTATGGACTGAAAACCGCTCGCAGCCTGATTGGCCTTTGTCTTAAAACCGTCGCCAACAATCCACGTAACCTTGTTCAACTTGTCATACTGTATGTTCACACCATTCACATATAGCGAAGCCATACCTTTCATGGCGTTTAGAGCCCGCGAATATTCATCTTGCAATGTCTGCAGTGAGGCAGGCAGCTTTTTTATACGTTCGGCATGTTCCACGGCAACCATGAAGTTGCGTTCGGCAGGCACATACATGATCTTAGGCATCAAAAAACCGTCCTTGTACTTCTCCGTAACATTGAAACGTCCCTCATTATAAGTGAAAACAAAGAAATCACTTTCATAACACAGGAAAGATTGAGACGTAAAGAATTCCGTAAGCTGGTGATACCCACAAAGTTCTTTTTTAAAGCGGTTGTAGCTTGTAATATATTTGATAGTGACATCACCTTTTATCAAGCCCTTCTCAAGCCACAGACAAGAGGAAATCAATTTAGCCAATGTGCTCTTTCCACTTCCCTGTCGTCCGCAAAACAGTGTAACCGGTGTTATAACCAACTTACCAGAGTCACTTATCGGCCCTATATATTTTACTTGTATAGTTTTCATATTTAGCAATATTGAGCGACAAAATTATTCGTAATTGTCATTCTTCAACAAAAATAACAATAAATCATTAATAAATAAAAAAAACGCATATTTTACGGTTTTTCTTCTGTTTATTATTGTATCATAGTGAGGTAAACCACCACATGCTCCGCCCCGCCAATCTGCAAAGATGTGATAACCTGTAATATACGCATGATTTATCTCTAAAGGTTCACCCGTAGTTTAGGCAACACATAAGGGACTACTATTTTATTAAATGCGAAACCAGCCAATTTATATGCCAGATAGCAGTTCATGGCGCCGTTCATCAGCATGGTGGTCATTTTACCCTTAGCGCCCAAATCAGCGCCTGTCACAGGATAAAAGGCCGTGTCACGACATTTCGCCATCACTTTCTCGTATTCCTTTTTACGATAGTCGGATGACAATATCCTGCTGAAGCCAAACATTTTCTTACTGTTCAACGATGCCATGCACTTATTATAGACTGGCATACGCCCGTCTACGCGATACTTCTCCATCACCTGGATAGTATCATGATAAGCGTCCAAGTAATCAATTACGCATCGGCGCGTGTGCGTCACGTCCCGCTTCGTCGTCGCACTTTTCTCCCTCACCACATACCGGTAGATGTCGGCTTTCGTCGATACGATATGAGGATTTGCCAGACAAACGGTAGAGGAAAACAGCTGGTCTTCGCCAACGATGTAAGGTTTGAAACGGATTTGATGCTCGTCTAAAAACGATTTCCTGTAAAAAAACAGCCAACAGAAAGACGGCAAGCCACTGTGAAGAATATAATCGTGCCCCGTTCCGTCAAACTCCAAGGTGTTGTCTATGGGTTTGACGGGCCAGAAATCGTAGCTGCTGAAATAGTGAATGACGTCAACGTCGTTTCGGTTTCTGAACTGACAGCTGGCCAACTGAAGACCATTGTCCAACAAATAGTCGTCAGCGTCCAAGAAAACCACATATTCTCCCTGAGCGGCGTCGATGCCTTTGTTGCGCGCTGCTGACACTCCGGCGTTCTCTTGGTTGACCAATTTGAAATTCGGAAATCGCTCACAATATTCCCGGCAGATGTCAGCCGACGAGTCCTCAGACCCGTCATTTACCATGATTACTTCATATTCTGAGGCTTCCAGGCCCTGTCTTAAAACAGAGTCGAGCGTCTTGGCGATGTAGGGGGCTACATTGTAAACAGGTATGATAACGCTTGTGTAGATTGAATTCATTATTTCAAAACGAATTTAGGCAGTTGCTTATACTCTGAGGATTGCACGAACTTCCGCGCGTCTATGTTTCCCCGCACATGGGCCGTGAGAAATCTCGGCGACCTTTGCAAGAGCGAGTAAACGGCGCGCGCCATACAACTTAACAAATAGCGATAACGATAGGCCCATAGGTTCTTTTGCTTATCGGCAGCTGTATTCCTTGGCAAATCATATACACATCTATACCATGTCAGATACTGAGACATCGCCCGGTAGTATATCTTTTCGTAGGTCTTCTGGCTTGCCTTGTTCGTGTTGGCGTCAAGATGCTCAACTCCAGAATCATACCACAACAACAGCTTGAAACCGTTTTCGGTAATCTTCTGGTACATCAACTGGTCTTCTCCAAATGTTCCGGCAGGGAATTGATCAATCCACTGTTCGTCCTGGTAACGAATGGCCTTCCACACTGATGTTTTCATAAACACAGCAGTACCAGCAGCACTCTCTGTTGGATAAATCGCCCCTTTCTCAGGATAGCCATTGTAGGAGAACGCGCCCGTGCGCTGGATTCTGATTGCCCAGCCGTCGTTCTTTCTCCGCTTCACGGTATTGGTGAGATAAGCGCCAACCCTTGAGAAGAAAGACATGTCTTGTGACGGGAAAGTATCCGGGGCTATTCCGTCTGCCTTGTATTTTTGCAATGCCTCATACATTTTCTCTACCGCATCGTCGGGGAAATAAACATCATCATCAATCACCAGCACATATTCCTCCTCCACCATGTTGGCGGCAGCACGCTGATGCACCAAGCCCTTGGGAGCATCCACATACTCCTCCATGCCAACCTGTTCCGTTGGTCTTTCAAAGCCATGAGCCAAATGCACGTAGATATGTTTGGGCTTGATGGTCTGACTGTGCAGGGACCGCAGTTCCCGTATGTACTTGTCGCCAGCCTTTCCTACCGTGCGAATGGCTACGCTATAATCAAACGCCGTCATGTTTTATAAGTATTGATTTCCAAAAAATAACAAATTAATAATTTTAACCTTGCATAGCAACCTTACCAACACATAACATATAAGCAAAGCCATACATCCCATAATTGGAGTTAACACATAATCAAACCATGGTGTCATGTGGGTTGAGATATTATGTATTAAAAAAAACATTTTACCAATCTGCTCAATCACTATAAACTGAACTACAAATATTCCCAAAGTAAATTGTCCCACCTCGCCTAAAACGCTTATGATACGTTGATGTACAAGATATTTATTGCATACCAAATATATAGCTCCAATACATAAAAACGATCCACTCACTCCAGTTAAAATACGCGAAACAAACGAAAGAGGTTCACTTAGCATGGAAGCCCATGTAAACGCAGGCTGTTCTAATCTTCCAGACACATAAAAATAAGCTAATGTGACGAACACTATGAGTGAGGCAACTGTTATGATTTTTTGATGTTCAAGATACCATTGATAATATTTTCGCCAATAATAGCCTACCCAAAACATCGGCAGCATAAAACTGACTGCCATCGTATCGCCATAAGGTATAGTTATAAAAAACATACAACTAAGAATGGCACATAACCAATCTGGGAAAAATGGTGTTTTCTTGAAGAAGTAAACCGTTATGTAACATATAAACAAGGTTTTCAAAAACCATAATAGAGAAATGGACATATCCAATACTAAAGGCATGTTCCAACCTTCTTCAAGTGTATGGTAGGTAAACAAGATAACATAATAAGATAAGAATGGAAGTAGCAGTTGCTTAGACTTTCTAAAAAGAAAGGGCATCATGCGTTTTTGATAGGTATGTACAGAAAAATAGCCACTAATTATCATAAATAATGGCATGTGGAAAAGATAAATAACATTCCGCACATTACTCTCAATGCCTATAGTCATATAATATGCATGACCAATACAAACAAGTAGTATTGCAAAAAACTTAGATACGTCCAAGTATAGAACACGCTCCTTTGCCATTATTCGTGTTTTTTATTTTTTGTCCAATTTGTTATCCTCAACTAAGATCTGTATGTTAAGCCATATCGTTAATCTACTAGAATAAAAACAATTTTCACCTGTATTTATGTTTCCAATAGTGATAAAGCAACAGTCCCGGTATGTAACACAACGAGACCAGAAGCGGATGAGGACATGTTAGGATCTGCCTGAACGAATGCCTGCCAAACTTGCCGTACACAACATACAATAAGGCTTGCTTGATGCGTATCCTTAGCGAGAACTCCTTCGTCATGGTCTCGAGGGAGCCGTAAGCCATCCCCTCATGACACTTGAAACGGAGCGAGCGTCCCGTCTTAGACAGTCCGCCTGACAAATATTCCGTGATGTATATAATCTTGTTCCGAAACGTCATCTGGTATTTTCTCGCCATCTTTATCCACAAGACAGATTCAGATATGAAACGCTCTCCCTCGAATTCAGGAAATCCTCCGAACTCTTTCAGGCACCGGGTAGCCCACACCTCGGCCTTGTCACCTTCTATTCCGCGGTTAAAGCGCATATTAATAAACGTGTCTTTTTCTTCATCTTTAGGAAACAAGTCTCCAATTACTGCTTTTTCATCATACCCTCGCAAGTAGGATATTCCACAAAGACCGTCATCCTTCAGGCGGTTCCAGTCATTCAGTATCGTCTCCACGGCATCCTCCGTCAAGACGTCATCGCTGTCCACGATGAAAAACAATTCGGTCTCCACCTCACGAATCGCCACATTCAAAGCCGTATGCTTGCCGCCGTTGTCTTTCCTGACATATTCAACTGGGAAATCTGAACCGCGCCTTAAACCGCGAATGTAATTTTCAGTCGCGTCGGTCGACCCGTCATCAACGACAAGCCAGACAAATTGCCGGCACGTCTGCATGGCCAAGCTGCGGTACAGCCGGGGCAGACAGCTCAACCGGTTATAGGTTGGCGTTACGATGGTTATCATGCTCATACAGGTCAACCTCTCTCTCCCATGGCCATACTCGTAATTTTGGGAAAGGCCTTTTGTAATAACCAATATATGCCCAAACACGCGTAACTCACCATGGGCGGGATGAGTATCAAAGCAAGGGCGGCCGTCCATCCGTTCACCGGAACCAGGTAAACCCAAAGCTTGGCGGGAATGTAAATGATAAACATGTGAAATACGAACACGAAGAACGAGCCTTTGGAGTAAAACGCGTTAGGCTTCAACAAATGATTCTCCACGCCTGTTGAAAACCAGGTGAATAGTGCCAAGGCTCCAAAAATTTGTCCTATACGGTTGATGTAAAAAACGCTTATGTGTTGGCTCCACAATATCGTGTCAATCAAAATGGCAGTCAACGAAACAACCGTCACCGTCAAAAGTTTTTTTCTCAGCTCGGTCACCAAGTCCTTTCCGTTGATGCTGAAACAAGCGCCCAGCATGTAAGGAAAAGAACACCTCATACCCAAGCCCGGAGCATAATGGAAACAGCCGGAGAGATAAAACAGAAACAGGGCGGAAATCACCCATATATGATACTTATGGTGCAGGGCGATGTATATGAGGGGTGAGAACAGACTCATGATGACAAGATCTCTAATGAACCATAAGGGAATGAGCCCTTGGCTTAAATCCCAGAAACAGTTGGCGACCTGCGGCAATGTCATGTCCACAAAACTCCTCTTGTAAGTAAGAAGAGAAGGAGCTATAGCATTAACCATACCTACAAATAGCATAAATACAATATTCCAAAAGAAAAATGGTATAACGAGCGAATGCACCCTTCTGCCTAGTTTTTTTCTTAGTTTACCCCAATCAAAATTTTTTAACCCATAAAAAAACAAGAAACCGGATATGAAGAAATAAAGCGGAACCGCGACATTGCCCAACTCACCCCGGTAGAGATGCTCAAACAAGTCGAAGGCTGGATACTCACCCGCAGGCACGAACACAGTCCCTCCTATCGGCCTGTCTATGATATAAGTGTGCAATAAAACTACCGCTACGATTAAAGGAAACCGTATCGCCGTTATGGTGTTCGACGTAGTTTGATTCATCAGTGCGCTATTTTAGATATAATACCGGACGGTAGAATTTGTCTTTATCGTATTGCTGGTCGTACTCGTATCCGTAAAAAGTCCTGTCGTTTTGCCTATGCCCGTCAGTCAAGAATGTCTTGTAAGGATTAATCAGATAGTCCCAGTAATAGTCGATTCGCAAGAACAGCAACGTCATCAGCGCGTAAACATACAGCACATAATTGGTTATCCCCTTCTTCCTTGTCACGATATAGCTTATCGTATATATGATGCCTATCATGTAATACCAGCTCTGCCTGCCGGCGCTTGAGTTCGTCACGAAGAACAAAAGGATGGCGCAGAAGCAAAGGCTGGCATTCAAGAACACGAGGTGCTTGGTGTCTTCAGGTATCTCCTTGTATCTGGAAAGAATCAAATACAGGAAAACGACAGCCTCAATCACATAGTCAAGCCTGAAAGAATGACCGTACACTTCATATTGCTCCGTCCGCTGCGCCGTTCCCGACGCCTCGCCATACATCGAATAGAGACCGGCGGAGATACCGGTAGAGCCAATCAGCAAAAGTGCTATCATGACATATATGATGGCCTTCTTAGGATATTTCTTCAAAGGAATGAAGTACATGGGAAGGAATATGATCGCGGAGTTGTGAAATTTGTACGCGATGAACCAACATATCAGGTAAGGCAGCAGCTTGCGCTTAAGCACATACCTGAAAGAAAACCAGGCGAAACAAGTCGCGCAGACCTGCCGCAAGTAGGTGAACGTGAAGAAGAAATAAAGCGCGGAAAACATCAATAATCCAAATGGATAGTTCTCCAGATAATCCCTCATCGACAAATACAACATCACATAAACGAAGATTGTGAGAAGAAGGATGAAGATGTACCGGTTGGCCGTGACGTGGGCGATGATGACATTCAACACCACATAAGACATCTCGTTGGAATAACCCATGATGAAGGCATCCTTGGAGAAAGGATTCCTTCCCGCCATGACGTCGTCGGCGGTACCGTCGAACAAGTCACAATACACATACCGGTCATACCCGCCAAGCATGTCACCTAAACCCACGATAAGCGCCATGACCATGAGGAAGAAAGCAAGCTGCCGCTCGTTCCTCTGGTTCTTACCCTGGCTTACCGACTGAAAAAAGACAAACGTGATCGCTATGTATACAAATAGATATAACATAATTTATGTAATTAAAAAAACATCATGACTGACGAAACTCTTCATAAAACGCCCCCCCGACATGGCCGCCCTCTTAGGAAGCCCGCTGCCAGGAAGCGTCTTGTGACATACCGGAGACACCGCTGGGGCGAGGCGCGGCATACGGCGGCCTGCGGCACACCCGACAACCTCCGGGAAAGGATTCTGCGAATGATGACGATGGGTTTGACTTACCCGAGCGTCATTCGTCAAACAGCGCGAACATTTCCGCCGACAACAGTTCACGGCCATGGAGTTCCTGAACGCGGCGCTTGCCATTCAGGGCCATCCGCTCATATCTCTCAGCGTTGCCTACCATATCCTCAAGATAAGACACCACCTCTGCCGCATCCTGATAGACGATGCAACTCTCTTGATGCTCCACCGCGATGTTCTCCATCGCATACTCCGTACCCATCACGAGCAGTCCGTTGGCCAGGGCGTCAAGCACCTTTCCCTTCGTCCCCGTACCGATGGAAATGGGAGTAATCTGGATGTCGTACTTCCGTATTTCTTCTATGTAGTCGGGCGCGAAGCGCGTCACGTTTACATTCCACCCCACAAGCCTCAGATGTTCCGCATATGTTTCCCAGCCCTTTCCAAGAAAGGTGAGCTCATAGTGTTTGCGCAAATCGGTGTCTTCTACTTTATACTTATTGCATAATACTTCCACAAGCTCTCTCGCCCCCTGCGACATATACACGTTGTTCTGCCCCGCGACAAGTATCCTCACGGGGGCATGGAAACCGCCGTCTCCCCTCTCGTCATCATGTCTGATTTCATAGTGGGGATGCCTGATGAAGCGTGCCCGTATTCCGGGGCTGACGGTTCTCAGCTGTTCCGCGTCGGCCTTGCCCACGAGGTGGTAACTCACGTTTCCGCCGCGGTCAAACCGCCGTTCCATGTTCACATATTTGGGATACATCAAAGCGTACCGCCAGTACATCCTGGCCGAGGAAAGACCGAAACGGTTGCCCATCATGCGATAATAGTACAGAGACTCACAGTCGGGAAGCGTATGCACGCGCCTGTATTCGGAAAACTGCCTGCTCACGCGCGACAACTCTTCGCCATATATCCATATCCCGTCAGGCTCCAACGCCCTGATTCTCCGCACGTCGGCTTTCTTCAGCTTGATATAGTTGCCGATGGGATAACTGAGAAACAGCCTTAAAATAAGGAGATGCAGCCTGAAGAACCATGTATACCATTTGGGTATCGGCAATATATGAATGGTGATATCCAGTTTCTTCGCCGTTTGTCTAATCTGTTCTTCATCCAGTTGGTTCAGGTTAAAGGAATAAAGCTCCACCCGGATGCCCTTATCCCTATGAACCAGCAGATGATAGGGCAGCGCACTGGTTCCGCGAACGTTCTCGGCGGCAGGCGTCATCACGGTGATCATGACTATTTTCATAAGATAATTTCGTTCTAACGTTTTCTAAGAATGACGAGGCAAGGCACTGACAGTGCTTACGTCGTTGCATGTGGGAGGAGAGGAAGGGCAAGTAATCTGGATAGTATGTTTTCAATTGCATCGACTTTCAACGCCAAAGTCATGTGAATTGCGTGCCAATGTCAATGGTTTTGGGCACCAATGTCATAGACATTATCTCAACATCTTCTCTAAAAAGAGATTGACCAACAATACTATCCAAGCATCGTCCCAGGAACTTTTCGGCATTGTAGACAGGAATAAGAATAGACAAAAGAACTTTTTGATTCATTATAAGAATTTATAAAGATTATATATAACTCTTCTGTAAAAGGGTACATCACTTTTTATGGCTGGTATACCAGACATATTCATCAATACATTGATACGCTTCATATATTGTTTGATATCACGGTACGAATAATGATTTCTGAAAAGAGAATATACCATATTATAACATTCATTCTTTATATGTCTCATTAGCAAATACTTATTGGATACTTTATCCAGATAAGCAGCCTTCTTTTCAAGTATCGTTATACTGTCGCTCACTCGTTTTGCCCCCCATGTAGAACGACTGATAGAATTTGTATCACCTATATAATATAGATATGTGATATGTGGACATAAAACCAAAGAACTAACGTATGTAGAAATCTCAAAACTCCACATCACGTCTTCATGATAAATCCCAGGAATAAAATAAGTGTGGTGTACATCAAATATAGTTCTTTTAATTAATTTGTTGCATCCAATAACATACCACTCATTATTGATATAACCTTGAAACACATCAGCGTTGGTCATAAAACTTTTTGTCTGAGCAGCACTCACGGAAACTTGATTCCCCAAATTATCCACACCCTTGGTGACTCCCATAACAATCTCCGGCAAATTGTTTTCCTTTGCCGTATCTACAAGTTTTGCTATACAATCCTCAGTTATCCGGTCGTCACTATCCAAAAAATATATATAATCGCCCGTACTGTTGTTTACTCCGGTATTTCTTGCCTGGGAGAGTCCCTCATTTTGACGATGCTCAAGAAGTATAAAATCAACATTTCCCTCATAGGTCTCTATCAACTTTTTTACTTTGACAAAACTCCCATCAGGTGTACAATCATTGACGATAATACATTCTATATTCGCATAGGTTTGATTGAACACCGACCGCAAACAACACTCGATGTATTTTTCCACCTTATATACCGGTATGACGATACTAACTTTTATTTCCATTCAAAAAACTGATATAATCGAAATCGTCCAAATAACGTTTCAAACTAAAGATGTGCTTATAATCCAAAGATTTGCCGGAACGCCAGTTGCTGTACCACTTAAATCCATGGTAAAAAGGATAGGTGGCTTCTATTTCTGGGTTTTCAGGACCCATCACAGAAAGAGGATATTCTACCTCTGCACACATATCCAGTAGTTCAGAACTGAAAGTTGGTCCCTCTAACAAAACAAAAACGTTGGTCCAGTCAATTCTGTTTTTACGCTCCTCCCATTTCTCCTTAGCACATTTAAAAGAGCTGTAGTGTACGAATTTAACATAAACGTCACCCCCATCTTTTGGCAATGAAAGACGACCCACGGGGAAATCTACTGAAGCATCATGGATTTCCTCCAACTCGCAACGCATATAATCCCGCAGTTTATTGACAAAATTTATAAACTCCCTTGGTTGAATATTGAGATTAATCGTAGGCGAATTAAATCGCAGACCTAAATCATGTAATATTACTCCACCTGTACAGTTATTGCAAAATAGAGAAAAATCATGATTGACAAGTCGTTTCGATTTATGTTTATGATACCATAGTCGAGGATACTTCAGCAACCGATGGCACAACCCATGAATATGTCCGTTTATATTTGCCATTCTTCTATATGAACTTAATTTACCATTGTCCTCAGTTGCGCTAAAGATTCCCGTTTATATTCTTTACACTTTTCGGTATCTGCCCTAAGCTGATATAATCCATTTTCTTGATAGGTATCAGAACTGTTATATGATGTTATGGCTTTTTCATTCCCAACATTCTTCATTAAGGTTGTGATCCGGCCATCCTTATCATTAGCCGTCTTGACAACGGCTAACAATGGTTTCTCAAATACAGTTGCAAATGCCGTTCCATGAAAAGACGTTGTTATCACGAACTTGGCATGCTGAAACAGCCAAATAAACTCGCATGGTCCAATATGCTCTATGGACAGACAATGGGAATCGTAGACTGTATATTTACCACCAATATAAACAACTGGTAATCCTAAGGTTTCAGCAACATTCCTTACAATATTGTTCACTTCAGGAAACGGATTGAACATGTAATCCAAAATGTAAACTAAAAGATATGGACCATGAATATCAAGTGGAGGTTTCTTTGCTATTTTAATATAGTCTTCCTGATCCAGCAAAAGCGTTGGGTCACAGACAACGGGTGTCTCTTGTCCGTCAAGCAAATCCTTAACAATCTTCTCTCCGGAGTTTTCCCGGACTGTTATATATTTATATTCTTGTAAGTATTTCTTATAGATAGGTTTGCTCTCCTCCGGAATTGCATCTACCGCAAAACTTGACGCATAAGATATTTTCTTCTTGTTTCTCACAAAGGAAAGTAAAAAATTAGTATCGTTTTTCATCCATAGAGGATTCCAAACTTGGTCGCTTCCGGTCATATAGAGATCGTATGCAGGGGTATCCGACAGAATAGATTCCCTGGTGTATGTCTTGTCTGATAACGCCAAGAACTGTTTGCGAAATGCTTTGAAATAGCTTTCTTTCTTTTTTGCGAAAAAAGCTCCAGTCCTAATTTCATATATTTTTTTCCTAAGAAAAAGGTTTGCCCTCATCAAAAGAGGAACATCTGTTTCATGAGGAAAGACATAGTCGATAATCTCATTGTCATAACCCAATTTCAATAAGGCCTGCTGAAGTGCATACGCTTGTAAGGCAGACCCGAAATTGAGTACCCGATGCATGGTAATGATTCCTATTTTCACTTCCCCAGTTTTTGTTTTATTTTATACTTCAATATCGATGGAATGCTCAAATAAAACTGAACTTTCGTAAGCATATCCCACGTTGCTTGGGAATGTCTCTGGCTTCGATTCAATAATGCTTTTATGACAGGATATAATAACGTATTTCCCGCATTCTGCTTCATTTGCCCCTCCGCGACAACTTCAAAAGGATGTGACCTCAAAGTGCAACGCTCCAATTCCCTTAAAATTTGTTTACCTTTTTCCGTAAAGGCTATGGCTGCACTGACTCCTTTTTCATCGTCTTTATAGGTATTTCCCCACAAGTCTCCTATCCGAATATCTGCTGACGAAGCGCTATACTTGAACTTGCAATCTTTCACACAGGCCGGATTCATACACCAATCGCCTAAAAAGAGACGGTAGAATAAATCGCCCTTCGACATTAAACTATAAACTTCCTCGGTCTTTCCTTGTAAGTTCATTGCGTATGAATCATGCCAACCAGTACGTTTGTTTCGCCAGGTAACCGAGCGTAAACCATCCACTTTAGGTTGGTTAATGTGTAGATAGTTATACCACATCCACATGGACGGGACACCATGACAGAAGAAGTCCACTAATACAAAATTGTCTTCTTTTCTGAACTTTCTAACGTAGCGTCGAAAAGAATCTATCTGACAAGGTGTTCCGGTAACCAAATATTTTTCCTTCAGGTTAATAGCCTTGAAAGCTTCAAAAGTATAACTTTGAATATATTTAGAGCCTATCGATGCTTTGTAATCTTCGATATTGTCAGCTATATAATGCTCTGCCCGTCGCTTCTCTACGTTATATCTAACACCACATGCTTTATATCCCTTACCTATTAAATATCTCCCGATTTCAAAACCTACCCCGCCGGAGGAGGCTTGCTGTCTTATATTGTCATCATTGCTCCACGAAGCATAACTTGCGGTTTTCGGATTCTCCAGACTTAATCCTGGATTGATAAAGCTGCATACATTTCGACATATTGCACAATCAATACATCGGCTTTCATCAACCTGAGGCTCGTAAAATCCATTTTTATTTAATTTGATGGATATTGTGGTCTTAGGACATGCTGCTGCACATACCCCACAGCCAAAACAATCTTTTACATCAGATACGTTCTTCATCTGTGTATAATAACCTTAATTAAATGTTTGATTGTATTTCTCTCACCCTCGTTTAGGATAAAAGTGTAAGCAGCTAAAAAAACAAAACATGCGGGAAAAATAAAAACACTGATAAACCGAAATGTAGGACTAACAATTTGATTCATAATCATTAACCCTATCATTAAAGAAAAAAAACCTATAAGAGTAATTGGGAGATAGGTTTTACAGATAAAACGCCTAATCGAAAGCGTTGGCATACATTGATTCAAATTGATTAAATAGATTATACCTGAAGCTATTGGGATGTACAAACAAACTATCAAAACTAATGCATAAGAATGAAAGCATAACAGCAAAAGATAGGCAATAGGCAAACGAAGTAAGAACAATATACTATTAGCTACATTTACATAGCGAACATATCCGCTCGCAGTTATTGCAGTATATACCAAAGGAGTAAAACTATTAAAAAAATTTGATATCAATGCTATCTGGCAAATAGTAACAGCTCCTTCTGGTATCTCAACAAGCCACCATCCCATTAATGTTTGCATTTCGCAAATCACTGGTACAGAAACCAACAATATCATCAATGATGAAAATTTTGCGCCCAAATTAATGAGAAAATCTACACGTTCAAAATTTTGTTGTGCATATTCCTTTATAATCTGTGGATTAAATGCTGCTGATATGTTTCCTATAAATGAATAGAGAATGGCCTGAACCTGATTAGCCACCCCAACCGCAGCATTTATAATTGTACCGTAGAAATTATTAAATATTATATTTGTTCCTTGCTGCGACAATGTCAAAGACGTGCTGCCAAATAGAGTCCATCCGGAAAATCTCATCATCTCGCGGAATGTGTTCCAATCTATTTGGAATATGAGTTTACTCTCTTGAAAATGATTGGTTGAATAAATACGATAGAATATAATAACGGCAACCGTTATGAATGCATAAAGAAGACTATAGAGGACCAGATGGTCGTATGAAGAATATAACACGATAACGGCAATGAGCAATTTCAAACATGATGTTAAAATGTCGATAGTAGCAAAAACACCAAATCGCTCATGCGAAATAAGAAGTGAGTTATAAGGAACCTGAAGTATATCTAAAATTGTTGAGATTACCGCAGCTTGATAAACCCAATTGGCTGCAGTTATCCTATCAGGAGGAATCACCAACTGATAATTTACGAACCACAGACCTATCGTCTCTGCTAATACTAAAAATAATAATGATAAAACTATGTGAATAAAAACAGCAGTAGAAAAAGTTTTTTGTAATTCCTTGAAGGCTCCCTGTCCTAAACTATAAGTAAGAAATCTGGATGTAGCACCATTAAGAGCCGTGCTTACCATATTCACTAATACAACAAATCCACCGACTAAATTGTATATTCCATAATCAGACACACCAAGAGCTTTCAGCACTACCCGTGAAGTGTAAAAACCAATTATCATACTTACAAACATCCGTAAGTATAACATCGTTGCATTTTTTGCAATAGTCCTATCTCCAGTCGGACGGAAATTATTCATTTATATATTGTGGATTAAAAGCGTACCTTTATATTTTATACTTTCAAACCAGAAGTAAAAATGCCACAACTGTACACAATGTAAGGTTAATATTTGCAGTTAAGTTACAATAGCCACCCACAAGAAAAGATGCAGAGCCGAAATTGTTTTTCCTGCTTAGTCTTATCTTGACTAAAATTCAATTGGTATGTTGTTTCCCCTTACCCACGGTTCAAACCATTCGGGCTTTATGACTTTCACGGCCTTGTTTGCCGCTTCCAAATCAAAGTATTTGGGATCGTCAACCTCTCCGTTTTCATTCATATCTTCATATCCCCACGGTCCGCCACAGTCTTCTTCGGGACAGACTCCTTTGCCAGCCGTACACGAGGCATGGGGATGCAATTCTTCTATAATATCCTCAAGCGTGATGTCGTGAATCCAGTCGTCACCAAAGTCGTAAACATAACAGAGTTTGTTCGTAGGGTTGAGTTCTTCGCAATAAATTTCGACAAAGATATATTTGCACACATCATAGTCATGGCATCACTCCAATCATCCTCAGACTCCTCGACTATGGTCAAAAGCGACACCAAAAGAAGACAAGCGCAGATGTTATAAGAATCTATAGCTTCATAATTTCATCATGATAAACACAAAGGAAGTCTTCTATAAAAAGACTGTCTAATTTATTAAATGCAGCACAGACCTTAGAAAACTCAGATTTTTCTATTCGATAATTATTACTAAAACTTTTTCTTCCGACTATATGCTTGGCACTTTGGATGAGTTTTTGATGTACATAAACATATTTCTGCGGCTCAGCAGCAGGCTTCATGCTTCCGCCAAACCTAATGGCTGTATCATATACCGTACTATAACTGATTCCCGTTGGTCCTTCGCCTATCAAGTTATAAATTGTATCGTACAATTTATCAAAATCATCAAAATCATCAAAATTCTTTATCTTACACAATTCTTCATAATTTGCTGAACGTTTTTTTACTGCACAATCAAGAGCTGCATTTGATATACACCATTGATGCCTTTTCCTATTACAAACGCATCTTTTCAAAAAATCGGGGATAGAACCGTCAGTAAGCATCTTTTTTGCCCCGTCTATATCATCAATAACACCTTAACGACAAGAATCTTTTAGATACCTTTCTATCAACGATTCCAGATTATGCTTCCCTTGAAGACTTACTGTTTCACATCCCATATTATCTGTATTTTGTTAATATTAGTTTTAGGTTTCACTTTTACTGAACAATTTTATAATTTTTGTCTTTTGGATGTCCATCTGGAATCTATGAACCTTTCTTTATCTAAGTAAAAAAAATCACTCACTATCATCAAAGTCATCTTCGTCCAGAAACATAAATCCTTTGGAACAGGCATGATGAGCATCTTCTTCTTCGGTGCTGCCGATGATATTGACATGATTCTCTTTATTGATTTGCTTCACTGAGGAGGCAGATAAAAGAGTGAATGCAGCCTCATCCAAATGAATGATAGTCAGTTCAGGAGCGGTATATTGTCGATGCTTCATGGTTATTAGAGAATGAATTTGTGAATGGGGTTTGTCTTGCTCCTCACCTTTTTATGATTTTCTTCCCACCCATCACATAAACACCAGCAGGCAAGTGACGGATGTCCGCTCCTACTTCTACGCCTTGCAAATTGTAAATGAGCTTGTTGTGCGTTGAAGGATGTGAGTGCAGCGATTGTATTCCATTCACCGTTTCACTGCCACAATCAATAGCATAAGTAATCTGCTTTGCCGAAGAACTGTTTTGTTCGTTTATATTGAAGTAGGCCCGCATGCCATATATTTCTCTCACCTCTTCGGATTTAGGTTTAGCAAGATTGCCATTAGCCAGCAAGAACAAATCGGAGCCATGAACATTTACGTTGACAGGGTCGAATGTGCCGACGAAAGCATATTTCTTTGTATCATCTTGAACTTTCTGCGGCATGGCTTCCTTTTTATAAACTACGTTTGAGAAGATAGGATTTTCGACCTTGACCACAGGCTTGATGAGATAAGGAACACCAGCCTCAATCACAACAGTATCCTTAAACTGCAGCACGTTGTTTTCAATCTTTTTAGTAAACTTTAGCAATGTGCAATTTCCCATTGCCTCTTTTAAAGCTTCCTTGCTCACATCAAACGGCAGACAGATGGTGCTCCAATGGTTAGATGCAAACGTGCGCTGCACTTGATAAGAATAAGTCTCTCCTGATTTGATGTGTTGGGTTTGTAGTTTTTGCTGATCGGATAAAATAGAGGCAACTTCTATAAAAAACAAATATAAAGCTCCTGTTTCATATATTTCCCCTTTCATTTCAACCTTTAGAGTTCCACTATTTATTTTACCCTTCGTGATATAAAAATTACTTAGGTCATTATTTAGGTCTTCTTTCTTTTTCGTGTAATTACGTGTATCACTGAATTTCTCTTTATCCGAACTGAGGGTCATACCTACTTCGTAACCTCTCCCATTTCGTCTGTCTGCTATATTTGTGGATACTCTTACCAAATCCACATCCTTAAACGGTGTTGTGGTTTCTAAACGAATAAGTTGAGACGCATCGTTTCCTGTACCCACATGCAGGCAATCCGCACTCCAATATGATTTACCAAGTTTCCCGTCAACAGTCAATTTCCATTGATGATTATAAAGTTTATGAGTAGGCGTAAATGTTTGCGGAGTTTGATTTTTGCCATATGTATACTTGCATTTTGTGAACAACTCTTTAAAATAAAACCTTTGAGCATGAGTTTCTACCGTTCCAAGAAATAACAGCATCAAACATAACAGCCAAAAATTTACATACGTTTTCATGAGTAAGGATTTGAATGGAAGTGTTCCTCTGTTTTTAAGTAGATAAACGAATCAATCCCGCTTAAAGATATCTCGTGTATAAACCTTTTCTTCCACATCATCCAAACAATTGTCATAGCGATTGGCGACAATGGCTTGCGACTCTTGCTTGAATTGAGTGAGGTTGTTCACTACCCTACTGCCAAAAAACGTTGAACCGTCTTCTAACGTAGGCTCGTAAACGATAACCTCGGCACCTTTGGCTTTGATGCGTTTCATCACGCCTTGAATGCTGCTCTGTCTGAAGTTGTCGCTGTTGCTCTTCATCGTGAGGCGATAAATGCCTATCGTGCAAGGGTGTTCCTCTGACACGTCATAATCACCACGATTGTAATAATCATAATATCCAGCCTTGTGCAGCACCCGGTCGGCGATGAAGTCCTTGCGCGTGCGGTTGCTCTGCACGATGGCTTCAATCAGATTCTCGGGCACATCCTCGTAGTTCGCCAAGAGTTGTTTGGTGTCTTTGGGAAGACAGTAACCACCGTAACCAAACGAGGGATTGTTGTAGAACGAGCCAATGCGCGGGTCAAGTCCTACCCCCTGGATAATGTCTTTGGTGGAAAGGTTTTTCATCTCAGCGTATGTATCCAGCTCGTTGAAGAAGCTCACTCGAAGGGCCAAATAAGTGTTGGCAAACAGTTTTACGGCCTCGGCCTCGGTGGTACCCATGAAGAGCGTGTCGATATTTTGCTTCTCGGCTCCCTCTTGCAATAAATGAGCGAAGGTTTGCGCCGCCTTTTCCATACGAGCATCACCTTGCGGTCTGCCAATAATAATTCTGCTGGGATAGAGATTGTCATAGAGAGCCTTGCTTTCTCTTAAGAACTCAGGAGCGAAAATGATGTTGTCACAATGATAGCGCTGTCGCACGTTTGCCGTATATCCCACAGGCACCGTGCTCTTTATCACCATTACCGCCTGTTGGTTCACGCGCATCACCTGTTCTATCACTTCCTCTACATGAGTAGTATCAAAGAAGTTTTTTACCGGATCATAATTGGTTGGCGTGGCAATCACGACAATCCGCGCTTGCCTGTATGCTTCCTCGCCATTCAGTGTGGCTTGCAAATCAAGTTCACGCTCGGCAAAGAACTTTTCTATGTATTCATCGCTGATGGGAGATTCCCTGCGGTTTATCTTATCAACCTTCTCTTGCACCACGTCAACAGCCAACACATGGTGATGCTGACTGAGCAACGTGGCGATGCTCAAGCCCACATAACCAGTACCCGCAACGGCGATGGTTAACTGCTTGTTAACTTCATTCATCCTATTCGATGTAATTCCCAATTAAAATTAAAACGACTGTCCGTCACGTAGATGAGACCAATATATATAATAGGTGTAATCTTTATTGCTTACACCTTTATCCTTGCAGCGACTGCCTGTACCAGTCGTACAACTTCTGCACACCCTGCTCTATTTCCACCTTGTGTGTCCAACCCAAAGAGTGCAGCTTTGACACATCGATGAGTTTGCGCGGAGTACCGTCGGGTTTGCTTTCATCCCACACAACGGTTCCCGTAAAGCCAACGGTTCGCACGATGAGTTCGGAAAGTTGCTTGATGGTCAGTTCCTTTCCCGTACCTATATTAATATGACAGTTGCGTATCTCGCCAAGTGATGGAATGGCACCGCCACGCCCCTCGCTATTGTTGCGGTTTACCTCACCATCGGTAGCAGTGCCGTAAAACACACTTGAATACTTGTCTATGCCGATGATGTCCTTAAAGTCTACATTGAGGAGGATGTGTACTGAAGCATCTGCCATATCCTCACTCCATAGGAACTCGCGCAATGGCGAGCCTGTTCCCCAGAGTGTTACCTTGTTGTTTTCAATGCCATAAAACTTCAATGCCTGCAAGATACGTTCTTTACTGCACCCGCCGTCAACATTGTCTGTTCCTATCTGTTCAGCCAAGGCTTTTACTGGATTTACGGGACGCTTGTTCATGTCCACCCGAATGGCTTCCCAGTTATCCTCATGAATCAGTTTTGCCAAATATATCTTGCGCATCATGGCAGGCATCACATGACTGTTCTCTAAGTGGAAGTTGTCGTTGGGACCATATAGATTGGTGGGCATCACCGCAATATAGTTCGTGCCATATTGCAGGTTGTAGCTCTCGCACATCTTCAGTCCGGCAATCTTGGCAATGGCATATTCCTCGTTGGTGTACTCCAAAGGCGAAGTAAGCAGCACGTCCTCTTTCATGGGCTGTGGCGCATTCTTTGGATAGATGCAGGTAGAGCCCAAGAAGAGTAGTTTCTTCACACCATATTTATAAGCCGACGAAATCACGTTGCATTGCATCATCATGTTCTGCATGATGAAGTCGGCCCGGTACAGACTGTTCGCCATGATGCCTCCCACGAAGGCAGCGGCTAACACCACTGCATCAGGACGTTCTGTCTTGAAAAAGTCGTCAACAGCCTGCTGATTGGTTAAATCCAACTCGCTATGGCTGCGCCCTATCAGCTGGCTGTATCCTCTTGCTTCAAGATTCTTCCATATCGCAGAACCCACTAAGCCGTGGTGTCCTGCGATGTATATTTTAGATGTTTTTGATAATGCCATGATTGATGAATGGGTTTTTAAGATTTCCTAGGGATACTAGGGATACTAGGAGACCTAGGAATACTAGGAATTCTAGGAAATCTAGGAAATCTAAAAAACGTTTCCTTATTATTTCACGTTTTTCAAATCATACTCCGTCATCTTCTTCACCAGTTCTTCAAAGCTGGTTTGGCGGGGATTCCAGCCCAGTTTCTCTTTCGCCTTCGAGGGATCGCCGAGCAATTGTTCCACGTCAGCAGGACGGAAATATTTGGGGTCCACCTCCACAAGCACCTTGCCGGTAGCCTTGTCAATGCCCTTTTCGTTCATTCCCTTGTCTTTCCACTCAAGCTCAATGCCCGCATGATGGAACGCCAAGGTGGCGAAATCGCGCACACTGTAATACTCGCCCGTTGCGATGACGAAGTCATCAGGCTCTTCCTGCTGCAACATCAGCCACATACACTGCACGTAATCAGGCGCATATCCCCAGTCGCGCCGTGCGTCCAGGTTGCCCAGATACAGTTTGTCCTGCAAACCTTTAACGATGCGAGCCGCAGCCAAGGTAATCTTTTTGGTCACGAAGTTCTCGCCCCTGCGCTCACTCTCGTGGTTGAACAAGATACCGTTGCAGCAGTACATGCCGTAGCTCTCACGGTAGTTCTTCATAATCCAGAAACCATAGAGCTTAGAAACGGCATATGGCGAACGAGGATAGAACGGAGTAGTTTCACGTTGAGGAATTTCCTGAACCTTACCAAACAGCTCAGACGTACTTGCCTGATAGATGCGGCAGCTTTTCGCCAGTCCACAAATACGCACGGCCTCCAGCAAGCGCAGCGTACCCAGGGCGTTGGTGTCTGCCGTGTATTCAGGCACGTCAAAGCTCACTTTCACATGACTCTGCGCCGCCAGGTTGTATATCTCCGTGGGCTTCACCTCGCCGATGACGCGGATGAGCGACGAAGAGTCGGTCATGTCGGCCCAATGCAGGTTCACCAGCCGGTCTTTCTTCATGTCGCGCACCCACTCGTCCAGATACAAGTGCTCGATGCGCCCCGTATTGAACGACGAACTGCGGCGCAGCAGTCCGTGCACTTCATACCCTTTGTCAATGAGGAACTCAGCCAGATAACTGCCGTCCTGTCCGGTGATACCGGTGATTAAAGCTACTTTTGAACTTGTCATAATCTATTTATATTTTAATCAAACATTCTCAGCACCTTGTCAACAACCGGTGCCATGTCGTAATATTTATATTCCGCCAAGCGCCCACCGAAGATGACAGGCGGTTGGTTGTCGTTGACGTTGCCTTGCTGAAGCGAATGGTCTGCCGCACACAGTCTGGCAGCATATTCGTCGGCCAGAGCCTTGTATTTCAGGTAAAGCCTGTTGTCATACTCATCGTTTACGGGATAATAAGGCTCCATGCCCGGTTTCCATTCAGTGGAATATTCCTTAGAAATCACCGTCTTGGGGCATTGATACACCTCACTTCCGAACATGTCGAAGTGCTTGTGCTCAATGATTCGGGTATAAGGAACGTCCGCCGCCGTATAGTTCACCACGGCGTTTCCCTGATGATTAGGCTCATCCAGCGTTTCATCCTCAAAGCGTACCGTTCGGTAAGCCAGCTTACCCAGGCGGTTGTCAAAGAATTCGTCTATCTGTCCCGTATACACCAAGCGGCGGGCAACGTTCTGCCACGCCTCTTTCAGCGAGCCCCTCAGGGGAAATTCGCACCCACCGTCCTTCAGCAATTGAAGCACCCTTGCGCGTACAAGCCGTTGCCGTGCCGTCTCGTCAGAGCATCTCTGCCGTTCCGCCGCCGGCTCTTCCGCCCCCTGTGCATACTCGCTGTATGAAGGCGCGCTCCATGCAGAAGGGTTGAAAGGAGCCAGGAAGTCGAGATTCGTCAACGTATCCACACCCTCCAGCATCCTGTCCGTCAGCGCGTTGTATCCTCCTTTCGGAACACCCTGGTAGCGGTCGTTGAAATAGTTGTTGTCATAAACCAGCCTTACCGGCAGTCGTTTGATGATGAAGGCCGGCAGTTCAGCGCACTTTCTCCCCCACTGTTTCTCCGTATAGCCTTTGACGAGCCGTTCGTACAGGTCGGCTCCCACCAGCGACAAGGCCTGCTCCTCCAGGTTCCGCGGTTCCTCCACCCCCTCGGCCCTCATCCTGTCCACGGCCTCCCTGCGCTGCTCTTCCAACTTCGCCTCAGCCTCCGCGGGAGTCTTGACGCCCCACATCTGGTAGAAGGTGTTCATGTTGAACGGCAGATTGTACAGCTTGCCATGGTAGTTGGCCACCGGTGAGTTGGTGAACCGGTTGAACTCTACCAGCGAATTGACGTAATCCCACACCCGCCTGCTGTTCGTATGGAAGATGTGAGCGCCATACCGGTGCACGTGAATGCCCTCGCGGCGTTCGCAATAAAGATTGCCGCCCAGGTGAGGACGCCTGTCTATCACCAGGCACTTTTTGCCCCGACGGGTGGCCATGTGGGCGAACGTACAGCCGAAGAGACCCGCGCCTACGATGAGAAAATCATATTTTTGCGTGCTCATAGCCATCATGTTTGTAAAAAGAGGGGATATATGTGATAGGATGTTTAATCGATTCTGCGCACGATACACACGATTGACCGCAGGAATTCATCCTAAGTTTTCTATATATATGGATGAATGGGTACACACTGCCGAAAAAGATTTGAATGCCCGTTGAAGCATGGGACGGAAAAAGGATAAACCGCCTTCTCCTCACCCATCCGTCCGACAGGCAAGCGCGTTCACCCCTCTCCGTTTCCCGTCTCCACCGTAGGGCGACCATGTCGCCCGCAGAGCACCCAAAACGAAGCGCATAAAGTTCAGTCCGCAAAATTAATTGTTTTTCTCCAATGCCGCAAGTTTCTCGATAAATATTGTGGGTGCGGAAAGCTGAAAAGCAACGGGCGGCGGCCCGAAAGTCCAACGCCGACACACCGGCCCGCAGGGTTCAGCCGCGCAGCCCCATGGGCCGCCCATCCAAAACCCATTGACCTTAACCGCCAAACCCATTGACCTTGACCGCCAAACCCATTGACCTTGACCGCCAAACCCATTGACTTAGGCCGCCAAACCCATTGACATCGGCACGGTATCCGCAGAGGGTGCCGCGAAGAAACAAAAAGAAAAAAAGTCAAAAATATTTGCTATCCTAACGAATTGTCATATCTTTGTATCTCGAACTGCAAATCCAACTCGAACAGATGCATAAGGAACAACTCACGAAAGAGAATCTACGAATCGTCTTCATGGGCACCCCGGAGTTTGCCGTAGGTTCGCTCCGCGCACTCGTGGAGGGAGGTTACAAGGTGGTGGCGGTTGTCACCCAGCCCGACAAGCCCGCAGGCCGCCATCAGGACACGCTGCAAGCATCCGAGGTGAAGAAATACGCCTTGGCGCAAGGGTTGCCCGTTTTGCAGCCTCAGAAGATGAAAGACCCCGCCTTCGTGGAGCAGTTGGCTGGCTATAAGGCCGACCTTCAGGTGGTTGTGGCCTTCCGCATGCTGCCCGAGGTGGTGTGGGCCATGCCCCCACTGGGCACCTTCAACGTGCACGCGGCGCTCTTGCCGCAGTATCGGGGGGCCGCACCCATCAATTGGGCCGTCATCAACGGTGAGACAACCACAGGAGTCACCACATTCTTCCTGGACCGGCAAATCGACACCGGGCGCATCATCCTGCAAAAAACGATGCCGATTCCCGACGATGCCGACGTGGAGTATGTCTACGATCATCTTATGGTGCTGGGGGCGCAGATATGCCTCGAGACCATTGACCAATTGATTGAGAACGGTGGAGAGATTGCGTCGACACCGCAAGATCACTATGCCGTGGACGAAGCCAAACTGCATCCGGCACCGAAAATCTTCAAGGAGACGTGCCAAATCAACTGGCAGCAGCCGGCCAAACGGGTGTACGACTTCATCCGAGGACTAAGTCCGTATCCGGCAGCATGGACCCTCGTCACCGACGGCAACGGCAAACAGCAGACGCTGAAGATTTACAAATCAAGCAAAACAAACCTTGCGACTGATGAGACACCAGGTACGATGTGGGTGGAAAACAAGAAACTGTATTTCGCATCTGAAGACAACTGGCTGGAAATCACTGAGCTGCAGATGGCTGGAAAGAAGCGCATGAGCGCGAAAGACTTCCTGAACGGGTGGAGGGAATAAAAGCTATTAGGCCAATTGGGCTAATTAGGCTAATAAGCCCAATTGGTCTAATTAGCCTAATAACCAGCAACCAGAGAATCTTAAAAACTTACAAAACTCAAAAACTCAAGAACTCAAGATGACCATACAAGAAGACATCAAGAACGCCATAGAGGTGATGAAACAAGGTGGCGTGATACTCTATCCCACCGACACCGTGTGGGGAATAGGCTGCGATGCGACCAACGCCGACGCCGTGGCCAAAGTGTACAAAATCAAGAAGCGCGACGATTCGAAGGCTCTCATCTGCCTGGTCGACTCCGACGCGCGCCTGCAACGCTATGTAAGGCAGGTGCCCAACGTGGCTTGGGACTTGCTGGACGTGGCCGTGAAGCCAACTACCATCATCCTGGACGGCGCCATCAACCTGGCTCCGAACCTGATAGCGGAAGACGGAAGCATCGCGCTGCGCATCACCAAAGAGCCCTTCTCGCACGAACTGTGCTACCGTTTTCAGAAGGCTTTGGTAAGCACCAGCGCCAATGTCAGCGGTGAACCGGCGGCTGCCAACTACTGCGACATCAGCAAGGAGATACTCGAGGCGGTAGACTATGTTTGCCATTCGCGCAGACAGGAGCACAAGCCACACACGCCCAGCAGCATCATTAAGCTGGCAGAAGATGGAGAAGTAACCATCATCAGAAAATAACACCAACACCCCCGACATCCGTCGTCCGCCCCGTCCGCGCGTTCTCAGCGGGACAGGCGGCAACAGAAGAAAACGATGAGACTGACAACCTACGCCAACAAGATGCACAAGTGGAGACTGACACATCTGACCAATCGTCAGATGGCGACCATCCTGGCCTTCTTCATAGGTATCTTCGCCTCGGTAGCCGCCTATGTGCTGCACGTCATCATCACGCAGATTCAGCATTTGCTCACGGCCGGTTTCGACGCCACCACATACAACTGGCTGTACCTGCTGTTTCCCGTCATCGGCATTTACATCACGTCGCTCTTCGTGAGATACGTGGTGAAAGACAACATCTCGCACGGCATCACGCAGGTGCTGTATGCCATATCCACCAAACAGTCGAGGCTGAAGGCGCACAACTGCTGGACATCGGTCATCTCATCGGCCATCACCATCGGCTTTGGCGGGTCGGTAGGCGCCGAGGCTCCCATCGTGCTGACAGGGTCGGCCATAGGCAGTAACCTCGGACAATTGTTCAAGATGGACAACAAGACGCTGATGCTGCTCGTGGGTTGTGGCGCATCCGCCGCCATCGCGGGCATCTTCAAAGCCCCGATAGCCGGACTGGTGTTCACGCTGGAGGTGCTCATGGTGGACCTCAGCATGGCCTCTCTGCTGCCCATCCTCACCTCTACCGTCACGGCAACCGTCTTCACATACATCTTCGAGGGCAACCGCTCGCTGTTCGAGTTTACGTTAGACAGCGCCTGGAACATCGACCGCATACCGGCCAGCATCCTGCTGGGACTGTTCTGCGGCATGATAAGTTTGTACTTCATACGCATGATGAGCAGATGCGAGGGGGTGTTTGAACGTCTCAAGGAATATCCGTCCGCCAAACTCTTCCTTGGAGCCATCATGCTGAGCCCACTGATATTTTTCTTTCCCTCACTGTATGGTGAGGGTTACAACTCACTGAACATCTTGATTAACGGAAACACGGAAGCCGACTGGAACGCCGTGATGAACAACTCGTTGTTCGCAGGCAGTTCGGGCTTGCTGGTCTTCTACATCGCCTTAGTGCTGCTCACCAAGATTTTCGCGACGTCGGCTACCAACGGAGCGGGTGGCGTGGGAGGAACCTTTGCGCCATCCCTGTTCGTGGGAGGGTTCGGTGGTTTTCTCTTCGCGCGTGTGTGGAACATGAATCAGGTGGGCACCTACATCCCCGAAAAGAACTTCACCCTGCTGGGAATGGCTGGGGTGATGGCCGGAGTGATGCATGCCCCACTGACCGGTGTGTTTCTCATCGCCGAGCTCACGGGAGGCTACTCGCTTCTCTTGCCGCTCATCATGGTGAGCATTGTGTCGGTGATGGTCATCAGCATCTTCGAGCCACACAGCATCTACGCCATGCGTCTGGCACGCCAAGGTAGGCTGCTCACCCATCACACGGACAGGTCGGTGCTGACACTGATGAGCCTTGACAGCGTGATTGACAACGACTATACGACCGTTGGCCCAGACATGCCGTTAGGGAAGTTGGTGAGCGTGATCAGCAGAAGTCACACCAGCTTCATCCCCGTCGTCAACACCGCGGGGGTCTTGATGGGCATCATTGATATTAACAAGATTAGACATGTGATGTTCAGAACCGAACTGTATCAACGCTTCACCGTGCAGCAGATCTTAATACCCCCGAAAGCTACGCTGGGTATCAAAGACTCCATGGAAGAGGTGATGGAGAAGTTTGACAAGACCAACGCCAACTATTTGCCGGTGGTTGACGTGAACGGACTGCTCACCGGCTTTGTGGAGCGCACCCGTCTGTACTCCATGTACCGCAAGACCGTGGCCGACTTTTCGGCAGAGTGATTGAAGGGCGGTTCTATAAATCACCACCGTAAGGTTTTTTATGCCTGTTTATTTTTACGTTTTGTCATCTTGTGGCCTCTTTTTGGTTCAATTTTCTTGTTCGTTCAGTCATATAGCTCGCTATACTCCTTCACTCACAAACAAATTGACCTCAAAAATAGTCTCACAATCTGTCAAAGCTAATTTATAGAACCGCCCTGAAAATAAATGGCAAACACGAAAGCGGGAGGTTTCTCCATGTCTCATGTTTGCCACAATTTTACAGAAGCGTTGCGCCTGTGATTCACGCCAATGACGCTGAAAATGAAGGTTGCTTGTTGGGGAAAAGCTATTTGCTCACCCTGACAATCCTTGTGGGTTGCTGTTCCTTGTTTCGCCTGTTGGTCACGGTGACCACCGCTTGCGCCAGGTTGAGAAAGGCCTGACCCGTCATTGTATCTGTGTGAACAGCCGACGGTTCGCCGCCATCACCGTTCTCGCAGATGCTCTGCACGATGGGAATCTGCGCCAGCAACGGCAGTTTCATCTCGTCTGCCAGGTGCTTGCAGCCATCCTTTCCAAAGATAAAATATTTGTTCTCAGGCAGTTCGGCGGGCGTGAACCAAGCCATGTTTTCCACCAATCCCAGAATCGGCACGTTCACCTTGTCGTTCTGATACATATCAATGCCCTTTCTGGCGTCAGCCAAAGCCACCTTCTGCGGTGTGCTCACGATGACTGCTCCCGTGATGGCGAGCGTCTGGAGCAATGTTAAATGAATGTCGCTCGTACCCGGCGGCGTGTCAAGGATAAAGTAATCCAGCTCGCCCCAGTCGGCATCGGCGATCAATTGTTTTAGCGCATTCGACGCCATGCTGCCCCGCCAGAGCGTCGCGGTCTGTGGATTGACGAAGAAGCCCACGCTCAGCAACTTCACGCCATATTTCTCTATCGGCACAATAAGTTGTCTGCCCTCTTTCTCAATGGCATAAACCCGCTCGTTCTCCACGCCGAACATCTTGGGCATGGATGGCCCGAAGATGTCAGCATCCAATAATCCCACCTTGTAACCCAGCTGTGCCAAGGCGATGGCCAGATTGGAAGAGACGGTCGACTTGCCCACTCCCCCCTTGCCGGAGCTTACGGCAATGATGTTCTTCACTTGCGGAAGCAACTTGCCAACCTCTGGTCTCGGCGCGGTCTTGAACTCTGTTTTGATGTTCACCTCAACCTCTTTTCCCACATGGAAGTGTATGGCAGCCTCGGCTGCCTTGAGCGTTGACCGCAGAAAAGGATCGGTTTCGCGGGGAAATATCAAGGTAAACTCAACTTTCATCCCATCGATTCGGACATCATCTGCCAGCATGTCGCTCTCTATGAGGTTCTTCTTGGTTCCGGGATACATCACCGTTGCCAATGCCTCAGTAATCAGTTTTGGATATAAAGTCATTTTCTTATGTTTTGTATTTAGTGTTGTAATCCCTTCTTTTTGGAGGGATTTTCTACAGATAGATTACAGGTTCATCCCCTACCGATGCAACACTGATTTTTCATCTGATTTAGTCTTAGATGGTTTTACTTACCAGTAGCCTTGCCACTGCGCTTGCTGCGGTGGTAACTGCGATAGTCGTCGAGCGGTATTTCCACGTCGGGTTCTTCCAACTGTCCTTCATGCGGCAGCCTGAACTTGATGTACTTGATGTTCAACCCCCGCTCCATCCACATGCTTTCATAATACGTCTGAATGGACAAGATGCGCCGGGTGGCCTCGTCAACGTCAGCGGTGTGATACAGGTCGGCCGTCTTTTGGAGCAACGGCAGCTGGTTTTTCTCCACCATGAGCGACGTGTAGGTGAACAAAAAGTTGGAGTCGGTCTTGAGATGCACCACCCCACCGTCTACCAAGAAACGGCGATAGCGGTTCATGAAATAGGTGCTGGAGAGCCGTTTTCGGGCATTCTTCATCTGCGGATCAGAGAAAGTGAGCCATATTTCCCGCACCTCATCCGAGGCAAAAAAGCGGTCAATCATCTCGATGTTCGTGCGCAGAAAAGCCACGTTGTCCAACCCTTCGGCCAAAGCCAGCTTGGCACCGGTCCACATGCGCGCGCCCTTGATGTCAACGCCGATAAAGTTCACGTCGGGGAAAAGCCTGGCCAGTCCCACGGTATACTCACCCTTGCCACATCCCAGCTCCAGCACAATGGGATGGTTGTTTTTGAAATAATCGTCGCACCAGTGCCCTTTCATATCGAAAGGAACGTTCTCAAGTACGGAAAAGGGATATTGAAAGACATTCTTGAATGTCTCCATCTCAGCGAATTTCTCTAATTTTCCTTTGCCCATAATGTGTTTTTTGTGTTTGCAAAGATAATCAATTATTTAATTTCGGCCAAACCCACACAGGCTTTAATCGGCCGAAACACAAACCAGCCTGACGCACGTTTCGTCATCCTCGACTCTCTTTACTAAAACAAGTGCGAAAGGCTCGACGGCGCCATCGTAACCAGTTGATTTCCAACAACTATCTTTTGAGCTTCCAAAGTCAATGAGATTGGCTGGCAAAGTCAATACTATTAACACGCAAAGTCTATGGTATTGGAAGGCAAAGTCAATGAGATTGAACACGACTTCCATAACACATCATATTTGCGTGATGAAACACCAACGATTGGGGACATAAAAGGGCGACTTTCATGTCGCCCCGAAACAGAAAAGAGCGACAAGATTATCGCTCTTTAATATTATCCACTATTACTCTATCACCACGGTGGTCCAGCCGTGATCATCTGGCTCTGTGCCATACTGTACACAACGCAACTTGTTGTACAGCTTTGTGGAGATGGGTCCGGGCTTATCACCAAAGCTGTACCGCTTGCCCGTATCGAGGTCGTCGATGTAGCTGATGGGACTGATGACGGCAGCTGTTCCGCAGGCTCCAGCCTCCTCAAATGTTTCCAACTCCTCTTCGGGAATGGGGCGTCGTTCCACCTTCAATCCCATATCTTCGGCCAACTGCATGAGGCTCTTGTTGGTGATGGAAGGCAGAATGCTGGTCGACTTGGGCGTGACGTATGTGTTGTTCTTGATGCCGAAGAAGTTAGCAGCCCCACATTCGTCGATGTATTTCTTTTCCTTGGCATCGAGATAAAATTCACTGGCATACCCCTTCTCGTGAGCTATGCTGTGTGCGTAGAGCGACGCGGCATAGTTGCCGCCCACCTTGTACTTACCCGTTCCCAGAGGAGCCGAGCGGTCGTAGCCGCGCATGATGACGTATGGGTTGCAGGTGAACCCGCCTTTGAAGTAAGGTCCCACGGGGGTGACGAAGATGATGAACGCGTATTCGCGCGCCGCGCGCACGCCAACCTGCGCCGAAGTTCCGATGAGCAGCGGACGGATGTAAAGCGTGGCCCCGCTCTCGTAGGTTGGTATGTACGCTTGGTTGAGCCTCACCACCATCTTAACCATCTCTTCAAAACGCTCGGTGGGCAGCTCAGGCATCACGATACCGCGGCAAGTGCTCTGCAAGCGAGCCGCGTTCTCGTTCATCCGGAACACGCGTATCTTCCCGTCGGGACAGCGATAGGCCTTCAAACCCTCGAAGGCCTCCTGTCCGTAGTGCAGGCAAGCGGCGGCCATGTGCAGGTTGAGGTACTCGTCGGAGCACACTTCAATCTCGCCCCATCGGCCGTCTCGGTAGTAGCAACGCACGTTATAGTCGGTCTTCATGTAACCGAAGGACAGGTTAGCCCAGTCAATATTTTTCATATTCATGTCTGTTTAAAAATCTGTATACCTTTCAAGTTTTTCGCAAAAATAGACAATTTATCGCGCATGCACAACGATTGCGACGTATTTTTTGTCGCGCCAAGATTGGTCAGTCATCTTCCAAAATCTTCTTGATGTCAGCATCTACCTTTGTCAGGCGCGCCTTACAAAGCTTGATGAGCTTTTGGGCGTTCTTCAACTCGGTGGTCAATTCGTCGATGTCGAGTTCCTCGTTCTCCATCCTCCGCACGATGCTTTCCAGCTGTCTGACAGCCTCTTCATAGTTTATTTCTTTGGTCATGTTATTTGATGATTGATTTGAACGTTCCATCCTCCACGCGCGTTTCTATCTCGTCGCCCGCCTTCAGCTCACCGGCATGGCGCACCGCGCGTCCCTGGTGCAGGGTGATGCTGTATCCGCGGCTTAGGAGCAGCTGTGGGTCCAGCGACCTGCATCGCTGCCTGAGCATGTCCAAGCGATGCCCTTCCGTCACGATTTGGCTCTCGGCCATCGGTTTCAAACTATTTGAAAGTACCTGGACGTGATGCTGGGCATCAGAGATTTTGCGGGAAGCCCTGGCGGTGAGCTGCAAAAAATATTGTTGCAAACGCTCTTCCTGCCCCACTCTGACATGCGAGAACAGTACCGGAATTTTGCTTGAAACGCGTACGAATCGATTCTTCTGCCGCTCCATGCAGTGCCTCACGATTTGCACCATCTCACTTTGCGCATCGTCTATCCGAGCCAAGGTGTCAGCCAGGTTGTCGATGAGATACGCCGCCGCTGCCGTAGGAGTTTTGACCCGGCGGAACGAAACCATGTCCAACACGCTCTCATCACGCTCGTGCCCGATGCCGGTGATGATGGGCAAGGGGAAATTAGCCACATTCTCGGCCAGTGAAAGGGTATCGAAACCACTCAAATCGCTTGTTGCTCCGCCGCCACGGATGATGACCACCACATCAAAGTTATCGACTTGCGCATTGATGTGGTTCAAGGCTTCGATGACACTGGATTCCACTCGTTCGCCTTGCATGACGGCAGGAAAAAGCTGAACCTCAAAGTTGAACCCCTGCCCGCAATCTTTCAACTGTCGCAAAAAGTCGCCATAGCCAGCCGCCTGCTCACTGGAAATGACGGCAACGCGGCGCGCGAACATGGATAGGTGCAAGTCTTTTTGCAGCTCGAACACCCCTTCGGCCTTCAAACGGGCGATGATTTCCAAGCGTTTGCGGGCCATGTCGCCCAGGGTGTACACAGGGTCGATGTTGGTGACAATCCAAGAAAAGCCGTACGCCTCGTGGAAATTGGCGTACACCTTCAGCAACACTTTCATGCCGGCGCGCAGGGCTTGCCCTGTCATTCGCTCGAAATACGGTCGCACGAGCATCCACTTGTTCTTCCAACATTTGGCCGAAGCCTTGGCCACGGGCGTGTTGTCACCTCCGTCTTTCTGCACCAGCTCCATGTAACAGTGTCCCCTTACCTCGCGCAGCTCAGACAATTCGGCCTCCACCCAATATTCATCGGGCATGGCGGTTTGTATGGTCTCACTCACCAGTTGGTTGAGCTCGTATAAAGAAAGAGCCTGCTTCATCATCTGCTTGCCGTTGTGTGTAGCAAGCGCAAAAATACGATTTAAATTTGAAAGATAACTTATAAAACGAGGAAAAGCGGTGATTTATCGCAGTTCCGGGTTAGGATGAACCGGAAGTTTTTCGTACATTTGCAAGGATAAACATGAAGGTATTATTTAATGGACAACAGAGCAGCGACACTCGAATTAGGAACGAAGCCAATAGGTACGCTATTATTGCAATACGCCATGCCTGCCGTGATTGCCATGACGGCATCCTCACTGTACAACATGGTTGACCGTATCTTCATCGGTCAGGTGGTGGGTCCCATGGCTATTTCAGGATTAGCCATCACCTTCCCGCTGATGAACCTGTCGGCGGCCTTTGGCGCTGCCATCGGCGTAGGTGCGTCAACAGCCATATCGGTAAAGCTTGGACAGAAAGATTACGAAACGGCAGAAAACGTGTTGGGCAATTCCGTAACCCTCAACATCATCGTAGGATTGATATTCGGACTTGTCTGTCTACTTTTCATCAACCCCATCATACTCTTCTTCGGCGCCAGTGAGAACACCTTGCCTTACGCGCGAGACTATATGATAGTGATACTTCTCGGCAACGTCATCTCGCACATGTACTTTGGCATGAACAACGTCTTGAGGGCAGCCAGCAAGCCTAAGCAAGCCATGTACGCCACCATGTTTACGGTAGTAATGAATTTCATCCTTGACGCCATCTTCATTCTCTGGTGGGGCTGGGGCATCCGCGGCGCCGCTTTCGCAACGATTATCTCACAAGCCATGGCATTGGCATGGCAACTCAAGCTGTTCAGCAACCCCGATGAATTGTTGCATCTGAAAAGAGGCATCTATCGTCTCAAAAGAGATTTGGTGAAAAACATCACCGGCATAGGCATCTCTCCTTTTCTGATGAATGCCTGCGCGTGCGTCATCGTCATCTTCATGAACAACCAGTTCGTGCGCTATGGCGGCGACATGGCGGTTGGCGCCTACGGCATAGCCAACAGTATCGGAGTGGTCTTCGTGATGTTCATCATGGGCATCAACCAAGGCATGCAACCCATCGCAGGCTATAATTACGGCGCCATGCAACTGGACAGGATGATGAGGGTGTTAAAGCTGTCAATCATTGCGGCTACCATCATCATGACGACGGGGTGGTGCATCGCCATGTTCCTGCCTTACTACTGCGTGCGGCTGTTCACGTCAGACGCCACGCTCATAGACATGTCCATCAAAGGTGTGCGCATTGACTTGCTGATGTATCCCATCGTGGGAATACAAATGGTCATCACCAACTTCTTCCAGTGTATCGGCAAAGTAAAGATAAGTATTTTTCTGTCGCTTTCACGACAATTGCTTTTCCTATTACCGCTTCTTGCCATTTTGCCAAAACGCTATGGAATAGAGGGCGTGTGGGCTTCGTTACCTACGTCCGACCTTGTCGCTGTCATCATCGCTGTCGTCATGATAGCCGTCTATATGAAAAAATTCAAAACACAACACATACAATCTATCAATGGAAAACAATAACAACATCATCATCAACATCGGCAGACAGGTAGGCAGCGGAGGGCACATCATCGCAAAACAACTGGCCGCTGACTTCGGCTGCACGCTTTATGACAAGGAACTACTCAATCTCGCGGCTAAGGAGAGCGGCTTCAGTGAGAAGTTTTTTGAAGAAAATGACGAGCAGCGAGGATTCATTCAAACCTTGTTCGGCATGCACGCTCCGCTCATCAGTGATAATAATTTTTACAACAATAAATTCTCACAAGACGGCTTGTTTCAGTTTCAAAGCGAAGCCATCACCAAGGCTGCCGACAAGGGCAGTTGCGTCTTTGTGGGACGAGCCGCCGACTATGTGCTGAGAACTTATCCAAACGTGGTAAACATCTTCATCACTGCCAACATGAAAGACCGCATCAAATTAGTTTGTCAACGATTAGGCTGTGATGAAAAGGATGCCAAGAAGTTGATTATCGACAAAGAAAGTGAGCGCGCGTCTTATTACAATTACTACACTGGAAAGAAGTGGGGACACAGCAGCAGCTACGACCTCTGCATCAACTCAAGCTACATGGGATTGGAGAAAACAGCAAAATTCATAGGAGACTACATCCGAATGCGGTTTGGATATAGCTCTAAAGAAAGGTAAGGCGTAAATGAAAAGAATAGGAATCATCAGCGACACGCACGCCTATTGGGACGACAAGTACGAGAAATACTTTGCCGAGTGTGATGAGATATGGCACGCCGGAGACATTGGCTCATTGGAAGTGGCACAAAAACTGGATGCCATCAAGCCGTTAAGGGCTGTTTGTGGTAACTGTGACGGCGGTGACTTGCGACGGATGTACCGTGACAAACTGCGTTTCAAGTGCGAAGATGTGGATGTATTGCTGACGCACATCGGCGGCTATCCCGGCAATTACGCCCCACAAATACGCAGTTTGCTGTTTGCTTCGCCACCTCAATTGTTCGTTTGTGGACACTCGCATATCCTGAAAGTACAATACGACAAAACACTCAACTTGCTGCACATTAATCCCGGTGCGGCAGGCTTACAAGGCTGGCACCGTGAAAGAACGCTGATAAGATTAACCATAGAAGGCAATAAATTCACCGATTGTGAAGTTATTACATTAAGTGATAAGAACCATCATCCATAAAACACAGATGAAAAAAGCACATACCTATTTATTCCAATTTATGGTACTGACAGGCGTGTATTATGGTACACAACTCCTGTTCGATTGGGGTAGTGAATATCATTGGCAAAATTTGATGATTGGGAGTGCCTCGTTCGGAATGACGATGATGTTGCTCAATATCTATTCCAACTATAGAGAACAGAAAAAACGAAAGGAAAAGAATCAGGAATATTGGGAAACTTACGATAAAGAGATTAAAGACAAAGAACATAAAAAACAACAAGAAATATGAAAACATACTTAGTGACAGGAGCCGCAGGCTTCATCGGAGCCAACTTCATCAAATATCTTCTTGACAAAAAGTACAAGAACGAAGACATCAAGGTGATTATACTGGATGCACTGACCTACGCAGGCAATCTGGGTACTATCAAGAATGACATTGACAACAAACGTTGTTTCTTCGTAAAAGGCGACATCAGAGACAGGGCTTTGGCAGACAAGTTGTTTGCTGAACACGATATAGACTTTGTCGTAAACTTTGCGGCTGAGAGCCATGTGGACCGCAGTATCGAGGACCCACAATTGTTTCTTTCGGTGAATATACTTGGCACTCAAAACCTCATGGACGCTGCCCGAAGGGCTTGGGTCACGGGAAAGGACGCGCAAGGTTATCCCACTTGGAAAGCTGGCAAACGCTATCATCAGGTGTCTACGGATGAGGTTTACGGCTCATTGGGCGCAGAAGGATACTTTACAGAACAAACCCCGCTGTGTCCGCACAGTCCTTATAGCGCATCAAAGACCAGTGCCGACATGATTGTCATGGCTTACCGCGACACTTACCGCATGCCCGTGAGCATCACGCGATGCTCTAATAACTACGGTCCTTATCACTTTCCAGAGAAGTTGATACCGCTTATTATCAAAAATATCCTTGAGGGTAAACAACTTCCTGTATACGGAAAAGGCGACAATGTGCGCGACTGGCTCTATGTAGAAGACCACTGCAAAGCCATTGACATGGTGGTGCGAGAGGGTAAAGAAGGAGAGGTGTACAATGTAGGTGGACATAACGAGATGAAGAACATCGATATTGTGAAGCTCACTATTAAGACCATTCACGACATGATGCAGCAGGATAAAGACCTGAGAAAGGTGCTGAAGAAGCAAGAAGTGGATGAACAAGGCAACATTAAGATTGATTGGATTAACGACAACTTGATTACTTTTGTTGCTGATAGATTGGGACACGACCAGCGTTACGCAATAGATCCTACAAAGATAAAGAACGATTTGGGGTGGTATCCTGAAACCATGTTTGCCGATGGAATCGTGAAAACCATCAAGTGGAACCTACAACATCAGGATTGGATCAACGAGGTAACCTCTGGCGACTACCAAAAATACTACGAACAAATGTACGGTAACCGATAAGAAAAACGAGCAATTGGAAGCGAAAATCATTGACTTAGTCAAGATAATAGACCCCAGAGGAAACCTAACCGTTGCCGAAGGTTGCAAGGATGTGCCTTTTGATGTAAAGCGGGTGTACTGGGTATACGACGTGCCAGCAGGCGAAAGTCGTGGCGGGCATGCTCACAAACGGTGCAAAGAGTTTTTAATTGCATTGAGTGGCAGCTTCCATGTAACACTCGACAACGGCAAGGAAAAGACTTCTATACTGCTGAACCACCCTTATCAAGGCCTGTTTGTCGATACTGATACATGGCGGACGTTAGATGACTTCTCGTCGGGAGCCGTGTGCTTGGTATTGGCCTCAGAGCCTTTCGACGAAGCCGATTACATAAGAGAATATGATGATTTCCTGGAATACATCAAGAAAAGGTAGGCATGTTTGACGTTCGCAGATACACCAAAGCCGATGAAGAACGCTGGAACGACTATGTGGCAAATGCGAAAAACGCCACGTTCTTGTTCGACAGAAGCTACATGAACTACCACGAAGACAGGTTCAACGACTATTCGTTGATGTTCTACAAAGGCGAAAAGCTGTATGCCATGCTGCCTGCTCATCGTGTTGACGATAACCTGTTTTCGCATTTTGGACTGACTTATGGTGGCCTCATCATGAATCAACAAGTGAGAACCGCCGACATCCTCGTGCTGTTTGAAGAACTCAACCAACACCTTCGCAACCACGGCTTCAAGCGAGTGGTGTACCGTCCCACACCTTCTATCTATCACCTGACGCCTGCCGAAGAGGATTTGTACGCACTCTTCAAAGTCTGCAACGCTCAATTAGTGGCACGAAGCATTTCTTCAGTCATTGATTTGACACATCCGTTGAAATGGAGTGAGAACCGCATACGAGGGGTCAAGCAATGCCTGAAAAACGGCATCGAAATCAAACAGAGTACAGATTTTGCCGCCTTCTGGCAGGTGTTGGATGACAATTTGATGAACAAATACGGTGCGAAACCCGTTCACAGCTTGCAGGAAATAGAACTGTTGCACCAACGTTTCCCCCATGACATCCTGTTGTATGTAGCTTGCAAAGATGACATGGTGTTGGGAGGAACCGTTCTTTACCTCACTCCCAACGTGGTGCATACGCAATATATCTCGGCATCATCCGAAGGAAAGCAACTGCGCGCGCTCGACGGTTTATTCCATTTCTTACTTCATCAATCGTGGGACAGACAACGATATTTTGATTTTGGCACGTCTACTCTGCAAGATGGGCACCTGCTCAACGCCTCACTCATTCATCAAAAAGAGGGGTTTGGCGGTCGTGCTATATGTTATGACACTTATCAATGGGAGGTATGATACCCTATTTATCTTTACAACGAGTAACCAATGAACACTTGACAGAGATACAACAAGCTGTCAATAAGGTCATTGAGAGTGGTTGGTATCTGCAAGGTCAGGCGGTACAAACGTTTGAAAAACAATATGCCGAATACATTGGCACCCGGCATTGCGTGAGTTGTGCCAACGGACTGGATGCGCTCACCCTTATTCTCAAAGCCTATATTGAACTGGGAGTGATGCAGGCGGGCGATGAAATCATCGTTCCATCCAACACCTACATCGCCACCATCCTATCGATTACGGCCAACCATCTGGTACCCGTACTGGTGGAACCGCGCATAGACACCTTTGAAATTGACGACAATTTGATAGAGCAGGCTATCACCGAACGCACCAAAGGCATCATGCTGGTGCACCTCTATGGACGTTGTGCATACACAGAAAAGATAGGTAAGCTCTGCCAAAAACATCACCTGACACTGCTGGAAGACAACGCACAGGCACACGGTTGCCTGTACAGCGAGGGGCATCGCACTGGTTCGTTGGGCGATGCAGCTGCACACAGTTTTTATCCTGGCAAGAACTTGGGAGCTTTGGGCGACGCAGGAGCCGTAACAACCGATGATAGCGAACTGGCAAACACGATAAGGACTTTGGCTAATTATGGTTCGTCGCAGAAATATGTGTTTCCCTACAAAGGGCAGAATAGCAGGATGGACGAAATACAGGCGGCTGTGCTGAGCGTGAAACTAAAATACCTTGATGCAGATAATGCACGTCGCAGCGCCATTGCACAGCACTATTTGTCCAACATACACCATCCTCTTATCACACTCCCACAAGGATGTAGCGAGGATAACGTGTGGCACATCTTCCCCATTCTAACTCCACAAAGAGACAAGTTACAGCAATTTTTGTTGCAACATGGCATCCAGACTGTTATTCATTACCCTATTCCGCCTCATCAGCAAGGTGCTTACAAAGAGTGGAACCACCGTACATACCCTATTACCGAACGCATTCACGCACAAGAATTGAGCATTCCGCTGAACCAAACGCTCACGAACGATGAGGTAAGAACCATCGTCGACGCACTGAACAAGTATCACCTGAGAAAATGACGGATAGACACGGAGAACGACATACGGCACGGAGAACACCGAACAACGGGTTCAGTCGTGCCGCGATACCTGACCACAAGCAATGCATGAAAGACGCGCGCACACGCTGATTTTCATGAAAAAAGACGAAACACTTTGCCGCATCACAAAATAATCGTAATTTTACCGAACAATTGCAAAACGATATGAAAAAAGTTTTTTTGGCACTTTTTCTTGTAGCCTATGCTGCTGTCACCTGCTGGGGACAAAGCACTTTCAAGCCCAAATTCACACGCCAACCATGGGATACATACGTGGGAGTAAAAGGTGGCGTCATCTATTCTAATCTGACAGCTTTGCGTGGTCAAGCCAAAATCACTGGGATGGGAGGAATATATACCGAAGCCTTCCTTACCAAGTCGTTTGCCATCCAAACCGAGTTGACCTTTTCTCATCATGGCAGCCATAATGCCATCTCCTTGGCTTCACCAGAGGCAGGGGCCACATTCGACTATCGATTGAACTATATCAATACCGATTTTATATTCAAGCAATACATCGCCGACAGGCTGGGGCTGTACACCGGCATCCACGCCGCATACGCCGTAACGATGAAGCGCAACGGACAAGACATCAAAAAAGAACTGCATGGCGGCGACCTGTCCATCCCCGCCGGGGCATGCCTCGTATGGCACAACGTGAGCTTGGACGCCCGTTACCAATATCCTTTGCGGAAACTGGCCAAGACAGACAAGGCAAAAGCCATCATGGGAAACGCCAGAAACCCCTCCGTCATCCTCACCATTGGATACAGGTTCAGGGTTTTCTGATGACAATTGCCAAGCGCTTCCTGCCAGCCGGCACCCACACGCCTACTCTTCAGTGTGCAGGTGAGGCAAGGCAAGATGATACCTCACGGCCAAGAAGCGGATGACACACACCACCAGGAAGGACGAAACCACCGTGATGCTCACATCCACGCCTAAACGGATGAGAGCCCAATAGACGACACCGCCGATGATGCTGGCCATGGCATAAATCTCTTTGTGGAAGATAACGGGTATGTCGTTGAGCAACACGTCGCGTATCACGCCCCCTGCCGAACCCGTGATGCAACCCATGATGATGGCTACCCAGAAGGGAAAGTCGTAAGACAACGACTTCTGGATGCCGGCAATGGTGAACAACGCCAGGCCAAGCGTGTCGAAAATAAACCAGGTGTTGTCCAAACGCTTCAAAAACCTTGAGAAAACGATGACGAACAGTTGGGCCAACACCGTACAGATGATGTAAACGCTCGACGTCATCCAAAACGGCGTCACCCCAATCATGACGTCACGAATGGTTCCGCCGCCGATGGCTACGGCGATGCCGCAGACAAAACCACCGAACCAATCAAAATGCTTGGCTGCGGCGTGCCGGATGCCTGATATCGCAAAAGCGAACGTACCGACAAACTCTATTCCCTGTTGTATGGAGTGGACTATTTCCGGATTATGATAGAACATATTATTTTAGAACGAACCTGGAAGCGACTTTCATCATACTCAACAAAAAAGATTACGCACATCTCTCGCGCGCCCATCAGCACCCCACTACGTTTCGCGCAGCCCCTTCCAGGAAGCACTTCACGTTGTCCAGGGCGATGGACATCAATCTGCCGCGCGCCTCAACGGTAGCCCATGCGATATGAGGAGTGATGAAGGCGTTGGGCTGTTTCAGCAATGGATTGTCGGCAGCGGGTGGCTCCGAGCACATCACGTCGGCGCCGTAGGCGGCCAACCTACCGCTTTCCAAGGCCGCGGCGACATCAGCTTCGTTGACCAAGGGGCCTCTGCCGGTGTTGATCAAGATGGCGCCACGCTTCATTTTACACAAGGTTTCGGCCTTGATGAGCTCACGCGTGCCCTCCGACAAAGGACAATGTAAAGAAAGGATGTCACTCACCGAGAACAAACCGTCAAGGGTTGTCTTCCGGATGCCCAACGGAAGGTCGCACGGATTCTTGCTGGTATAGGCATACACCTCCATGCCGAACTCACGGGCTATGCGCGCTACTTTCATCCCGATGTCGCCCAGTCCGACAATTCCCATCGTCTTTCCGGCCAATTCAAGCAAGGGCGTGTCCCAATAACAAAAATCACTACTCTCAGACCACTGCCCCTCTCGTGTCTGCCGGGCATAATGCTCTACCCGATTCGTGATGGCAAAAATACTGGCAAACACCATCTGAGCCACGCTGTATGTACTGTACGACGGAATGTTGCACACCGTCACTCCATGCTCTTGGGCTGCCTTCACGTCAATGTGATTGAAGCCTGTCGCCAACACACCGATATATCTCAGCTGTGGCAATTGTGCGATGACGTCGGCCCGCATGGACACCTTGTTCACCAAAACAACCTGCGCGTCCCTCGCGCGTTCAACGATCTGACACGCCGCAGTACGCTCGTAAACGGTGAGACGGCCCAGCGCTTTGAATCCATCCCATGACAAATCACCGGGATTGACACAATGTCCGTCCAGAACAACAATGTTGACAGCTTGTTTCTTTCCATTCGTTTCCATAAACATTCTCCTTTCTATGATTTTTCCTGCGACACAGACGTGTCGGCATAACGCGCCCCCCAGCACTGACGCATCCATTGATATAATTTTTCTTCAGCCGCACTATGCTGTGCGTGCCACATACGCTTATCCTTCACGGCATCAGGCAGATATTGTTGTTCGACAAAGTGTCCGGGATAATCATGACTGTACAGATAGCCGTCATGGTAGCCCAGTTGCTTCATCAACTGTGTAGGCGCATTGCGCAAGTGCAGGGGAACCGGCAAATTACCCGTCTCCTTGACCAGCGCCAGCGCGGCGCCGATGCCCAGATAACTGGAATTGCTTTTCGGACTGGCAGCCAGATACACGGCCGCTTCGGCCAGCGGTATCCGTCCTTCGGGCCATCCCAACTTCATGACAGCGTCAAAAGCTGCATTGGCCAGCAGCAGCGCATTGGGATTGGCCAGTCCCACATCTTCGGCCGCACTGATGACCAGTCGGCGGGCAATGAATTGCGGATCCTCGCCACCTTCTATCATCCTCGCCATCCAATAGAGGGCCGCGTCGGGGTCGCTGCCGCGTATGCTCTTGATGAAGGCCGAAATAATGTCGTAGTGCATGTCGCCACCTTTGTCGTATGCCAGTGGGTTTTGTTGCAGCTGGGTCTCAACCAATTCATCGGTGACAGCCACCTCTTCGGCCGCGGAAGCGCCAACCACCAATTCCAGGATGTTGAGCAGTTTGCGGGCGTCGCCCCCACTGTATCGCAAGATGGCGCCCGTTTCCCGCAAAGTGACATGACGCCGCTTGAGTTCTACGTCGTCATGGATGGCGCGGTGAAGCAGTTCCAAGAGGTCTTCTTTCTCCAAAGACTTGAGTACATACAGCTGACACCGCGACAGCAAGGGGCGGATGACCTCGAAAGAGGGATTCTCGGTGGTGGCCCCGATGAGCGTGACAATGCCTTTTTCGACCGCGCCCAACAGCGAGTCTTGCTGCGACTTGCTGAACCGGTGAATCTCGTCGATGAACAAAATGGGCGACGCGGAAGTGAAAAAGCTGCTGTTCCTGGCCCGTTCAATCACCTCGCGCACGTCTTTCACCCCGCTGGTGACGGCGCTCAACGTATAGAACGGCGTTTGCAGCATGTTGGCGATGATGTGGGCCAGGGTGGTCTTTCCCACGCCCGGCGGCCCCCACAGGATGAAAGAAGAAATTCTGCCAGCCTCAATCATCTTGCGCAACACGGCGCCCTCTCCCACCAAGTGACGCTGCCCCACATATTCGTCGAGCGTGCGAGGGCGCATTCTTTCTGCCAAAGGTTCACTCATAATCCATTGTCATCAAACGCACAGGCTCGAAAAGCGTCTTTGGACTGCAAGTTCAAAGCACTCTGCGTACATGCAAAGATACTAAAACTTTCTTGAATCACCGGTGTCGGCGATGTTTTTTCACCACCATACCGTCGCCCGTTTGGATGTGCCCACGGGAAAAGAACGGAGGGATGCGCGCGCCGGCTGCCCAGTGCGCCGCGCAGCTGTCCCCATCGAATTGTTTGTCAGGATAAATGACAATAAAAAGCCACTTGAGAAACAACGAATCAGGAAAAGTAAACCGCCAAACGGGGCGAATCGCACCCTCGGCAGCGAACGGAAAAGGCACTGCCTGCGCCAACGCATTGAGTGAAGCGGTGAAGAAGCATGCTTTTGCACCGCAAAAAGCATGTGATTGCATGCGAAAAGCATGCCGATGACGGCGGAAAAAGCGTCCTTTTACCGGGAAAAAACGTAGAAAACGGGCAGCATGAACGTGCATGAAAAACGGAACATCCTATGCGACAACAAGATAAACTCCTCTCTGATACTCGCGAAATTTGTAGAATTTGGAAGGTTGACGGAGAACATGCGAAGGATAAAGAGCGGTTTGTCAAGAAAAGTGCCACTTCATTTTCGGATGACTGCGCATTCAAACGTTTTTCACGCTCGATGCTGCCGGCAGGGTTGAGCAAGGCTACGACCACCCGCAAAGACATGTGAATGAGGGCCGCAACGGAACAAGGACATTCCGTAACCGCATCGTACACATGGCCTGCGAAGACTGAAATGCCGGCGCGGGATGGACACGTTTTTTGGTTTACCTCAAATATTTGCAAAAAAGTTTGTCAATTAAAAATTAAGTATATATTTTTGCAGATAAACAAACAGGATAAGTCAACACTGTTCTTTGACGGGTGCGGACGGGCTACAAGCGGACGCACGGCATCCCACGTCCAGGGCTTCCGTCATCCAATCTGTTTACGCTACCTGTGAAACAGCATTGCGGTACTATCAAAGACAAATGACCACTAAAAAAAATATGAAACAAAAAAACGCTTTGTCCCTCAAGACATTGACCAAGAGCAGTGTGTGGGAATTACAGGAAAATGATGTTTTCAGGCTATGGGAAGCGGCACAGAAAGACGCTGACCTCAAGGATAACGCGCGGCATTATCTGAACATGCTGAGGAGTGCTTTCGAGATTGAAGAGGTTAAAGTTGACAAACCTGAAGTCGTCAAGAAATACGAAGAACGGGGATTCAAGGTGGGTAAGCTGCGCACGGACGATGCCTCAAAGCAGAAATGGGCCATCAAGAAGAAACCCATCGTGCGGGTGACCGACCTTACATACGAGAACATCCGGCACATCTCAGCGACAAAACTCATTGAAGTGCTGGACAGGAACTTCGGCGGCGGCTGGGACTCGCTGTCGCAGAGCATCAAAGACATCATTGAAAGCGGCTTTGACATCAGCACGACAACGCTTCCGCAAAACAGGCTCCATAACCCTGGCGGCATGTATGAGAAGAAGGTAAACGACGGATTTGAAGTGCTGGAGATTCCAAAAGGAACATGGGTGGAGGCCATTTTCGCAAAGGAAAAACCGATGACGGAACTGGCCAAAAGCAAGCTGGCCAGAGAAAAAACCGCCCTGGGTGAAGACTTTGGCGACGAGGATGAGGATTTGCAAAAACCGGAAAACGAAGATGACGGGAAAGACGATGACGACACTTACGACGAGGACAAACTGACGGAAGAAAGCTATCGAACCACCTTCGACACAAATCCGGAAGATTTGGACTTGGAAGCCGCAGACGTTTCAGACGAGGACGAATACTGACGCGCGAACACGGCTCCGCATCTATGGGGAATGTCATCAAACAACGAATGACACAAACGAAACGAAAGGGCCAAACCAGACAACGCGCGCAAGCGTTCTGCGGCTGAAAGCGAAACACGCCGGAATAAACGCGCCGACCGTATTCGCCAACCCATTTCATTCGTTGAGCGACGGCGCACACCCACTCTGAAGACAGGGTTCATCCCATTCATTCAATTCGACGTTGGTACAAAAGAGCGTGAAGGCTTATGACGAGATGAACGGCCCTTGAATGAAAGAGCCGTGATGCGGAATGATGGACAAATACGACAAAGCCAAAACAGCGGAACGCTGAACGAAAACCCCGTTGAGCCATCAACCAAAAAGGAAGGCGGCGGATGAGGAAAGCCAAACCACATGAGTGGTTTGGCTTTCTTCTTAAGCAGGCATGACGCCGTGTGGCCGGCATGAAAAAAGCTCCGCGCGCTTAAACAAGCGCGCGGAGCTCACGATGTTCAGACGCTCCGTCAGTGGGCGACGACACCTATCCGTCTACACTGACGATGAGCCTCATGAAAGCCATTCCATCAGAAGAACAGGTAACGGTTGTCCACGACACCGGCCTTCATCACCAATTCGTTCATGAAGTTGCCGGCAAACTGCAGTGCCTTCTGCCTGGTCTTTTCTTCTTCAGCCTTGCCGTCAAACTTACCCGGGCGGATGGTACGTCCGGTTACTTGGAAGACATAGACACCCGCGTTGCCCTTCACAGGCTTGGAAGAGAACCGTCCTTTCGCCGTGGCGGCAACAGCGCCACTCAAAGCAGGCTCACTGGCACCCGTGCTCATCACGAACACTGGCGCAGAGAAAGTTACCTGACTGACGGGCGCAACGGTAGCGCCCTTTGCCTTAGCGGCTGACACCGACTTCACTCCCTCGGCCTTAGCCATGAGCAAATCGGCCTTCTTGTCACGCATCACCTCAGCCTTCAACATCTCCTTCACTTGCGGGTCATTGTAAGGACGATAGCCCTTCGGATGAATCTTGTCAAGCACTACGAGCAACAGCTGGTCGTTGTTGCCGCACTCGTACATCGGAGATATCTCGCCCTCTTTCGCCTCGAACAACCATTTCAAGGCCTCGCGGGTGTCGTTGATACCCACCAATGAATGGGTAGAAGTAGTGACATCCTTAGCCTCCTGCAGGGTATAGCCGCAGCCTCTTGCATTCTTGGCGATTTTCTCCGGTGTCTGGTTGGCGCTGACAAACGAGCTGAACTTGTTGAAAGCGGCCGAGTAAGTCTCCTTGGAGAAATCGATTGTCTTCTTAATGACGGCAGCCGTGTACTTGCTGATCATCGCCCTGCGGTCAACAACCTGTACGATGACATTGCCTTGTCCCAGCTTGATGTTTCTCGTTTCGCTGACGCCGAGACTATTGAGCGTGTTGATATATTTCTTCGTGTCAGCGTCCATAGACGGCGCTTGCTGATACTGCGCGGTTGTCAACCAGGTCTTGTCGCCCGTCTGGCCATATTTTTTGGCCAGCAACTCGAAGTCGGCGCCCCCGTTCAATGCGGTGCAAATGGAGTCGGCACGCTTCTGCGTCTCATCGGCGGAAGCCCCCATCACCTGGATTTGGCGGAACTGTACCGAGTCGGGCAACAATTGTTTGGAAACCAGCTTGATGACATTGAGCGTGTTGTCCGCCTTGCTTTCAAACGGTCCGAAGGTCTGTCCGACAGCCATGGAGTCGAGTCTGTCGGCGATGTCGGACGCGTAAGCCGTCTTGGCGACAGGCAAACCCAGATAGTTCACCAAGGAAGTACTCTTGCGGACAACGTTGGCAGGGTCGGCTGCAGCGGCCAATTCGGCGGTATATTTCGTGAAAGACTTCTGCAAGGCCGCGCGGTCGTTTGCCGAAGGTGTCACCTGTACCGCCACATACTTGATGTCACGGCTTTCCACATACTGCTTGAAGCGGCCTTTCTCTTCATCATATTTCGCTTTCAAGTCTGCGTCGGAAATCTTCACCTTGCTGTCAGCGATGCTTGAATAAGGGAACGTGGCAAGCTCAATCTGGCTCTCCTCGTTGTCTTCCTTGTATGCCATCTTAGCCTCGATCGGATTAGAGAGGATGCAACTTGCGAGAAGACTCTGGTATTTTTGCGCCAACAATTGTTGACGGAGCGTCTTCTCTATGAACGTCCAATACTTGTACAGCGCCTGGTATTGCTGGGCAAGTTGTGGATTGGCGGCCTGCTGCGAGTTGTAATCAGCGAGGAATTTCTGCAGTGAATTCACGTCAAATCGACCCGTTTGCTGATTCACGAACGGCGTTTGCATCAACATGGGATTGGTGCCTTCGTTCAAGATGTTCTGCAATTCAGCGTCGGTGACGGTCAGTCCGAGCTTGTTGGCTTCGTTCTCCACCACCTTGGTTTGGATGTAAGTTTGCCAAACCACGTCTTTCACTTGGTTCAACTGCGCTTCATTGAGGTTGTTCACACCTTGCTGCATCTTGATGACTTCTGAATATTCATCAATGAGTTTTTGAAAGTCTTGCACGCTGACTTTCTCACCTAACACTTCGCCTACCTGCTGACGTCGGTCGTTTCGGGATGCTTCGCATGAACGAAATCCCTCTTCAGCAATAAACGCAAAAAGACCCAAACCGATAATACAAATCAAGATCAGGCCTCTTTTTCTAATTTTTCCTAATGCTGCCATTGTTATTGATACTTTTTTATTTTTTGTTTTTTATATTCGTCTTGAAGCATTGTCCGTACCGCGGAATAACATAACGACCTGTGTCATGGTACTGTAAGATACTTACAAAATGCGCACAAAAATACTAAAATCTTATCAAACGCATGAATTTTTCGGTTGAAATTTTGCACACATGCCCTTTTATCAGGCTATTCAGGCAAAACAGTCAGCTGAACCAACTCTATTTTAGCGGCTGCGTTCTTGATGATCTTAAATTGGAATTTCTCTATCTTCACGACCTCATTCAACTTCGGGAAACTTCGGTACGCATTCAGAATCAAGCCTCCAAGCGTCATGTATTCCTCGCTTTCGGGCAAATCCAGGTTGAACATTTCGTTCACCTTGTCTATCTCCAGCCGGGCCGACAGCAAGTATTCGTGGTCGCCAGTCTGCTTGGCGACGTATTTCAGGCTGTCGTGCTCGTCCTCTATCTCACCGAATATCTCCTCCACGATGTCTTCCAAAGAAACGATTCCGCTGGTTCCTCCAAACTCGTCAACCACCACACCCAGGCTTTTTTTCTGCTGCAAGAGTGTCTGCATGAGCTTCTGTGCGGGCATGGTTTCAGGCACGAAAGGCATGGTACGGATGCCATCCTGCCAAGAAGAAGGATTCTTAAACAGTTCAGAGCTGTGGATGTAGCCCTGGATGTGGTCGATGTCATCCTTGTAAACAATGATTTTTGAATTGCCGCTCTCAATGAATTTCTGCTTCAACTCTTCAAGCGAGCATGTGTTCATGTCTACCGAATTAATCTCGGTACGCGGCACCATGCAGTCGCGCACCTTCGTGTCAGGGAAGTCGAGGGCGTTGTGAAAGATTTTCACCTCATTCTCTATTTCCTCATTGCCGCGCGCGTTATCAATGCTTGATTGTATCAGGTAATCCAAATCCACCTTGGAAAATCCGCCCGTTATGACGTCTTTCGGAATGTGAACCCTGAACAGTCGAAGAATCAAACCCGACAGAAAGGTTGCGAAACGGCTGATGGGCCATAGGATGAGGTAAAACAAATAGGCGGGAAAGGCAAATAACCTCATCAGCCGGTTGGGGTTGCTTTGGAACAGAGTCTTTGGCAGAAACTCGCCTATAAACAAGATAATAAGGGTAGACAGCACCGTATCCGCCGGCACGGTGAACGCGACGTCCATCCCTACAAAAATCGTTTGATCGAAGAGACGGGCTATCAAGATGCCATATACCACCAGCACGATGTTGTTACCCACCAGCATTGTGCTGACAAAACTGTTGGGGTTGTTGAAGAAAAGAGACAGGAAGCGCTTCGATATGCCCATTTTCTCCTTGTCCATCTGTGCGAGCATGCGATTGCTGGACACGAAGGCTATCTCCATTCCGGAAAAGAAAGCAGAGAGTATCATCGTGACGAGGATGCAGACAATCAATACCAAATCAACTTGTTCGTTCATCGTTAAAATCCTTATCAAGGGGCCGTCGGCGTCTTTGGTCGCGGCGCTGCTTGCGGACGACTGTACGCGTTGAGGGTATCTGCCGCTGTGGAAGCACCGTCTGACCCGCCCGTAAAGTCGGATTTCTCAAAAGACCCCCGACTGTTGGTCACCAGGTATCGGGTCATCCGCTCATCACTTCGGAAATAACTTCCCTGCAGCGTTCGCTTGGGAGTGACGAGCTTAGAATACTTATATGAATACAACTCATGCGCGCGCTGGTCCAGAAAAAGCTCCTCACTGGTAAAGTCCAACCCGTCTTTGGTCAATATCTTCACGCGGCCCCGCAGTTCCCACAGCTGCCTGTCGGTGTAATAATAGGCCGTATCGCATTGTATGTACGACTGCACATGGAAATTCTCGTCAAACTGTTCCAAGAAAGCCCCCTTGATGAAAACCGACTTTTGAGAGGTTTCATTTTGGTAAACTTCCCATCGCTCCGTCACAATTTTATACTTGATGACGCCCGAATCGGATATCAGCTGGCTCACCCCATAGGTAACCATCATGGGTACAGAGTCGCGCTCACGAATGGCTGGCGCGATATGTTCCCTCTGTTTTTCGCACGAGATGAAAAACAAGAAATGCGACAATAATAAGATAGGTATGACAGACTTCTTGAGCATTCAGTTACCTTCCCTGTCTCAAAAGCAGATTAATTAACCTTCCATTTGGCGAACCAACGCTCATTGAAGGTCAGTCCGACATTGATACGGAACGTATTTTCCTTGATGAAGGTTCTCGCATCCTGCCGTATCCATTGCGCAGAGACGTTCAGCAACGACCGGTTGTTGAAAATATTGGCGATGGGTATGCCGAAACCTGCACTGACGCTTATCTCATCAGGACCATCCACGCCGTTTATCTTAATGTAAGACGTGGCGTAGGAAGCCCCCAACCGATAGCGGATTCGCTTGAAGAAGCTGCGGCTGTACAAGTCTTGACAGAACTCTCCACCTACCGTAACCCGGTGTCGGTCATTGAATACATTCTTCGACAACGCGTATCGCGTCTCATCACCAGAGGCGGAATAAACGGGATACTCGGTTTCTGACCACTGCTGCAGCAGATAGTCAACGCCCAGCTTCCATTTGTCTTGGCGGTTCCACGCCAGTCCTCCCCCCACGGCCGTGGGCAGCTCCAGACCATTTCTGACGATATCGGAAGCGGTGACCTGCACGCCAGTCTGCGGATTCCGCGAGGTGACGTCCAGCTTTGAATCGGCGGAAAGCTTATGCCCCAGGCCATACACGGCCCCCAAGGTAACCCAATCTTTCTTCGACAACTGAGCCGTATATTGCAATCCCAAATCCAATTTGTAATTTTTCACCGACGCCGAATAATACTTCGAGACGGTGTTAACCGACTGGTCATTGTAGCTGTTCACGACCGAACGGTTCAGCGCCCCCCACAGATAAGAGACGTTGAAGCCCAGAGACAGCCCCTTGAAAGGCGCCCATCCCATCCCCAAGTACGCCTGGTGCAACCCGCCATTGCCGGCGTAAGTACTGGTCACCGTGGTCTTCGCGTTGTTTTCATCCACGTTGACGGCCGAGGTGCTTGCATAATTATATCCTATGTTGGTAAAGGGAACCAAGCCGAAACTCATGCCCAGGCGCCGGGCCAGGCGCAGGCCGGCGACCACATATTCGAGGTCTGCGTTGCGCGCGTTCTTCTTCTTTCCCTTCTCGGTGAAGCTGGTGAGTTGCCCGGAGATGCCCGCGTCGAACACGAAGGTGAGCGAATCGAGGGCCGAATAAGATGCAGGATTGATGAAGTTCACCTGGTCGTTCTCCCTGAAGCCATAGCCCAGCCCGTTCATGCCGCGGTTGAATCCGCTGGCCTGGTCAGACAAAAGCCCCAAGCCATACTGGCTGTAAGGAGAATTCGTACCACTTTGAGCAAACGCAGAGATGGTGAAAGCTGCCGACAAAAGGGCACCTGCTACTTTTTTCATTCTGTTCTTATTTTCTATTTTGGATGCAAAAATATCGAAAATTTTCCAATTAAACGCACATTAAGTGGGAAATATAAGTTATTTTTGCATCGTGAAACGTTTTACCGCGCATTTAAAGTATTTACTGGTATTGGTTGCTGTCCTTTCAGCCGCGCAGCGAACCAACGCACAGGTAGACAGCGTACTGCTCAAGAGCATGGACGCGGTCAAGATCAGCTTGCTCACTTGTGGTCCCGGCGACCAAATCTATTCGTATTACGGCCACACCGCCATTCATTACAACGACACCGGCCGGCGGCAAGACATCGTAGTGAACTACGGCATGTTCTCCTTCCAGAAAAGTTTCTTCGTACTACGCTTCATGTTCGGGCTCACCGACTATGAGATGGGCATCGAGGGCACCGACGACTTCATTGCCACATACGCCCGCAGAGGCGCTTGGGTGAAAGAACAACAGCTCAACCTCACCAGAGAAGAGAAATGGGCCATCACGCAGGCCATTGACGACAACTACCGGCCCGAGAACCGCGTGTACCGATACAACTATTTTTACGACAACTGCACCACGCGGGCACGCGACATGATTGTCAGCCACATCAACGGCAGCGTGCTGTACGCGGAGAACAAGAACGTCAGCTCATCGTACCGCCAAATGGTTCACCAATGGAACGAGAGCCACCGATGGGCCCGCTTCGGCAACGACCTGCTGCTTGGGGTAAAGGCCGACGCGAAGACAGACAACGCGCAGCAGCAGTTCCTGCCCGACAGCCTGCGTGAAGACTTCGCCCACGCCATCGTGATTGACCGCCTGGGGCGGCGGAGAAATCTCGTCGGACACACGTCTTACCTCATTCCACCCATGGAGAAACCCGCGGACCACACGGCCGTGACACCCATGGCCTGCGCCATCCTGTGGCTCATCCTCACGCTCGCCACGTGCATGGCCGAATGGAAGACGGGGCGCGTCTTCTGGCTTTACGACCTCGTCACCATGCTCGCCACGGGCGCGACTGGCCTGATACTGCTGGCCATGGTATTCTCCCAACACCCCACGGTACAGCTTAATTTCCAAATCCTGCTGCTCTGTCCGCTCAACCTCTTCTACCTCGTCCCCACCGTCAGAGCCTTGCGCAAGGGAAAATCCCACCCTTACGTCAAGCTGTACATCCTGCTGCTGGCGGCCAACCTCATGCTGGCGTTCTTCCAAACCTACGCGGAAGGCATGGTCGTCCTGGCGGTTTCCCTGCTCATGCGGTACGGATGGCTGATGATTCACACCCACGGAAAACCCACGAAAGATGAATAAATGCCTCTCCGCGGTAATCGTCGCGGCCCTCTCGGGAACAACCGTTCAGGCTCAAGCCCCGCAGGCTGCGCCGCGACTGGTGGTGAGCATCACCATCGACCAGCTGCGCAACGATTACATAGAGCATTATTCGCCCCTGTATACCCAAGACGGTTTCAAGAAACTGTTGCAGAAAGGCAGCGTGTACGAAGCCGCCAGCTACCCCTTCGCGCCTGTCGACCGGGCTTCAGCCATCGCCACCATCGTCACCGGGACAACACCCTATTACCATAACATCATCAGCACGCAGTGGCTCGACCGAAAGACGCTGCGCCCGGTGTTCTGCGTTGACGACACCCAACACGGCACCTCGCCGCGGCGCATGTCCGCATCAACCATCGGCGACGAGCTGAAGGTATCGAGCGGCGGGTCGGCCATCGTCTACGGACTGGCGGGCAGCAGAGAGGCCGCCGTGCTGTCAGCCGGACACGCGGCCGATGGCGCCATGTGGATAGACGGCAAGACCGGAAACTGGACAACGTCTGGTTATTACTGCGACAAAGCAGGCAGATGGATCCGCGCGTACAGCTGCGCCAGCCCGCGGCCCGGCAAAGAGAAGACGCAACTGAACGACGCCGTGAGCGACGCCGCCGTGAGCTGCGTGGTCAACAACGCCATGGGCAGGGACGAAATCACCGACTTCCTGGCCGTCACCCTGTCGGCGGCGGGCGGCAACAGCAAGGCGTGGCGCACGGACATGGAAACCGTCTACCGCGGACTGGACAAGACCCTGGCGTCGCTCATCACGCGCATCGAACGGGCGGTAGGCGCCGACAGGGTGCTCTTCGTGCTCACCGGAACGGGATACGCCGAAGAACCGAAGGTTGACTACGCCAAATACCGCATTCCTACGGGAACGTTCTACATCAACCGCACGGCCAACCTGCTGAACATGTACCTTGGGGCCATCTACGGACAAGCGCGCTATGTGGAGACATGCTACCGCAACCAGATATATTTGAACCGCAAGCTCATTGAAGACAGGCTGCTCTCTTACGAGGACGTCATCTCGCGCTCGAAGAACTTCCTCATTCAGATTGCGGGCATCCGCAACGTCACCGAAAGCCCCTACAACCCCGCCGTCAGCGGCGACCTGCTCATAGAGGTCGCGCCAGGATGGCAGTTGCTCAACGAAGACAACCAAGACCATTATGTCGCACGCGCGTCGTTCGTGCCCTTCCCCATCATCCTTTACGGGGCAGGCGTCAAACCGCAGCGCGTCACCTTGCCCGTGACGGTTGACCGCATTGCGCCAACCATCGCCAAATCCATTCAAATCAGGGCACCCAACGCCTGCAAATCGGCACCTCTTCAGTAAGTCACACCTAACCGCATGTCATACAATAGGTTAGCGTAGATTTACCAAATTTTCTTTCTTCCATTTATCCCTTCGGTTTTAAACTCATGGAGATTGACCACCAAACTCATTGAGATTGAGTGCCAAACTCATGGAGATTGGTCCCTAAAGTCAATGCTTTTGAAAAGCAAAACTTGAAAGGCCGATTTGGAAGGCTGAAAAACCTACCTGACAAGGGGTTCGAGGTGCCTGGACATGGCTTTACGCCAAGAACGTCAAATAATTAAAAGAGAAGTGGCAAATTAACAAATTTTATTCGTAATTTTGCATCACATTATAGGGCGGTTCTATAAATTAGCTTTGTCAGATTGCGAGGCTGTTTTTGTGGTCAA
>CAMPYJ010000011.1 GCA_946998205.1 uncultured Prevotella sp. | reverse complement strand
GACCACAAAAACAGCCTCGCAATCTGACAAAGCTAATTTATAGAACCGCCCTAAATTCATTCCGTGACCGCGGGATTTTTACTAAACCTGCGCAAAGGTATGACAAAACAACAAAAATACAAAACAAAAGGTGCGATTTTAGTCTTTCTCCTTTCATGTTTAAATAATTATTCATACCTTTGTAGACAACTAATTGAAAAAGCCCGGCGAGCATTGAACGCGGGTCCCGCGGGTGGCCAAGGCCGCGCGAGGCACGCACGGAGGTTGCCGGAGCGAAAGACAAAGCAAGCGCAATCCCGTCACGATTGTCAGACTAACAACAAAATTGGACTCAAAAAAAAATGAAAGGAATCGTTTTAGCCGGTGGCTCCGGAACGCGGCTTTATCCCATCACCAAAGGAATCAGCAAGCAGCTCATTCCCATTTTCGACAAGCCCATGATTTATTACCCAGTATCGGTATTGATGCTGGCCGGAATCAGAGAAATCCTCATCATTTCTACACCTTATGACCTGCCGGGATTCAAGCGGCTTCTTGGCGACGGCCATGAAATAGGCGTGAGGTTCTCATACGTCGAACAGCCAAGTCCGGACGGATTGGCGCAAGCGTTCATCCTGGGCGAGGACTTCATCGGTGACGACGCGGCGTGCCTGGTGCTGGGCGACAACATCTTTTACGGGTCGGGGTTCACCGCCCTGCTGAGACAAAGCCTGGAAGACGCCGAGCGGAAAGGCCGGGCGACCGTCTTCGGCTACTATGTGAACGACCCGGAGCGGTATGGCGTGGTGGAATTTGACCGGCGGGGGAAATGCCTGAGCATAGAAGAAAAGCCCGCGCGCCCCAAGAGCAACTATGCCGTGGTGGGGCTGTACTTCTATCCCAACGCCGTGATCGACATCGCCAAGAACATCAAGCCAAGCAAGCGGGGAGAACTGGAGATAACGGCCGTGAACCAAACGTTCCTCGAGCGGCAGCTGCTCCAGGTAAAGACGCTGCAGCGCGGATTCGCATGGCTGGACACCGGAACGCACGACAGCCTTTCGGAAGCGAGCAACTTCATCGAGGTGATTGAGAAAAGACAGGGACTGAAGGTGGCCTGCCTGGAAGAAATCGCCTTCAAGCAAGGATGGATAGACGCCGCGCGGCTCAGGAAGCTGGCAGAACCCATGCTGAAAAACAATTACGGAAAATACCTGGCAGACATCGCCGACGGGGCCATTTAAGAAAACGGCCGGATAAGGACAATAAGGACAAAAAAAACACATCACAGTATAAAATGGAAGAAGAGATAAAAAATCAAGAGTTGGAGAACGTGGAAGAACAGGGAGAAAATTCATTCTTCAACATCCAAAACATCATGCAGGCGGTCATCCTTTACTGGAAATGGTTCGCACTGTCGCTAATCATCTGCCTGGGCGCGGCCGCCATCTACCTGCGATACACGCCACGCGTATACCAGTCGTTCGCCAAGCTGCTGATTAAAGAGGAAGATAACAGGAGAGGAAGAAACTCGTTGCTCAACACCTCGAACCTGGGTACGATGTCAAACTCCACGGGCATCGAAAACGAGATGGAAATCCTGTCGTCGATGAAGCTGGCAGAGCAAACGGTGAAAGACCTGAAACTCTACGTCAAGTACACCACCGAAGGAAGGATGAGAGACATGGCGCTGTACAAGAGCCAGCCCGTCAGCGTGGACCTCGACCCCGCCCACCTCGAAAAGCTGCAGTCGCCCATCTCACTGGTCATCCAGAGAACGGGAGCCACCTACCGCGTGACGGGAAGCTACGACAGCCCCGCGGAGGGAACGGGATGGCAAACCTTCAACATAGACAAGAAGATTTGCCAACTGCCATCAACGATAGCCACCAAAGCCGGCATCCTGTCGTTCGTGAGCGGAAACGGCGACGCCCTGAAAGACGGACAGTCATTCAAGGCGACCATCCTTCCGCCCAAGGCGGTAGCCGCAGGATACGAGAGCTCCTTCACAGTCGTGCAGAACAACAGGTCAGCATCCATCGCCCTGCTGAGCGTAAAGGACGAGGTGGAGCAGCGCGCCGCTGACTACTTGAAACAGCTGGTCATCTGCTACAACAGACAGGCCAACATGGACAAGAACGAGATAGCGCGCAACACGGAAGCGTTCATCAACAACCGGCTGGAGAAAATCAGTGAAGAGCTGGGATCTACCGAAGGACAGCTGGAAAGCTACAAGAAACGCAACAGAATGGTAGACCAGGAGATGAACGCCACTCAGGCCATGCAAAACGCCAACGAGTACGACCAGAAGCTGGCCGAAGCCAACACACAGGTAGCACTGATCAACAGCATACAAGAAAGCATGTCGCAGCCCAGCAACCAATACCAGACGCTGCCAGCCAACGTAGGCATCGCAGACCCTACGGTGAACAGCTTGATTGGCAAGTACAACGAGATAGCCCTGGAGAGAAAGAGGCTGCTGCGCAGCGCCTCGGAGACCTCACCGACGGTGACACCCCTCACCTCGCAGCTGGACGACCTGAACAACAGCATACACCGCGCGATGGCTCAAGCCAAGAGGGGACTGCAGATTCAGCGCAACAACGTGGCTTCGCAATACGGCAAGTACCAGGGACAAGTGACCGCCAGTCCGGAGCAGGAAAGGATGCTCACGCAGATTGGCCGGCAGCAAGACGTGAAGTCGGGACTGTACCTGATGCTGTTGCAGAAGCGGGAGGAGAACTCCATCTCGCTCGCCGCGACGGCCGACAAAGGAATTCTGATAGACGAGCCCACCGACGGCGGACAGGTGAGCCCCAACAGCAAGCTCATCATCGTCACCGCCCTGATTCTGGGACTGGCCATTCCCGCACTCGTATTGTTCCTGCTATACCTCTTCCGCTATAAGATAGAAGGACACGACGACGTGGCCAGACTAACCAAACTGCCCATCTTGGCCGACGTAGCCGTGGCAAGCGACACGGCCAAGACAAAGGCCGACATCGTGGTGCACGAGAACCAGAACAACCAGATGGAAGAAATCTTCCGAAGCATGCGGACCAACCTGCAGTTCACGCTGAAAGAAAACCAGAAGGTAATCCTCTTCACCTCGAGCACCTCTGGCGAGGGAAAGACGTTCAACGCCGCCAACCTGGCCGTGAGCTTCGCACTGCTGGGCAAGAAGGTGATTCTCGTGGGACTGGACATCCGCAAGCCACGCCTGGCCGAACTCTTTGAGACGAACGACCACCATCACGGCATCACCATGCTGCTGACCAAGGAACGGCCCAACTGGGAAGAAATACAAAGTCAAATAGTGTCATCGGGTGTCAACAACAACCTGGATCTCCTCATGGCGGGCCCCGTTCCTCCAAACCCGGCCGAACTGATCGCGCGACCGTCTCTCGACGTCATCATCAACCAGCTGAAGGAGAGATACGACTACGTTCTCATCGACTCGGCGCCGGTTGGCCTCGTCACCGACACGCTGCAGATAGCCCGCGTGGCAGACGCCACGGTTTACCTGTGCCGCGCCGACTACACGCCAAAGGAAAATATCGGACTGGTGAACAGCCTGGCAAACGAAAAGAAACTCCCCAACGTTTCCATCGTCATCAACGGCATTGACATGTCCAAAAAGAAATACGGATATTATTATGGATATGGCAGGTACGGAAAATACGGAAGATACGGACGATACGGTGGAAAATACGGCACGCGCGCAGCGTACGGTAACTACGGCAATTACGGTTCGTACGGTTCGTACGGCGACTACGCCAGCAGCCACTATGGAGACAAGAACGACACGTCCATCAAGCGTTGACACGCTTGATGGCGGGTCAGCGTAATTTCGTACACGCAGACATTCAAATTGATTGCAAACAGATGACAATAGCTGTTGATTTTGACGGAACCATCGTAGAGCACAAGTACCCCGAGATAGGACAAGAGCTGCCGTTCGCCACCGACACGCTCAAAATGCTCATCAAAGAGCGTCACAGGCTCATCTTATGGAGCGTACGCGAAGGTAAGCTACTGCAAGAGGCTGTGGACTGGTGTAAAGAACGGGGGGTTGAGTTTTGGGCCGTCAACAAGGAATATCCTGAAGAGGATGGTACGTCCAACAATAACCATTTCTCCAGGAAAATCAAGGCCGACATCTTCATTGACGACCGTAACATCGGCGGATTGCCCGACTGGGGACAAATATACCACATGATACACGATCATAAAACAACCAAAGACCTGATTCGCGAAGCTTGCCTGCGGGGACAAACTGATGAAGAACACAAAACCAAGAGACACTGGTGGAAATGGTGACGCGCACAAGCTCACCTAACGTCAGATTGACCAAAAAGCACCGCCTGACGCACAAACCGATGAAGACAGGCGCGTGAGCGGCACGAGTCATCCATAAAAAAGAATGGTATGTTCAGCTGTTGAGCACAGCATAGAAGAAATCAAGAACGAAACAAACTGAGAACACGAAAATCCGCAAGTGATCTGAAGAAACCGAAAAACGCAGACGTTCAGACGAGAACAGCAGAAAAAAACGCATTGTGATACAGCCGACCGGCCGTCGGCACCGGCATGTGCGTGAATGGAAGAAAAAATCCCGATTGGCCGGTGATGCGGCCAATCGGGAACACATATAGATTTGCTTTACAGTGCAATTGTATATCTGACAAATAAAAAGAAACACAGAGCAAGGATGATGTCGGCGCCGGACACTCAAAAAGCGCGCCGCGCGCCAGCCACTCATTCCGCGGTCGTTTCCGTGTTTTCTGTCACGGCCGCCTCTTCAGCCTCAGCGACAGGGGCTTCAGCCTGTACCGTCTCCTCAGCGTGCTCAGCAGCTTTCTTCGCCTCAGCCACCGGCTCCTCTTTCGGCGCGTTCTCGGCTACCACTTTCACAGGAACCTTCACCTCAACCTCCTTGTGGAAGTGAATCACGGCCTCATAGTCGCCCACCTTCTTGATGTCACGCATGGTGACAATCTTCCGGTCGATGTCAAAGCCTTTCTTAGCCAACTCTTCAGCCACGGTGGCAGCGGTAACCGAACCGTAAGTAACACCGGATGCGGAAACCTTGGCCGATATTTCCAATGCCACGTTTTCCAATGCGGCGGCCTTCTTCTCAGCCTCGGCTTTCAAAGCCGCCAGCTTGTGAGCCTGCTGCTTCATGTCCTCAGCCAGAACCTTCTTGGCCGACTCTGATGCGATGACAGCCTTTCCGTTTGGAATCAGATAGTTACGCCCGTAGCCTTTCTTCACGTTCACGATGTCGTTCTTGTATCCAAGACCGATGATATCTTCTTTCAGTATAATCTCCATTCTGTTTCCTCCTCCTTATTATTTCATCAAATCGGTTACGTAAGGAAGCAGAGCCAGCTGGCGGGCGCGCTTGACAGCCTGTGCCACGCGACGCTGATACTTCAAAGATGTTCCGGTAATGCGACGCGGAAGAATCTTTCCTTGCTCGTTCAAGAACTTCTTGAGGAACTCGGGATCCTTGTAGTCAATGTATTTGATGCCGCTCTTCTTGAAACGGCAATACTTTTTCTTCTTGGTGTCCACTGAAGGTGGAGTCAAATAACGAATTTCTGTCTTATTCTGATCTGCCATGATTATGCCTCCTTTTTGCTTGCATATTTCTGTTTTCTCTTCAACGCATACTCTGCGGCATACTTGTCAAGCTTAACAGTCATGTAACGAATTACTTTCTCGTCGCGGCGGTAGCCGGTTTCGAGCGTGTCTACCAACGCAGGCCCACCCTTGAACTCGAACAGGCAATAGAAGCCCGAGTTCTTCTTCTGAATTTGGTAAGCCAGTTTCTTCATACCCCAGGCCTCTTCATTCAGAATCTCGGCACCATTGTCGGTGAGCAGCTTCCTGAACTTAGCGACCGTTTCCTTCATCTGTTCATCAGACAAAACGGGAGTCAAAATGAAAACGGTTTCGTATTGATTCATACTACTTTTAAAATTGATTATTTATTATAATTTTGCAAAATGCGGTGCAAAGATACTTTTTTTATGCTAATCTGCCAAATATTCTTCGTACTTTTGTGGCAAATACAAAACTCACTGATGAAAAATCATCTTTCGCCCTCTACGGCTCTCTACGGCGTATATGCGGGCGTGCTGCTCCTCGCGCTCTGCCACGTTACCGGCTTGAACAGGATAAACGCACTGCTGTTCACGGCCTTGTCGCTCATCATCCTGGGCATCATCGGCTACGTTCTCACGCAGCGGAGACAAGACAAATACTAACCGTGCGGCAGCCAGCCTTCCTCACTGCGCACGAAGCTCAGTCGGTAATTTATAGAACAGCCCGTAAATTTATACTGCTCCCCTGGTTGTTTTCAATTTAAAAACCGTACCTTTGTATCATAATATTGAGACATTACATAGAGATGAGTAAAGATTATTTGACTCATGCGTTGACAAGCACCGTTGAGCAGCTTTCCCAACCAGAATCACTCAACAACCTGTGCCACCGGCAGCGTGACGGATACCCACTCCCCTCGGGCAAGACACTGCAGGAAATCATAGACTTGTCGAGAGCCATTCTTTTTCCCGGATACTATGGGAAGGCATCGGTGCACATCCAAACTCTACAATATTATATAGGTGTGAACGTAGAGCGCTTCCAACGCTTGCTGGAAGATCAAATCCTGGCAGGCCTCTGTTTCTGTGAAGACTGCGCGGCCGCGATGAGCGAGCCAGAGTCGGACAAGCAGAAAAGAAAGGCCAGGGAACTGTCGTTCAGGCTGGTCAGGAAATTACCTGAAATACGCGAGAAACTCTCAACAGACATCATCGCAGCCTACAACGGCGACCCCGCGTCTGAAAGCCAGGCAGAAATCATCGCCTGCTACCCCATCATCAAGACTTTGGCCAACTACCGCATCGCGCACGAGCTACACCTGCTCAAAGTTCCGCTGATACCAAGAATGATGACGGAACTGGCACACTCGGAAACGGGAATCGACATCCATCCAGGCGCGCGGATAGGACGATACTTCACCATCGACCACGGAACGGGCGTCGTCATCGGAGCAACCTGCGTCATTGGCGACAACGTGAAAATATACCAGGGGGTGACGCTGGGCGCTAAAAGCTTTCCATTAGACGAGCGCGGAAATCCGGTCAAGGGAATCGCGCGACATCCCATCATCGAAGACAACGTCATCATCTACGCCAACGCCACCATCCTTGGCAGGGTGACCATCGGGAGGGGATGCGTCATCGGAGCCAACGTCTGGGTGACAGAAGACATGCCCCCCGAGACAAGGAAATACAACAAGAATTAAGCATTCATTATTTTAACACAACCATTATTTATCAATTCAATCAAATGGAATTTGAACTCATCGCCAAAACCTTCATGGGTCTGGAACCCGTTTTGGCACAAGAGCTGACCCAGCTGGGTGCAAACAACGTACAGACAGGACGCAGAATGGTGTCGTTTACGGGCAATCAGGAAATGATGTACCGCGCCAATTTCCAACTCCACACGGCCATCCGCATCCTAAAGCCCATCAAGCACTTCAAGGCGCGCTCAGCCGAAGAGGTGTATGATGAAATCAAGACGGTGGACTGGAGCCGGTACATAGAGAAAGGTAAGACGTTCTCCGTCGACTCGGTGGTGTATTCCGAAGAGTTCAGAAATTCCAGATTCGTAACCTACAAGGTGAAGGACGCCATCGTAGACCAATTCCGCGAAAAAACGGGAGCGCGTCCGAACATCTCGGTGAGCAATCCCGACATCCGACTACACATACACATCGCCGAAGACGACGCGACCCTCTCGTTGGACTCGAGTGGCGAGTCACTGCACCGGAGAGGCTACCGACAGGAGTCCGTGGAGGCTCCTTTGAACGAGGTGCTGGCTGCCGGAATGATCATGATGACGGGCTGGAAGGGCGAAACAGATTTCATCGACCCCATGTGCGGCAGCGGCACGCTGCTGATAGAGGCCGCCATGATCGCACGGAACATGAGCCCGGGCATCTTCAGAAAGGAGTTCGCATTCGAGAAATGGCCCGACTTTAACCAAGAACTTTTCGACCGCATCTACAATGATGACTCGCAAGAAAGGGAGTTCGTGCATCACATCTATGGCTATGACATCGACATGAAAGCCGTGAACACGGCGCGATTGAACGTAAAAGCGGCGGGCTTCACGAAAGACATCACGATAGAACAGGCTGACTTTAAGAACTTCACGCAGCCCTCACAACCAAGCATCATCATCACAAACCCACCGTATGGTGAGCGCATCTCTACACCCAATCTGCTCGGAACGTACAAGATGATTGGAGAACGACTGAAACATGAATTCATGGGGAACGACGCTTGGATACTGAGTTACCGCGAGGAATGCTTTGAACAGATTGGCCTCAAGCCGTCCATCAAGATTCCCGTATTCAACGGAAGCTTGGAGTGTGAGTTTAGAAAATACGCTCTTTTCGGTGGAAGAATGAAGGATTTCCGCGCAGAGGGGGGCATCGTGAAAACCGCGGAAGAGAAGAAGGCGATGGCCGAGAAGCATCGGTTTAAGAAAAACCGAGAGTTCAAGAAACGATTGGAAGAAAACGAAGAGAATGAAATCGCCGACATCCGCTCGTTCAAATTTCACTCTTTGGAACGGGTACAGCAAAGGGACGAGCGAAAAAAGGGGGGAAGCCGCCGCAACGAACGCGCGTACGACAACGACGACGCACCTGCATACAAAGGAAAGAAACGATTTGACAAAGACGCGCGTGGACGGGCATTCGCCAAGCGCAGCGGCAAAGAGCATGGAAGAAAAAATCACCAAACAGACGATTATGAATAAAACTTGGTTCAGTCTTCTTACCCTCATCACCCTATTCGTAAGCGGACAACAGGTCATGGGACAAAAACTATTCACGCTCGAAGAGTTAAACTTTGGAGGGAAAAACTTTCGGAAGTTCGTTCCAGAAAACCGCTACACCACATGGTGGGGCGATGAACTGATTCGCACGGAAGCCAACCAATGCAGCGTCATCGACAAGAAAACGGGCAAGGAAACACCGCTCTTCTCCATGGATGAAATAAGGAAGCATGCCGCAGCCAACGGACCGGAAGGGATGAGAAACCTGTATGGCATATCCTTCCCTTACCCTGGAAAGCCGCTGGTAATGCTGTGCGACGGGACAACGAGGTGCTTGTACAACTGGAAAACGAAAAAGACAGAATGGCGCATGAGCGACGCTGGCGGCGAAAAGGCGGCCGAATGGAATCCGCTCTCAAAGGCTACGGCTTACATAGATTCCAAAACTCTGCAACTGCATGTGCGCACCGCTGAGGGAAACGACACCCAGTTGACAACCGACGGTAGCCGCGAGATTGTGTATGGTCAAAGCGTACACCGTGACGAATTTGGCATACACAAAGGCATGTTCTGGGCACCCAACGGACAGAAACTGGCTTTCTATCGCATGGATCAGAGCATGGTGGCCGACTATCCGCAGGTGAACATCTTCGGAAGAATAGCCAAATGCGAACCCGACAAATACCCCATGGCGGGCGAGACAAGCCACAAGGTGACGGTGATGGTGTACGACTTGACCACGAAAAAGACGGTTACTTTGCAGGCTGGAGACCCCACCGACCGGTATTTCACAAACATCGCGTGGAGCCCTGACAGCAAGACCATCTACATGTTCGAGCTGAACAGAGACCAGAACGACTGCCGGTTGGTGAGCTACGACGCGCTAACAGGCAAGAAAACCGCAGAGCTTTACCGAGAGACCAACGATAAATATGTAGAACCACAGCACCCCATCGCCTTCCTGCCCTGGGACGACAACCTCTTCATCATGCAAAGCCAGCGTGACGGTTACAATCATTTGTACCTGTATCAAACCAACGGTAAGTTGGTAAAACAGCTTACCAAAGGCAAATGGGTGGTGTTGGACGTGATGGGGTTCAACGTAAAAGACAAGTCGGTTGTCTATACCTCTACCGAAAAGCACGCGCTGCAAACCAACACATACGCCGTGAACGTAAAGACAGGAAAGCGCAGACTGCTGGACAACGGGCGCGGCTGGCACAGTCCGTCCTTATCCCCCTCCGGAACTTTCATCGTGGACAATTACAGCGAACCCACCGTTCCACGCAACATCGAGATTGTCAACGCTTCCAACGGAAAGCGCACCCACTACTTTGAAGCGGCTGACCCGTGGAAAGGATATCAAGCGCCAACATTCACATGCGGCACAATCAAAGCTGCTGACGGCACAACCGACTTGTATTATCGCATGGTGAAACCAGCCAACTTTGATGAGAACAAGAAATATCCCCTGGTGCTTTACGTTTACGGAGGGCCTCACGCACACAACGTAGACGCACGCTGGCATTACGCTTCTCGCAGTTGGGAAACCTACATGGCACAGAAGGGATACATCCTCTTCGTGCTCGACAACAGAGGAAGTGAGCGGAGAGGTAGGGATTTTGAGCAAGCAACATTCCGACAATTGGGTCAGATAGAGATGCAAGACCAAATGAAGGGCATCGAATATGTGAAGACTTTACCCTACGTAGATGCCGACAGAATAGGCGTGCATGGTTGGAGTTTCGGCGGTTTTATGACCATTTCATTGATGACGAACTATCCCGAAACCTTCAAAGTGGGTGTCGCTGGCGGTCCTGTCATTGATTGGAAATGGTACGAAGTGATGTATGGGGAGCGCTATATGGACACACCGCAAGCCAATCCGGAGGGCTACGCCAAGACTTCCCTGATACCACAAGCCAAGAATCTCAAAGGCAAGCTGCAAATCATTCAAGGCACTAACGACAAAACGGTGGTGCCACAACACTGCTTGTCGTTCATCGCTGAGTGTATCAAGCAAGGTACACAACCCGATTTCTTCGTCTATCCGGGTGAACCACACAATATGAGAGGACATCAAAGTGTTCACCTCCACGAACGCATTACACAGTACTTTGAGGATTATCTGAAGGGTGGTTCTATAAATTAGCTTTGACAGATTGTGAGACTATTTTTGAGGTCAATTTGTTTGTGAATGAAGGAGTATAGCGAGCTATACGACTGAACGAACAAGCAAATTGAACCAAAAAGAGGCCACAAGATGACAAAACGTAAAAAGACTGACATAATAAAACTTTACGGTGGTAATTTATAGAACCACCCTGTAATAAAAAAGGAAACATACGCATGAAGATATTATTATTAGGTAGTGGCGGAAGAGAACACGCCTTGGGCTGGAAAATAGCACAAAGCAAGCGAGTAACCCAACTGTTCATCGCCCCCGGCAACGCTGGAACAAGCGAGGTAGGCACCAACGTTGACATTCAGGTGAACGATTTCGATGCTATCAAAGATTTCATATGCACCCAACAGATTGACATGGTGGTCGTAGGACCCGAAGATCCACTGGTGAATGGCATCTACGATGCATTGAGAAATGACTCTCGAACCAAAGACACCGTGGTCATAGGTCCATCGAAAGAGGGGGCAAAACTGGAAGGTAGCAAGGATTTTGCCAAGGCTTTCATGCAACGTCACCACATTCCAACCGCCCGATACCACACCTTTACGGGCGAGACTTTAGATGAAGGACTTCGCTTCTTGGAGACTTTAGAGGCTCCCTATGTGCTGAAAGCCGACGGACTGTGTGCCGGTAAGGGCGTTTTAATACTCCCTACGCTGGCAGAAGCACAGCGAGAATTGAAGGAAATGTTAGGGGGGATGTTTGGAAAGGCGTCGGCACGAGTCGTCATAGAGGAATATCTAAGTGGAATAGAGTGTTCTGTTTTCGTCTTAACCGATGGCAAACATTATCAAATTTTGCCAGAAGCAAAGGATTATAAGCGCATTGGTGAAGGCGATACAGGACTGAATACAGGCGGCATGGGCAGCGTCTCACCCGTCCCATTCGCAGACAAAGACTGGATGAAGAAGGTGGAGGAACGAATCATTCAGCCAACGATAAAGGGACTGTCTGAAGAAGGTATCGACTACAAAGGCTTTATCTTCTTTGGCTTAATCAATGTAAAAGGCGACCCCATGGTGATAGAATACAACTGTAGAATGGGCGACCCGGAGACAGAAACGGTAATGCTGAGACTGGAAAGCGACCTCGTCGATTTGTTTGAAGGTATTGCAGAAGGCGACTTGGACAAGCGGGTCGTCACCTTTGACAAACGAGCTGCCATTTGTATCATGCTCGTCAGCGGGGGTTATCCACAAAAATATGTAAAAGGATATCCTATCTCTGGGCTTGAAGAAACAGGAGAGAGCATTGTTTTTCATAGTGGAACAAAACGGGAAAACAATCAAATTGTAACTGCAGGTGGGCGAGTTTTGGCAGTTACCTCCTATGGTGAAAATAAAGAAGACGCACTGAAAAAGTGTTTTGAAACAGCCCAAAAGATTCAATTTCAAGATAAATACTTTAGAAAAGATATTGGGCAGGATATATAAGAAGGCAAGCTCTGGCACACAAACTAAGACAAAGAAGATGTCAAACAAAAACGTCTTTTCGTTGAAAGGTAGGTATGCAAGTTAAGAATCATGCGGTGTGAAAATCGCACATCCCATCAACTTGCAGATATGGAAATAAGGTAGATTGGTTTTATTCATGGCAAACAGATTACAACACAAGATAGCTTGCAGCCGTTACGCATTCCCGCTGACGATTGTCTACGCATGTGGAATATGGCTGTCGGGCGGCCTCTTGCGACATCAGCTATGGGCATCATTCATCCTCATGCTCGTCACCACCGTCGTGATGGCAGAGCTGAACAACCAACATGCGCTGTTTAGAACCTACAGCCGCATGCTGTCTTGTTCCTACCTCGCGCTCTCGGTCGCTGCCCTACCCCTGTTCGTTCACCCGGAGGCCTGCGTCGTACAACTATGCTTCGCCCTCACCTACCTGTTCATGTTCCGCGCCTATCAGGACAAATCGGCCGTCAGCAACGTGTTCAACGCGTTCTTCTTCATCGGCTTGGCCAGCGTCTGGTTCGTCCAAACGCTGTTCCTCGTTCCCTTGTGGTGGATCATCTTGCGGTTTTACGTCATGGGCATGGGTTGGCGAACCTTCTGGGCGTCGCTGCTGGCCGTCATCACTCCCTATTGGTTTGTCGGCGGCTATTACGTTTACATGCACGATGTTGACACGCTCGTCCATCACTTTTCCAGCATCACCGACTTTGCACCTCTCTTCGATTTCCAAAGCATTTCCCTGCTGAACCTGCTGACCCTCTGCTTTATCTCCGCATTGGGCATCATCGGCATGCTGCATTTTCTCCTCAACCGCTCAAAGGATAAGATTCGCATTCGCTTGTTTTTCTCATCCTTTATGTTGATGATGGCAGCCACCATCGTGTTCATCATCCTGCAACCCACGCACCTACCCAACCTCTTACCTGCACTCATTGTCAGCGTCTCACCCCTCATCGGCCACTACATCACGTTCACCGGCTCGCGCCTGTCGGGCATTACTTGTCTCGCACTGTTCGTCTTCACGCTGGCCATCACGGGTTATCAACTATGGACACATTGATGAATCTCCTCACGCAATACGGCTATGCGGGCATGTTCCTGTCCTCGCTCTTAGCCGGCTCCGTCTTTCCTTTCAGCAGCGAGGCCGTGATGGCGGGCCTGCTGGCGGCCGGCCTCAACCCATGGGCACTGACCGTGTACGGCACCATCGGAAACGTCATCGGCTCGTTGCTCAATTATCTCATCGGCACGCTGGGACGGTTAGACTGGATAGAGAGATACCTGCACGTCAGACACGACAAGCTGGAGCGCGCGCGACACCTGACGGCCCGTTACGGCGCCTGGATAGGTTTCTTCGCGTTCCTGCCCATCATCGGAAGCGCCATAGCCGTCGTCTTAGGACTGGTGAGAGCCAATATTTGGGTCACCCTCGCCTCGTTCACGCTGGGAAAAATATTCAGATACCTGCTCATCATCTATGGCATGAACCTCATCTTATAATCATCACATACATGACACGCTTTATGAAAAAACACCTTCTGCCGCTCACGGTCACGCTCATTCTCGCATCATGCACCACCACCCCGCAAGACACGAGGCGGAAAATCACGGTGTCCATAGAGCCACTGCGCTACTTCACCGAGCAAATAGCCGGTGACAAGTTCGCGGTGAGCACCATGGTTCCCCAGGGAGGAAACCCCGAGACCTACGAGCCCACCACCCGACAGATGATGAAGCTGGCCGAGAGCGACCTGTACATCAAGGTGGGAAACATTGGCTTTGAGCGCACATGGATGAAGAAACTAATCCAGAACGCGCCCCACACCATCATCATCGATTCGTCTGAAGGCATCGAGCCCGCCCACACTTCACGCGGTGTCACCGATCCGCACACCTGGATGAGCACCAACAACGCAAAGCTAATCGCACGGAACATCTACCACGCACTGGTAAGCATCGACGAGCGCGACAGCGCCGCATACAGAAAAAACTACGAAGCATTGACAGACACCATCAAGGCTACCGACATACGGCTGCGCGAACAGCTCACGCGCGACAAGTCGCAGGCCTTCCTCATCGACCACCCGGCGCTCACCTACTTCGCGCGCGACTACGAGCTTTTACAAATTCCGGTGGAGGAAGAAGGGCGCGAACCCAGTGCCGCACAGCTGAAGAAAACCATACAGCTGGCCAGGAACAAGAAGGTGAGAGTGATGTTCGTGCAGAAGATGTTTGAAAACGGAAGCACGAAGATAGTAAGCCAAGAGGTGGGTGCGGAAACGGAAACCATCAACCCACTGAGCCGCGATTGGAGCGAAGAAATGGTGAATATCGCAAAAAAACTGAAATAGCCGCATGACACCCATCATCCAATTAGAAAACGTCAGCGCGGCCTACGGACGGAAGACGGTGCTGCAAGACGTGAACCTCACCGTGTACGACCACGACTTTCTGGGCATCATCGGACCGAACGGCGGGGGGAAAACCACACTCGTACAACTCATCATCGGTCTGAAGAAGCCGAGCGGGGGACAAATCAAGTTCTACCGAAACGGAAAACCGGCAGACCACATCAGCATGGGATACCTCCCACAATACAGCGACATCGACAAGAAATTCCCCATCTCGGTGCAGGAAGTAGTGCTCTCAGGACTGAGCGGACAAAAGAAACTGTTCTCACCATTCACGTCCAAACACCACCGCATGGTGGACGAAACGCTCGACAGGATGCAGCTCACCGAACTGCGCCGGCGCGCCATCGGCACCCTCAGCGGCGGACAGCTGCAGCGCGTGCTGCTGGCCCGAGCCATCGTAGCGCGGCCGGAAGTGCTGATCCTGGATGAGCCAAACACATACATCGACAGGCGATTCCAAGAACAGATGTACCAAACGCTGAACGACATCAACCGCGACTGCGCCATCATCATCGTGAGCCACGACATTGGCACCATCCTGCAAAACGTGAAAGACATTGCCTGCGTGAACAAACGCGCGCACTATCATCCCGACACCGAGCTGCCCATGGAAGAGCTGGAAGAGCACTTCGGCTGCCCCATCGACCTGGTGGGACATGGAGACATGCCGCACCGCGTGCTAAGGGCTCACACGGACAAGTTGTGAAACGCGGCATCCGCGGCACGCCCGAGAACGCCCGAGGGGAGCTTGAGGCAACCCACCAAGCGGTAAATGACCGCTCAAGCCGGATTCGCGGCAAAGCAGCACAACCCCTCCCCCGGCGCACGGCCGCGTGAAAGAGAACGGGACAGGTTGGACGCCGCATCGACGACAAACGAAGAAGCGTCCGTTTTTTTCACATTTCTTGTCCCTGAGACACACCATGAAAACTGCAAGCTCGGGAAAAAAACGATAGGCTGCGGGGAAGAAAACGGCAACTCCCGGGTGAGCAGGTGAAAGCCTTGACGGAGAAAAGCAATGCTTCCGCACCACTGGAGGCATCGCCCAGCCTGTCCGCGCGCATGCGATTGCCCCGCAAGAGCATGCCCGTTGAAGCCCTAAGTCAATGCCTTTGGCGTGAAAGAACATGGAAAAACAAGCGCCCGACAGCATGCGCGCCACATGACGCGCTGAATGACAAGCGCATGCGAGAACCGCTCATATTTAGCTTATCCGTGACGACATGCGCCTCCGCTTGCAAAAACGTCAAGCGCGGAGCGGCGGGTTGTCAAGAAAATTCATCATCCGCCACCCCCGCGCGCCACCCCCGCTCCGAATCGCCGACATGGCGGCGCGGCGCACACGGCACGCGCATGAGCCGCGACACGCCGATGACGCAGGCGGAAAACGGTGCGCGCCCGTCGGCCCCGGGGGTTGCGCCAATGGCCGTCACGCACCGCACGATGAGCATCCGCCCCTCGGCTCCACGGCGTTACGACAAGCCGACAAGCCCCCTAAACAGGCGTGTCTTCGGGCCGCTCAGTGAAGATATCGTCGGCGGAGGCTATCTCGTCAAGGTCGAACCATTGGCCCATCTTCGCCTTGGCCTTCTGCCTCACCTCATCGGAGACGTCGCCCCAAACCTTATGGAGCACGTAAATCAACACCGCCAAGTCGTCACCGAGGCCCGCGATGGGAATGGCGTCGGGCACCACGTCGAGCGGACTGATGAGATAGCCCAACGCTCCGATGATGACGGCCTTGTCCTTCACCGGCACCCTGTCGCTCTCTAAGGTGTAATAAAGAATAAGCGCTGCATAGACAAGCTTTGCACCCGCACGCTTTGCAACGCGTGATATTTTCTCCACAAAACCAGAGTTGGAGAACCTGTCTTTATATTTCATGAAATCAGGCAAATTCATTTCCATACGTTTATCCTTTCTGCTTTTTTAATGATGACGCTGTCAAGGCCATGCAATCATTTGGTTTATCGTTTACAGGTAAGCTACCAGTTCCCAATCATCTAACGGGCATTTTTATCAGCAACATTTCCCTTAACTGAACATACCGTGCGTCTGAGCGTCTTCCTGTGGAAACAACGCCCTGATGGGAACATCCCTGAGCTGTTCGAGATAGGCCTTGCGCAAGTCGAACAGGCGCTTCCATTGAGCTGAGGCGAGCTGCTGGTGCAAATCAAGCGTCATGTCCCATCGCCCCAGTGCCTCCAACCTGTCGACCATGGTTCCCAGCGTGATGCGTTCCAATGTCCGCGCCGGCTGGTAAATCAAGTCGCCGTCGTGATTATCATGGCACACGCTCGAATTGATGAGATTGGCCCGCGTCAGATTGTACAGCAGGTCGTTGGTGACGCGTATTGGGATGTTTGTCTCCAGTTTTAGCTCAAGTGCCGTGTAGGGTTTCTTCCCCTGTGCGAATCGGCTGCATATCTTGCTGAGCAGCACGGCGCTCATCAGGAGCCGGTAGCGGTGGCTGATTTCCTCCGGATTGGCCATGAAGGCGAACTCCTCAGAGTTCTGGTTGGTGTAGCACAGTTGCGCGCCAAACAGGCAGATGGTCCACGATATCTGCACCCACAGCATGAACAGCGGCAGTGCGGCAAACGAGCCGTAGATGGCGTTGTAGCTGGACAGCAGCAGCTGGCCGTGGACATAGAACAGCTGAAGCACCTGCATGGCCACGCCGGCGAGGATGCCCGGCGCGACGGCCGCGGAAACCTTGACCTTGGTGTTGGGCATGAAGATGTACAAGCCGATGAACACGCATGACATGACGAAGAAGGGCATCACCTTCAACCCCGTCTGCAGCATGGGCGCGAGCAGCATGTAGCCTTGCGCGCGGTCGACGGACGCGGTCATGAAGATGGAGATGCCGGAAATCAACACTATCAAGATGGGCATCAGGAAGACCATGGCGAGATAGTCGGTGACGGTGCGGAAGAGCGTGCGCTCGTGCTTGACCTGCCAAATGGCGTTGAAAGTTTGCTCAATGGTACGCGTCAACCGGAGCACCGTCCACAGCATGAAGAGCAGGCCGACGCCGAGGATGACGCCACTCTGCGCGTGCACCAAATACGAGTTGACGAAGCCGATGATGATTTCGGCCGCCTGCGACTGTCCTGACAAGGCGTTGCGGAACCACTCCTCGATGTACTTGGAGAAGCCGAATCCCCGCGCCACCGCGAACACCACCGCGCTGATGGGGACGATGGCCAGCAGCGTGGAATAGGTAAGCGCGGCGGCTGAATCGCCGGTGCCCTTGGTGAAGAAGAACTTGACGGCCAACGTCAGCTTTTTCACGATGCTGACGAGCAGGTATCCCAGGGGCGAGACGTCTTTGGGCGTAACGCGCCAGACATCCACCGTGAGAAAGCGCTTGGCCTGCCGTATGTACTTTTTCATAGACTGTACTTCATTACAAGACAGAACGCCGGTGTCTTGCCTTGGTTACGCGACTTGGTTTCATAAAAATAAGAAGTGTTCCTGTAAGCCGGGTTCTGTAACCAACGATGTTGGCGCTCTGCCATTTATCTACGTTGGAAGTCACCCTCCAACTCCAGCATTCTACCCTCCATTGCACGCGGACGTTCAGGCGGACAACCTTCAAACAATGGTATACGCGAACTTGCAACCTCCAGACGGCACAGCCTGACGGTCACCCGCCAGCTGGTGGTCTCTTACACCACCTTCTCACCCTTACCCTTGCGGGCGGTCATTCTCTTCTACCGACACCTGCTGTCACCAACAGCTTCCAATTTCAGAAGTGGAGTGTCCTGTGTTGCCCGGACTTTCCTCCCGCATCCAGAAGATGCCAGCGGCAGAGCCGGAACACTTGCTTATGGGCGCAAAGATAGTAAAAAAAACACAGAGAAGTGGCGCGCAGACTAAAAGTTTTTTATGTACGGTTCTATAAAATAGCGTTGACAGATTGTGAGACTATTTTTGAGGTAAATTTGTTTGTGAGTGAAAGAGTATGGCGAGCTATACCACTGAACGAACAGGCAAATTGGTGAAAAAAGAGTTCACAAGAAGACAATGCGTAAAAATACTGACATGAAAAGACTTCACGATGATAATTTATAGAACCGCCCTCATTCCATGACAATGAACGCGGGGGGAGGAAGCGCACCGGTAGGAAACGATTTCATCCAAGCGTGCGAGCCCCGGAGACGGGAGCCGCCGGACATGCGGACAAGCCCCGCCGCAGGGGGATGACCGAGAGACGGAAGTGCCTGAACATTCAATATTTGTGAAAACGTCCGACAATGATTTAAGAGCCGTTAATGTGTCAAAGCGAATTGTTAAATTGGAATAAAGAAACCCGTCAAAATGGCAGGATAACGTTTTTTGCGCCTAAATTTGCATCAGTCATAAACAAATGGCAGAATGTTGCTTACCGCTTATAAGGCGGAACGTTCTCGATGAAAGAAACAAAGAACAATTAAATAACATTTAAATGAAAAAGTATTCCAATTATTTACTGTCAGCAACGTGCCTCATCGCAGTTGCTCTTTCTGCCGGCCCGTTTATCAACGCGAACGCGGCTGGTGCTCAAGCTCCCGCTGCGGGACAACCCATAGACCTTACTTATGCTGCGAACAAGGCGCTGCCGGCAGTGGTGCACATCAAATATGTACAGAACTCAAAGACGCGTACCGTTGAGATGCAGAGCAGTCCGTTCTCTGACTTCTTTGGCTTTCCGTTCGACTTCTTCGGACAGGAAGAGGGCAGAACGCAAAAGCGGAAGATTCAAACGCCGCCGAAGAGAGCAACCGGCTCGGGCGTGCTGATTTCAGAAGATGGATACATCGTCACGAACAACCATGTGGTAGAGGGCGCCGACGAGCTGACCGTCACGCTGACGGACAACAGGGAATTCTCGGCAAGAGTGGTTGGCACCGACAAGGCGACCGACCTGGCACTCATCAAGATCGACGGTCATAACTTCCCAACCCTTCCCATCGGTGATTCTGACAAGCTGAAAATCGGCGAATGGGTAATTGCCATAGGCAACCCGTTTGGACTGAACAACACGGTGACGGCAGGAATCGTGAGTGCCAAAGCCAGATCACTGTACGCCAACAGCGTGGAAAGTTTCATCCAAACCGACGCCGCCATCAACGCGGGCAACTCGGGGGGAGCCTTGGTTAACGCACAGGGAGAGCTGGTGGGCATCAACGCCATGCTGTATTCTCAGACCGGATCGTACAGCGGTTACGGATTCGCCATCCCGACAAGCATCATGAACAAGGTGGTGGGCGACCTCAAGAAATACGGAACGGTGCAGCGCGCCATGCTTGGCATTCAAGGTCAAGACGTGCTGAACTACATCAACATGCAGAAAGACCAGGACAAGGACGTAGACCTGGGAACCAACTCCGGCGTATACGTTGCCAAAGTTGAGAGCGACGGCGCCGGCTCTGAGGCCGGACTGAGGGAAGGTGACGTCATCATCAACCTGGACGGCAAGAAAATCAACAAGATGGCAGAGCTCCAGGAAATAATCTACGACAAGCGGCCAGGACAGAAGATTACCATCACCTACCTGCACAACAAGAAAAAGAACACCAAGACCGTAACGCTGAAGAACGCACAGGGCAACACGAACATCGTCAAGGTGGCTGACCTGGACGTGCTGGGCGGAAACTTCAGAGAGATAACGAAGGAGAAGAAGCAGCAGACGCACGAAAATTACGGACTGGAGGTCATCAAGATTCGCAACGGAGCGCTGAAGGACGCCGGCATCTCGAAAGGCTTCATCATCCTGGAAGTGAACGACACGCCAATGAAGACATTGGAGGACTTGCAAACCGCTGTGAAAAAGGCATCAACGAGCAAAGATCCCGTGCTCTACATCAAGGGTATCTGGCCAACCGGCAAGAGAGACTACTTTGCCGTGACACTCGACAAATAGGATTTCGGGGAAAGTTGAGAGCCTCGCAAAAGGAAATCTGAAAAAGAAGAGAACGCATGTTTCAACGCACGCGTTCTCTTTTTTTTTCATCCACATGCTTACCAGGGACAGCATCAATAGTCTCACAATCTGTCAAAGCTAATATATAGAATATAGAACCACCCTAAAATCAAGACGGGGAAAGTACTTTTATGTGACAAAATTTGTTCATTCCGTTGAAAACAACTACATTTGCAACAATCCATCAAATTGGCCAAACCAACAATGAGACAACTGAAAATCACGAAATCAATCACGAATCGGGAAAGCGCCGCACTCGACAAGTATCTTCAAGAGATTGGACATGAAGACCTTATCTCCATTGACGAAGAAATTGAACTGGCCCAACGCATCAAGAAAGGTGATCGTAAGGCGCTGGAGAAGTTGACGAAAGCCAACTTGAGGTTCGTGGTGTCAGTGGCGAAGCAGTACCAGAACCAAGGTTTGAGCCTGCCCGACTTAATCAACGAGGGCAACCTGGGCCTGATAAAGGCCGCCGAGAAATTCGACGAGACGCGCGGGTTCAAATTCATCTCGTATGCCGTCTGGTGGATTAGGCAAAGCATCTTGCAGGCCATAGCCGAGCAAAGCAGGATAGTAAGGCTTCCACTGAACCAAGTGGGCTCGGTCAACAAGATTAACCGGATACTGAACAAGTTCGAGCAAGAGCACGAGCGAAGGCCAAACGTTGACGAGATTGCCGACCAGATAGACCTGCCGGAAGACAAGATAGTAGAGGCCATGAGAGTAAACGGCAAGCACGTCTCCGTGGACGCGCCCATCACGGACGGAGCGGACAGCAGCCTGCTGGACGTGCTTCCCAACACAGACTCTCCCATGGCAGACAACGAGCTGGTGATGGAATCGTTGAGAGAAGTGGTGGCCAGCGCGCTGAACGTGCTGAATGAGCGCGAACGGAACATCATCGAATGCTTCTACGGCATCAACCAAAGAGAGATGACGCTGGAAGAAATAGGCGACAAGTTCGGGCTCACGCGCGAACGCGTAAGGCAAATCAAGGAAAAGGCCTTGCGACGGCTCAGACAAAACACGAAGAGCAAACAGCTCAAGTCTTACTTGGGCAGATGAGCGTGAACAAGTAAAAAGATTATTTTCTCAGACGCCGTACCGCCAAGGGAAAAGCGTCATCACAATTAGAAAAATGAAAGTCAGAAAACTCCTATTGATTATCTTCACCATCGTGACATCCATGCATGTGAATGCCGCAAAGGAATTAACGGGCGCGCACATGTTCGGCGTGGCAGAGTCGTTCAACGACTCTACCGTATACATCACTGACGTACAACATGTAGATTCGGCCCATATCGGCAAATCAAACTTCTTGTTCGGCAGGGAGAATTACTCCTATCAACTGCAAAATTACCTGCGTTCCACAGGCGCCGTAACCCCCACCTGCATCACGGTTTTTGCCAAAGACCGGAAGAGCATAGAAAAAAAATACCTTTCCATGCGGAAGAAATACGAGAAGAGCGGAAAGTTTGCCGTCAAGTATGTCACGGCAGCAAACTTCAAGTACCAAGGCGTGACCCCGCAGGCTGACGACGCGGAACAAGAAAAAGCAGCCAAAAGAGAAGCCAGAGAGGAAAGGAAAGCTGCAAAGACTGCCGGGAAACAAGCCAAGAGAAAAGAAAGGCTGGCAGAGAAAGAAAGCATTGAGACGAGCCATCCCGCGGCGCGAAACGACACGAAACGATAGTTTTTTACCTGAAGGAAACCAGCAGCCATGGATTTTCAAACAAATCATTTCACCATAGCAGACCATCATCTCCGCGTCTGTTTTCACACTTCACAAAAGAACAGCATACGGCTCATCCCCTCTTTCAAACCTTTCAAGAGTGAAAGATTCGGAGAAGACGACGAGCCTTTTCTGGAACTGAAGGTTGACGACGGCCTGAAGCCCGTTGCCGAAGACAAGCGCCAGCGCATCAGGTCGTTTGACACGGGGAACGGCATCACCGCCGTGGATTTACTCGACAACGGCGGCTACCAGTTCGTCATCAAGAATGCGAGGGGGGAGAACTGCTGCATGCTGCAAACCGACAAAGACTTCAAATACTGCAAGTGCGCGCTCAACGGTGACCACAACATGCGCAGTTTCGGACTGAACAACGCACTCATGCTGGCCTTCGCCTTCGCCGGAAGCCGCAAGGAGACCCTGCTCATCCACGCCTCGCTGGTAAGACACGAGGGATACGGATACGCCTTCACCGCAAAGAGCGGAACAGGTAAGAGCACGCAAGTGAGCATGTGGCTGCGGTATATCAAAAACTGCGACCTGATGAACGACGACAATCCCATCATCCGAATAATCGATGGCAAGCCTTATATTTATGGCAGTCCATGGAGCGGGAAGACGCCTTGTTATAGAAATGTAAAAGCCAAACTGGGCGCCATCACACAAATAGACCGTGCCAGTGCAAACAGCATTGAACCACTAAAGCCCGTCGAAGCGTTTGCCTCCATACTCGTTTCATGCTCGGTCATGAAATGGGACAAAGGCATATTCAACCGCATCTGCGACACCGTCACTCACATTATCGAAACAACTCACATCTACATCCTGCACTGCCTTCCCAACAAAGAGGCTGCCGAAGTTTGCCACAAGGTTATTGCAAAACAATAAAAAGGAAGATAACAAAAGAGAATGGCCATGTCTTCAAATTCCACACACACACACAGCCTTCGACTCCCCGTAAAAGAGTGGAGGATAGAAAACAGCAAGTTTCTCCCAGAAGTCATCAAACTTTTGAACGAAGGACATACGGTAACTTTGCAATTGAGAGGCTTCAGCATGCGCCCTTTCCTTGAGGACAATCGTGACAAGGCTCTCCTGGCCAAGGCAAAAGACATTCAAGTGGGTGATGCGGTATTAGCAGAAACGGCCCCAAAGCATTATGTCTTGCACCGAATCATCAAGATTCAAGGAGAAACAGTCACGCTGAGAGGTGACGGAAACTTAGGCACAGAGGTGTGCCGGGTTAATGACGTACACGGAATCGCGCTTGGCTTTTACCGCAAAGGGCGCACCAAGCTCGACAAGACAAGCGGCGTCAAATGGCGAACCTATTCTCACATTTGGATAGCACTCTATCCCATCAGACGTTACCTATTGGCTGCGTACAGAAGAATATGGATTCCGCTGTTCGGACCCATTTAACGAGAAAACAACAACAAAAATAACATGAAAGCAAAAATAGGATTCAATCTACGAAACATTTGCGGTGAGCAGGTCATCGTTGCAGAAGGCAAGGAAAACATCGACTTCAGCAACATCATATCCATGAACGATGCCTCCGCCTACTTGTGGAACGCCATTCAAGGCAAGGATTTTACCGTTGACGACTTGGTAGAATTGCTCACGCAAGAGTATGAGGTAGACGAACAGACGGCTCGAAGAGACGCACAAGCCTTGGCCAACCAATGGCTCGAAGCCGAAATTTGCGAATAGTTCATTCACTCTCATCCATTAACTGACAACGCCATGGCGATAAGACATACGTCTGCGCCATGGCGTTAATGCTTGCGAAGGCTCGGAAAAGACAGCCCCGCGGCGCTATCTCAGTTCGTCAATAAAGAAGTTGGCTATCTGCCGCATCAAGTGATTGCGGGTGTTGCCGCCATAAATACTATGATTGCGGTTGGTATAATAAATCTCTTTAAAGTCTTTGTCAGCCTGAACCAACGCCTCCGCATACTCAAACGTGTTCTGCGGATGCACGTTATCATCGGCCAAACCATGACAAATCAATAAGGCTCCATGCAGCTTCGCCGCCCGCTCTATCGGGTTTACGGCATATCCATCGGGGTTTTCTTTAGGTGTCCGCATGTATCGCTCGGTATAAACCGTGTCATAAAACCTCCAGTCGGTAGGAGGCGCCACGGCCACCCCCGCCTTGAACACGCCACGCCCCTCGCTCATGCTCATCAATGTGTTGAAGCCGCCGTAGCTCCATCCCCAGATGCCAATGCGATTCTTGTCAACGTACGACTGCTTGCCAAGCCACAGGGCTGTTTCCACCTGATCTTTGGACTCCAATTCTCCCAACCGCTGATAAACCACTTTCTCAAACTCAGAACCTCTGCCGCCAGTGCCTCTGCCATCAACGCAAACGACGATGAAACCCTGTTGCGCCAGGTAATAATCAAAAGCACCTCCCTGCCCCATGGAACCCGCATTCCATGAGTTTACCACTTGCTGGCTGCCGGGCCCGCCATACTGAAAGAGGATAACCGGATATTTGCGGGAAGCATCGAACCGAGCCGGCTTCACCATCCATCCGTCCAACCTCACGCCTTCAGACGTGGTGAACGAAAACGTTTCCTTGGGTGTCCACCCGTAGTCAGCGGTTTTTTTCCGCAATGACGCGTTGTCAATCAGCGTGGACATCACCTTTCCTTTATTGTCCCGAACGGTGTACACATACGGATGATCGTAATCGCTCCACGTGTTGATGAAGTACTGATAGTCGCCGGAGAACTGCGCAACGTTCCAACCCTGCTGTTGCGTCAACCGTTCGGTCTTACCGTTCTTGTGCGAAACATAAATCTGACGGTCGTGTGCATTCAGTGCGGCAGCCTGATAGTAAACATCACCGGTCTTTTCGTCGCAGCCATACCAAGCGGTAATGTCATAGGGACCATTCCCGATGGTTCTAATCAGCTGACCGTTCATGTTATACAGATACCCCTTCATGTACCCGTCACGGTCGCTTGGCAGCAGGATGCCGCGCTCGCCGATGATGACACCTTCCATGGCCTCTTCCTTGACATACTTGGGAACGCGCTCCTTGATCAACAGCGTGGCCACGGTGCTCGACGGGTTAACGGCATACAGCCGCATTTCGTCCTGATGACGGTTCAAGGTGTAAACGATAATCTTGTCGGGATCGCCTGTCGGCTTGATGCGGGGAACATAGCCATCGGCATCCAGCGGAACCTGCAACTGGCGCGTTTGATGGCTCTTCACGTCATAGCTCCACACCGACACCTTGGAGTTGTCCTGACCCGCCTTGGGATATTTATAGGTATACAGTCCCGGATAGTCGGCATATTGACGCAGCTCGGGATGCGTGCCCTTGAAAAGCTGCAAGGCATAACTCTTGACCTTAGACTCGTCGTATTTAATCCAACAAATCTTGGTTCCGTCTGCGTTGAAGCAGAACGAAAGATTGTGTCCAAACTCTTCTTCATTCACCCAGTCTGGCACTCCGTTGATGATTTCGTTGAGCTTGCCGTCCTTCGTGACCTTGCTCTCAGCGTTGTCGTACAAGAGTTTGACGAGATGGATGTTGTTGTCGCGCACGAAAGCGATTTGCCTGCTGTCGGCCGACCACACTGGAACCTGCTGCGGCCCGCCCTCCGAAAGGGGTTCCAGCTTCGTACTGGCCATGGTGTAGATATAATACTGTGCCTTGAACGAACGGCGGTAGATGCGCTCGGTCTTGGTCTGGATGAGCATTCTCGCACCGTCGGGCGACAGGACGTACCCGTCGAACGAATCGATTTTCGCACCCATCGTATGGTTCACGTCAAACAGCACGGCCGTCTGCTTCCCCGTCTTGAACGAGCACCTGACGACACGTTTGCCGTCTTTGCTGATTCTCGCATACTGGTCAGTACCCGCGATGGGCTTGATACCGCTCAAACGCTCTGCCGCGAAAGCGCCGTCTTGGATGGCCTTCAGCGTGATTCGTTCTGTTGAATGGATGTTTGAGATTGCCATGAACAGTGTTATGATCCCTAAAATGATTTTTTTCATTCTGCTTGATTCCTTAATGCTAACGATTGCAAAGATAGGCAATTTTACATACATTTACAAGTGAATGAAACAATTATGGGCGGTTCTATAAATTAACCTCGCAATCCGTCAAGGCTAATTTATAGAACCGCCCATAAAAGAAACGGTTGCCAGCCGTGGAGAACAATGAGGTCGGCATGTCACGACGGCTGATTGAGCAAAACGCCCACGGGCGCGCGAGCGCGTCCTCCCCGGAAACCAATGTCTGTGACATCGGCGACCAAAGTGATTGACATTGGCGCCCAACCCGCATGACATTGGCGTTCAAGGTCAATGCAATTGAAAACATGCGGAAACCATCCCGTCTTACCCGAGGTTCCTGAGCGGCGTCTCATGCGAAATGGGCGACCGGGACAGGGCGGTTGTCACCACCGCCGAACGGTCGCGAGGCAATCCCTACGCGCCCCCGGAACAGCCAGAGACGGGCATGCGGCGCCACTCTTGCCTGCCGCGGCATGGATGCGCCGGGCATGCCGCCACCTCCATGATCCTTAGAATGTGACCAGCCTTGAGCCGTCTTCCTGCTCTGCGATGGTCACCTTGACGGCATCCTTGGGCAGCAACTCTTCCACCAGCTCCGGCCACTCGAGGAAGCAGAGACGATGACTGTAAAAATAGTCTTCATAACCCATGTCGTACACCTCCTCGAGCTTTTTGATGCGATAGAAGTCGAAATGATAGATGGAGTCTTGCAACTTGTTGGAATAATACTCGTTTACGATGGCGAAGGTGGGTGACGTGATGACATCCTCCACGTCCAGACATTCGCAAACGGCCTTGATGAAAGTGGTTTTGCCCGCCCCCATTTTTCCGTAGAAGGCGAACACGTTACCTCTGCCCATGTTGTCTATGAACTGGCGGGCAGCCTCTTTAATGCAATCTAATGATTTGATTTTAATTTCCATTTTTTATCTTATTAATTTCTATTATCTGTATTGTGTAATCGTTTTATCGTTTCCTGGGCGTGAGCGTAATCAGCGGGATGAGCATTTCCTCCATGCTGATGCCCCCGTGCTGGAAGGTATCCCTGTAATAAGAAACATAATAATTGTAATTGTTGGGATAGGCGAAGAAGGTGTCTCCGGTGGCAAAGACGTAGCTGGTGCTGATGTTGGGTGACGGCAGCTGCGCGCGCCTGGGCTCTTTAACGGTAAACACCTCCTTGGCGCTGTAATTCAAGTTCTTGCCCAGCTTGTACCTCAGGTTGGTGTTTGTGTTTCGGTCTCCGATGATCTTGATGGGCTTAGAGACGCGAATGCTTCCGTGGTCGGTGGTCAGCACCACTTTGTAGCCGCTCTGCGAGAGCAGCCTCATCAGCTCGGCCATCATGGAATGCCTGAACCAGCTCTTGGTGATGCTGCGGTAAGCCGACTCGCTGTTGGCTAACTCGCGCACCATCCGTGATTCCGTCCGGGCATGCGACAGCATGTCTATGAAGTTTACCACCAGCACGTTCAGGTCGTTTCTGGTGAGTTCGTTCAGCCTGTCGAAAAACTTTTCCGCCCCGCTCGAATCATTCACCTTATTATATGAGAAGGCGTCATGACGGCGGTAGCGCTCAATCTGCGTCTGCAAGAGCGGTTTCTCGTTGAGGTTCTTGCCCTCCTCCTCGTCTTCATCCACCCACAGGTGAGGAAACATCTCTGCGATTTTGTTAGGCATCAGCCCGCTGAAGATGGCGTTTCGGGCATACTGTGTGGCCGTTGGCAAGATGCTCACATACATGTCTTCCTGCACGTCGAACAGGTCGCCGATTTCCTTGGAGATGACCCTCCACTGGTCGTAGCGAAAGTTGTCGATGACGATGAGAAACACTTTCTCGCCGCTGTCGAGCAGCGGAAAGACCTTGCTCTTGAACAAGTCGGGGCTCATCAGTGGCCTGTCGGTCTGCGAAGGCGCCACCCACCCGAGATAATGCTGCTTGACGTACTTGGCAAAACCGAGGTCGGCCTCTTCTTTCTGCATCCGCAGCATCTCTGTCATGCTGCTGTCCGTAGAGCTCAGTTCCAGCTCCCAGTGAACCAGCCGCTTGTATACGTCCATCCAATCGCCAAGTGACTGGCAATTCATGATTTGCATGGAGATGTCCTGGAAGCTCTGTTGATAGCCCGTCTGCGTCACCTCCGTCTCGATTTCCTTGCGGTGCACGTTTTTCTTGAGCGTCAACAATATCTGGTTGGGGTTGACAGGTTTGATGAGATAGTCGGCTATTTTTGAGCCGATGGCCTGATCCATGATGTTCTCCTCCTCACTCTTGGTCACCATCACGACAGGTGTCGCCGGACTGATTTCCTTGATGCGCTGCAGTGTCTCCAGTCCGGTGAGGCCGGGCATCATCTCATCCAACAGCACCAAGTCAAAGGTTTGCCGGCGGCATTGGTCGATGGCGTCGGCTCCGTTGCTCACCGTCACCACCTGATATCCTTTCTTTTCGAGGAAGATGATGTGTGCGCGAAGCAGTTCGATTTCATCATCCACCCACAGCAATAGTCCGTTGCTCATAATTAGAATCCTCCTAAATCATAATATTCATCACCAAAGTCGATAATCTTTGGTTCAGCTTTTTTCTTTGCCTTGTCATTCTCGGGAGCCGGTTTGGCGATTGTTTTCTGATAGTTCTTTTGTGACTTTTCCTTTGGATTGTTGTCAAAATAAACAATCGTCTCGCCTTGACGTTGCGGCTGCGGCTTGTCGGGCAGCGTCTTAGGTTGCGCCTGCGTTTCCGGCTTCACGGTGGTTGTCTTGGTGCCAGGTACCCTCAGCGGTCGCCCTCGGTGAGTGGTTTGCCGCTTCTCACCCTGTTCGGTGCGCGGCGCAAGAATGGTCTCGCGTGACCGAACCGTCTCAGCCTGCGTCTTGAGCAAGGATGTCTCGCAAGGTATCACCGTGCCACCCTGCCCGGCATGCTTCGGTTCATCCTCTTGCGGAACGATGAGGGTGCCGCGTTCCTTCGGCTCTATTTCGAGGCCGTTATCAATAAAGGCACCGTCGTCCAGCAGGTGGTCTATCTCTTCCGCCGACGGTTTGCGCCGCGGCTCGACAGGCGCTTCAGCCGGTTCCGTGAGCAGCTGCAGCGTACTGACCTTCAATGGTGCGAAGTGCTTGTCGTAATATCGGTCATAATCATCATAGCTGAACGTGGTGCCCAGCAATTGGAGATTGGCATCGCTGATGACAAACGAGCGCGCCTTACCCATGAGGGCGGTGATGTTGTTTTGGCGATGGAACGCTCGAGCATACTGCAAAGCCTCGTCGAAATTACGGAAACCGGCTACCTTCATCAAGTGCAAGCCGGCGTTCTCGGCTATGGTTATGTCAAAGTTGCGCACCATGTAACGGGTAAAATCGTACTTGGCCACCTGGTAGAGCAGCTGGTTCTCTCGAACCGAGTCGGGATGGTAGGCTATCACGAACGTGAAGTCGGTGTTGCGTTCGTTGCTGAACTGGCGGACAGCGACGGAATCATCGTTACTCAGCGCGGCAGAACGCCGCGACCACACGTCACCCACGTCAAACTTACCTCCGCGCAATCGTCTGCCGGCCTGCACGCCGTTGATAATCATGCCGGCCATGTTGCCGAGGCCGCTCTCGGGAAACTGCTCCACCAGCTTGCGCATGTCGGCCAGGCAACCGTCGGCGTCACCACCATTCAACTTGCCCAGCCCCCCGATGAAAAGGAATTTGTCGCGGTTGGCTCCCAAGGGGAAGCGGGTTGACGAGACGCGCGCGTTGCCGCGCACCTCATCGTAGCGCCCGGCCTTGAAGGCATCGTAGGTTGCCGCATAGAGAGAGTCCTCGAGCTGCGCGCCGAACCGCGCGTTCTCAAGGAAATGAGGACTGGTGAGAAGAACGGTCCACTCACTTTTGGGATGGCGCGTCTTGAGCAGCTGTACATAGTGCGCGGCTACGCCCGACTGTCCCTGCCTTGAGTACAGCAGGAACAGGTGATAATAAGCTTCATCGATATGCTCGTAGGAAGGATAGCCGTCTGCCAGCCGCCGCAGAGCCTTCTCACTCAACTTCAAATTATCCAACTTATCCTTGAAGATGACGCCCGAATGAAACAACCCATCCATGATTTGGAGATTGCTGGCCGCCACCTGCCGGTCCGTGAACGGTATCTGCGCCAAATAGTACGCGCGCTTGTGCGGGTCGTTCTGAGCGCTGTCGGGAACCTTACTGAGCGAATCTGTCACCGTTTCCACTTGTTGTAAGGAATCGAGTTGCGCTTCTGTCATCTGGTTGGTATCGCCAAACGACACCACTGTTTTATTGGCCCGCTGCCAATTGTCAACGTTCTCGCGCTTTCCCCACAGTCGTTCAAAAGCGGCCTTGCCTTGGTTGACGGCCATTTGGTTATAAAAATACCATTGGCCGTCACCTTGTTTTTGAGGGGTTGGCGTGGGTGGTCGGTAAGGAGTGGTTCTTTGATTATCAAAATAACTATCATCCCCTCTGGCCATCGTGTTTTGACCATTCTGCTCAGCCAAGCGATCAGCCTCTTCCTTTTCTTTCTTTCTCAGCGCGTCAATCACGCGGTCGATGGCTGCGTACAGTTTTGGTTTGGGCAGTTTGGCCAATGCTTGCAGGGAGTCTTGCAACGCCACGGCATCGGTGTAAGGCACCAGCTCGTCAAGAACTTTCGAGCGGCACGACAGCGCTTCATAGTCCGCCCGGTCTTTGTCCAGCAGTCCTATGGCTTCGCCGTAACACCTCTGGGCATCGTTATATTCCTCACGTTCCCAGTAAAGGTTTCCGAGTTTCAGCAGCAGCACGCCTTTTTCAATGCCGCGGCGGGTAGCACCCTTGTTTCCCTTCTCATACGCGTCGATGGCCCGCAGGGTATCTCTCTTGGCCAAATAAATGTTGCCTATGGCATAATAAACCTGATCCAGGTAGTCCTTGTTGTTCTCGTTGGCTGCCATACGGCGCAGCTTGGCGATCATCCTCCTTACTTGCGTGCCCGCCATCACCTCGGTCATGGCGACACGGGCGTTGAACTCAACCTCGTAGGGGGGATGCTGCCTGAGCACCCTCCGGTATGACTGGTAGGCCTGTTCCTTGTTTCCAACGGCCTCATAGAGCTGCCCCAGCAAGAACCACTGGCGGGCTTTCTGCTTGCGGCGCATCTCGTGCTTGATGACCTTGCGGAGATAAGGAATGGCTTTATCATACTCCTTCGTGTGCAGATAATAGTCGGCGTAGGTGTAATCCCATTCTTTCCGCGCCTGCCAGTGAATGGTGTCGCGCCGCATGTTGCGAATGACGTCTTCGGCATCGTACAGCCACCCTTGCTCAACGTAGCATTTGGCAAGCCAGGCGCGGGCGCGGTCATGGATGGAAGGCTGCGACTGATACAGCCGGCTCATGTATGAAAAGGTTGACGCGGCATCCTCGAAAGCGCCCGAATGGAATTGCGAGCGGCCCATGAGCATCCACGCTTTCCACAAGAATGGATTGTATTCTTTCCGGCTCAGCCACTCGCGGTCTTTCTCAGTCTTTCTCCTTCCCGGCCTCCACTCGGGCCTGCGCTTGATGCCATGCAGCTTGATGGCCTTCTGACACTTCTCGATGGCGCGGTCAAAGTTGGCCTTGCCGAGCTCGCGGCTGTTCTTGTTACCGACGGGATAGAGAGGAAGCGTCTCGGTGAAGTTGTCATGATGCCCGTTCTCTTTCTCCAACGAGCCGTCGACATAAGCTACCGAACCGTTGTAATAGATGTTGTACCGGGCGGTGAACGAATGCCACCACCTGCTCGCGGCAGTGTTCTTCTGCGTAGAGCAACCCACCAATGACAACAGTAAAGCTATCAAAGGCACGGCAAAAGTTATATTTTTAAGATGGCGAGACCTCACGTTGGTTAAACTTGAATATGAGCGTTTTTATTGCCTTCAACAAGGCATAAACAAGGATACTGACGAAAATGATGGCCGCTCCGGACGGGATGTTCAGCAAATAGCCGAACGTCAAGCCCGACAAACAGTCTACCCAACCCAGCAAGATGCTGTATGCGATGATTCGCTTGTAGCTGTATGTAAACAGATTGGCCGTCATCTGTGGAATGGTCAACAGACTGATGGCCAAGACTACTCCTACCATGCGCAGCGTGGAGACGATGGTAACGGCGATCAATATCATCATCATGTATTCGATGGCCGACACGGGGAGCTTTTGCGAACGGGCGAAGCACGCATCGAAGGCTACGCTCAAGATAGGACGAAAGAGCAGCGTGAATATGGCGAGCAACGACAAGCAAAGCACGGCGAGCAACAACAGGTCTCCGCGGGAAATGGTTAAAACGTTACCAAAGAGAAATGAGGGAAGGTCGGGCATGAACCCCGGCGTGAGAAAACAACAGATGATGCCCACGCTCATGCCGAAGGTCCAGAACAGGGCAATGGCCGAATCTTCGCGCGCGTCGCTGCGGCCCGACATCCACTGGATGCCGCATGCGCTGAAGATGGCGAACAGCATGGCCGACAGAATGGGGTTGAAGCCTAAGAACACCCCCAGGCCAATGCCGCCGAACGACGCATGCGTGACGCCGCCGCTGATGAACACCAGGCGGCGCGTCACGATGTAGGTGCCGATGAAGCCACAAGCGACACTGGCCAAAAGTGAACCTAACAGGGCGTTTTGAAAAAAGGTATAATGCAGAATGTCCATGGTCATTGATTGGAAATAAGCATGATGACCTCGTCCTTCAGTTGGTCAGGAAGGTGGATGCCCCGCAGCGCGAGACTTCTGTTCCAATCCTTCACCTCCTCCTGCCTCATGGTGTACAGCACCTCGGCGAACTCGCCGGCCTCCTCGTCCGTGTACTGATCGGACGGTTTTCCTTTAAAGCGGTCCAGTTCTTCGTCATCAAAGTATTCGATATCCTTCGTTGCAGCCTCCATCATACACACTTGCTCACACATCTCATCAATGCCATTGCAGGTGGCACATGAATGGGTTGGCATGTGAACTGGTTCTTTGTCCTCACCACGTTTAGTTGCAAAGATACCAAAAAGCGCGGCCAGCAGGATTAAACCTAATAGGATAAGTATGACTGTCATAATGGCTAAATATGATGAACCGCATTGATTTCGTTCACTTGAAAGCCCGCATGGCGCAAGTCGTCCCAAAAATGCGGGTAAGACTTCGACACGACTTCCGGATGGTTGATGCGCAGACCCGGGAACTTAATCGCTGCAGGCGCGAAGGCCATGGCCATGCGATGGTCATCGTATGTGTCGATAGGCTCGAGAGAGGGTTCGCATTTTTCACCGTCCCAGAACAGCGCACTGCCATTCAGGTCCTTGATGACGTATCCCAACTTGCGCAGCTCCGTCTTCAATGCCTCAATGCGGTTCGTTTCCTTAATCTGCAAAGAAGACAGGCCCGTGAACAGGAATGGAATGTCGAGTACCGCACAGCATACCACGAACGTCTGCGCCAAATCGGGCGAATTGATAAAATCGTATTCCAATTTCGGCAGCGTCCTGACGTGCCGCGTGATGCGCATGCCATCCGTATGCGGGTGGTCTCCGTTTTCAACAACAGTCTTGACGCTGAGCAGGGAGAAAAGATACCGCGCCACGGAATCGCCTTGCTTTGATCCGTCAGTGAGACCTTTCAACACGAACGTGTTGTCGCGATGACTGGATAAGGCCAGAATTTCATACCAATACGAGGCAGCACTCCAATCACTTTCTATATAATATTCGTGCGGTTGATAAGGAGTGGGCTTGACAGTAAGCGTGTCAATGTCGCTCCATTCAGCCTCTGCGCCGAACTGCTGCATGGTGCACAGCGTCAGGTCGATATAGGAGCGCGACGCCAAAGTTCCCGTGAGTTTCAGCTCAAGCCCATTCTTCAACACCGGTCCGATCATCAACAGGGCCGAAATATATTGCGAACTGACATTGCCCGGCATCTCCAGACAACCGCCTTTCAATGGTTTTCCTTTAATGCGGAGTGGCGGAAAACCTTCGCGTCCGACATATTCGACATCCGCGCCAAGATAGCGCAAGGCATCCACCAGCGGCCCGATGGGGCGGTTCTTCATGCGCGCTGTTCCCGTGATGACATGCTCACCTCCGCATACGGCCAAGTAAGCCGTCAGGAACCGCATGGCTGTACCAGACGCCTTGACGTCTATCACCCTGGGCATGTCCCTGAAAGCGTCGATGACAACCTGCGTGTCATCACAATCGGAGAGGTTCTCAGGACTGCTCTTTCCACCCGAAAGAGCATTGATAACCAACGCTCTGTTGCTCATGCTCTTAGATGCGGGCAACTTGATGGTGTGGTTGAAACGGCTGGGCGCCGTGATTTCATATTGTGTCATCTTCACGTTTAGTTTATCGTCCGTATGGGCAGGTCTAACACCTCGTCACTCTCCTCCTTGGCGGCGCGGCTGGCTAACCTGTTTTTCTTCGGGCCCGGAATCAACGGACTGTAATACAACACCTGGCGAATGCGGCGCTTTTGGTCGGGCGACAGGCGAAAGCCATATCCTATGGCGTAGTCCATGATGTTATCTGATTCAAAATGTTGACCTTGGCAATTTTCTCTCTTCACCAGCTCGCTGATGTCGAAGTTCTTGCCAGGAGCATTCTTCATGTAGTAATCCAACCAGCTGTCATACGCCACCTTATTATAAGATGGTGTGTCCTTGCAATAGTCAGAATCGTGACAGTCATCCACGGCTTCGTAACCTCCATGAGCCCTGTTCTCCGAAAACGTGTGAAGCAGTCCCAGGTAATGACCTAATTCGTGCGCCAGGGTCACGTTGACGTCGGTGGAGACATATTGGTATCCCCAGCGTCCTTTGTCATTCAACAGGTAACGGGTTGACTGCGAATTGACGTAGGCGCTGTTGATGGAAGAGCAATAGGCGTAGTTCAAGTTGCGCTTGGTCAGACGTTCCCGGTTGACGGTGTCGAGACCCGGGAGGGCAGACCCGCCCTTCAGCGCATACGGCATGTGGCTGATGCCCAATATCTGCCCGTCATTGTCTTGCGCGAAATGATACAGCATCACGTTGATGTATTCATTGGGGTCCCAGACGTACTTGACGTTCTTTCCCGAAGCGTCGTTCATGAACTCGTTGGGATTGATGGGGTAAGCGCCGGTGTATCTCACGTATTCCACCCCCGGCGTCACCAGTTTCCTGCCACGCTCATCATACTTTGCCAGAAAGAAATGCACGCCCACGCACGCGCTCTTGCCGTATACGCCACCCTGAAACAGGTCGTTGACGTTTCTCACGATGGCTTCCAGACGCGAGGCGGGAACATATTGCGTGGCATCCTCCGCATTCTGGTACAGAACGTGGAAAACGACGGGCAGCTGATAAACATACCCGTCGTCAACCGTCGCCTGCGTGCCGTCATCGTCCTCATCAATCACGGCATCGCGCGTTTTCCTCTCCAGCCAATCTTCCTGACCGCAAGAAAAGAACGCGAAGCAGAACAACAGAAAAAAGCATGTATATCGTCGCATGGAAAAAACCTCTATTGACACATGCAAAATTACTAAAAAAAATGAGTGTCGGCAAACGCTTTCGGACGATATCTGTGCGAAACCATAGAAATTAAACATTTTAAGACAAAAAAAGGAAGCATAAATTTGCAGATATGCCGCGAAGTCGCTATCTTTGCAGCGTTTTAAGAACAAGAGCGGGATTTGGCGCAGTTGGTAGCGCACACGTCTGGGGGGCGCGAGGTCGCTGGTTCGAGTCCAGTAATCCCGACATGAAGATGAAGAGCTGACGGCCGAATGGCCGTCAGCTCTTTTTTTCGCTCAGCCCTGCCGTACCACTCGTCACTGAGCGCCGCAGGCTGAGCATCCGCCTCACTGTCTTCCTTGAGAAAAGAATCGTCCATAAACGAAAATACAATGTATTGGAGACCAACACATTGTATTTAACATTGCAGTCGGGGCGACAGGATTCGAACCTGCGACCGCCTGTTCCCAAAACAGGAGCGCTACCGGGCTGCGCTACACCCCGCTTGCACTTCATCGCTGAATTGCGTGTGCAAAGATAAGACATATTTTCTTATTCCCAAAATTTTTTCAACAATTATTTCACAAGCCGCATACGAACGTATGAATCACGAGAAAACTTGACTTGTAAGCACCTTCAGGGAGGCGATTCAGGGAACCTAAAGTTTCTAACATACAGTATGCTGATGTTGATCATGACATCTGCCATCGAGCTTTATATGCGAAAACAGGGAAAGCATGATCTACTTTCCCTGTCATTATTTTGGTGCAAAATTGCTACCTCTTGATGACGCCCTGGTCCACGAACACCTTTTTCAACACCTGGACGCCCCGCTCCACCTGCTCTTCCGTATGCGTGGCCATCAGTGCGAAACGAACCAACGTGTCTTGCGGCGCGCAGGCTGGCGGTATCACGGGATTGATGAACACACCGTTGTCAAAAGCCAGCTTGGTCACCATGAAGGTCTTGTCGATGTCTCTCACGTACAGCGGGATGATGGGACTCTCGGTCTCACCAATCTCGAAGCCCTCTTCCCTGAATCGCTTCAAGGCGTAGCGGGTAACTTGCCAAAGGCGCTCTATGCGCTCCGGCTCATCCTGGATGACGTGCAGGGCCTCGCGCGCGGCAGCCGTGGCGGCAGGCGTGTCAGAGGCGCTGAAGATGTAAGTGCGGCAGGTATGGCGCAGATAGTTGATGGTGTCGCTGTCCGAGGCGATGAAGCCGCCGATGGAAGCCAGGCTCTTCGAGAAGGTCCCCATGATGAGGTCAACCTCGCGGGTCAGCCCGAAATGGTCACACACGCCACGACCTTGACGGCCAAAGACCCCCAGTCCGTGCGCCTCGTCAACCATGACGGAACAATTATACCGGTGTTTCAGCTCGACGATGGCGGGCAAATCGGCCAAATCACCCTCCATGGAGAACACTCCGTCTACCACGATCAGCTTCACGGCCTCGCGGGGAAGCTTTTGCAACAGCCGCTCCAAGTCGGCCATGTCGTTATGCTTGTACCGCAGTTGCGTGGCGAAGGACAGGCGGCGTCCGTCCACGATGCTGGCGTGGTCACGGTCATCACAGATGATGTAGTCGTTGCGGCCCACCACCATGGCCAGCACGCCTTGGTTGACGGAGAACCCGGTAGAGAAGCACAAGGCATCGTCCTTTCCCACGAAGGCGGCCAGTTCTTTCTCCAACTGCACGTGCAGGTCAAGCGTGCCATTGAGGAATCGGCTTCCGGCACAGCCCGAGCCATACTTGTCCAAGGCCTCCTTGGCCGCGCGGATGACGCGCTCATCCCCAGTCAATCCCGTATAAGCGTTGGAGCCGAACATCAGCACGCGGTGACCGCCCATCTCCACTTCAGTGCCTTGCTTGCTGGTTATTTCCCTGAAATAAGGATACACGCCGGCATCCATGTACTTCTGAGGCTCTCGGTAATTCTTGTATCTTTCTTGTAATTGTCCCATTATATTTAAAAAGGTATCCTAACCGTAAAAAAATAACATAGGCTGCAAAGGTATAAAATAAATAACTTAAATTGTTCTTTTTTCAACTAAAAACATCGAATTTGAGTTTTTTTACCAGATATGAATGGAAATATTACTGGAATTGTCGTACATTTGCCCGCAATGCGTGCATGAAGAAGACGCCGTTGGGAACAACGGTGTCAAAACAGATGACAAAACGCGAACCGACCGATAAAAGAACCTTACGGCGGCAACTCACGCAACCGCCCACAACACACAGCACACGAGATGAAGAAGATAAGATTCATCATGAACCCCATATCGGGAACCTGCAGCAAGGACAGGATACCCAAGCTGATTGACGCCACGCTCGACCACGAGCAGTTCGAGTACGAAATCATTACGACCAACCATGCCGGCCACGCCTCCGAGTTGGCGGCGGAAGCCAAGGAGGCGCGCGCAGACGTCGTCGTGGCCGTGGGCGGCGACGGCACCGTCAATGAGGTGGCGCGCGCCATCGTGCACTCAGACACGGCGCTGGGCATCATCCCCTGCGGGTCGGGCAACGGACTGGCGCGCCACATGCTCATTCCCATGAACATCAAAAAGTCCATCGAAATCATCAACAAGTGCGTCATCCGCGACTTCGACTACGGCATCGTCAACGGATACCCCTTCTTCTGCACCTGCGGCATGGGATTCGACGCCTTTGTCAGCCAGAAGTTCGCTGAGTGCGGAAAGCGCGGACCCGTCACCTACGTGCAGAAGGTGTTGGAGGAAGGGCTCAAGTACAAACCGGAGACCTACGAGATCACCGACGAGAATGGCGTGAGCAAGTACAAGGCCTTTCTCATATCATGCGCCAACGCGTCACAATACGGCAACAACGCCTTCATCGCCCCGCAGGCCTCGATGAGCGACGGACTGATGGACGTCATCATCATGGAACCTTTCGACATCATCGAGGCTCCGCAAATCAGCATCGACATGTTCAACAAGACGCTGGACAAGAATTCCAAAATAAAGACCTTCACCACGAAGAAGCTCCACATACACCGCGGCAAGCCAGGGGTGATACACTATGACGGCGACCCCGTGATGACGGGCAGGGACGTTGACGTAGAACTGGTGGAAAAGGGCATCAGAATCATCATCAACCCCGACGCCGACAGGAGCCAGCGAAAGCCCAACGCCATCCAGAGCGCCGCCGCCGGGCTGTTCAACGAAATCAACGTGGTGCGCGAAGACATCACCAAACAGACGCGCCACATACAGGCCCTGAGCAAAGTGTTGCACAAGAAGCTCAATCTGTGACGACAGCGGGAGGCGCCGGCGCGCGCCTTCTCTCAGCCAGGGACTTTCTTCACAAGTAAAAATCGCCCGTTAAGTTCGCATACCATTCCGACATCTCACCCGCAGCTTCAAGCAGCGTCAGCGTCTGCTCATCCAGCCTTTCAGGACGGCGCTTCACCCATGCCATCAAACAGCGCTTGGGCGATTTGTGCGCCACCGTCTTAATCAAATGCTTTTTTCGAAGATAAAATCCCGCGATCACGGCTGCCGCGCTGAATGGCCCCACCGACTCCACGGGCAGCACCACGCTCATCTCGCCCTCATCGGCGAGCAGCCGGTAGGCCGACTTGCACAACGCGTCATGGGGAAGCGCGTCAGCATGCCGGGCCATGGAACGCCTCGCGTCAGCACTGCGAAGGCCTTCCGCGAAATAAGGCGGATTAGAAACGATGCTGTCAAATCGCTCTGCCGCCTCGAACTGCTGCAAAGCCACCTCACGAACGCTCACCCTGCCGGCAAACGGGGATGCCGCCACGTTGGCCTCCGCCTGCCTGCAGGCGGCTGGGTCTATCTCCAGTGCCACGACAGAGGAGCCGGCATGGCGCTGCGCCATCATCAAGGCAATCAGCCCGGTACCCGTACCCACGTCAAGGATGCGACGCCCTCCCCGGGCCCAGGCGCCCAGCAAAACGCCGTCCGTGCCCACCTTCATGGCGCACTGGTCTTGCCGCACGGCGAACTGCTTGAATTGAAACCTCTCGTTACTCATGCCGCAAATTTACACAAAAAAGATGAGACAGAAGACTTTCGCTTTCGGAAACGAGCGCCAGAAGGCCGAAAGTGCGAGAACCTGACAACAAGCTGACTGCCAGCGCCCTGCGAGACAAATCCAGAACCCATTGACCTTGCCGCTCAAACCCGTTGACCTTGAGGGCCAAACCCGTTGACCTCAAGGGCCAAACCCAACGCCACTGAAAAACACAAGCCGCGCGTCTGCCGCAGCACGCCCGAGCGTTTCACCATGCCGGGATGGCAAGGGCCGCCGCCAATGGCCCGGCATGACGTTCGCATTTACCTTGACATTGTAAACGAGCGACATAAAATGTAGCGGCGCAAAGGCCTTCATCTCAATAAAAAGTAGTAACTTTGCACACCGATAACGAAAAGACAAACATGAGTAAAAAGAACAATCCATCCATCCAGATGATTGCCGATTTCGAAGGAGACATCTCCAATCTCTTTCATGTAGAGACAGAAGGCGACGTGCCCATCCTGGCGACACGCAACATGGTGATGTTCCCCGGCGTGCTCTGCCCCATCCTCATCGGTCGCGAAAACAGCCTGAAGCTGATCGAACAAGCCAAGAAAGCCCCCGAAGCCATATTCGCCATATTCTGCCAGAAAGACGCAGGCGTGGAAGAGCCGCATCAGAAAGACCTGTACGCTTACGGCGTGTACGCCCGACTGGTGCGCGTGCTGGAAATGCCGGGGCACGGACAGAACGTCACGGCCATCATTCAGGCGATGGGACGCTGCAGACTGGAAAAGGTCACCAAGACCAAGCCTTACCTGCAGGGCCTGACGGCCATCGCGCCGGAGGAGCTGCCCGAGGCGAACGACAAGGAATACCAGACGGCCGCCGAGGACCTGCGCAAGCAAACCATAGAGTACATCAAAGAGAACGACGACATCGCCGACGAGGCGCAGTTTGCCCTGAACAACATCCAGAACAGCATTCTGAGCGTCAACTACATGTGCACCAACCTGCCCTTCACCAACGAGGACAAGATGAGCATGCTGGAGGCCAACTCGATGAACGAGCGCATCATCATCACGCTGAAGGTGCTGAACAAGGAGATGCAGCTGCTTGAGCTGAAGAAGCAAATTCGCACGAAGACGCGCGAGGACCTGGACGAGCAGCAGCGCGAATACTTCCTGCAGCAGCAAATCAAGAACATCAAGGAGGAGCTTGGCAACGGAGAGGGCTCGCCCGAGCGACGCGACCTGGAAGCGAAAGCCAAGAAGAAAAAATGGACGGACGAGGTGCGCGACACCTTTTACAAAGAGCTGGAGAAGCTGGAGATGTACAATCCGCAAAGCCCGGAGTACAGCGTGCAGCTGAATTACCTGCAAACCATGGTCAACCTTCCGTGGGGAGAGTACACCACGGACAACCTCAACCTGAAACGCGCGCAGCGCACCCTCGACCGCGACCACTATGGCATGGAAAAGGTGAAGGAGCGCATTCTGGAATACATGGCCGTGCTGCAGCTGCGCGGCAACCTCAAGTCGCCCATCCTCTGCCTGTACGGACCGCCGGGCGTGGGAAAGACCAGTCTGGGAAAGAGCATCGCCTCGGCCATGAAACGCAAGTACGTGCGCGTCTCGTTAGGGGGCGTTCACGATGAGTCGGAGATACGCGGACACCGCCGGACATATATCGGTGCGATGCCCGGACGCATCATCAAGAGCTTGCAGAAGGCGGGGTCTTCCAACCCTGTGTTCATTCTTGACGAGATTGACAAGGTGACGCAGAACACCATCAACGGCGACCCGTCCTCGGCACTGCTCGAGGTTCTGGACCCCGAACAGAACAACGCCTTCCACGACAACTACCTGGACGTTGACTACGACCTGTCGCACGTGATGTTCATCGCCACGGCCAACGACCTCAACACCATCCCCCGTCCCTTGCTGGACCGCATGGAGATTATCGAGGTGAGCGGCTACATCACGGAAGAGAAGATTGAGATTGCCAAGCGGCACCTGGTGCCAAGGGAGCTCAAGAACACCGGACTGGAAGCCAACGAGCCCAAAATCAAGTTCAACAAAGCGTCACTGGAGAAGATTATCGAGCAATACACCCGCGAAAGCGGCGTGCGACAGCTGGAGAAACAAATCAACAAGGCCCTGCGGAAGATGGCGTTCAACAAGGCCATGGACGGTGAGCTGGCCTACACGGACATCACGCCCGAGAAGCTGGAGTCGCTGCTTGGCAAGCCGCCTTTCTACCGCGACATCTACCAGGGCAACGACTATGCCGGCGTGGTGACGGGCTTGGCTTGGACCAGTGTGGGCGGAGAGATTCTCTTCATCGAAACCTCGCTGAGCAAGGGAAAGGCCGGCAAGCTCACTTTGACGGGCAACCTGGGCGACGTGATGAAAGAGTCGGCCGTGATAGCGCTTGAATATGTCAAGGCACATGTGGACGCCCTGGGCATCGACTACCGACTGTTTGAACAGTGGAACATACACATCCACGTACCGGAAGGAGCAACACCGAAGGACGGTCCCTCGGCTGGAATCACCATCGCCACATCCATCGCCTCGGCGCTCACACAGCGCAAGGTGCGCAAGAACACGGCCATGACGGGTGAAATCACCCTCCGTGGAAAGGTTCTGCCCGTGGGTGGCATCAAGGAGAAGATACTGGCGGCCAAGCGCGCGGGCATCACCGACATCGTGATGTGCAAGGAGAACAAGAAGGATATTGATGAGATTCCGGAGAAATACCGCAAAGGTGTAGAATTTCACTATGTGGAAAACGTGCAGCAGGTATGGGACTTTGCCCTGACCAACGAGCGCGTGGAGCATCCCGTGGACCTGACCGTACAGGAACTTCCCGACAAGACCGCCAGCGACGCGCACACCGTTCTGCCGTAAAGAGAAAGCAACATGACATTCGAACTGCAACACACAGACCCATCATCAGACGCGCGCGCAGGCCTGATTACCACGGCGCACGGACAGATAAAGACACCCATCTTCATGCCCGTGGGTACGGCCGGGACGGTAAAAGCGGTGCATTTCAGGGAACTGAAAGAGCAAATCAACGCGCAAATCATCCTTGGCAACACCTATCACCTGTACCTGCGACCGGGACTGGACATACTGAAGGCCGCAGGAGGCTTGCACAAGTTCAATGGCTGGGATCGCCCTATCCTGACCGACTCGGGAGGGTTTCAAGTGTTCTCGCTCACCGGTATCCGCAAACTTCGTGAGGAAGGTTGCGAATTTCGGTCGCACATTGATGGTTCCAAGCATTTCTTCTCGCCCGAAAGCGTGATGGATACCGAGCGCGTCATCGGCGCCGACATCATGATGGCGTTTGACGAATGCCCGCCCGGCGACTGTGACTACCAGTACGCCAAGACAAGTCTGGCCATGACACACCGCTGGCTGGACCGCTGCGTCAAGCGGTTCAACGAGACCCAACCGCTATATGGTTACGACCAATGTCTGTTTCCCATCGTGCAGGGAGCGGCGTACAAGGATCTCAGAGAGGAGTCGGCAAAATACATAGCAGACAAAGGTGCAGACGGCAACGCCATCGGCGGACTGGCCGTGGGCGAGCCAACGGAGGTGATGTACGAGATGATTGAGGTGGTGAACGCCATCCTGCCCAAAGACAAGCCGCGCTACCTCATGGGCGTGGGCACGCCGCAGAACATCCTCGAAGGCATCGAGCGGGGCGTCGACATGTTCGACTGCGTGATGCCAACACGCAACGGACGCAACGCCATGCTCTTCACCTACGAGGGCACCATGAACATGCGCAACAAGAAGTGGGAGAACGATTTCACCCCCATTGACCCCGATGGATGCGACACCGACCAGCTTTGTTCCAAGGCCTACCTGCACCATTTGTTCAAGGCGCAGGAGTATCTGGCACTGCAGATAGCGTCCATCCACAACCTGGCGTTCTACCTCAGATTGGTGACCGACGCGCGCCAGCACATCCTGCAGGGCGACTTCGGCACATGGAAGCGGGGCATCATCGGACAGTTAGGACGAAGAATATAAGACGAGATGAAGAGTTTCAAGACCCGCAGACGACACCGGCGATTGCTCAAGGCAGGCAGATGGATGAGACGGCACTTCGCATGGCTCATCACATGGATGGCATGGCTGGGCGGAAAACTGAGTTTTTTGCGCATTCTGAACCCAAACAAGTACATCCGAAGGATAGACTGGTACATCATCAGGAAATTCATCGGAACGTACATCTACTCCATTGCGCTGATTATTGCCATCGCCATCGTATTCGACTTCAACGAGAACTTGTCGAAGTTCACCGAAAACCATGCGCCGGCAAGAGCCATCATCTTCGACTACTACGCCAACTTCATCCCGTACTACTCCAACCTGTTCAGTCCGCTGTTCGTGTTCATCGCGGTGATATTCTTCACATCCAAGCTGGCCGGCAACTCTGAGATCATCGCCATGCTGGCGTCGGGCATCTCGTTCAAGCGGCTGATGCGGCCCTACATGCTCTCGTGCGTGCTCATCGCGTCACTGTCTTACTACCTCAGCGCCAGCGTCATCCCGCACGGCACCGTGATACGTCATAACTTCGAGAGCCTGTACCGAAACAGCAGGAAACAAACGGCTGCCGACAACGTTCAGCTGCAAGTGGCCAAGGGGGTGATTGCCTACATCCAGCACTACGACGACAAGACCAAGCACGGATACGGCTTCTCTCTGGACAAGTTTGAGAACAAGAAGCTGGTGAGCCACATGACGGCGATGGAAATTCAATACGACACCATCGCCGACTCCAAGTATCACTGGAACGTCACCGGATGGAAGATCAGGCAGCTGAGGGGTCTGCGCGAGCACATCACCAGCGGAGCCGCCCTTGACACCCTCATCCAGATGGAGCCAACGGATCTGGTGTACTCCAAGGGACAGCAAGAGACGTTCACCAGCGCGGAGCTGAAAGACTACATCTCCAAGCAGGTGGACCGCGGATCGGGCAACGTGGTGCAGTATCAAGTGGAGTACCACAAGCGCATCGCCTCGTCGTTCGCGTCGTTCATCCTCACCATCATCGGCCTGTCACTGTCGGCCAGGAAACGCAAAGGTGGCATGGGACTGTACCTCGGTCTGGGACTGGCGCTGAGCTCCTTGTACATCATGCTGCAGACTGTGTCGGCCACTTTCGCCATCAATGCCAACGCGCCACCCGTACTGGCTGCGTGGATACCGAACATCGTCTTTGCCTTGGTGGCCTACTTCTGTTACCGCAACGCACCCAACTGATGATGACTGAGAGAGTGAACGACAACACGACACGCGCCCTTGGCACGGCGAATCGACACGAAGAACTTAACCGCCTTGCATTCATGCGGAATCACGTGAACGGCAAAGGACAAATTGAAAAATCAGAAAAAATGAAGTTTGAAGAATTAGAATTGAACAATAACGTATTAGACGCATTATACGACATGCACTTCGACACCTGCACACCCATACAGGAAAAGTGCATACCCGAAATACTTAAAGGACGTGACGTGCTGGGTGTGGCGCAGACAGGAACGGGAAAGACGGCGGCTTACCTGCTGCCCATCATGAGCAAGATAGACAGCGGCAACTACCCGGAAGACGCCATCAACTGCCTCATCATGTCGCCAACGCGCGAACTTGCCCAGCAGATAGACCAGGCCATGCAGGGCTTCGGCTATTATCTGCAGGGCGTAAGCAGCGTGGCCGTGTATGGAGGGAACGACGGAAACCGGTACGACCAGGAGCTGAAGAGTCTCCGCATGGGCGCCGACGTAGTGATTGCAACGCCGGGTCGCTTCATCAGTCACATGAGTCTGGGAAACGTAGACCTCAGCAAGGTGAGCTTCTTCGTGTTGGATGAGGCCGACCGCATGCTGGACATGGGCTTCTCGGAAGACATCATGACCATCGCCAAGGGCCTGCCGAAAACGTGCCAGACCATTATGTTCTCGGCGACAATGCCCGACAAGATTAACGAACTGGCCAGGACATTGCTTAAAAATCCCGTTGAGGTGAAACTGGCAGTGAGCAAGCCGGCCGAGAAAATCAAACAGGAAGCCTATGTATGTCATGAGACACAGAAGCTGGGCATCATCAAGAACATCTTCAAACAAGGTGACTTGAAGCGCGTCATCATCTTCTGCGGAGCCAAACAAAAGGTGAAGCAAGTGAGCCAAGCGCTGCAACGCATGAAAATCAACTGCGGCGAGATGCACTCCGACCTTGACCAGGCGCAGCGCGACGAGGTGATGTTCCAATTCAAGAGTGGTAAAATCGACGTGCTCGTGGCGACGGACATCCTGGCAAGAGGCATTGACATCGACGACATAGCCATGGTCATCAATTACGACGTTCCACACGATGCTGAAGACTATGTACACCGCATTGGCCGCACGGCCCGCGCAGACCGTGACGGAGCAGCCATCACACTGGTAAGCAAAGAAGACATCTACTACTTCCAACAAATAGAAAAGTTCATCGGAAAAGAGGTGCGAAAGGTTGAACTGCCTGAAGAACTGGGTGAGGCTCCCGAATACGCGTCCGATGGAAAGCCACAGCGCAGACGCGCCTCAGCGAAATCGGTTCGCAGGAAAGACCGTGACCAAACGGCTCACAAGCACAAGCCGCGCCGCAACAAAGACGAGCGACAACCTAAGAAAGGGGATGCGGAAAGTGAGCGGACAAACGAAAAGCAAACACGAGAACGTAACAAGACGACCGAAAAACAGCCCGCACAGAACCGGAAAAAGGGCAACAAGCGAGACGGCGGGCGACACGCTCAGCACAGCGACAATGACGGAGCTGCGACACAACGAGACAAGAAACGCAACGACAAACGGCAAGCGGGCGACGACAGGAAGGACGAAAGGAAAGTGCAACAACAGCCGAATGAGAAGAACAAGCGTCGCAGAAAACCAAGCAACAATCGCAGAACGCAGCGCGAAGACCCACACGAAGGAAGAAGAAAGTTTGAGCCGGCAAAGACCGAGAACAAACCCGAGAGCGGCCTGTCTGCCATCATCAGGAAACCACTGAAATGGCTCAAGTCGCTCGGAAAGAAATAAACGAATGGATGACACCCAAGAGATTCTATCCTTCAGGCCGTCTATCGTGACATTAGACAGAGGATGACGAAGATGAGAGGAGAATGTATCAAGCTGACATTCTCCTCTCATTGTTTATAGGGCGGTTCTATAAATTAGCTTTGACAGATTGTGAGACTGTTTTTGAGGTCAATTTGTTTGTGAGTGAAGGAGTATAGCGGGCTATACGACTGAACGAACAAACAAACTGAACCAAAAAGAGTCCACAAGATGACAAAACGTAAACTGTCCAACATACAAAAAACTTAACGGCGGTAATTTATAGAACCGCCCTATAATCATCTATGTAAAATCATTCGTTGACATACCTACTTTAACCGTAAGCATCTGACTGTGGATACTTATGCCCGAATGATTTTAGAACACCAGCTGCCCAGAGTCATTTGTTTGTGACAGACGATAAAATCACAGCGTTCCCGGTGCAAGGACTTAATTTGGTTACATGGCAATTAGAGAAAGTGCCAACAACACCACCAGAACGGTTGAAATCATTGCAGCATTCCAATTGGGATAGATGAAAAAGGTCTTGCCCCATATCCATGCGAGTACACAAAAAACCGAAAAACATTTGCTTCATTGAGTACAAAAATAAAGTTTTTCAGGCAAAGATAATAAAAGGTTTTATCACACAAAGGCCGCTAATGTTAGATGCTTACATTGCGCTTCGATTCCTGCTATAGTTGAATATAACAATTAAATCGGCTGTATAATCTCAAGACCATACAGCCGATTCTCGTTAAGCATTTGATGTTTGACCTTCAGTCAAATCAACAATTCATCTGATGCTTTATCTGATTCGGTCAGCTGACCTCACCAGTTTCTCATCGTGGATGACACCCCTGCGCGCCAAGAACAGTGCGATGACGGCAACCAAAGGCAGGCATGCCGCAAACTGAAGGTGGAAGGCATACTCATCCCCCGCCGCCGCATGAAGGGCGAACGCGTAGTAAACATACCACGCCAGACAGAACACGATGCTCCATGAGCAAAGTTTAGCCTGCAAGGGTCGTCTGCGGTATGAGAAAACGGCGAAGGCTTCCAGAGGGACGGTCACCACCAGCAATGCGAAAAGAGGCCAGTTGCCGAAACCGACACCGACACCGGGCACTGCCGTCCCAAGGTTGTAAACCATCGTTGGAAGGCCCATCCCCCGCGGCTCGAGCATGGCGACAGGCATGCACAGACACGCCACCGTCACCACCAGAGACAAGAGCAGGTACAGCGTTTGCTTTCGTTGTATCATGCCTGGTCGTCGTTATTGTCCAAAGAAGGATCACGGTAATAAACGTTACCTTCTATAAATTCCTGCGTCGCCAGCAAGGTAGGTTTGGGCAACTTCTCGTAATAGCGCGAAATCTCTATCTGCTCACGGTTCTCAAACACCTCCTCCAGAGAGTCGTTGTAAGAAGCGAACTCTGTCAACTTCTTGTTCAAATCCTGCTTAATCTCAGCTGCAATCTGATTAGAACGCTTTGCGATGATTACCACACTTTCATAGATGTTTCCCGTCTCCTCACACAAATCCATGATGTTGCGCGTAGTAGTGTTGACGGGTGCGTTTGACTTTTTGTAATCCATTTTTTATAAATCCTTATCTGTTGGGCATTGTCATCTTACCGGACAATGGCTTGTTCAAATTATACTATCGATTATCTCACTCGCGTCATGTTACCTGCGCGAGGGACCGCGCGCCCAATGTTTACTACGAGTCAGACCTTCCCGACTTCGTAACCTCCTTGCATTTTCTGATAAACTTCTCAGCCAAGGCGCGCTGCTTCGAATCGGGATACTCGTTGATGAACCCATAGCATTCATCCTCCGCGTCCTGGTAGCGTTCCAGGCGCTTCTCCTCGACGCTCTGCTCAGCCAGCTCAAACTTGCTCTTCATCACCAGCGCGGCGAATTTCTCACGCAGTGACGAATAGGGATAATCCTTCAACGCGTTCTCCGCCGTGATGATGCACGCCTCGTAATTGTTGCCGCCACTGGTGCAATTACCGAAATAAGGGCCCAGGTCATAATACAACTGCGCTGTATACAGCTCCTTCCTCACCAGCTTGTCCTGCAGCGCAAAGAGCCTTTCCTGCGCGCGGTTTTTCAACCTGGTGTCCGGGTAAAGGTCCAAGAACTCCTGGAAAGAGGCGATGGCCGAAACCGTCTGCGACTGATCCAAACGCGGCTCCGGGGTACACATGTACAGGCTCTCGCCAACATAGTAGCTCGCCAGCTCGGCGTACATCCCCTTAGGGTAGCTTTGGACATAGCGCTTGAACGCTTGCGCCGCGCTCTCATAGTCACCGTTCTTGTACTGCGCCATGGCCAACATGTAAAGGCTCTCCTGCGCGTTCTCGGTACCTTTCAGCACGACAATCAAATCGTTCAGCAAGGTGATGGCCCTCGTGTACTTACCTTCGAAAAAGCACTCCTTCGCATATTCATACCGGTAGCTGTTGTCGGCTGACTTGCAAACCGCGTTGAACTCATTGGCACAACTGACGAATGACAACGCGGCGCATATGGCGGAGACGAAAAACACTTTCTTCATTGACATGATCTTTGGTGTGCAAAAGTACATATAATCCATCGATTTACAAAGCAAAGGGAATGCTTTTTCGCAAATAATTAACCTTTATAACGGATATTTTCGTACTTTTGCATGCCCCGGCAGCCATCTGCATGCCAAGAAACAATCCAACAAAAGATTCGGGATGAATTTCAAACTCACGTCAAAATACAAACCCACGGGCGACCAACCTGAAGCCATCCAGCAACTCACCGAAGGCATTCAACGCGGTGATTCGGCGCAGGTGCTGCTCGGCGTGACCGGATCGGGCAAGACCTTCACGGTGGCCAACGTCATCAACAACGTGCGAATGCCTACGCTGATACTGAGTCACAACAAGACGCTGGCCGCCCAACTCTACGAAGAGATGAAGGGATTTTTCCCAGAAAACGCGGTAGAGTATTATGTATCTTATTATGACTATTACCAACCCGAGGCTTACCTTCCCGCAACCGACCTGTACATTGAGAAAGACTTGGCCATCAACGACGAGATAGACCGCCTGCGATTGAGTGCGGTAAGTGCTTTGTTGTCAGGAAGAAAAGACGTCATCGTCGTGTCGTCCGTCTCGTGCATTTACGGCATGGGAGGCCCCTCGGCCATGACCAACAGCATCATCACGGTGAAGAAAGGCGAGCGAATAGATCGTAATGATTTTTTACGGAAGTTAGTGGAAGCGCTGTATGTCCGCAACGACATCGACCTGCAACGCGGCAATTTCCGCGTCAAGGGCGACACCGTAGACATCGCAATGGCCTACTCCAACAACATCCTCCGCATCACATGGTGGGACGAAGAGGTTGACAGCATCGAGGAAGTAGACAGCGTGACCTTCCACCGGCTGGAAGAATTTGAGGAATATCACATCTACCCGGCCAATCTCTTTGTCACAACAAAAGAACAGACCGAGCACGCCATCCGCGCCATTCAGGACGACTTGGCGAAGCAAGTTGACTATTTCAACGACCTGGGCGACACCATCAAGGCGCAGCGCATCAAGGAACGCGTGGAATACGACATGGAGATGATCAAGGAACTGGGTCACTGCAGCGGCATCGAGAACTATTCGCGCTACTTTGACGGGCGCGAGGCCGGACAGCGGCCTTATTGTCTTTTAGACTTCTTTCCAAAAGATTTTCTACTCGTAGTCGACGAGAGTCACGTCAGCGTGCCGCAAATCAGTGCCATGTACGGTGGCGACAGGGCCCGTAAGCAGAATCTCGTGGAGTATGGATTCCGCCTGCCAGCGGCGTTCGACAATCGCCCGCTGCGCTTTGAGGAGTTCCACGACATGCTCCACCAAACCATCTATGTATCAGCCACCCCGGCCGACTATGAGCTGCAGGAGGCCGAAGGGGTCGTGGTGGAACAAATCATACGCCCCACGGGACTGCTCGATCCAGAGATTGAGGTGCGACCCAGCGAAAACCAAATTGACGACCTTTTGGACGAAATTCTGCAACGCACCGAGCGCGAAGAACGTGTCCTGGTCACCACACTGACCAAGCGTATGGCCGAGGAGCTGACCGAATACCTGCTCAACCATGACGTGCGCGCCAACTACATACACAGCGACGTGGCCACGCTGGACCGCGTAAAAATCATGACCGACCTGCGCGCCGGCGTTTTTGACGTCTTGGTTGGGGTCAACTTGCTGCGCGAGGGTCTGGACTTGCCGGAGGTGTCGCTCGTGGCCATCCTTGACGCTGACAAGGAAGGGTTTCTGCGAAGCCACCGCAGTTTGACGCAAACGGCAGGACGTGCCGCACGCAATGTCAATGGAAAGGTGATTATGTATGCCGACACCATCACCGAAAGCATGCAGCGCACCATCGACGAAACGGCTCGCCGACGCTCCATTCAGCTGAAATACAACGAGGAACACCACATCACGCCACGGCAGATTGTTAAGGAAATCAAGAACGCATTGCCCACCTCGAAAGAGGATGAGAAGGACAGGCGCCACCCCACCCTTGCCGCCCAACAGGCGTATATGGAGGCAGAGAGTGGCGCCTTTGCGGCCGACCCGATTGTATTGCGAATGACGCGCGAACAACTTGAGAAGAGCATTGCCAACACCACTGCCTTGATGAAGCAGGCCGCCAAGGACTTGGATTTCCTGCAAGCCGCTCAGTACAGGGATGAAATCGTGAGGTTGCAGGCAATGTTGGAACAGAAATGACCTTACCCTTCAATGTTTAAGATTTACAGGACAGATGCTGAATCGTTACACATTATAATAAGTAATCGTCTTCTTTTTTTACCAAAAAACGTCTTAAAAACGGCACTAACAAACTTTTAATCGAGAAAAAATCTATCGATAAACAGGATGTAAATTTGAGTTTTTTCAGCAAGAAAAATCGGTTTACACCCTAAAAGCATGTTTTTTCCCAATTAACAGCATCCTTTTGGCACCCAATCTGTAGGGTATTGTGGGGCAAAAGCATGCAAATTTCCCTCATAAAGCATTGATATTTCACCTGGAAAGACATGCATTTCCAGCTCACCCAACAAGAGATTTCCGTAAAACATTAGCTATTAACGATATATGAAAACAGCTGATTTTTGGCGTATTTACAACCAGAAGAGTGGCTGATGGTAAATACGCTAAATATAAGGAGGTGGTTTGTCAAGAAAAATCATACGCACATACCATTACCATATTACTTCCGCTTACAGACTGAAAGGTTAATTTGTAACGGCTGTAAAATAAATGCTGAAATTATTCCTTTCGTTAATCTTCTCAAATTGTGTGTCATTTACGCAGAAAATACATACATTTGCAGACTGAACCAACCGCTTGAATAATGAGAACGTTTGTCATCGCCATCCGCACAGGCACGTCTTTGACAACCCTGGCGCAGACCGCCGTGACTGTGAAGCGAACGTGCGGCGCCATGTGCCGGCATCCTGATGAGCGCGCGGCAGCCGGTTTCTCAAGCGACAACACGACATCTATATGATTGCAAAATACCCAAGACGACAAAGTGGAACGGGCGAAACGCCACGCGGCCGAATCTTTTGGATTCGCAACATCCTCAACATCATCTTCATGATTGGCGCCGTGGTGGGCGTCATCTTTTATTTCTTTACAGAAAAAGAAACGCTTGGAATCATCATCATCCTAACCGCCATGTTCTTCAAGATGGCCGAATGCAGCATCCGCATATTCCGCAAATGACCAGATTTTTAGCATCCATACTCTTTTTATTGTCGTCTCTGACCATGGTCGCTCAGGCGGACGGCAACCGTCAGATGGCATCCGAAGGCGGCTTGACGCGCGGAGACGGCGCCTCAAGCGACTCGACCCGCGCGGACAAAGAGATTCCGAAAGGGCTGAAGGTTTGGACGGTTAACGAGCGTTTTGGCGACATCGTACGCGCCATCCCCGACACCCTGTCGCACATGTATCCCAACAGCATCTTTACGACGGGCATGCGCGGTGAGTACAACTCTACGGGAAATCTTGGCGCTCCGCGCATCAACAGGCTGTTCGTTGACCGCCCCCGCGCCGACCGGCAGTTTATCTTCACGCAACCCTACGACTACTTCATCGTCGCTCCGGGCGATTTTCATTTCACCAACACGCTGTCGCCCATCACCAACCTGACATACAACACGGCCGGAAACCGCATCAACGGGGAGGACCACCTCACGGCTAAGCTTGCCGTCAATGCGGGCAAGAAGCTCGGAATGGGATTTAAGTTCGATTATCTCTACGGACGCGGATATTATTCCAACCAAGCGTCTTCGCATTTCAACTATTCCATGTACGGTTCCTATCTCGGCGAGCGGTACCAGGCTCACCTGCTCTTCTCGACCAATCATCAGAAGAACACGGAGAATGGAGGTATCACCGATGACAAATTCATCACCAATCCCGAAAGCTTTGACGACAACTACCAAGCGTCGGAAATACCGACGGTACTGCGGCAAAACTGGAACCGTAACGACAACCAGCACGTCTTTTTCAGTCATAGATACAACGTCGGCTTCAATCGGAAAGTACCCATGACTGCCGAAGAGATCAAGGCAAAGAAGTTCGCCATGGAGTCAAAAAAAGAAAACGAGGCGAGGAAAGGCGACGAAAAGACCGGGAAAGGTGCCGGGAAAGGCGGACGGACGCCGGGCGAGGGCAACCGGAAAGAGACGCAACGGCCGACCGGCAGGCCCGACGACGCCGTGATCGCAGGCGTCGAGCCCACGGCAGCGGCGGAGCAAGGCAGCCCCCGTATTGCCGTAAACGGCAAGCAGGCAGCCGACAGCCTGCTGGCAAAACAGAAGAAAGAAAAAGAGGACACGGCTTGGGTGAAGAACGAATACGTACCCGTGACCAGCTTCATACACACGCTGAAATACGACAATTACACCCGAATCTATCAAGCATACCAGACACCAGGCAACTACTATGCCAACACATACAAGATGGCCGAATGGCTGCGGGGCGACTCCATCTATGACAACACCGCGCATTTCCGCGTGAACAACACGTTCGCACTGTCGCTCCTGGAAGGCTTCAACAAATGGGCCAAATCGGGATTGAAAGCTTTTGTCAGTCACGAGCTGCGGCATTTCACGCTCCCCGACGCCGTCGGAACGGCGACGTACAACGAGAACTCCGTATACGCAGGAGGGCAGTTGAGCAAGAAACAGGGCAGAACGTTCCACTACGAAGTGACCGGAGAGGTGGGTGTAGCAGGACAAGACGCAGGCAAGATAGACCTCAACGCCACCGCCGACCTCAACTTCAAGCTGTTCGGCGACACCGTACAGCTGGCTGCGAGCGGCTTCTTCCACCGCTACCAGCCCACCTTCTACTACCGTCATTATCACGGACGTCATTTCCTTTGGGACAACGATGACTTGAGTAATACCACGCACACGCGCGTCCAAGGCCTGCTGAGCTATGCCAAGACCAAGACCTCGCTGCGCGTGTCAGTGGACGAATTGACCGATTACACCTATCTGGCACAAGCCTATGACGTCAACGGTAAATATCAGCGTATCGGCACGCGGGTAGGCGTTCGGCAGAGCAGTGAGCCCATCAACGTACTGACGGCCTCGCTGTCGCAGGATGTGGCATGGGGACCTTTGCACTGGGAGTCGGTAGTCACCTTCCAGAACTCATCCCGTCAAACGGCTTTGCCATTACCGAAACTCAACATTTACTCCAATCTTTTCTTCCGTCTGAAGATAGCCAAGGTACTGAAATGCGAACTGGGTGCCGACGTATGTTACTTCACCAAGTACTATGCGCCTGACTACAGTCCGGCCTTAGGACAGTTTGTCGTGCAGGAAAACGCCAACCGCGTTGAGATAGGCAACTACCCTATCGTGAATGCGTACGCCAACTTCCACCTGCAACAAACACGCTTCTTCGTGATGTACAGTCATGCCAATGCGGGCAGTGGCACGAAGGCGAGTTTCCTCGTTCCCCACTATCCGCTCAACGGCAGCATCATCCGCTTTGGGTTGAGCTGGAACTTCTTCAATTAAGGGCGGTGCTATAAAGGCAACCATAAAAAACTTTACGGCGGTAATTTATAGAACCGCCCTTAAACAAGTAGCCCGAGGGAAACCAGCACTCCATATATAAAGATGTTCCGCCCTGTCTCACCAAGGATTTGATTCAACGCCTTGCCTCGTTTGATTCGCATGCGACGGTAAGTACGCGTATGCAAAACCAAATAAATTATTGGGAATACAAAAGCCCAAGGATGCCCATTGAACAGAAACACAATACCCAACAGGCACCCCAACCATCCCAGCATGAGATAAACTTTGCGTGATAAGGATTCACCCATCCTTACCACCAAGGTCATCTTATGCGCCCGCTGGTCGTTCTCTATGTCACGATAGTTGTTGACAATCAACAAGGTATCAATGATAATTCCACAGGCCAGCGAACTCAACACCACTTCCCAAGTAACGTGATTCATCGCCGATGGCATCGCCAAATAGTAGGTTACACAAACAGGAACAAGGCCAAAGAAGAGAAGAACCAGGACATCACCCAGTCCGAGGTAAGACAGATGCGTGGTATAGAGGAAACAAAACAACACACATAAGAGTCCAACCACAACCATTTCAACCCCGCCATAGCAAACCAAAGGCAGTCCAACCGCACAAGCCAGCAAGGTTGTCAAGGCAATACCCATGCGCATGGCTTGCGGAGAAATCCACCCTTGCGCACAAGCACGGCGTGGTCCCAGTCGGGTTTCATCGTCATTTCCCCGCTTGAAATCAAGATAGTCGTTGATGAAATTGGCGTCTATCTGCATGATGAAAGCAAAGAGGAAACACAGCAATACCGGCACAATGCGAACGTTCCAACGGGTCATCGCCAGCGCCAACGCCGTGGCAATCATCACGGGAACAGCCGAACCCGACAGAGTTTTGGGACGCATGGCCAAGAGCCAGGCTTGAAGAGAGTTGCGTTGAACGCGGGGAGCATGCATACAAATAGTTTTTCTTTGAATCTTCTTGAGATTGGTTTGCAAAAATAAACAATTATTCTTACATTTGCAATAAACTCCCATAAGCATGATAGAAAACAATGTAAACCTTGATTTAATGGCTTTCATCGAGCAAAACATCCTCCCGAAATACAACGAATTCGGCCTTTCGCATGGATTGGGGCATGTGCAGCATGTCATCAGAGGCAGTCTCGAGCTGGCTAAAAGGATGGGGGCAGACGTAAACATGGCATACACCGTAGCGGCCTATCACGACATCGGCATGTCTGGACCGAGGGCCATTCATCACATCACCGGAGGAAGGATTCTTGCCGCTGACGCGCGATTGAAGCGATGGTTCTCACCTGAACAGATACGCATCATGCGCGAAGCCGTGGAAGACCACCGTGCCAGCACGTCGCATTCGCCACGCAGCATTTATGGAAAGATTGTGGCCGAGGCTGACAGAGACCTCGAACCAGAGCATGTTTTTCGCCGCGCGGTACAGTTTGGGTTGGAAAACGAGCCGGGAAAGAGCCGCGAAGAACAGTGGCGTCGCTTTCTGGCTCACCTGCAAGAAAAATATTCCAACACAGGCTACATCAAACTATGGATACCCAACTCGCCAAATGAACAGCACCTGAAAGCCATCCGCAGCATCATTGAGAACCCGGACAAACTGAGACAGCAATTCGACAATCTCTATGATGAGGAAACGGGCAGACAGCACACCTGCTGACTTGTCTACCCCATTTTTGGCAGAGTGCTATGCCGAATCACGTGCCAACTCGCCCTTATTGTCTGCCATGTCGTGACGCGACCTTGACTTGGTGACCATCCAAACGCCCACAAACACCATGAGAACAGCAAGGCCATGCGTCCATTTGAAAATGCCCATTCCCGTGAGTACCGTCACGATGACGGCCACAATGGGCTGCACATAGTTGTAGGAACTGACCACCGTGGGGCGCAACACGCGTTGGGCCGAGATGATGAGGATGTATCCGACAAACGTTCCAAAGATGACGACATAGGCGGTTTCCAACCAGGTTTTAGTAGAAACGGCCGCCCAGGGAATATCCATGACTTCACGGAAAGAAAACGGCCAGATGAGACAGGTGGCCCATAGAAACATCCATTTGTTGACGGTAAAGACCGAATACCGCTTCACCAACCTGTTGAACGTGGATAAATAAAACGCGTAAGACAGCTGCGCCCCCATGACCATCAGGTCGCCGCGGATGTCGCCAACCTTGGCGTCGCCTGCGGTCATGCTGGTTAATATCAAAATCAGCGCGCCACAACAGCCCGTCAACACGCCCATCGCCTTTTTACCCGTGATGGGCTCTTTCAAGATGAGCGCCGCCAGCAGCATGGCAAATATGGGCATGGAGGTTGTGACGATGCTGGCATTGATGGGAGAAGTGTAGCTTAAACCGATGGTGAAACAACATTGGTTGCAGACCAATCCGAAGACGGCGGCGCCGATAAACCACAGCACATCCCGCAAGGGTACATGCTCGCGCTTGACAAACAGCGAGCTCACCCAAAACAAGATGGCTCCGCCCAGCACTCTGAACGAAACCATACTGACGCCGTTCACCCCATTTAACATGGCATCTTTACCGATAGGAGCCATGAGTCCCCAGATGGCACAGGCCGAGAACATGCTCAGGTGAGCCAGCAGAGGGGCACGATTAAAATGCTTGGTAGGAATATGTTCGTGAACTAAAGAATCCTTATTTTGTTCCATCACAATGAAAATGAGTTTTAAAAGAAGTGGGTAGCTGTGAGAAAGTAGCCCTATGGAATGATTTTGAACCGAACTCTAAAAGTTTTTTTATGTTCGTCCCAGTTGGTTCCCAACAGTTCAAACCGTCCTATTTGTGAGGTTGAACGCACATGTTTTCCGATACACGGACAAGCGTCGTAATCGCCAATGCGGCAAATACGAATCACTTCGGAAGCATCGGCAGGCAGGCGGTTTAAGCTGATTCCTTCGGGAAGATGCTGCCTGTCGACCACTTCAAACGTCACGGGCAAATCTTGTTGTATCAACTCGTTCATGCGGGTTTCAATCTCTTTCTCGTCACGCTTGTCAGGTTTATGATCGAGCACAAACGTCATTTTGCTTTTCTTTCGCTCAATGTGCGCATTGTTTGAACGCTCACATCCAAACATTCTATGCATCAACTGATTGAGTAAATGCTCTGCGGTATGGGCCGGTGGAAATGACACATCCCGCTCTCGAATTTCCAACACGTTCTTGTTATTTTATAATACAGACAAAGGTAGCTATAAATGTAGAAACGAACAAAAGAACCCTAAACGAAAACTCCCCATCCTCTGTCATTTGACGAGGATGGGGAGTTTCGGGGTGGATTAGCACTGAAAATCATGCTTCATGACGTTTTATTTCATAAATTTTACCGCCATAGCCCGCCACCTGCGTTACGAAAGGCCGGTCAGCCTGCCACGCTACGGTTTGTTCTTTGTTGGTCATCAGGTCAATGGCCCTGCAAGTACCTTGCGACATTTGTAAACAGTTGAAGGCATGTTCGGGGATGTTGACGTGCACTGTTTGCTGATTGGGCGAGAAGTTCACGACAATCAACAAGAGCTGCTCAGCCGATTTACGCAAGAAGACATACTGCTCATCAGGATTGAACCATGCCGAGTGCTGACTGTTGGCATACATCAAGTCGAAGAACAGCCCATGCGCAATGGCAGGCAGGTTACGCAAGTTGAGTATCTGTCGATAAGTTTCGGATAACTTTTTACTGTGTTTATCCATTTTTCTTCTTTGATAATATCCCTCGAAGACGGACTCTACCGCCCAGTAGTCGAATATGGTTGTCCTGCCGTCAAGTCCACTGAATCCCTCCGCATCCATGCCTCGCTCGCCAAACTCCTGTCCGGCATACACCATCACAGGATTGTCATGCAGCCACGCGCACACCATGAAAGCCGGCAAGGCACGTTCGGCACTGCCACAAAAGAACCGGCTTGCGATGCGCTGCTCGTCATGGTTTTCCAAGAAATAAAGCATGTGAGGAAGGATGTCGTTGACCGACTGCCATTGACAGGTAATGTGATGAGCTGGTCGCCTGCCACAAATCACATCTCGCAGACAATCGTACATGCCCACCTTATCATATAAGTAATCAAACCCCGAAGCGATATAATCACGATAAAGAGAAGGATTGTACACCTCGCCAATCACTACTATATGGGGATACTGCTGCTTCAACGTACCCACAGCGTACTTCCAGAAGGCTGCGGGAACCATCTCCGCCATGTCACAGCGGAAGCCGTCAACTCCCTTTGAAGCCCAAAACAAGAGAATGTCCGTCATCTGTCGCCATGTGTCGGGCATGGGGTAGAAATGCTCACTGCGTCCACCAGCATCGGTGTAATCAACGCCATAATTCAGTTTTACGGTCTCGTACCAATCATCAGCTGAGGGCGAAGCATTAAAACAATCATTACCCGTACATCTGGCAGGATACTCATGATAAGGTTCACTGGCATCCTTGCTCAAATCAATGGCAGGTTCAAAGGGATAGCTTGGGCAATAATAAAAATTGTTGTGAACGTCAAAGTGCTTGTTCACATCATCGCTCTCCCCCAAGTCTCTCACTCCCTCAGGCTTGCAGATGGAGTGGTATTGACGTGCCACATGATTAGGAACGAAATCGACTATCACCTTCATGCCTGCCTTGTGCGTACGCTTCACCAAAGCCTCGAACTCGTCCATACGGCTATGTACATCTTCAGCAAGATCGGGATCGATGTCATAATAATCGGTAATGGCGTAGGGCGACCCTGCCTTTCCCTTCACAATGGCTGGATGCTGACGTGGGATGCCATATTGAGTGTAATCGGTTGTAGTGGCATGGCGTATCACACCCGTGTACCATACATGCGTGACGCCCATGTCGTGAATGCGCTTGAGTACGGTCGTAGTGATGCCGTTCATCTTCCCCGCCCCATTCTCTTCCATCGTTCCATAAGGCATGCGGGTCATGTTTTGATTGCTGAATAAGCGAGTAAAGATTTGATAGATGGTCATTGTATAAAGAGTTAAAGGTAGGTTATGCTTTTTACAGAGTTAAAGAGAGATAGTGGGAGCAAACAGACATTTGTCCGATAACTCTCCCACATAACTCCTATTTACTCCCAGCAGGAAAGTTATATTCCGTGTACTGTAACCTCTTTGCTGATGCGTCCTATCATGCCTTGCAGAGCCTTGCCTGGTCCACATTCGGTAAAGTCGGTAGCACCGTCGGCAATCATGTTCTGCACCGTCGTTGTCCAGCGAACGCTACTGGTAAGTTGGGCGATGAGGTTTGCCTTAATCTTGGCTGCATCGGTATAGGGTTTTCCGTCCACATTCTGATAAACAGGACACTTAGGTGTGTTGAACGCGGTAGCCTCAATAGCCTTTTGCAATTCAGCCTTAGCCGACTGCATCAGAGGTGAATGGAACGCACCACCCACCTTCAAGGGCAAAGCGCGCTTGGCACCGGCAGCCTTCAACTTGTCGCAAGCCTCCATGACAGCCTCTTTGTTACCCGAAATAACCAATTGTCCGGGGCAGTTGTAGTTGGCGGGAATGACGACTTTGTCTTCTTTACCAACCTCGCGGCATATCTCTTCCACCTTTTCGTCTGGCAAACCAATGATTGCAGCCATCGTTCCTGGATTAGCCTCACAAGCTTTTTGCATGGCCATGGCGCGGGCATAAACCAATTTAAGACCGTCCTCAAAGCTCAATGCGCCAGCTGCAACCAATGCGGAGAACTCACCCAAAGAGTGTCCAGCCACCATTGACGGCTGAAAGGCCTCACCCATACAGAGTGCTGAAATGACACTGTGCAAGAATACGGCAGGCTGTGTCACCTTGGTTTCCTTGAGCTGCTCATCGGTACCATCGAACATGATGTCGGTGATGCGATAACCCAACACCTCGTTGGCTTTATCGAACAACTCTTTTGCCGTCTCGTTATTTTCATAAAGTTCTTTTCCCATTCCTACGAACTGGGATCCCTGACCGGGAAATACAAATGCTTTCATACTTTTGTGTTATATTTTTATAAATACAATATTATCTCCTCACACGAGAAGTTTTTCAAATAAATTACCGTTTATGTTTATTATTCAGATCATGCAGTCTTAAAGCGAAACAAATTTTCTTTGGAATTTCTTTCAGAATTGTGGCGCGTATCTCTTTGCCCGATAAATTCCAAAACAAATAATAGTGCCTAAATTTTCGAAAAGCTGCTTCTATATTATATTTCATGCCCGACCTCACAGGTGTACTTGACATATACTTACCAAAGTTACCACCCCGAAGAACAATATCTAAAATATCTTGTTCCTTTTTTTTATCGCGTTCTTGAATCTTAAATGGGAATTCATTAATTGGCAAGCCCATCTGGTGAATCAATACCCAACCTATAGCGCAAAATGCTCGCATAAAGCCCATCGTAACCAAATGTTTCTCTAAAGATTTTTTATCAATCACCTGATGATAGGAATGCAAGAGACACAAAACGTCACAAAACTGTCGGAGTCCAACGCCAAGCTCAACTAAATGGTGATACAAGTGGAGAAAAGTATAAAGAACATTTAAAGTTGGTTCTAAAGTAGCCACTTGACAGCCTTCAATAGTCAAACTATCTTTATTGGCAGATTTTAAGATATTGTCCCAATACTCCTGAATTTGACGATGATTAAACTTTATCATGTTATAATGCATCTCTAACGGAACTTGACTATAATTAAATTCTAAGTGCTGTTCCGATTCTGAGCCGGAGAACACAATACCCCATTCTTTTTCAAGTACGGTTTTTGCATCTTCGAAATGTTCTTTATCACAAAAGAAATCAATATCTCCAGGTACACGTTCTAAAGGATGTGGATAAATTTTTGAAAAGGTTTGTCCTTTAAATATGATATAATCAATATTATTTTTTTTGAGAATACTACTTAGCCTAACAATCACAGCATTAACTCGATGATTAGACTGCTCTGTGGATTTATTCGCAGAGAACACATGTAGTGCGTCTTCTCTATCTAATCGAATATTAGACCGCATAAGTACACCAGCCACAATTCCCTCAATAGTCTGCCTGGAAGCTACATACATCAAACGTTTATATTCTTGATGTGATAATTGAGTAAATGGCAAGGGCTCATTAAAAAATGAAGACCTTATGATTAAAAACATCATTTGTACTGGTGACATCATCTCGTTAATTAGAAGAAGAAAAGTATTTGTTTAGGCTGGTTCTATAAATTAGCTTTGTTAGATTTTGAGCTTATTTTTGAGGTCAAAATGCAAGAGAGTGAAGGAGTGTAGCGAGCTACACGACTGAACGAACTTACATTTTGAACCAAAAACGGAGCAAGCCGAATACAATCAAACTTGTTTGAATTGTTGAGGCGCAGCCTGTTTTATATAAAAAGAAGCCAAAAGATAACAAAACGTATTTCATAAACATTTGATGACTATGTGCGGTGGTAATTTATAGAATCAGCCTTTATTCATCTAATTTCTCATAGACAGAATTTCTACTCTTATATTCAGGTACGATTTGTTTCATCTTACGAACAATCTCTATGTCATCGTACGAATGGGATATTTGCATAATCTCTTCAATCTGCCTTTCCACATCCTCATAATCATATTGCCGGACTTGCGCGATACGAATTTTAGGATTAGAAGAAGGCAGCGTCTTTTCTTTATCATTGAGCACCACTTCATAGAGTTTCTCACCGGCTCGCAATCCCGTGTATTTGATTTCAACATTTTCGGCTCCCGACAATTTAATCATGCGCTTGGCAAGATCGGCTATCTTCACCGGGCTACCCATGTCGAACACGAATATTTCGCCGCCTTTACCCTGTGTGCCAGCCTCGAGAACCAGCTTGCACGCCTCGGGAATGAGCATGAAGAAACGGATGATATCGGGATGCGTGACGGTGACGGGGCCACCGGCCTTGATTTGTTTTTTAAACAGAGGGATGACCGAGCCGCTCGACCCCAGGACGTTACCAAAACGAGTGGTGACGAATTGGGTATGCCCCTTCACCCTTCCCTCCTTCTCAGCCTTGTCCAAACTTTGCACGTAGATTTCACAGATACGTTTGGAACATCCCATGACATTGCTGGGATTCACCGCCTTATCCGTAGAAATCATGACAAACTTCTTCACGCCATATTTTACGCTCAAGTCGGCAATCACCTTCGTGCCCCAAATGTTATTCTGGATGCTCTCACTGGGATTATCCTCCATCATCGGCACATGCTTGTAAGCGGCGGCATGGAATACATAGTCGGGATGACAAGTGGCGAAGAACGTCTCCATGCGGTCGCGGTTCGCTATTGACGCCACGATGGTCTTGGTGCTGATGGCGGGAAATTCCTTCCGCATGAACAGCCTTACATCATGCTGCGGCGTCTCGGCTTGGTCTATCAGTATCATCTCCGCGGGATTAAACTTACTGATTTGCCTCACCATTTCAAAACCGATGCTGCCCGCCGAGCCCGTGATGAGTACTGTCTTGCCCCTCAGCGCGCACTCAATGCCCTTCATGTCTATCTCTATCGGGTCTCTGGGCAGCAGGTCTTCAATGCTGATCTCTTTCAGAGAATTAACCACGTTCGCGGCATTTTCACTATTCCACTCCTGCAGCCCCTTGGTCATGTAAATCGTAACGCCGGCATTCATCAAGAGGTCTTGCAGCCGCACGTCATCCCGAAACTCCTTGTTGCGCAACGGCGAGACCAACACGTTTCTTATCCTTTTCGCCCGAATGACATGCGCCAAGCTCTCATCCATGCGATAAACCTTTTTCCCCATCAAATAGCCGGGAGTGGGATCGCCCTCGTTAGCGATGAATCCCATCAGTTTGAAGCGCTGTGGCTTTTGGTTGTTGATGTGCTTGGCCAATCCTACCCCACCTTCTTTCACCCCATAGATAAAGGTGCGCTGCGCCTTCTCGTTCTCAAACATCGTGTCATAAATCATTTTCACCACGATTCTAAACGTCCACATCAAAACGGTGGAAACCAGATAGATGGCTATGATATGCCTCGTATGAAGTGGAACGAACCAACGATTATCCTCCCAGAATAAGACAGGATAATGAACAAGAAAGACAAAAAGGAAAGCCACGCCCATGGCGAGCGCCACACGCTGCAGGTCTACGAAGGACGAATAGCGTATGATGCCCGAATAGGTTTGGAATATCCTGAACGAGATGACGTTAAAAACAAGGTATAACAAAAGGGTGTGCGTAATGGGGATGATGTTGTACAAGGTGGCTGCCCCTCTGAAGAACTGCCAAAACACGAACAAGCCCGACAGATAGCAGATAACGCAATCTATCAATATCACACACCAATAAGGCAGAGAGTCTCTCTTAAAATACCAATTTACAAGCTTATTAAACCAATTCATACGATGTTGTTGTTTTTGGATAATGATTCTACAAAGCGCATAAAGATTTGTGAATCACTAAAGGGCGGTTCTATAAATTACCGCCGTAAAGTTTTTTGTATGTTGGACAGTTT
>CAMPYJ010000010.1 GCA_946998205.1 uncultured Prevotella sp. | reverse complement strand
TGAGTCGGGTAAGGGAAGTTATGTATTCAATTCATTCTTAAATGAAAGAGCCGTGTGATGATGCGTGTTACGCACCCCCGGTTAGGCGGTTCTTGGCGTGTCGTTGAGCCGTTTCCGAAAATTGTCCGATGACGTTTCATGCAAGAATGTTCAGTTTCTTTACCAAATGACAGCCCTAAAACGGCATGTCAAAACTTTCATTCTGGAAAAAATCAATAGGCCGGCAGCATGCAGGTAGGTCTTTATTTTGCCTGAATAATCATTTTTTTGTCTCAAATTTGATGAGATTGCATCGCGTAGGGCATCACTTTGCGTGGCAACAGGCATGGTGTCGCGCGGCAAAAGCATGCAGAAATCCGCCTTAAAGTAATGCTTTTGTGCTTAAAATGGCGCATGAAAAGATAAATACGCATGTGCTTTTTCTGTAACATGTTGCATCACAACCCATTGCGATTTTCGCTCATTTCTGGCGAATTTTCGGCAACGGCAAGGGTTGTTTGTGAATACGCGAACCACGGGAGGGTATGTTGTCAAGAAAATTCCCACATGTGAGCGTGTCCCGTCTCGTTCAGCCGCATGGCCTTCATGTGCCGCCGCACGGTCGCTTAGCCCAGTCGTTGTCGCCGCGCCGGGCCGCGTCACTCGTCCTGCGTCGCGCGGATGAATTCGGATGTTTTCCTTAAAAGTGTTAAAAGTAAGGAGAGTCGGTCTTGTATGTAGAAAAAACTCATTATATTTACATTTGCAATTAAACAATCAAGAAACGTTTTGTCAAGATGGAAGAAAACAGTCAGCAGCAGGAGCTGCAATTGGAGTTGAGTCCTGAGGTGGCTCAGGGCAAGTATGTGAACCTGGCCCTGATCTCGCATTCCAGCTCAGAGTTCGTGTTTGATTTTACGGGTATCTTGCCCGGCATGCCCAAGCCTCAGGTGGTGAGCCGCGTGGTGATGGCGCCCGAGCACGCCAAGCGGCTTCTCATGGCCTTGCAGGAAAACGTCTATAAGTACGAGCGTCAGTTCGGCAAGATTCACCTGCCTGAGATGACGGGCCGTACCATCGCTCCTTTCGAGGGGACGAAGGGGGAGGCGTAGGTCCCTCTTCCTCGGCGAGCGGCGCGAAGGCTGCGGCGCGTGCGCGAAACCGTTTTCACGTTCCCTTTCATTTTCCGTTCGTCAGTGCCTGCGTCCAAATGCTTCGCCGTCCCCGCCCGCACCGGTTCCGTGGTGAGTTTTCTGCTATTTTCAGCGAAAATCTTTGATTTATCATTAAAATTTAGTATTTTTGCAAACGGCGGGCGGTATCTGATACCTAAAAATGAGGGTGTTTGAAGGAGAGTAATTGTTACGGTCACCAGTCAAGTAACGGCGCTTTATACGCACACATCAATATACTAACATTTAAATACTTTAATTATCAATCATTTATGTGGTTAATCAATTCATCTATTGGTAGAAAGGTTGTGATGTCAGTCACGGGCATCGCGCTTATTCTATTCCTGACATTTCACATGTCAATGAATGTTGTGGCATTCTTTTCTGGGAATGCGTACAACACGATTTGTGAACTTTTGGGTGCCAACTGGTATGCGGTTGTGGCTACGATAGCGCTTGCGGCGTTAACCGTGTGTCACATCGTGTTCGCCTTCATCCTGACGGCACAAAACCGGCGCGCTCGCGGCAACGAGCGTTATGCCGTCACGCAAAGAAGCTCCAAGGTGGAGTGGGCGTCTCAAAACATGTTGGTGTTGGGTATCATCGTTCTTTTGGGTTTACTCCTTCACTTGTACAATTTCTGGTACAACATGATGTTCGCGGAGATCTTTCACGTTGCCGATCCCTTGGGCAATCCTGCCGACGGATTCGGTTACATACAGGCGACGTTCGCGCATCCCGTGTATGTGGTGTTGTATGTCATTTGGCTGGTCGCCATCTGGTTTCACCTCACTCATGGCTTTTGGAGCGCGATACAGACGCTTGGAATCAGCAATAAGGTCTGGTTCAAGCGGTGGAGGGTTGTCAGCGCGGTATACACCACGTTGCTGATGCTGGGCTTCCTCGTCGTTGTTCTCGCATTCGCGTTTGGCTGCGCGCCAAGTTTGTGCTGTGCGTAATTGTTTAATCTGATTACATGTAAGGAAGAATATTATGACACAAATAAATTCAAAAATACCAGAAGGACCGGTAGCTGAGAAGTGGACCAATTACAAGGCTCACCAGCGTTTGGTTAACCCCAAGAACAAGTTAAAATTGGATGTCATCGTTGTTGGTACGGGCTTAGCAGGTGCCAGTGCTGCCGCTTCGCTGGGCGAGATGGGATTCAATGTATTCAACTTTTGTATTCAAGACTCGCCTCGCCGCGCACACTCCATCGCCGCGCAAGGTGGTATCAACGCGACCAAGAATTATCAGAACGACGGCGACTCCGTCTATCGTTTGTTCTATGACACTGTGAAAGGTGGCGACTATCGTGCTCGCGAAGCCAATGTCTATCGCTTGGCAGAGGTGTCGAACGCCATCATCGACCAATGTGTGGCACAAGGCGTACCTTTCGCTCGTGAATACGGCGGCATGCTCGCCAACCGTTCGTTTGGTGGCGCACAGGTAAGTAGAACGTTCTATGCCAAAGGTCAGACAGGTCAGCAGCTGTTGTTGGGCGCTTACTCATCACTGATGTGTCAGGTACATGCGGGCAAAGTAAAGCTCTATACGCGTTACGAGATGGAAGACGTAGTCATCATTGACGGTCGTGCCCGCGGTATCATTGCCAAGAACTTGGTGACGGGTAAGTTGGAGAGATTCTCCGCCAATGCCGTGGTAATCGCCACCGGCGGATACGGGAACACTTATTTCCTCTCTACCAATGCAATGGGATGTAACTGTACCGCTGCCGTTCAGTGCTACCGCAAGGGTGCTTATTTTGCTAACCCTTCGTATGTACAGATTCACCCCACCTGTATTCCTGTACATGGTGACAAGCAGTCGAAGCTGACGCTGATGTCAGAATCGTTGCGTAACGACGGTCGTATTTGGGTTCCTAAGAAGATTGAAGACGCCAAGGCATTGCAGGCAGGAACGAAACAAGGCTGGGAAATACCAGAAGAGGACCGCGATTACTACTTGGAGCGTCGCTATCCGGCATTTGGTAACTTAGTGCCTCGTGACGTGGCTTCGCGTGCTGCGAAGGAGCGTTGTGACAAGGGCTTTGGTGTGAACAACACTGGTTTGGCTGTGTTCCTTGACTTCTCTGAGTCGATCAACCGGTTGGGACTTGATGAAATCATGCAGCGTTATGGCAACCTCTTCGAGATGTATGAAGAGATTACAGACGTGTTCCCCGGTGACATGGCGAACGAAATTAATGGCGTAAAGTACTACAAGCCCATGATGATATTCCCCGCTATCCATTATACCATGGGTGGTATCTGGGTAGATTATGAGCTGATGACCTCCATCACAGGCCTGTTTGCCATCGGTGAGTGCAACTTCTCTGACCACGGTGCCAACCGCTTGGGAGCGTCTGCGTTGATGCAAGGCTTGGCAGATGGTTACTTCGTGTTGCCATACACCATCCAAAATTATTTGGCAGACCAGGCAGTTTGGCCACGTCTTTCCACCGATTTGCCAGAGTTTGATGAGGCTGAAAAGCATGTGCAGGAAGAGATTGACAAGCTGATGAACATTAAGGGCAAGCGTTCCGTCGACTCCATACACAAAGAACTGGGGCACATCATGTGGGAATATGTTGGCATGGGACGCACCAAAGAGGGGCTCGAAAAGGGCTTGAAACTCATGGCAGAACTGCGCAAGGAGTTTTACACCAATCTCTTTATTCCCGGTAAGAAAGAGGGTCTTAACGTAGAGTTGGACAAAGCGATACATCTGAGAGATTTCTTGTTGATGGGCGAACTCGTTGCTTACGATGCGCTTTCTCGTAATGAGAGCTGCGGAGGTCACTTCCGCGAGGAGTATCAAACACCTGAGGGAGAGGCAAAACGTGACGATGAAAACTATTTCTATGTAGGGTGTTGGAAGTACCAGAACAATGATGAGACCGCCCCCGAGTTGCTTAAAGAACCGCTTGAGTACGAGGCCATCAAGGTACAAACACGTAATTATAAGAATTAATCGTTAGTTTTTGAGTCTCTTAGTTTTTAAGTTTTTGAGTTTCTCCACTGGCTTATCAACCCTGTAATTGACGAAGTAAAGCATTAAGATGGGCACTTTTCGAGATTTATCCGTTTGGCAAAAGAGCATGAATCTTACTCGTAAGGTTTATGAGATAACTGCTTCTTATCCTCAAGAAGAGCGATTTGGACTTGTTAGTCAAATGCGTCGATGTGCCGTTTCCATACCTTCAAATATATCGGAGGGTTATGGCAGAGAGACAAACAATGAGCATATACGATTTTTGTACATATCATTGGGTTCGTGCAACGAGTTGGAAACGCAGCTCATCTTATCTAAAGATTTAGCTTTCGTTACAACAAATGCTTGTCAAGAGCTGGTAAACTTAGTAGATGAAGTTTCAAAAATGCTCAAGTCTTTAATTTATACAGAAAAGTACAAGTAACCTTTTTAGATAGGTCTCACGGTGCAAGTCAGTAAAAGAAGGAACTGAAAAAACTTAAAAACTCACAAACTCATAAACTCATAAACTCAATACACCATGTCAAAAAATATAAGTTTTACAATTAAATTTTGGCGTCAGAACGGTCCTAAAGACAAGGGACATTTTGACGCTCACGAGATGAAAAACATCCCTGACGATACTTCTTTCCTTGAGATGCTTGACATCCTCAACGAGGAACTCATCGCAGAAGGACAAGAACCGTTTGTTTTTGATCACGACTGCCGTGAGGGTATCTGCGGTATGTGCTCACTTTATATCAATGGAGTGCCGCACGGAAAGACCGAGCGCGGAGCGACAACCTGCCAGTTGTACATGCGTCGTTTCAACGATGGCGATGTCATTACCGTTGAACCTTGGCGCTCGGCAGGCTTCCCTGTCATCAAAGACTGCATGGTGGATCGTGGCGCTTTCGACAAGATCATCGCCGCCGGCGGCTACAACACCATCCGCACCGGCCAAGCGCAGGATGCCAATGCCATCCTCATTCCTAAGGAAAATGCCGACGAGGCCATGGACTGCGCTTCCTGCATCGGTTGCGGCGCCTGCGTGGCAGCTTGCAAGAACGGCTCTGCCATGCTCTTTGTGAGTTCCAAGGTCAGTCAGCTGGCTCTGCTGCCGCAAGGCCGTCCGGAGGCTGCCAAGCGTGCCAAGGCCATGGTCCGGAAGATGGATGAGCTGGGATTTGGCAACTGCACCAACACCAGAGCCTGCGAGGCAGTGTGCCCAAAGAACGAGTCGATTGCGAATATCGCTCGCCTTAACCGCGAGTTCATTGCGGCAAGGCTCAAGGGCTGATAGCATTCGGGGCTGAGCCTGACATCCGAATGCGTAGCTTGGCTTTTGTGCCAAGCTCACCGTAAAAGGATACAGCGGCAACTCTTGCGGCGTTGTCTCGCAGTCAATCCGAGCCAAGATGCAAGTGTTTGTCAGCTGTTCACGTTATTCAAGCCTGTATGCTACAAAAAGCGTACAGGCTTTTTTAGATGTTGTCAGACAAATGTGTCGCATCATCCTCTGTTTTCGCAATAAACAAGATAATCAGGTGCAAATGACGGATGTGTGTGTCATTTTTCATATTCTTTTGACAATAAATGATTGATTTTTGTTCCAAAACTAAAACTTTTTTGTAATTTTGTAAAACTAACCATCATAAGCGATAACTTAAAAGCTATAATATTTATTAACTCCATGATGCGGCAAGGGGTCGCTTAATCGTTCTTTACGGCAATGAGAGGCTCGTCGCAACGTATTTTTTATGAAGAAAAACCACTTACTGACACTGGTCATGACCGCTGCGTTCATGACCGTTCAAGCGCAGTCGGAGCCACCGTTCCGGCTGGTGCAGCAGTCGTTGCCTAATTCCGATAACGAACCTGCTCCCGTCTTTCCCTTGCCTACCGATCGACAGATGAAATGGCAGGAAACCGAGTATTACGCCTTTTTCCACTATGGTATGAACACATATACCAATATGGAGTGGGGAAAGGGTAACGAAGCCGAGAGTCTTTTCGCGCCTACTGACAAGCCTAATCCGCGTCAGTGGCTTGAGGCAGTACGTGATGCGGGTATGACGGGCGGCATCGCTGTGGTGAAACACCACGACGGATTCTGCTTGTGGCCCACAGAAACCACTAAGCACAGCGTTGTTGGTGCGGGCAACGAGAATGGTAGGTCGCTCAACCTTCCAAAGTCGTTTGCGGATGCAGCCAAGGCGTTGGGCATGAAATATGGATTCTATGTTTCGCCTTGGGACCGCAATTCCGCACTCTATGGCACGCCGAGATATGTCAGTGAGGTGTTTCTCAGACAGTGTGCAGAGCTGGCGCAGTATGGTACCGACCAGTTTGAGATGTGGTTCGACGGCGCCAATGGTGGCGATGGCTACTACGGAGGTCGCAATGTAACCGTTAGTGTAGACCGAGATACTTATTATGATGTGCCCAATCTGCGTGATTCTATACATAAAGTTTGTCCCGACATTATCCTCTGGGGAGTTGGTGGAGAAGCCCGCTGGATAGGCAATGAACAGGGATGGGCTGGAGAAACCAACTGGAGTCCCGAAGACAGAGGATACGCCCCTGAGGGGAATGGTATGTACGGAACGGAGAACGGGTGGATATGGTTCCCTGGTGAGAGTGATGCCAAGTTCACCGATAAGGGATGGTTTTGGCACGAAGGTGAACGCCCCATGAGTGCCGAGCGAACTTTTCAAATGTATCTTGAGACCGTAGGACGCAACTCCACCCTGATACTTAACTGCCCTCCCGACAAGCGTGGACTGCTGCCCGAAGCTACGGTGAAGGCATTGAAGGCGTCAGGCGACTTGCTTAGAAAAAGGCTTGGACACGATCTTGCGCGCCTGGCAACCGTCACAGTCACTGATCAGCGCGGCAATGGTGCACACAGAGATTACAAGCCAAGCAATATGACCGATGCGAACAAAGATACCTATTGGGCCGCCAGTGACGGTGTGACAAAGGGTACTATCACCCTGACGTGGAACAAACTGCAAACCGTTAGATATGTTTCCCTCATGGAGTATATTCGTTTGGGACAGCGTATTCGCAAGTTCCATATCGAGATTTCCGAGGATGGACACTCATTTAAGCCCGTGGCACAGGCTGTTACAACTACCACGGTAGGATACAAGCGCATTGTTCCTCTCAACGGTTCGACAGCCCAGAGTTATGGTACAGGCTACAAAGTCAAGGCCCTTAGAATAGTCATTGACGACGCCAAGGCTTGCCCAACTCTGCACACGGTGAGCGTGTTTTAGTTCATAAGGAGGTTTGAAACATAATGAAAACAACAGATAACGAATACACCAAATATAATATATGACAACCATCAAACACCTTATAATAACAGCTGGGATGTTATTCCCACTCACAACAACGGCTCAGTCTATAGGGTTTGAGCAACAAGACTACAAGTCAATCGGCGTTTATGATACATGGGAACACTCACCTTTCCGCACAGGAATACTGCAAGGTAATGTCCGCGTCATCGACAACCCGCACGCTGAGAAGGATGATATATTAGGCGTAGCCCCCAATCCGTCAGCCAAAGTATTGGCTTTTCAACGTTCTCGATTCGCTTCTAACACCTTCGGAGCACGCATCGATCTTCAAAAACCGTTGAAACTAACGCCTAAAGTGCAGTACGTTCACGTCATGCTGCACAAGCCTGTGGCTGGCCGAGTGATGCTCATCGGCTTGGGTAAACGCGTTGAGCGCAACGACCAATCAAAGGATACCGAGCAATTTTGGGTGCTGTCTACCAACAAAGTTGAACCTGACCAGTGGGTAGATGCCGTGTTTCCCGTCAAAGGAGCGGAGGGAGTAGACGTGCATTCGCTCGTTGTAGTACCCGACAACGAGTCTCCGCACATGCTCACCGAAGATTTTGCCGTGTACATCGACTGCATTGAGGTGAACGACAAGCCCACCACGCAAACCCAGCGTGAAGACTATCCCTTGAATATTAACAAGAAGGCTCATTACACTCGTACCGATAGGGGATTGCTCAGTATTTCGCTCAACGGCAAGGAAGCAACGGTGGCTGGCAGTATCACCAAGCAAACGCCAGTCTACAGTTCTATAGACCAAGTTGATTTCATCGCCAAAGCAGGCGAAACTCTCCAGCCGGCTTTCAAGTACCACGGCACTTGGATGCACGGATATGTTTACTTAGACTATGGCAGAGACGGACGATTTGATACGAGTTTGGCAGCCGACGGAAAGCCTGTACAGGGCAGCGACGTTGCGGCTTATTCCTTTTATTCGCAGAATCCCAACGATGATTCAAAAGGGTTCAATTCTATGGGACAAGCACTTTCCGGCGATAAGCGCAATGTCCTCAATCCGCCGCCATTCACCTTGCCTGCGGATATGCAACCAGGATTCTACCGTATGCGTTACAAGGTTGATTGGAATTGTATTGATGCGGGCGGAAACATGTCATCCTCTACCAATCAAATCATCAGTAACGGAGGGGCTATTGCCGACATCCAACTTAATGTTCACCGTGACCAAGTGCGCATCACCAATGCACAGCGCAATGGAGACGTGCTTGATGTAGACGGTAAATTCCTCGACAAACAAGTACCTTTCGGTGAGCCTGTAACCATTAAGATGCGCCCCGGGAACGGGTTTACCTACAAAGGAATACGCGTCAGACATGGCTACAATCTGCAAGGCGATAGCCTTATCCATGGCGTTGCCCAATATCGTGATGTGATTGTGAAAAAGTCGTCGTTCGACGAAAATGACAGTTATACCTTACCTGCTGAGCTTATTGACGGTGATGTTGTGGTAAAAGGATTGTTTGTAAGCATTGGTTCTCCAGAAGCAAACAATTTCTACAGCATTGGTTTCGACAAGAACCAACCCAACAAGCACGCTTCCAGAAGGCTCAACGCCGTGCGTCTGAATCAGCAGGAGGTACGTGTCGACAACCCTAAGAACGTGTACCACGATCTGACGCAGCACGTTTTCGTGGCATCTGCCGGCACACAGGTAGCCCCTGGTGTCAACTACAGTGGCAGTTGGATGCAGACCCTGGTGTATGTGGACAAGAACAAGAATGGTTATTTCAATTGGAAACAGCCTCTCGATGGGGGGCAACTGACGGCCGACAACGAGCTGGTGAGCTTCAGTGCAGCCACTTGCAACGGACAGCTTTACGGCAGTGACGGGCAGCATTTGCAAAGCCTCGACCGACTCAATGCGCCCAAATTCACCCTTCCCGACAATCTTCAGACGGGGCATTACATGATGCGGTACAAGATAGATTGGGACAACGTTGACCCTGAAGGCAACACTTCGGCAGGCAATCACATCGCCAATAACGGCGGAGCCATAGCAGACGTGCGGTTGTTCGTACACCACGGAGAGCAAGGAACCGTAACCTGTTCATCTAAAAACGGAACGGTATTGACGCTCGAAGGACAACCTGTCGATGGCGTCAAGGTGCCATACGGACAGTCTTTCACCGTGCAAATGAAGCCCGATAAGGGCTTCAAGCTCGGTTCGGTAAAGGTTCGGCACGGCAACCTTGCCGCAAAAGACTCGCTCGTCAATGGCGTTGCGCAGTATGTACAGACGGTCTTGGATGCCTCTGCCTGCCGGTGCGGACTGCTTGAGATTGCTCCTGGTTTGCTTGACGGTGACTTGCAACTGCAACCTTCATTCGTAAAAATGGGGCAAAACGAGACGGATGAAGACGATTATGTAATGGTTTTTAACGACGAGTTCAATCAGGCAGACGGCACGTCGCCTGACCCAAAGCGTTGGAAGCCGTCTGTAAGATACGGCGCGGCCTGGAATCGGTATGTTAGCTCCGACCCCAAAGTGGCTTTCATCAAGGACGGTTGCTTGGTGCTGAGATGTTTCAAGAATCCCGACAAGACGAAAGATCCCGCCGACATGCTGTCGGGAGCCATGGAGACGCGTGACCTGTTTTCGTTCAAACACGGCAGGGTAGACGTGCGAATGAAGACCATACGACATGCTGGAAACTTCCCTGCGGCGTGGATGATGCCGCAACCACCATGTGCAAAATGGCCCAACGCTGGAGAGATAGACATTTTCGAGACCATCAACATGGAGAATAAGGCTTATCATACCGTACACTCCAATTGGACACACAATTTAAATCAGCGTAACAATCCTGCCTCCAGCTTTTCGGAAGATGTGGATGTAGACAATTTTCATGTGTACAGTTTGGAGTGGAACGAGGAAGAGTTGACATGGTATGTAGATGGGATAGAGAGGGGAAGATACCGCAAGTCGCGCAATGACGATGACTTGCTGAAAGGTCAATGGCCTTTCAATGCGCCCTTTTATCTGATTCTTAACCAAAGTGTGGGCGACGGTCAATGGGCAAGCAATCCAGACATGGACTTTGTGTATGAATCAAGAGTTGACTATGTGCGCGTGTTTCAGCCCAAAAAGTTGACGGGCATCGATCGTGTGTTAAGTGCTGATTCGGCACCTGTCTCCAAGGGATACTATGACTTGCAGGGTCGAAAGGCAGACCATCCCATGACGGGTGTCTATATTCATGATGGCAAGAAGATAGTCATCAAATAAGGCTTGCCTCGCTTTTGCCGAATCCATTTTAAAATCAAGGGAATGCCATTCATGCGGTTTCGATTCGACAGCAGGCGTTCACCGTTAACTTTTTATCCCCATGAAGAAAGCGCTATACACTATTCTTTTTTTGTTGCTGGGCGGTTTGTATAACCTGCAGGCAGCGCAATTTCCAAAAATCAGTACTGCCGACAATACGTTTTGGTACTTCATTCAGTTTGCCAACAGTCAAAATGTACTCACATCTCAAGGCGATGGCGTCAAGGTGCAAACCCACTCTATGACAGGACAACCTGCACAATTGTGGAAGATAGAAGGCTCTGAGCGCGCGGGGTTCACGCTTACCGACAAGACAGGACGACACCTATATCTTAACAGCACCGCCAAGCAAGGCATGGCTTTCGCCTCCTCTAAGCGACAAGCTACTAAGTTGAAAATCAGGTCTTTGCCAAGTGGTAAATATGAAGTGACACCCTACGACAATGATGCCGTTGCCCTGAACCAATGGGCAGGCCCTGGCGTAGGACACGAGGTGGGCCTGTGGGACGTTGGCGATGCCAACAACCCATTGTCGTTCACGCCCGAAAGCGCATTGGAGGCCTGTCGCAATTTGCCTCGCCTGATACCTTATCCCTCCTCACTTACCCTCGTTGAAGGAAAGACATTCAAACTCAGCCACCTGCACTCCATTGCTTATACGAATGACGCTACCCGGCAGCAAGCCGCCGCCTTTGCCAAACAATTGGCCGCAACGGCAGGCATTCGGCTCAGTGTCGAGCCTTGTACGGCCAATCGTAAGAACAACGCTGTCAGCGTGGTTATAGACAACACCCTGCCTGATGAAGGCTATACCCTCATGGTGGATGCAAAGGGTGTATTGATAAAAACCAAGACAGATGCGGGATATTTTTACGCCCTGCAAACCATCAAGCAGTTATTGCCCAATGCGTTTTTTGAGAAAAAAAACATGCGCGGCGCTGTTTGGACGTTGCCGCAACTGTCCATCAGCGATGCGCCGGCTTTTGGCCACCGTGGCTTTATGCTCGACGTGGCACGCCACTTCTTCGACAAGCACGAAGTAATGCGCATCCTTGACATCATGGCATTTTACAAGATGAACCGCTTTCACTGGCATCTTACCGATGACCAAGGGTGGCGTGTGGAGATACCAGAGTATCCCAAGCTGACAACTGTAGGAAGCAAGCGTGCTGGTTCGTTCGTGAATGCAGGTGGCAGTCAGCAGTTCTTCGATGACACCGAATACGGAGAAGGGATGTATTACACGCTCGATGACTTGCGTGAAGTAGTGAAATATGCGCAGGAGAGAAACATTACGATTATTCCCGAAATAGACTTGCCCGGGCACATGGTGGCTGCCGTGGCTGCCTATCCCGAGCTTAGCTGCGACCCCACCAAGACCTATCGCGTGCGGGTACCTGGTGGTATATCAAAAGATGTGTTGAACATAGGCAAGGATTCTACCATCGATTTCTTGAAATGTGTACTCGGACATGTGGCAACTGTCTTCCCCGGCCCTTACATTCACTTGGGTGGTGACGAATGTCCTACCGACCAGTGGCGCAAAAATGCCGACTGCTTAAAAAGGGTTCGAGCCGAAGGACTTAGTGGGGTAGAGCAGCTTCAGCCGTGGCTCGTCGAGCTGTTGGGCGAGTACTTGCATGAAAATTACGGCAAGCAAATCATCGTGTGGGACGAGTTGATGGCGCATTGGCCTGCTACCAACAAGGTAAAGCCGGTCATCATGGCCTGGAATCACATCAATAAGAGTGCGCAGGCCGCCGACTTGGGCTTCAAGAGTATCGTAGTGCCCTACCAGTCTTTGTATTTCGACATGATGCAAGTGCCGAAGAGCCAAGCCGATGTCAACGAGATTTACCAAGGAGGATGGGGCGACGGTTATGTGAACAGCGTACCCACGGTGTACAGTGTCAACCCAGTGAGCGCACTTAGCGGCAGGGAAGACTATTGCTTAGGTGTACAAGGAAACATGTGGACCGAGACCTGCAACGACAATACCCAGTTGGAATATCAGCTGCTGCCACGTCTGTTGGCTTTGGCAGAGACAGGGTGGTTGCCCGAAAGCAAGAAGAATTGGCTGAGCTTCTACCAGCGGTTGCAGAAGCATGATGAGCTGCTCGACCGCATGGGGTATGTCTATGCCCGTCATTACATAGAGCCTCATCAAGACGCTTTGCATGCGGCAATCCAAGAAGCGCAGACACTGCTCGATGCTACCAAGCCTGGTGAGGCGGGGTATGTGTCGGCTGAAGAGTACCTGACGTTGTCGGGAACCTTGCGAAAGGCAAAGAAAGGACTGGCCGGCGTACGGGCGCTTGGCAACGCCATCGCGCGCTTCAAGGCTGCCGGTGTGGCTCAACCGCAGGAAAATGAGGTGTATCAAATCGTATCGGCATCTACCTATTACAAGAAACGGTATGTGGGGTCTACGATGTACCAAAACGGGCAGGGTGTGCGTTTCCACTACACTCCGCAAAACGAGCCCGAGGAACTGTGGCAGTTTGTGAAGACCGGAAAGGGGTGGAAGATATGTAATGCCGTCACCAGGCAGTACATACAACTGGCGGATTACAGCAAGGCAGTGCGGATGAATGCCGCAGATGCGACGGTGTTTCGTCTCGACAAAGCCACCGTACCCGCAAAGCAATACGACTATGTGGCAGGCGCCATGGTGATGACGAATGCCTCCAATTATTCTGCTACGGCGACAGGAAGCACACCTCGCTTGTTTGGACATCCTTCCGGCGATGTGGTTTCATTCGACGATCCCATGCTCTGCAATCCCGGAACGTGGCGGTTGGTGAGGATTACTCAATACAGGCCTTTGCTGGCTGCTTTGGTCAAGAAATGTGACAAGCTGTTGGCAAACAATGTTCCTCATCAGTCCGGTGGTCTCACCGATGAGGCTGTGTCTTTCCTTACGGCGAAGGTAACGGCGCCAGCCCACGCGCGTCTTGCTGACGGAAAAGCCGTGAGCCGCGATGAATACATGGGATATGCTGCCTTGTACCAGCGGTTTCTGTCCCTTTACTGATTACCATGCCAGTCTCCATCCTCTATCTGCGCTAACGCTTGTTCTCTGCGCGTCACCGCCTGTACGGACGTTTTGCCGTGGTCTTGTGCCGTTGGAGACGGGCCGTCGTCTCGTTTAAGGGCGATGGTCTTACGGTGAAAAACGTCCAATGGTCAGTGTTTGCAATGTCTGTGATGCGCAGCGTGGAAGGATGATCGGTGCTGACTTTTCTTTACAAAGAGCCTCTTATAATTCGCGCACAGACAACCAACGGCATGGGTGGCCGTAAATACGCTAAAAATGAGCGATGTTCATAACTGCTTGTCGTTAAGTGTGTTATGTTTGAGTTGCGGCTCTTCGCTCCCAATTTAAGCCTTATTTTGCAACTAAAGCATAGAGATTGGTTCGCAATTTGCATGCTTTGACGCCGCTATGGCATGTGAATGGCGAGCCTAAAAGACGCCTCCAGGACTGTTAAGTCAACGTTCTAACTTGAATAGACGTTTGTTTCGTTTAAGTCAGTGCGTGTGTTGTTGAGCGTTCGCCTGTCTTTTTTCTCTATTTTGAAGGTTTTCAATGGCTGGTTTTTGGTAAAATAATAGGATAAATGCCACAAGTGCTGTTCTATAAAAAAGCGTGCGGATGACACACAATGTCTCCGTCTCGCACCCTTATTCTGTTTGCAGCTATGTCATGCGAAGGATGTGGTCGTGGCCGACAAGAGATAGTGCGTTTACCGTAAGTGAACAGCGTTTCGTGTGTTCAACGCCGGTCATGGAAGTGCGGAACGGCTTACCGCTATCTTCATTTGTCAGCGTTGAGCAGTCGTTTGCTGAAATATCTGACGGGATACCAGACGGCCGTCCAGCCTACGATAATCACGGTTAGGAAGATGATGGCCACGTCTGCGTAGTGCACGCTTACGGGATAGGCGTTCACAACGAAATCGCCTGCCTGATGACCCAGTGACACCAGGCCGAAAGTTTGCTGAAGCCAGCACAGTAACAGTCCTAAAGCAATTCCGACGACAGCCCCGATGACGGATATCATGCGCCCTTCGTATAGGAATATTTTTGTGATTTGCCGGTTGCCGGCGCCTAAGTTCTGCAGTGTTGTCACATCCTGTTTCTTGTCAATCATGAGCATGGAAAGCGAACCGATGATGTTGAAACAAGCAATTACCAGGATGAAAGTGAGGAAGAAATAGGCGATGACTTTCTCAATTTGCATAATCTTGAAGGTGTCTGCTTGTTGCTCGAAGCGGTCCAGCACCTTGTATTTGTCGCCCACGATGCGTTGAATTTCCTTTTGCGTCTCCTTGAGGTTGCTCCCCGCTTTCAGTCTCAGCTCCAACGAAGTAATTCTGCCTTTCTGGTCAAACAGCTTCCGCGCGAAGTCGATGGAGGTAATGATATGCCCTTTGTCGTATTTGGCTTGATTCACCGAGAACACCACCCCGGGTGACAAAAGCGAGTCAACGACAAATCCATCTCCTGGATTTGACGTGTCTAACTGGCCTATGCGTTTGGGTGCGTAAATCTTTATAAAGCCGTCCCACGAGGCTCCTACGTCCAGTGATTGTGCCAGTCGGATGCCGAGGACGCCATATTCTAAGTTGCCGGCATGCAGCTCATACTCGCCGTCTCCGTACAGAATGTCCTTGATGTGGGTTAAACTGTCAAAGTTGTCTTCTACCCCCTTGACCGTTACCATGGCTTGCTTGTCCTGATACATGGCGATGGCCATCTCTTCCACGCTTTCGGTTGACACCGCGACCTGTTTCAGCTGTTTCACCTTCATCAACGGTGCGTCTTGCGCGTCTGCCGACTTTCCTTGTGTTGGGACGATCTTTAATTGCGGGTCAAAGTTTGTCAGAAACGACGCTACCAAGTCGTGAAAACCATTGAACACACTCAGTACGATGACCAATGACATGGTGGCGACGGCAACGCCTATCATGGAGATGATGGAAATGACGTTGATGGCGTTGGTGCTCTTCTTGGAGAAAAGGTAGCGTTGGGATACGAAAAGCGGGAAGTTCATGCGTAGCTTGTTCACTGATTTTTGTGAAACGTTGAGGGTTTACTTCTTCAACAGTTCATCGATATGCTCAATGTAGTCAAGGCTGTCGTCAATGAAGAAGCGCAGTTCGGGGATGATTCGCAGTTGATTGCGCACGCGCGTGCCCAAGTCGTAACGGATGGTTTTCTCGTTTGCGGTGATGTTCTTGATGATTTCCTCCGCTTTTTCTGATGGAAAAATACTTAGGTAGGCGGTGCAAATGCTCAAGTCGGGACTGACACGCACTTGGGTGACGCTTACCATGACACCATGGGTGGACCGGGTTTGTGACTGAAAAATAACGGCAAGTTCTTTCTGAAGCAATCTTGCAATGCGGTTTTGTCTTGTTTCTTGCATAAAGCTTATATTTTAAGGGCGTATCATTTTTGTGGATGACAAAGATAATTATAATAGTTGACAATTAATTCTTTTTTCGTATTTTTGTACCAATGGTGACTTCTCCTCCTGCAAAACTACGGACAAGGATATTGGAGTTAGATTTTCTCAAGTGTGTGTTCATTCTCTTGATGATAGTCTTTCATCTTGTCTACATAGGCAACCGCTATCCTGTTGCCAAGGCTTTTGTGTACACGTTCCACATGCCTGGATTTCTCATCATCTCGGGTTATCTGCTCCATGTGCAGAAGCCTGTTCCGCGGTTCTTGCGCTATATACAGTGGATTTTCGTACCTTACTTGTTGATGGAGAGCGGGTATGTGGCCATGGCGTCCGTCTTACCCATTCGTGAACATATTCAGCAGCTCACCTTTGGTTTGTTTCTTGATAAACTGTTTTTACACCCTTTGGGACCTTATTGGTACCTGCACACGCTGATGTTGTGTGGAATCGTTACATATATCGTTGCCCAATTTGCCAGTCGTCATCGTGTGTGGATGCTGTTGTGCGTGTTGCTATGTTTGTGGGTGTTGGCATTTTTGGGACTTGTTACTTGGATCAATGCCGTGTATTTTTGTGTAGGTGTCGCGTTGAGTCTGTATCGTCGTCCATTCGTTGATACATTCCATCCCGCATGGTGGTCGTTGATAGGTGTCGCATTGGTTGCCACTTGCGTGCCAAACGCACTTCAAAGGCACACCATTGGGGGCATGCTCATCGTGTATTTCGTCATCTCTTTCTTGCTTTGGCTGTATCCCCGTTTGCCCAAAGGTATGGCGAAAATCGCCCTTTTCATCGGCAGAAATTCTCTTATCCTGTTGCTTTTCTCACCCATGTTTACGGTGCTTTCCAAGCTGTTTCAGTCCTACCTGTTGTTCGAGCCGACAGGAATGCTTTTCATGTTGGTGGCTTTGCTGTTTACGGTAGTTGGCAGTTTCACCGTTGCCTATACTTTGCAAAAGTTGCATATAGCACGGTATGTGTTTGGAAATTCAAGGATTATCAAGTGACAACCCATCCGTTTGCCTTTTTAAGAGCTTGTTGTCAGTCGTTTAACTTCTTCCTGATGATGGTCAAACCGTCGCGAATGGGCAAGATAACCTTCTCCACTCGCGCATCCTGGGCGATGAAATCGTTGAAATGGACGATACCTTGCGTCTGTGCGTCGTGTTGATAGTGCGGGTCAATCACATGCCCATCCCACAACGTATTGTCTGCAAGGATGAATCCACCGGGTCGCAATAGCTTTAAAACCGTTTCGTATGTCTCTACATAGGTGCGCTTGTCGCCATCGATGAATGCCATGTCAAACACCACATTTAGCTTGGGCGCTTCCACGTTTGCGTCGCCAATGATGAAATGAATCTTTGATGCAACAGGACTGTTTTCTATCCATGGCCGCGTGAAGTCTTCCATTTCATCGTTGATTTCAAACGTATATAGCCGGCCGTCTTCATCCAGTCCCTCCGCCATACAAATGGCACTGTAGCCACTAAAGGTACCTACTTCTAAAACATTCTTAGGCCGAATCATCTCTACCAGCATCTTGAGCAACCGCCCTTGCAAATGTCCACTCGCCATGCGTCCATGCACGGTGTGGATGTTTGTGGCGCGATACAGGCGGTATAGGTAATCGCCTTCGGCATCAATGTGTGCAAGCAGATAGCGTTCTAATTCAGTATTCATGGGTAAGTTTTTTAGTTGATGAGTTTTTTAGTTTATGAGTTTACAAGTTCACGAGTTGATAGTTTTTTTTGACTGACCTGTTCATCAGCGTTCAACTTGCAAGCCATTGACTCGTGAACTTGTCAACTCGTGCACTCGTGAACTATCCAACAATTCCCTCAATTGCCAGCTTATACGAGTTCAACCCGAAGCCTGCAATGACACCTTTGCATGCCGATGAAATCATGCTTTTATGGCGAAACTCCTCTCGGGCGTGCACGTTCGAGATATGAACCTCAACGACAGGCGTGGTGAGCGAGCGGATACAATCGAGCAAGGCAATGCTGGTGTGGGTGTAAGCACCTGCGTTGAGCACGATGCCGTCGTACGAAAAGCCCACCTCTTGCAGCTTGTTAATAAGCTCACCCTCGACGTTGCTTTGGTAATAGTCAATCTCCGTCTGTGTAAAATCGTGGCGCAACTTCTGTAAAAACTCGTCAAACGAGCGGTTACCGTAAATGTCCGGCTCCCGTTTGCCCAGCAAGTTGAGGTTCGGGCCGTTGATGATCATTATTTTCATAATTCGCCTTAATTGTTTATCTTTGCAGCGTTGCTGCCACCCGCGCCTTCCTCTCTTTGATGCAGCGTGAATGCGTGGCAGGTGTATGTTGCAAATATACGCATTATAATGGAAAGCAACAAAGAATCTGTCGCGAATGTTGTCAAGGCCTACACGCGCTATCTGAAACTTGAACGCAACTATTCTCCCCATACGTTGGACGCCTATCAGCACGACTTGCGCTGGCTGTTGGATTATTGTGAGAACGCCGGCATGCATCCCAAGGACATGCGGTTGAAAGATTTGGAGCTGTTCGCAGGCCAGTTGCACGAACACCATATCGGTCCAACTTCGCAAGCTCGCATCCTGAGCGGCGTGCGTTCGTTCTACCGTTTCCTGGTTCTTGACGGCCGCATCGAGCAAGATCCCACCGAATTGTTGGAATCTCCGCGCCTTGGGGAGCACTTGCCGGAGGTGTTGTCCACTGCGGAAGTTGACATGATAGAGAACAGCATCGACCTGTCCAAGCCCGAAGGACAGCGCAACAAGGCCATCATCGAGGTGTTGTTCTCGTGCGGTTTGCGCGTGTCAGAGCTGGTCAACCTGAAGCTCTCCAATCTTTATTTGGACGAAGGCTTCATCCGCGTCACCGGAAAGGGCAACAAAGAGCGGCTCGTACCCATCTCGCCCAAAGCCGTCAAAGAACTGAATCTTTGGTTTCTCGACCGCAATTTGATGAAGATAAAACCCGGTGAACAAGACTATGTGTTTCTCAATCGCCGTGGCGCTCATCTCACTCGCACCATGATTCTCATCCTGCTGAAACGCCAAGCCCAGGCGGCCGGCATCCAGAAAACCATCTCTCCGCACACCCTTCGCCACTCGTTCGCCACCGAACTGCTCAAGGGTGGGGCCGACCTACGCGTCATTCAAGTGATGCTGGGGCACGAAAGTATCGGCACCACTGAAATCTATACGCACATAGACACCACGACTTTGCGCGAGGAGATACTCCTGCATCACCCGCGAAACGCCAAAGATAGGACCGATGAGGCTGGCAGACCGTCTGCCAATGACCTTGAAAGTCAACAGTAGGCGCACGCTGACCAAAATGAACATGCAAACTCTCATGAATCTCGATTTACAAGTATTTAGAAGCGTGGCTCACCATCTGAGCTTCACCAAGGCCTCACAAGAGCTCTACATCAGTCAGCCTGCCATCAGCAAGCACATCCAGAAACTGGAGGCCGCTTACCATGTTAGATTATTCGACCGACTGGGCAACCGCATCTCGTTGACACAGGCTGGGCGACTGTTGCTGAAGCATAGCGACGTGTTGGCGGCCGACTACCAGCGACTCGACTTTGAGATGAACCGTCTTCGGCAGCGTGTCAGTGGTGGAATACGCATAGGGGCCAGCACCACCATCTCGCAGTATGAGCTGCCCCAGATGCTGGCCAGCTTTCTCAAAGCTTACCCGCAGACGGACGTCTCGGTCATCAGTGGCAACTCGCGGGAGGTAGAGGCCGCCTTGATGGATGGCAAGGTAGACGTTGGATTGGTAGAGGGCATCGTGCGGCAGCCGCCCTGCAGGTATTCTCTCCTGATGAAAGACGAGCTGGTGGCCATTGTCCGGGCGGGACATCCGCTGGCGCAGCGTGGTTCCGTCGCTGTCGGCGACCTGAGCGTACAGCCGCTGGTGTTGCGCGAGATGGGGTCGGGTACGCTCGATGTCTTCGAGCGTGAGCTGAAAAAACACCGGTTAACGCTCGCAGACATGAACGTCCAGATAAACCTCGGCAGTACCGAAAGCATCAAGCGATTCATTCTACATTCCAACTGCATGGGCATCGTTTCCATCCGCGCGGTGCGGAAAGAGGTGCTGGAAGGCGAACTGAAGGTGCTCGAGATAGAGGGCATGAAGTTGGAGAGAGATTTCGTTTTTGTAGAAAAACACGGTGAGAGCGGCCAATTAGTCAATGTCTTCAAGCGGTTTGTTGCGTCAGAATGCAAGGGATGAAGCTCGTTGGAATGGGATTCAAGACAACTGTTAAAAGTTGCAGAAACACTCATGTTTATACATGCGGGTTTTGCGTCGTTTTTTCTTTCAAATAGAAAAAACAAGACGGCAAATATGCGTTTCTCAGGGTACATTTTGCGTGTTGAAAACTTAGTAGCATGCTTTTGCCTGCCAATCTCTATGCTTTTATGCTCCAAAAGCATGCAGATTGATGACCGAATGCATAGAGATTGCGAGGCAAAAAGGTTGTCTTTATCGAGCATTTTGCAGGGGTTTAAATAGCAAAGTGTTGATAATGAGCGCAGTATATTTTTGCGATATTTTGAAAAATCTTATGGCTCGTTCAGAAAACGCCAAGGATTTTGGTTAAAAAACGTAAAAACTTCTGCATATTTGTATGGATATGAGGGAAGGTGAACGTTGTGAGACTTCCGTCGTTATAACCATGGGTTATAAGTCATAGTTATTTTCTATGCGTCGCGTCGGTTACTTTTGTGTACCTTTGCCGCTCAATCATCAAAAATTTAAATGAATGTTCAGTGAAAAAAGAAGCAGCATGCTGCATGGCGTGCTATTGATTACCTTGTTTTCGTTAGCCGCGTTCTATATCGGCGACATGGGGTTTGTAAAAAGCCTGTCGTTCAGTCCGATGATCGTCGGCATCATCCTTGGCATGCTCTATGCCAACAGTTTGCGCAACAATTTGCCTGACACATGGGTTCCGGGAATCCTGTTCTGTTCCAAGCGCATCTTGCGGATTGGTATCATCCTGTACGGTTTCAGGCTCACCTTTCAGGATGTCACGGCCGTGGGCGTGTCTGCCATTCTGGTAGATGCCGTCATCGTCATCGTGACCGTTGGCGGCGGCGTGCTGATAGGAAGGCTGTTGAAAGTAGACCGAAGCATCGCCCTGCTCACTTCCGTTGGAAGTGGTATCTGTGGCGCGGCGGCTGTGCTGGGCGCCGAGTCGGCCATCAACACCAAGCCCTACAAAACGGCTGTGGCCGTATCTACCGTGGTCATCTTCGGTACGTTGTCGATGTTTCTCTACCCTGTGTTATATCGCAATGGCGTCTTTGACCTGTCTCCCGAGCTGATGGGGCTTTTCACCGGTTCCACCGTTCATGAGGTTGCGCACGTCGTGGGCGCAGGCAATGCCATGGGGCAGGGCGTGTCCAACACCGCCATCATCGTGAAGATGATTCGGGTGATGATGCTCGTGCCCGCCTTGTTGGTCATCAGTTGGGCGGTTGCCCGCAATCTCACCAAGCGCGATGGGGCCGAACAAGCCAAAGGAAAGATTACCATTCCGTGGTTTGCCATCTTGTTCTTGGTGGTCATTGGGTTCAATTCGTTCAACCTGTTGCCCGTTGCTTGGGTAGAATGGATTAATCAGTTTGACACCTTTCTCTTAACCATGGCGATGACAGCTTTGGGAGCTGAGACCAGTGTTGACAAGTTTAAGAAAGCGGGAGCCAAGCCTTTTCTGTTGGCAGCCATCTTATTTGTTTGGCTTGTTGGCGGTGGTTATTGCTTGGCTAAATATGTCGTTCCTATGATAACTGCGGTATGAGGCGGTAGTAACCCCATGATATTGAATAAAACGCCATTTGCCTTTTTCGGAAAGCAAATGGCGTTTTTTGTGTATTAGGAAGAACAATACAAGAAGGAGGTAAAAAGAAAACTCAAAAAGGGTACAAGTTTGTATGATTTAATTTGTACCTTTGTCATAGCTGTTAATGATTAGTGAAAAGATAATTCGTAATGATAGGCGAGTTGTCTTTAATGTTAGGAAGAATGTATTAGAACGATGAGATATAATCAACCAGTAGACTTTACCGATATTATAGCAGAGCCTTTGCCTGATTTCTATTTCAACAATGGAGCAGAAGAGCGGCATGAAGAAGGAACGTTGAGAGTGCTTTCTTTGTTTTCCGGCTGTGGGGGAATGGACATAGGATTGGAAGGCGGTTTTATATGTCATCGCAAATCGGCAGGTAGAAAAGGATGGATTGAGCGAAACGTGAACGAAGATTGGGTTTTTCTTCGCAGGAACCTGTTTCGTACCGTCTTTGCCTGTGACATATTGAAAGACGCTCAGCAAACATGGTTGCGTTACATGTCGCGCTACAAGGTTAATCCCGAGATTTATCATTTGGAGAGCATTGTAGATTTGGTAAAACAGCATTACGCAGGTTTTGATATATTCCCAAAGAACATAGATGTGGTCACAGGCGGCTTTCCCTGTCAGGATTTCAGTGTTGCAGGCAAGCGAAAAGGCTTTGATTCTGCTATATTGCACAATGGAGAAAGAAGGCTGAACAGCAACATTGCATCAGAAGAGACAAGGGGAAAGTTATATATGTGGATGAAGCAGGTTGTTGACATTGTGCAACCAAAGATGTTCATAGCCGAAAATGTAAAAGGTTTGGTGAGTCTTGGCGATGTAAAAGAAATCATACAAAATGATTTTTCGAGCGCTAATGGAAATGACTATATCGTGTTAGAACCACAGATTTTGCATGCAGCCAACTATGGTGTACCTGAAAAACGAGAAAGAGTTATCTTTATAGGTATCAAGCGTTCGGCACTTTCACCAAACGCCATACGGGCTTTGGAACAAAAGAACATTCCCGCCGAGTACAATCCTTATCCTGCGCCGACACATAATTTTAATTTATCACTTTCGCATCTTCTTGCTCCGGTAACATGTAGAGATGTGTTAGCAGGCCTTCCAGAACCTGAACTTTCTGTGGACTTAGCGCAGCAATCGTTTTCTTCTGCAAAGTTTCTTAGTAACGGAAGTCAAGGACAAACAGAAATAAATTTGGATAGTGTAGCACCCACTATTCGCTCTGAGCATCATGGAAACATTGAATTTAGGCGTCTCTCATTAGAACATGGGGGCGTAATCACGGACGAGTTAAGTCGAGGCTTAAAGGAAAGGCGATTGACGCCGCGTGAATGTGCCTTGATACAAACCTTTCCACCTGATTATCCTTTTGTATTTTATAAGCATAAAACTAAACGATATCAAGTAAGTCCTTCGGGAGCTTATCGGGTTATAGGTAATGCTGTTCCTCCTGTGTTGGCATACAATATGGCACAACGAATACAGGAAGTATGGCCATTATATTTTGGATAAGTATGGAAAATAATAATAACATCATTGCAATAAGAAAAAGAGATGTATCTTGTGCACATCAAGCTTTTGTGGAATTGATGGGAAAAACTGAGCAGATTTTGAATACTGAAGCAGAGAAAGTCCCACATGAATATAAGCAATTAACATCCTCTACATTAGAGGTATGTGCAGTGGAAAAAATAAAACAAGCATGCTGGGGTACACCTTTCGATGCAAATGAGGTTAAGTTGATATCAGGACAGCACTTTCCCGATATTGTTGCCAACAAATATTATGGTATAGAAGTAAAATCAACAAAAGAAAATCATTGGACATCTACAGGCAGTAGTATTGTGGAATCTACTCGCATGGTAGATGTTGACGATATTTTTATGTTATTTGGCAAATTAGGTGGGAAAGTGCCACAGTTCAGATGTCGCCCATATGAAGATGTTTTATGTGATATAGCCGTAACCCATTCTCCACGCTATTTAATAGATATGGAGTTGAAAAAAGATGAGACTATATTTTCAAAAATGGGTACAACGTATCACGATTTTAGAACTTCTTCTAACGCCGTTTCCATGGCAAGACACTATTATAGAGAGCGAGCCGCCAAACAAAATCGACAAGAAATGCCTTGGTGGTTAACGGAAGATAACATCGAGAACGGACACTCTTTTAACATCAAACTATGGAATAGTCTTGATGTAGCAGAAAAAAGGAAACTACAAGCTATGTGTATGATACTTTTCCCAGAGGCTTTAAATCCCAAAAGGAGTTCAACGAAATACAATAATATTACTCTTTGGCTATGTTCATATCATCAAATAGTAAATCCTAATATAAGAGATATGTATTCGGCAGGTGGAAAAATAACGCATGTAAATGGAAGTCGTTTAGACGAACCTGTAGCACAAGTATTTAATGTGATTGTCGATTATGCAGAGGAAATTAAAGATATTCTATCATGCCCAAACAGAGAGATGTTATTGATGATAAAAGAGTATAATCCACAATTACTTACCGATAATCATTTGTACGATACATGGTTAACTATTTGTTGTGAATTTGCAAGCGAGAATAACGTTCCTCTAAGGCAGTGGATATCTGAAAAACCTACATTCTCTTTTTCAAAATAAGATAATAAAATCAAAGGTAATTGATTGAAAAAAGCAGATAGTTCTTTTATTTTTAATATCAGGGCGGTTCTATAAATTAGCTTTGTCAGCTTGCGAGGCTATTTTTGAGGTCAATTTGTTTGTGAGTGAAGGAGTATAGCGGGCTATACGACTGAACGAACAAACAAATTGAACCAAAAAGAGACCGCAAGATGACAAAACGTAAACTGTCCAACATACAAAAAACTTTACGGCGGTAATTTATAGAACCGCCCATCAGTATATCTTACCTGAGGTAAATGCTATACGGTAAGATTTACTTCCATCAATCACTCCCCCTTAACAATACGTCGCACCTCTTCAATGCTTCTGTCAAAAGGTCCGCTGTGTTCTAACTTGAGTGTACACATGGCAGCGGCAAACTTTCCTGCCTCTTCAAAGCCTATTCCCTGTGAGCGACAGTACAAAAAGCCAGCCGAGTAGGTGTCGCCACACCCCGTAGCGTCTACCACTTCTCGCGGTGCATAGGCGGGGATGTCGTAAAAATGGTCGTTGGCATAAATGACTGAGCCCTCACTTCCCAGTGTCACGATGACCTCTTTCACACCCCATGCGTGTAGTTGTTTGGCTGCTTGGCGTGGATTTTTGAGGCCTGTGATGACCTCCATTTCGTGTTCATTCACCTTGATGATGTCCGTACATGCCAAAATTTCCAGCTTGTCTTTCCAGTCAATGGGGTACACATCTTGTCCACGAACCTCTCGAAGATAGCCTTGTGCATCAATAGAGATTTGTCCTTTGGTAGATAGATACTTCACTACCTCGGGTGAAAAATCGTCATTTAGAAGAGAACCGATGTGGTATATCTTTCCCGTTAACAGTTTCAACTCCTCAATGGTGAAGGGATCAGCCTTCGCCAATACACGTTGTGAACGGGTATTTTGATTTTCTCCGTAGATGTTTTCAAACAAAACGGTGTGTTCACTGGGGTACACTTTCACGTCAATACCCGCCTGTTTCATCTCTTGTGTCACGGGCATATCTTCGTTACCCACCTTGGTTACTAACTGAAAACCAACCTTCTGAGGTAGATGGTTGAAAGCATGAGCGACATAATATGCAGTGCCTCCCGACATGGAGACGGTTTGTTTTCGCATCGTATTCTTATCTCTCGTGAGATGACCCAAGCAGCATATATCTATCATAGTATTTTCCTTATTCATGGCAAAGGTACTTAAAAACCGCGAATGTCAACGGATTAGCGTTGCTAATAAAATAAAATACGGGTGGGGGGCTTCATGTTTGTCATGGATGCAAAACGTTGTTTCCTGCTTTGACGCCCGTGGCGTTCCATGCTAATGCGTTGTGGATGTTTGGCGTTGATAATCAAAACAATGCTGAATGTTAATGTTTGTATCACAATAGATAGAAATAAGGGCTTTTACTTTGCGCATCCACGGAATAGCCGTACCTTTGCACCCGATTAAAGAAAAGAATTTGAAGACATTTGAAGAATTAGGCGTTAGCGAAGAGATTCGACGCGCCATTGAGGAGCTGGGGTTTGTACATCCCATGCCAGTACAAGAAGAGGTCATCCCTTATTTGTTGGGAAACAAGAACGATGTAATTGCATTGGCACAGACAGGAACAGGTAAAACGGCAGCATACGGCTTGCCCCTTTTGCAGAAAATAGATGTTGCCAGCAAGCATACGCAAGCCATTATTTTAAGTCCTACACGCGAATTGTGTTTGCAAATCGCTGATGACTTGAAGGATTTTGCTAAATATATCAAGGATCTACACGTAGAACCCGTGTACGGAGGTGCCAGTATCGTCACCCAAATTCATGCGCTCAAACATGGCGCACAAATCATTGTGGCGACTCCGGGACGACTCATCGACCTGATGAACCGTGGGGTAGCAAAGCTCGACCATGTAAACAATGTGGTGTTGGATGAGGCTGATGAGATGTTGAACATGGGTTTCTCGGAAAGTATCAATACCATTTTAGCAGGTGTTCCCGACGACCGCAACACCTTGTTGTTCTCGGCAACCATGAGCAACGAGATAGAAAAGATAGCCAAGACCTACTTGCGTGACTACAAGGAGATTGTAGTGGGAAGCCGAAACGAGGGTGCCGAAAACGTGAACCACATTTATTATATGGTGAATGCGCGTGACAAATACTTGGCACTGAAGCGCATCGTGGATTACTATCCACGCATTTTTGCCATTATCTTCTGCCGAACGAAGATTGAAACGCAAGAGATTGCCGACAAACTTATCAAGGATGGATACAACGCAGAGGCGCTGCATGGCGACCTGAGTCAGCAACAGCGCGACCTCACCATGCAGAAGTTCCGCCAACACGTCACCCAGCTGTTGGTGGCAACCGATGTGGCTGCACGTGGATTGGATGTGGACGACCTGACGCATGTCATCAACTATGGCATGCCCGATGATACCGAGAATTACACGCACCGTAGCGGACGAACGGGACGTGCAGGGAAGAAAGGTACTTCTATTTGTATCATTCACACCCGTGAACGTTCCAAAGTGCGTGCCGTAGAGAAAATCATAGGCAAGGAATTTGTGGACGGCACATTGCCTACCGCACAGGAAATTTGCGCCAAGCAGTTGTATAAAGCCATGCACGACATCGAGAAGATTGATGTTGACGAAGAGCAGATTGCGCCCTTCATGGTTGAAATTAACCGACACTTTGAATACGTCGACAAGGATGATATCATCAAGAAGATTGTCAGTTTGACGTTTGGACGCTTCTTGGATTATTACGCGAATGCGCCCGAGATAGAGAAACCCTCGCTCAAACGTGGCGACAGAGGTGAGGAAAAGGGTATGCGTGGTGGCAGGAAAGCTCGTTCGGAGCGAGGCGGAGGCCGCTCTCGTACGCCCGAGAGAGGCTATCGTAGGCTGTTCATCAACTTGGGTAAGGACGATGGATTCTATCCTGGAGAGGTGATGCAGTTTATTAACCAGCATGTAAAGGGTAGGCAGCAGGTGGGACATATCGACCTGTTGGGAAAAATATCCTATATCGAAGTGCCCGAAAAAGATGCCAACAAGGTGATGCGTTCTTTGTCGGGAGCGACCTACAAGGGTAGAGAGGTGCGCTGCAATGATGCCAACGAAGAGGGTCATGGACGCAAAGCGCAAGCCACAAGAGGTGGCGGAAGGGCTGCAGGTAGACGTGCAGAGGGCGGACGAAAGAATGGAAAAAGTGCGAAACGCCCCTCTTATCAGCAGGAAGACACGGGCGACTGGCGACAGTTCTTCCAACAGCCAGAGGTGAAATTCAAGGGCGAGACCCCCGATTTCTCCGAAGAAGGTTGGGCACGCCGCAAGCCTCGTAAGGGGTAGGGCGCACACTGTCCTTGTCTCGTCTTGAAGACTGGACGCCCAATCTATATTGAGGGAGCGGCACAATTGTCATCCCTTTGGTTTTGAAACTGAAAGATATATGCCTACAAAACAGGCTATATTGGTGAGCAAAATAGACTGTTTTGCTGTCCAATATAGCCTGTTTTGTTGGTTTAGAGCAACGACTTACCGTTGCTTTTTGTGTTCAGATGCTTGGGCAGTTGTGGGCAGTGTGACAGGAAAGAGCGAACTGTCCACATGCTCTTCTTGAATGATTTGCGTCATACGCTGCACAATTTCAGGGTGTTCGGCTGCCACGTCATGGTCTTCGTGTAAGTCTTTGGACAGGTCGTAGAGGTGTGGAATGCCTTTTATGACGACCATTTTCCAGTCGCCCATGCGTACTCCAATCTGGTTGGTTTCAGAGAATTCCCAGTACAAATGGGCATGTTTCTTAGGTTGTGGTTGTCCTAATAGCGTAGGAGCGAACGAGATTCCGTCGAAATAATCCACCTTTAGTTTCTTGTTGGCATAGCGTTTTTGGTAGTTTTTTACTCCCACCAGCTCGCAAAAGGTAGGCATGAGGTCGTAAAAGGCAATTTGTAAGTCGCTTTCCGTGCCAGCCGCAATGTGGTTGCGCCACCGTACAATGAATGGAATGCGGATGCCTCCTTCGTAGCACTGTCGCTTCAGACCGCGCAATTTTCCGTCTCTTCCAAAGAATGCAGGGTCGGCTCCGCCTTCCTCATGAGGTCCATTATCGCTCGTAAAGATGACGATGGTGTTCTCTTCCAACCCCTTCTCTTTCAGCTTTTGCATGATTTGCCCCACATAAATGTCCAACCTTGAAATCATCGCAGCAAATTGAGCGTGTGTGTGCTCGGTAGCGTTATAGCGGCTATGAGGTTGTCCGCCCCATGTTTTGTCCACAAAGAACTTCCGCTTATAATACGCCAATAGCGAATCGTCGGGCTGTACCAATTCGGCGTGTGGAAGGGTATAAGTAAAGATCCCGAAAAAGGGATGCTGGTTGTCTTGCGCATCTATCCAGTCCATCGCACGCTGATGAATCAAGTCGGCAGAATATTCAGGACGTTGATAATATAGCTTGCCCGACATGGGGTAGCGGATGTTTTTGTCCAGCACCAATCTACTGACAGCGGTATCTCCACGCTCACGGCTGTATTCGTTGAGGAAGTTGGGATAATACAAGTGTGCCTGGAACTGGCAAATATAACCAAAGAACTCATCGATGCCACGCTTGTCGGGGGTCGACTCAGAGCCTTCGTAGCCTCCAGCCCATTTGCCAAACATTCCTGTCCGATACCCTTGGCTTTTCAAGATTTCTGGTACAATGACGTGGTGGGCATCGTATGGCAGCTGTCCCACCCTTGAGTAGTCTTCGTTTTCACCGTATTTCACCATCGGAACATCTTTCCAAAATTCCTCGTTTCCACGTACTTTGGTGTGTCCAGTATGCTGCCCAGTCATCATGCAAGCACGCGAAGGGGCACTCACAGGGGCACCTGCATAGGCTTGTGTGAACCGCATGCCCTCGGTGGCGAGTTGGTTGATGTGAGGAGTCTCAATAAACGGCTGACCATAGCAGCCTAAGTCACCGTAGCCCATGTCGTCGCACATGATATAAATAATGTTGGGTTTGACAGGTTTCTTTGCGGTGGTAGCCGTGATAGTACATCCTGCCACTCCTGTTACAAGAAGTCTAACGTTGAATTTTAATGGTTTCATATCGCTCGAATTGTAGGTTTTTTATTTGAATATGTGGAAACGGATGAAAAGAAAACACCTTCATCTCACCGGGCAAATGTACAAAAAAATGGAGTATGGCGGGAGTGGGATGCCACTTTTTTTACATAAGTCTATTCGTTAGTGTTGCGAGTTCCATTCCTTTATTCACTTTCATATTGATTTCAAAAACAAGTTCAAAATCTCAAAAAGTTGATTTTTGAGATTCATTTTTAATGAGATTTTAATACGAATATCATTTTCTTTCCTGCGGCAGATGGATAATTTAACAAATAATTTCTATCTTTGCATGCAAACAAGAAGTTTCATTTTATAAATTATTTCACTTATGAAAATCAGACATCTTTTCAGCGCATTGCTCCTGTTGTGCGCAGGTATGTTGCATGCCCAGATGCAGATGCCGCCCGTACCGGTAGACACTGCCGTGCGAATAGGTAAGCTTGACAATGGTCTCACTTATTTTATTCGCTACAACAACTGGCCCGAACACCGTGCAAACTTTTACATTGCGCAGAAGGTGGGGTCCATTCAAGAGGATGAGAGCCAGCGAGGACTGGCGCATTTCCTGGAGCACATGGCGTTCAATGGCAGCGATCACTTCAAAGGCAACGACCTGATTGAGTATCTGCGCTCCATTGGTGTGGAGTTTGGAAGCGACCTCAATGCTTACACGTCCATCGACCAAACGGTTTACAACATTGACAACGTGCCCACCACCCGACAGAGTGCGCTCGACTCTTGCTTGCTGATATTGCGCGATTGGTCTACGGGGTTGACACTCGACCCGAAGGAGATAGACAAGGAGCGTGGCGTGATACATGAGGAATGGCGACTGCGTACCAGCGCAGAGAGCCGCATGTTTGAGCGCAATCTACCCAAGCTGTATCCCGGAAGTAAGTACGGCGTGCGTTATCCCATTGGCTTGATGAGTGTCGTAGACAACTTCAAGCCACAGGAATTGCGCGACTATTACGAGAAATGGTATCATCCATCCAACCAAGGCATCATCGTGATTGGTGACGTAGACGTAAACCATACCGAGGCGATGATCAAGAAACTCTTTGGAGGTATCAAGAACCCAGCCCACCAAGCTCCTGTGCTTGATGAGCCAGTGCCCGACACTGCCGAGCCTATCGTCATCATTGACAAGGATAAAGAGCAGCGAACCAACAACGTACAAGTGATGTTCAAGCACGATACGTACCCCGACTCGTTGAAAAATTCCGTTGAATATATCGTCTATGGTTATTTGAAAGGAGCCGCACTCAACATGCTGAACAATCGCTATACCGAAGCAGCACAAAAGACAGGTTGCCCGTATGTGGGTGCTGAAGCCAGTGACGGAAATTATATTTTCGCCAAGACGAAAGACGCGTTCAGTCTTTTCGCCCAGCCCAAAGACCCCTCGCAACTTGCCGCCTCGCTCACCGCGGTTGTGGTAGAAGCGCGCCGCGCAGCCGAGTTTGGATTCACTCCGACTGAATACGCCCGGTATAAAGCGAACCTGTTGAGTAGCTTGGACAAGGCATACAGCAACAAGGACAAGCGCAAGAACACGCAGTTCTTCAACGAATGCCTGGGTTATTTCTTGACCAACGAGCCCATGCCGTCCATCGATTACACTTATCAACTGATGAAGCAGATGGTTCCCGCCATTCCCGTTGATGCGGTGAACGAATACATGAAACAGCTGATTCCCAAGAACGACAGCAACGTCGTGATTATAAACTTCAACAACGAGAAAGAGGGCGCCGCCTATCCAACCCGGCAAGAACTGCTCGCCGCTCTACAAACAGCCAAGCGACAACAGGTGACGGCATACGTTGACAAGGTGAAGAACGAGCCGCTGATTACGAAAAAGCCCAAACCCGGAAAAATCAAGAGTGAGAAGAAAAACGACAAGTTGGGATACACGGAGCTGAAACTGTCTAACGGCGCGACGGTCGTGCTCAAGCATACCGACCTGAAGAAGGATGAGGTGCTGTTGTCGGCAGAGGGCCTTGGAGGCTCTTCCCTGTATGGAAAGAAGGATTATCTCAACGCCAAGATGTTTAATGACGTGATTGGGAACAGCGGACTGGGACAATTCTCGCTGACCGAGCTGCAGAAAGCCCTGGCTGGTAAGATTGCCGGCGTCGACCTGTCGCTGGGCTTTAAGAAAGCCATGGCGTCGGGGTCATCCACGCCCAAGGACGTAGAAACGATGCTGCAAATGCTGTATCTCTACTTCACTGGCATCAATAAGGACCAGAAGTCGTACGACAACCTCATCAATCAGTACAAGGTGAGCCTCAAGAACCGCGCGCTCTCGCCGGAGGTGGCCCTCTCTGATTCGCTCACGGCGACGATGTACGGGCACAATCCCAGGTTGGCTCCCGTTAAGGAAGAAGACTTGCCAAACGTTTCGTATGACCGTATCTTGGCCATGGCCAAGGAGCAGACGGCCAATGCGGCAGCATGGACGTTCACCCTCATTGGAAACTATGACGAGGCTGCCATCCGACCATTGATTTGTCAATACATTGCCAGTCTGCCCTCGCAGAAGAAGATTGTGAAGGGGCACCGCGTCACCTTCCTGCAGAAAGGCAAGATAGACAACACCTTCAAGCGCAAGATGGAAACACCAAAGTCAACGGCTTATAAGATATGGTACAACGAAGACATGCCTTACACTGTGGAGAATGATGTCAAAGCTTCCATCGCCGGACAGGTGTTGTCGATGGTTTATTTGCAGAAGATTCGTGAGGATGCGAGTGCGGCCTACTCGTGCGGGGCACAAGGTGCGGCAACCATCGACGATGATTATCATGTGATTCAATTATTGGGCGTTTGCCCCATGAAGCCAGAGAAGAAGGATCTGGCCCTGAGCATCATGGAGAGCGCCGTGCGAGAGCTTGCCAAGACGGTGGACGCTTCGATGGTTGACAAGGTGAAGGCCGTGATGCTGAAGCAGGCGGATGATGTGGCTAAGACCAATCGTTATTGGAATGGTGTGGTGGATTTGTATCGTAAGCACGGTATTGACTCGTACACTGATTATAAAAAGGTGATTAGCGCACAGACACCACAGACCATCGCCGCCTTTATGAAAGAATTCTTGAAGGCCGGAAACTACATCTCGGTAACCATGTTGCCGGAAGAAAAGAAGTAAGAAGTAGGGTAGCCTCACCCCCAACCCCTCCCCAAAAGGGAGGGGAGTGGTTAGCTTGTTTGTTCACAGGTATTGCCATTGAACTTGATCAATAGTTCAATGGCAATTTTCTTTGTGGCAGGTAACAGTATGTTACGCTGCGGACACATCAAAAGGCGGACCAAGCGTAGAGGTGTAATTCATCACGTTCCGCCCGCCATCACGCCCCTACGGCACCGTAACCGTTTCATCATACAGAACCGAAACATCCATACTCAAAGCAGAATTTCAATTGTCCTTTTTCTTGACAAACACCCCTTCACCTTTGGCGTATTTGCCAACAACATCCCTGCTTGTTGTAAATACGGGAAATATGAGGTGGTTCTGTAATCCTATGTGTATCAATTCGTTGTGTGGAATTATCGGCTTTTCAATCCTTTTTGACGCCTGTTTTTTGTGCAAAAGCGTTGAGATTGGCTTGCAACAGCAATGCTTTAATGCTGCAAACCCATGTGAATGAGAGCCCAAACGCATGCAAATAGGCCGTCAATTGCGATGTTTTAAGTCGAATATATCGGTTTTCTTCGCTTTTTACCCCATTGATGCATCCTGTAAGCATAGTTAATTTTTCTATTTCACCATTTTACACAGGCCGTTTTACAGGCACTTTTTTAGGACAAAAAGTGTAAGCAGCGCAGTCCACAGGCGCACGGTTCACGGGCGTGAAAGCATGGAGCCTTCAGGTGAACGGACGGTTGCGGGTTGGTTCCGTTGGCTGAAAATGCGCGAAAGCCGCGAAGGAGTTAAAATAAAGCAGATGCGTGACAGATTGTGTTTTTTTTGCTAACTTTGCACGTTCAACATACAACAAGAATCATAGATATGGCCTATTTATTTTCATCAGAATCAGTTTCAGAGGGACATCCGGACAAAGTTGCTGACCAGATTTCAGACGCTTTGCTTGATCAGTTTTTGGCTTACGACCGCGACGCGCATTGCGCCATCGAGACTTTCGTGACCACCGGGCAGGTGGTCATCATGGGTGAGGTGCGCTCCAAAGAATACGTTGACCTGCAGACCATCGCGCGCAAAACCATCAAGAAGATAGGTTACACCAAGTCGGAATATCAGTTTGACGGTGATTCGTGTGGCATCATGACGGCCATTCACGAGCAGAGTGACGACATTGACCGTGGGGTGAATCGTGCCAATGAGGACGAACAGGGCGCCGGAGACCAAGGCATGATGTTCGGTTATGCCATCAACGAAACAGAAAACTACATGCCGGTGTCGCTTGATTTGGCTCACCTCATCATGCGAGTTTTGGCAGACATCCGGAAAGAAGGCAAGGAGATGACGTATCTTCGCCCCGACTCGAAGAGCCAGGTTACGATAGAGTACAACGACGACCACACGCCCCGCCGCATCCACACCATTGTGGTGAGCACGCAGCACGACGAGTTTGACAGTGACGACGACCGCATGCTGGCCAAGATCAAGGCCGACGTGCTCAACATTCTCATGCCCCGCGTGAAGGCTGCGTGTGACGACAAGACGCGCGCGCTGTTCGATGATGACATCTTGTATTATGTGAATCCTACGGGAAAGTTCGTCATCGGCGGGCCTCACGGCGACACCGGGCTCACCGGAAGGAAGATTATCGTAGATACATACGGTGGTAAAGGGGCGCACGGCGGCGGAGCGTTCTCGGGTAAGGACCCCAGTAAGGTAGACCGTTCGGCGGCATACGCGGCGCGTCATATCGCCAAGAACATGGTTGCGGCGGGCGTGTCAGACGAGGTGCTGGTGCAGGTTAGCTATGCCATCGGCGAGGCCAAGCCCATCAATGTCTATGTGAACACATACGGACGGGGCAAAGTGGGGATGACGGATGGCGAGATAGCCCGGAAGATAGGTGAGATGTACGACCTCCGGCCGAAAGCCATCGAGAAGAGGTTCGGCCTTCGCAACCCCATTTACTTCGAGACGGCGGCCTACGGACACATGGGACGGCGGTGCGAGGTGAAGGAAAAAACGTTTGAAAGTCGTTATCATGAGAAGAAAGTCATGAAGGTGGAGCTTTTCACTTGGGAGAAGCTGGACGACGTGGAACGCATCAAACGGGCCTTCGGCATCAAAGGGTAAATGTTGCAGGCCGACACTCTCTCGCAGTCCGTCGCTGCCGAAACCCCGCGCGCCGCGTCGTCTGCGTCGCAGCGGACCAAGCAGCCCACGCCGGCGCAGGTGCTGAAGTGGTTGCCCAAAAACGCCACTCCGGCCCAGCAAGACTCGGCCATCCAGGCTCATGTCAAGCCCCGCAGAGTCTGTTGGAGCCAGATGCCGGACACCCTTCACTTGCCGGGGCAGCCGGTAGGGAAGAGCTTTCGCAACGTCACCTTGCCGCAATATTACAGGGAGTCGTTCTTTTCGAATGACTCACTGTTCCATCCTGAGCTGAACGGAGGGCGCGTGGGAGTGGCCGGCGACCCTGTTCCGTACACGGTGTCGGGTGACAACCTGATTACAGGCGTGCTGCTCGGCTGCTTCATACTGGCCATGCTCGCCTTTTCAAGGTCTAAGCGCTTCTTGGAAAAGCAGGTCAAGACCTTCTTTTATCAGCCGCGCGGACGGACGACGGAAATCACGGAAACGGGCGAGGAAATACGGTTCCAGCTCTTTTTCGTCTTTCAGTCGTGCCTGCTGTCGGCTCTCTTGTTCTTCTTCTACTCACGCACCTATGTGACCGATATCTTCGTCCTGGAGTACTATCAGATTATTGGCATTTATACCGCGGCTATCGTTTTGTATTTCATGGCCAAGACCTTGGCCTACGCTTTCGTCAACTGGGTGTTCTTCGACAGGGAAAAAAACGAACAATGGATGAGGGCACGGTTGTTCCTGGTGTCGGTGGAAGGCGTGGCGTTGTTCCCCATCGTCATGTTGTTGTCCTATTTCGACGTCTCGATGAAAAGCGCAGTCATATACGCGGCTGTCGTCATCGTGTTGATAAAATTGCTTACACTCTATAAGGCGTATGCCATCTTTTTCCGTCAGGCGGGGGCGTTTCTGCAAATAATTTTGTACTTTTGTGCGCTTGAAATCATTCCAATGCTCGCCCTGTGGGGTGTTTTTGGATTGGCAAACAATCATTTTAAAATAAATTTTTAGGACACAGATGGTCAAAAAAATCTTAGTATCGCAACCGCAACCAACAAGTGAGAAGTCGCCGTATTATGATATTGAGAAAGAATACGGTGTGAAGTGTGTGTTCCGACCTTTCTTCAAGGTGGAGGGACTCTCTGCGAAGGAATTCCGCAAGCAGCGTGTTAACATCCTCGAACATTCGGCTGTCGTGTTCACTTCCCGCCATGCGATAGACCATTTTTTCACGCTGGCCAAGGAGCTGCGCATCACCATACCGGAGGACATGAAGTACTTCTGCGTCATTGAGACCATCGCGCTCTACATACAGAAATATGTACAGTATCGTAAACGCAAGGTGTTTTTTGGCACGAGTGGCAAGATAGCCGACCTGGTTCCGCTGATGGTCAAGCATAAAGCCGAGAAGTATCTCGTTCCCATGAGTAGTGTTCACAACGACGACCTCAAGACATTATTGGACGCGAAGAAGCTCAAGCATACCGAGTGCGTGATGTACCGAACGGTGAGCAACGACATGACGGAAGAGGAAGTGAAGACGTTTGATTACGACATGATCATCTTCTTCAGTCCTACGGGCGTGAAGGCATTGCAGCAAAACATGCCCCACTTTGAGCAAGGGGACATCAAGATTGGCGCCTTCGGGCCTGCGACATGCAAGGCTGTTGCGGCAGAAGGGTTTAGATTGGACTTGCAGGCGCCCGATCAAGACAATCCTTCCATGACGGGAGCCTTGAGGGCTTATCTGAAAAAATATCAAAAATAAGAAGTCAATTGCCCACCGTTAGGCCTTTTAAACTCAGCAAGTGGGAGCGGATATGCGGTAGAACTCTGCTGGAAAAGCTCTTCACCGGAGGCAAAAGCAAATCCTTTTCGGTGTTTCCATTAAGGGTTGTCTATTTGCTGACCGAACAGTCTCACCGTGACTTGCGGCATGAAGTGCCCGTCAGGATGATGGTGAGCGTGTCGAAAAGGCACTTCAAGCGAGCCGTCAAACGCAACCGCGTGAAGCGACAGGTGCGTGAGGCATACCGGCTGAACAAAGGGATTGTGGCACCGTTCATGTCAGATTCGCCCAATCGTCAGCTGCTGTTGGGCTTTATATGGTTGTCTGATGAGCTTCATGATACGGATACCGTGATGCGAAGCATGCAGGTGTTGTTGAAACGAATAGCTGATAAACTGTGAGTGCTCTCAAGTCTGTAAGTCGCGTCGTGATGCGGATTCTTCAAGTAGTCTTGCTGGCTCCCATCTTGTTCTATCAGAGATTCATCACGCCTTACACGCCCCCGTCTTGCCGATTCACACCGACATGTTCGGAATATGCGCGGCAGGCCATCATCAAGCATGGACCGTTCAAGGGGCTGGCGTTGGCCGTGTGGCGCATCTTACGATGTAATCCGTGGGGTGGTAGCGGATATGATCCGGTACCGTAAGTTTCTCTTTGAGTAGAGGCCCCAGCTTCATAATACAAACGAAAAATATAAATTTGATTCGATGACAAAGAACTTTGTTGAAGAACTGAAATGGCGTGGCATGTTAGCGCAGATGATGCCAGGCACCGAAGAGCTGCTTGAAAAAGAAACCGTGTCGGCTTATTTGGGCACCGACCCAACGGCCGACTCCTTGCATATCGGCCACTTGTGTGGCATCATGATGCTCCGTCACCTGCAAAGATGTGGGCACAAGCCCTATTTGCTGCTGGGCGGAGCGACGGGAATGATTGGCGATCCGTCGGGAAAGAGCTTGGAACGCAACCTTTTGGACGCTGACACTTTATACCATAATCAAGAGGCTATCAAGCAACAAGTGTCCAAATTCCTCGACTTTGATGGTGACACACCCAACAAAGCCGAGCTGGTGAACAACTATGACTGGATGAAAGACTTCACTTTCCTTGACTTCGCACGCGAGGTAGGCAAGCACATTACCGTGAACTATATGATGGCTAAGGACAGTGTGAAGAAGCGCTTGAACGGTGAAGCCAGCGATGGCCTGTCGTTTACCGAGTTCACTTACCAGCTGTTGCAGGGCTATGATTTCCTTCATCTCTATCAGAAGCATGGTATCAAACTGCAACTTGGCGGCAACGACCAATGGGGAAACATGACGACGGGCACTGAGTTGATTCGCCGAACCCTGGGCGCTGAGGAGAATGCTTACTGCCTGACGTGCCCCCTGATCACGAAGGCTGACGGGAAAAAGTTCGGCAAGACGGAGAACGGTAACATCTGGTTGGACAGAAACCGCACAACACCGTATGCGTTCTATCAATTCTGGTTGAACGTTAGTGATGATGATGCGGAGAAATACATCAAGATATTCACATCCTTGGACCGTGAGACCATCGAGGCGCTTGTGGCCGAACATCAGCAAGATCCCGGCCGCCGTATTCTTCAAAAGCGTTTGGCTGAGGAGGTGACGGTGATGGTTCATTCTCGGGAAGACTTGGACATGGCCATTGAAGCCAGCAACATTTTGTTTGGAAAAGCCACCAAGGAGAGCCTTCGAAAGCTTGACGAGGCCACATTCCTTGACGTCTTCAATGGAGTTCCGCAATACGAGATTGGCAAGGAGCAGTTGGGTTCCGCGGCCGTAGAACTTTTCAATCAGGAGGGAATGGACATGTTCCCAAGCAAGGGTGAGATGCGGAAACTGGTGAAAGGCGGCGGCGTTTCGCTCAACAAGGAGAAGCTCTCGTCCTTCGATCAGGTCATCACGGCCGACGACTTGATAGACGGCAAGTACCTGTTGGTGCAGCGCGGAAAGAAGAATTACTTCCTCATTACCGTGAAATAAACAGCAACTGAATGCTCTCTGTTCTGTTTCTAGAGCCATCAATAGTTTGTCTGTGGCTCTTTTGATGTAACAAAATGTTGCTCTCAGTCATGTTTTTAGAGCCATCAACAGCCTATGTGTCACCGGGAATTGTGCCTTTCAGACATCGTTTCAGTGACAGGTAGGCTTTTTTGTTGGGTTGTAATAGGATCGTTGATGTTGAACCATACTGAAGATTTTCGATATACTTGAATAACTTATCTGTTTTTGATTGTTTGGCTAAAACCAAGTGCTGGGTTGCCATGAGTGTTCTTATTACTTTATTTTCAATAGAAAGTAAAGCGCAGATCTACCATCTACAGAGCGATTCAAGTACATTGGTTGACAGCGTAGTGCTACCTGATACCTTGTTAAATCAATCGCCCTACGTGTTCCATGTTGACTCACTGATGGAGAAACAGTCAGCCAATCCCCCAAAATATCCATGGCGGGCAGCCGCAGAAGTGGTGGGAATCAACGCTACCTTCCTGGCCGTTGACTATTTTATATTAGATGCTAACTTCGCCAAGGTAACCAGTAAAACGATCAAACGCAACGTTCGGCTCAACAAATGGTTTTGGGATGGAGATGTGTTTCACACCAATTTATGGTATCATCCCTATCATGGTAACCTATTCTTCAATGTCGCTCGCAGTAATGGTATGAACTTCTGGGAGTCGATACCTTATACCCTGGCTGGTGACTTGATGTGGGAAATTGCCGGCGAAAACGAACTTCCATCCATCAATGATGCCATTTCTACCGGCATAGGTGGATTGGCTATCGGTGAGAGTACCTATCGCTTGTCCAACCTCGTGTACCGTGATGACCGGCAAGGATGGCGGCGTGTTGCCCAAGAACTACTGGGAGCAGCCATCAATCCCATTTGCGCATTGAACCGCCTATTCACAGGTGAAGCTTGGAAGATACGTCCTCAAAAAGCCACTTATCATGATGACGAACGATTACCTGTACGCATGGCGGTGGCTGTTGGCGACAGATACGTATCGGGCCACGATGCTTCCACAATGCGGTTCCATACGCCTTATCTGGATTTTTCGGTCCGCTATGGCGACGCATTCAGTGATGAACACAAACCATTCGATTATTTTACCCTCGATGCAGGTGTGGTCGTAGGACATCAACAACATGCGGTGAATCACATCAACATCATTGGACAGTTGGCCGCAACCCCTGTGATGGGACGTCGGAGCATGCAGTCGCGCTTCGGTGTTTATCAGCATTTTAACTACGAACATACCAATGGACGCAACGGAGGCCTGCCTCCTTACCAGCTTTCCGAAGCAGCCAGCGTCGGAGTTGGGTGGTCTTGCAGGATTCCTACCATCCTGCCAAACTTGCAAGTTGAGCAATCTTTCTTCCTCAATGGCATGTTGCTGGGTGGACTTTGGAGCGATTATGCCGACAATCCTTTTCACAGATCCTACAACATGGGCAGCGGTTTCACCGCCCTGTCACGCACGCAATTCTCGGTAGGTCACCGCTTTTCTTTCTCTCTGGATGCCCGATTTTTCAGAATGTACAGTTGGCGCGGCTACGAAGATGTGCCAGCTGGCACGCCATACGACACCTTCAGCGCACAAGGCGAGCGTAACCAATCATCCCTATGGGTGTTGCGTCCCATGCTTAAAATCCCAGTTTGGCGACAATGGGGGCTTCATTTGTCGGGCGCTTATTATCATCGTGATACCCACTATACCTATCGAAACGATGTTACTGCCCGTACATACGAAGTGAGATTGGGCTTACTCTATCAGTTAAAGTAGTACAAACTTCGCGCTTCCTCGCCCTGTTTACTTGTGCTTTGGTTTGGTTGTTTCGCACCAACTTCTTATCTTTGCAGATACATAAACAAATCATCAATAATCAATACGCATACCATTATGAAAAAATTATTTTGTACGCTGGCCCTCGCTGCTTTTGCGACAGTCAGTATGTTCGCAGGTTCAAAAGTCATTGCTCACCGTGGTTACTGGGCTACAGCAGGCTCGGCTCAAAACTCAAGGACGTCGCTTCGGAAGGCTCTCGACTTGAATGTCTATGGTTCTGAAATAGACGTGTGGATTACCACCGATGGAAAACTCATGGTGAATCATGATGCTGATTTCAATGGCGTGACGCTTCAAAACGCGTCATACGACGAATGTAAGAACCTGACGCTTAAGAATGGCGAGAAGATGCCGCAGCTGAAGGACCTGCTGAAGGTGATGAAGAAAACCAAAAGCAAGACCAAACTCATCATTGAAATCAAGACCCATGCGACGCCGGAAGCCAACCAACGCGCGGTTCGGGCAACGTTGAATGCCGTGAAAAAATACGGAGTTGAAAACAAAGTGGAATACATCGCGTTCAGTCATGACGTTTGCTTGGAGCTGGTTCGCTTGGACAAGCAGGCGAAAGTGGCTTATCTTTTGGGTGACAAGACACCCGCCCAGCTCCATCAGGAAGGCATCGCGGGCATTGATTACCACATCGACGTACTGCGCAAGCATCCCGAGTGGATCAAACAGGCGCACGACCTGGGCATGACGGTCAACGCATGGACCGTCAGTGACAAGGCCGGCATTGAGGAAATGAACAAGGCAGGGGTGGATTACATCACCACCAACGAACCCGTGCTGGCCATGAAGTTGACGCGGTGACGAGGTTGATGGAAAGAACAAGTTAATCTCTTCGTAAACAGAACTTTCACTCACTGCATGCGTAAAATTATCTTTTTGCTTGTCTTGGCCACCACTTTTGCCGTGGCTCAAGACAAGCAAAAACTTAGTAAAACAGCACAGTCGCTCGAACGTCGGGGCTATGTCAACGTGCAACAGCTCGACAAGACCATCCGGGTATCCTTGATGTACGCCCGCGCGGACAACTTCACCGGCGGTGTGTTGTACGGCGATTTGCGCGAAGCCTATCTCCATCCGCGCGCAGCTCAGGCACTGGTAAAGGCGCAAAAGCGGCTCAGGGAGTTGCGTCCAGATCTTCGATTGAAGATTTATGACGCTGCCCGTCCCATGTCCATTCAGCAAAAAATGTGGGACAAGGTGAAGCATACCTCCAAATATTTCTATGTGTCCAATCCCGCACGCGGCGGCGGTTTGCACAATTATGGACTGGCTGTCGACCTCACGCTGTGCAATCTGAAGGGCGATACCCTTGACATGGGCACCAAAATTGACTATATGGGAGCTGCGGCCCACATTGATAACGAAGCCCAACTGGTGGCGCATGGGCGCATCAGCAGGCAGGCTCGCAAGAACCGTCAGCTGCTTCGTGACGTGATGACCTACGCCGGTTTCAAACCCTTGCGTACCGAATGGTGGCATTTCAACTTCCGTTCACGGGCGCAGGCAAAGCGTTATTATCAGGTGATTAAGTAGCCTACTGGCTACTTTTTCTATTTCATTTCCGATGAAGAGAAGGGTATGATGAACGAAGTAACGGCAGAATTCATTCGACGGCACGCCGAAGAAGACGTGCGACAGCTGGCCCTCAAGGGAGGCCAACACCCGGGTGTGGACATGCCTTTGGCCTTACAACAGATTGCGGGGCGACAGACTGCCCGACAGAAACTGCCGTCCTGGGCAGCGATAGACGCACTGTTGTACCCGCCCCACCTGTCCATGGAGCAATGTTCTTCCGAGCAAACGGCGCGCTACAAGGCGCAGTTGGCTGCGCGGCTCTGTGCTGATTTCGGTCAAAAATCATGGTCAGAAGACCCGAAAAAAGACCGACTATCCCACGAAACAGAGCCATCTTTTATCGATTTGACAGGCGGTTTTGGAGTTGATTTCTCCTTTATGGCCCGTCAATTTGAGCGTTGTGTCTATGTGGAACGGCAACAAGCGTTGTGCGAGGTGGCTCAACATAATTTCTCCTTGTTAGGCCTGCGGCAGGCAGAGGTGGTGTGTGCCGACGGGGTGGACTATCTTCGGCGGATGAATCACGCCACGGTGATTTACCTGGATCCTGCCCGGCGTGACCGACAGGGCTGCAAGATGGTGGCCATCAGCGACTGCACACCTGATTTGTTGAGCCTGAAAGAACAGCTCACGGCCAAGAGCCTTTTTGTCATGGTGAAGCTCTCTCCGATGCTCGACTGGCACCAAGCCGTGGCTCAACTTGAGACTGATGAGGTGAAGGTGTGCGAGATACATGTGCTGTCGGTGAGAAACGAGTGCAAAGAACTGCTCTTCGTCTTGAGTAAGCAACGGCAAAAGCCGCCCACCCTTCATTGCGTGAACGATGACCAGGCCTTTGTTTGTTCGGCCGACGAACCATCTGTCGTTACGGCTCCTTACGTCAGTTCTGAAGAAATGCGGCCGGGACAATACCTCTACGAGCCCCATGCGTCAATCATGAAGGCCGGTTGTTTCTCGGCCGTGAGCGCCCAATTGGGCGTTCGGAAGATGGCACCCAACTCTCATCTCTTTATCTCTGACCGTGACCTCCCGGCGTTTCCTGGGCGGAAGTTCCGCATCCAAGCTCTCTCGTCGATGAACAAGAAAGAGCTGAAGTCGGTGCTTTGCGACGTGCGCCAGGCCAACATCACCACCCGCAACTTCCCCCTTTCCGTGGCCGAGTTGCGCAAACGGCTCAAGCTGAAGGATGGGGGAGCGGTTTATATTTTCGCTACCACGCAGGCAGATGGGCGGCATGTTCTGTTGATTTGCGGCAAATAATCGGTGACGTTGTCATCATCCGCTCACGCGCGAGAGGGGCGGTAACCTTCTGTGCGACATGTGCGTGTGGGTGGATGACGAGCTTGCTTGATGGTTGGGCGGCGGGAACGTATTCCGCTGGTTGTCATGTGATTGTGCGGAAGTCTCGCTGCCTGGCGGTATGCCCGAAAACACTTGTCTGCCAAACCCAATGCCTTTGTTCCTCAAACCCAATGCCTTTGTTCCTCAAACTCAATGCAATTGTCGGTCAAACCCATTGCCGTTGAAATGCTCATCCGCAGGGACGCGTCTCGTTTTGTCATGCCCGCACCCGGCTGTTGGTAAAAAAATGTAGGCGTTTTATTTTGAAAATAGCCCAAATAAACGTAACTTTGCAAGCCTATATTGCATACAATCTTATTAAAATAGAATGCCATCTATACAAATTAAGAAGGTCGAGTCGCTGCGCGATTTGAGAACGTTCGTTGACTTCCATTACGACCTTTATGAGGGAAACCCATATGATGTTCCGAATCTTTTCCTGGATGACGTGAATACATTGCGTAAAGATAAGAACGCTGCATTTGAGTTTTGTGAGGCAGAATATTATATTGCGTACAAACAAGGTAAAGTAGTGGGGCGGGTAGCAGCCATCATCAACCATCGAGCCAATGAGAAATGGAAGACGAAGTGCGTGCGGTTTGGCTGGATTGACTTCATAGACGACCTGGAGGTGTCTGGCGCCTTGTTCGATCAAGTGGCTGCTTATGGCCGTTCGAAGGGCATGACCGAGATGGTGGGGCCTTTGGGTTTCACCGACATGGATCCTGAGGGAATGCTTACTTGGGGCTTTGATAAGCTCAGCACGATGATCACTATTTACAATTATCCTTACTACCCACAACATTTGCAGAAGTTGGGTGGATGGGATGTTGACCAGAATTATGTGGAATATTTCTTGGACGTTCCAAAAGAAATCCCCGAGAAATATGCGAAGATAGCCGAGGTGGTGGAAACGCGCTACAACCTGCACATCAAGAAACTTACCCGCAGGGAGGTGAAAAAGTACAATTACGGACAAAAGATTTTCGCCATCATCAACGAGACTTATAAAGACCTTTACGGCTATTCTGAACTCAGTGCGAAGCAGATTGATCACTATGTGGACATGTATCTCCGCTTTGCCGATTTGAACATGATTACGCTCATCGAGGATTGGAACAAGGACAGGAAGCTCGTTGGCGTGGGCATTTCAATTCCATCCCTGTCGTATGCCCTGCAAAAATGCCGCAGGGGACGCTTGCTTCCATGGGGCTGGTGGCACCTGTTGCGGGCCATCAAGTTTCAAAAGACAGGAGGTGGTGGCGACTTACTGCTGCTGGGTGTGCTGCCGGAGTATCGATCCAAGGGCGCCAACGCCTTGTTGTTCACCGACCTGATACCCGTGTTCAATAAGTATGGGTTTACTTGGGCCGAGAGCCAGGTAGAGATGGAAACCAATGAAGGCGTGCAAAGTCAGTGGGGACCGCTGAAGCCCACCAATCATAAGCGTCGCAGCTGCTTCAAGAAGAAGATTTGATTCTTGCCCACGGTCATATCGGGTAAGTGGATTCTTTTTGGGGCTTCAAACGCTCTTTCGTGCGTGACGATGGCATGTAGGGTGTGCTGATATGGTAGGAACCATCCCCTAAGGAACTGCTGAAAACGAATAACAACCATAAAACCGATGACTGATAAAAACAAGCAAGAATCGCAATCAACGAATCATGACAATATGGCTTCTGCTCCGATTGGGGCAGAAGAAACCGTTTCTTATACAGACGACAACATCCGACACCTGTCGGATATGGAGCATGTGCGTACCCGTCCGGGCATGTACATCGGCCGGTTGGGCGACGGCAACTTGCCCGAGGATGGCATCTATGTGCTGTTGAAGGAAGTGATTGACAACTCCATCGACGAGTTTAAGATGAAGTCGGGCGACCGAATTGAGATTGACGTGGAGGACAACCTGCGCGTGAGCGTGCGCGATTACGGCCGTGGCATTCCGCAAGGAAAACTGGTTGAGGCCGTGAGCATGCTGAATACGGGCGGAAAATACGACTCGAAGGCGTTTAAGAAGAGCGTGGGATTGAACGGCGTGGGTCTCAAAGCCGTGAATGCTTTGAGCGCGCATTTCGAGGTGAAGTCGTACCGCGACGGGAAAGTTCGCTCCATCACGTTTGAAAAGGGTGAGCTCAAGAGCGATCAGACCGAGGACACGCAGGACGAGACGGGTACCTATATTTATTTTGAACCCGACAACACGCTGTTCAAGAGCTACTCGTTTCACGACGACATCGTGGAAACCATGCTGCGCAACTATACCTATCTCAACGCTGGTCTCACCATCATGTACAATGGACGGCGCATCAGAAGCCGTAATGGTTTGGAGGACTTGCTCAACGACAACATGACAACGGAGGGGCTGTATCCCATCGTTCATATCGTTGGAGACGACATTGAGATTGCCTTCACGCACACCAATCAGTACGGAGAAGAATACCACTCGTTTGTCAACGGGCAGCATACCACGCAGGGAGGCACGCATCAGAGTGCTTTCAAGGAGCATATCGCCAAGACTATCAAAGAGTTTTACGACAAAAACTACGAGTACACCGACATTCGAAACGGCATCGTGGCGGCCGTAGCCATCAACGTGGAAGAACCTGTTTTCGAGAGTCAGACCAAGATTAAATTAGGGTCAACGCTCATGGCGCCTGGCGGTGAGACCATCAACAAGTATGTTGGCGATTTCATCAAGCGTGAGGTGGACAATTACTTGCACATCCACAAGGAAGATTGTGCGGACGTATTGGAGGCTAAAATCAAGGCCAGCGAACACGAACGCAAAGCTATGGCGGGGGTAACGAAGCTCGCCAGAGAGCGTGCCAAGAAGGCCAATCTGCACAATAGGAAGTTGCGTGACTGCCGAATTCATTTCAGTGACGAGAGAAATGACCGCAAGGAGGAGAGTTGTATCTTCATCACCGAGGGCGATTCGGCCAGCGGCAGCATCACCAAGAGCAGGGATGTGAACACGCAAGCGGTGTTCTCGCTGCGGGGAAAACCGCTCAACTCGTTCGGACTTACCAAGAAGGTGGTGTACGAAAACGAAGAGTTCAACCTCTTGCAGGCGGCTCTCGACATTGAAGATGGCTTGGACACGCTGCGCTACAACAAGGTGATTGTCGCCACGGATGCCGATGTCGACGGCATGCACATCCGTCTGTTGATTATTACTTTCTTTCTTCAGTTCTTTCCAGAGCTTATCAAGAAGGGGCATGTGTATGTGCTTCAGACGCCTCTTTTCCGCGTGCGTAACCGCAGAACGAAGATTAAGGACAAGCAAGTGACGGCGGATGCGGACGCCAGTCGTGACAAAAAAGAGCGAAAGAGCGATTTCATCACCCGCTACTGTTATAGCGATGAAGAACGACAAGAGGCGATCAGGGACCTTGGACCCGAGCCGGAAATCACCCGATTCAAAGGATTGGGAGAGATATCTCCTGACGAATTCGTCCATTTCATCGGGCCTGACATGCGATTGGAACAGGTGACGATGCACAAAAACGACCAAGTACAAAAACTTTTGGAGTATTACATGGGCAAGAATACCATGGAACGACAAAACTTCATCATCGATAATTTAGTGGTTGAGGAAGACCTCCCGGAAGACGAACTCAAACCCATTGACTGACGACCTTTGTCATTTAGACGAACAATCACGGTCATTTAGACGGAGAATCGATGTCTTTGGGGCGAACAATTCTTTTATATAAAATCAGACAAATGAGACGACTCGTTGCTTCATGTTGGGCACTTTTGATATTTTATTCAGTATCCGCTCAAATCAATATCAATTTTGGGAAATATTCACCGCTTCGCAAGTTGCAAATTGCGGAGATGGCTATCAACAATCTTTACGTTGATACGGTGAGAGAAGACCAGTTGGTTGAAGATGCCATTCGTGGCATGTTGGAGAAGTTAGACCCGCATTCTTCGTATACAACGGTGAAGGAAACCAAGGCCATGACTGAATCTTTGCAGGGATCTTTTGAGGGCATTGGCATTCAGTTCAACATGATGCAAGACACACTCATGGTCATTCAGACCATTACCAACGGGCCGTCGGAGAAGGTTGGCATGTTGGCTGGCGACCGAATCGTGAGCGTCAACGACAGCAGTATTGCGGGTGTCAAGATGGCACGCGAAGAGATTATGCGGCGGTTGCGTGGAAAGAAAGGAACGAAAGTAAAGTTGGGCATCCTCCGTAAGGGCATTGGGGAGCGGCTTTACTTTATCGTTGTGCGTGATAAGATACCCATGAAAACCGTTGATGCCAGTTACATGCTCCGTCCGCAGTTAGGCTATGTGCGCATAGGGAGCTTTGGCGCGACTACTTATGATGAGTTTATGGCCTGTATCACCGCACTGAAAAAACAGGGAATGCGTAACCTTGTCTTGGATTTGCAGGACAACGGAGGCGGCTATTTGCAAGCTGCGGTGAAGATTGCCAATGAGTTTTTGCAGCGCAACGACTTGATTGTTTATACCAAAGGACGGCGCGCGGAGCGTATGGAATATAAGGCACACGGTAACGGTAGTTTGCTTTCGGGCAAGGTGATGGTGCTGGTGAACGAGTTTTCTGCATCCGCCGCCGAGATTGTTACAGGTGCCATCCAGGACCAAGACAGAGGACAAGTGGTTGGACGGCGCACCTTTGGGAAGGGTTTGGTGCAGCGTCCGATCGATTTTCCCGATGGGAGCATGATGCGACTCACCATCGCTCACTACTATACGCCATCGGGACGCTGTATCCAGAAGCCATATATTAAAGGTGATAACGAAAGCTATGCCCGTGAATTGGACACTCGTTTCAAGCATGGGGAGCTGTATAGTGCCGACAGTATTCATTTCTCTGACTCATTGAAGTATAAGACCTTGCGCCTCAAACGCACGGTATATGGCGGCGGAGGCATCATGCCTGATTACTTTGTTCCGCTCGACACGGCCAAATTTACACCGTATCATCGGCAGTTGGCAGCGAAGGGAGTCATCATTACGGAGAATCTCAAGTATGTTGACCAACACCGCAAACAGCTGCAAAAACAATATCCTACCTTCGCAAAGTTTGTGCGTGAGTTTGACGTTCCGCAGCAGTTGGTGGATGCGGTGATTCGCTCTGGTGAGAAAGAAAAGGTGAAACCGAAGGATAAGGAGGAATTACAAAGAACCTTACCCGCCGTGAAAAACCAACTCAAGGCATTGGTCGCGCGCGATTTGTGGGGCATGAATGAGTATTTCCAGATTATCAATGAGACCAACGACATTGTCCTCAAGGCGGTTGAACTGATGAGGTAAGGCGAATGCGGGACGAGCCGCAGGAAGTCTTGTGTTATCTTCACTATGGCGCGCTTCTTATTCTTTGCTGCCTCTATGAGTAGCATTGCGAGTGCACGCTCATGACGCTAACCGGCATTGTTGCCATCGCCAGCATTGCATATCCATAGACTTTACGGGGAATGACGCAGGTTTTGAGAATGGTATTTAGCACCGTTGTTTGCTGGTCATGATTCTCATTACCATCTCATCAGTCGTGGCCATGGCGTCCTTGCCAATGCTGGTGAGGTTATGTATCGAGCGATCCACGTCCTCGTCGATGATGCCTTCTGCCGAAGTTACATGTTTGTTTTCCATCGACAGCAAGGCCGAAAGCACCGCTGTGCTGACACCCGAGCTGATTTTCAGCGAGCAACTGGGCTTGGCTCCGTCGCAAATCATGCCGGTAAGGTTGGCAATCATGTTCTTGATGGCATGACAGATGTGCGCATAGTCGCCGCCCATGAGGTAGGTGATGCCGCAGCTTGAGCCGATGCTGGCCACCACACAACCGCACAGAGCCGACAGTTTGCCCAGGCTCTTCTTGATGTAAATGGCCGACAGATGACTGAGTGTGAGTGCGCGGATAAGCTCTTCTTCCGTATTCTCGTTTTCCATGGCGTACACCACCACGGGGTTTGTGGCGCAGATACCCTGATTTCCCGACCCGCTGTTACTCATCACCGGTATCATGGCCCCACCCATTCGGGCATCACAGGCCAACGCTGTCTTGGCGATGATGTGCGAGTAGATGCTGTTACCAAATATCCCTCGGCTCAACGGGCGGTCCATCGTCTTGCCCAAGCAGTGGCCGTAGTTGCCCTTCAGCGACTGCTCGGCGGCATTCATGTTATACTCTTTTGTCTTCAGCATGAACCTGATTTCATCGATGGGGGTGGTGGTGGCGAAGTCGTAGACCATCCGGAAACAGAGCCGTATGTCGTTCTGTTCCGGTTCATCTTGCTTTCTCAGTCCTTTGTCAAGTAGTATTTCCCCGTTTTTACATAACTGTACAAAGTTGGTATGCGCCCCTGCGATGATGGCTTTTGCCGTTTGATTGTTTGCTTGGCATGTCACCTCGATGTACAGTTTCTCGGTAATTCCCTGTTTCAGTTGGATGTCTATGCGTTTTTCTTCTATGAACTTCTTCGCTTCTTCCAGCGCCTGCGGTGTGAGATCCCTAATCACCTCCAGCTGATATTCAGCCTTGCCGACGATGCCGCCCAAGGCAATGGCGATGGGTAATCCTATCATTCCGGTGCCTGGAATGCCCACACCCATGGCGTTTTTCAGGATGTTGGCACTCAGAAGGGCGGTTATTTTCTCGGGCCGACAGCCCAACATCTCCGTAGCTTTGGCCGTACATAGCGCCACAGCCATGGGTTCCGTGCATCCAACGGCAGGCACCACTTCCTGGTGGATGAGCCGTATGATTTGTTTTCGGATATGTTCTTCAAGCATGGTTTTGTAGATTCAAATGGTTCTTATATCGTGGTTTGTCTGCATGCCAGTGCACTTTGTCCGCACAGAGCACGCTTCCTTGCCACGCAGCACAGCCTGTATTGCGTGGCAAGGACGTGCAAGGTCAGACGCGGTTGCGGTATGCCTCCAGTCCTTTCTTCAAGAAGTCGAGATAGCCCGGCACATCTTCTTTATAGCTGTATGAGCCATTCAGCGGCTTTCCCGCATTGTCCAGCGGCACATAGAAAGGCTGCGTGTTGGCGCCAAACTTACTGCTTTGCAGGTAACTCCACTTGTCGCCAACGGTGCGAAGCGTGCGCTTTTTGCCGTTGTCCATTACTTCCACCGGTTCTTTCAGCGGCGTTTTGTCGTCCACGAACAAGGAGATGAGTACATAATCCTTTGTCAACACCTCCGCGACCGATGGATCAGTCCACACAGCCGCTTCCATCTTTCGGCAGTTGACGCAACCAAAGCCGGTGAAATCGATGAAGGCAGGCTTGCCCTGTGCTTTGGCAGCAGCCATTCCTTCCTCGTAATTGGTATAGGCGGCGTGAACCTCTTTGTTGTTCAGGTTAAAGTCTTGTGTGCTGATTGGCGGTGCGAAAGCACTCACGGCCTTGACGGGTGCGCCCCAAAGACCAGGCACCATGTACACCGTGAAGGCCAGGGAAACCATGCCCAGCATGATGCATACCACCGGCATGGGTTTGCTCTCGCCGCCCACCATGTCGCTTTGGAACTTGAGGTGGCCGATGAGATAAAGTCCCAACATGCCGAAGATGACAATCCACAGCGACAAGAACACCTCACGATCGAGGATGTGCCAGCCGTATGCAAGGTCGGCTACGGAGAGGAACTTTAAGGCGAAGGCCAGTTCGATAAAGCCCAATACCACCTTGATAGTGTTCATCCACGAGCCCGATTTGGGTGCTTGCTTCAGCCAAGAAGGGAACAGAGCGAAGAGTGTGAACGGCAGAGCCAGCGCCAAGGCGAAGCCAAACATCCCGATGGCAGGGCCCACCCAGTTGCCCGACGTGGCGGCTTGTACCAGCAAGAAGCCAACGATGGGTGCGGTACAAGAGAAAGATACCAGCACCAACGTGAAGGCCATCAGGAAGATGGAGAGCAGTCCGGTGGTGGAAGAAGCCTTGCTGTCCACCTTGTTTCCCCATGACTCAGGCAGCCGCAGCTCGAACCATCCGAAGAAAGAGAGGGCAAATACCACCAGCAGCAGGAAGAAGAAGATGTTGAAAACCGCGCTCGTTGCCAGTTCGTTGAGCTTGTGTGGGTCTGTAAAAGCCGTGACAACCAGTCCCAGCGACAGGAATATCACGATAATGGACAGGCCGTAGGTAATGGCGTCGCGCATGCCCTTGGCCTTGTCCTTGGTGCGTTTGAGGAAGAAACTCACCGTCATGGGGATGATGGGCCATACGCAGGGCGTGAACAGCGCCAGCAATCCGCCGGCAAACCCCATCAGGAACAGAAACCACAGTGAACCGTTCTGCTCGCTACGACCATCCTGTTGTTGCAATTCTTGGATGACGGGTTGCCACAAATCGGTCCTGACAGCCACCTTGTTAGTATCCACCGATGCGGGAAGAAGCGTGTCGGCAGCCATGCTCTGCACGGAATCTGGGATGAGGGATGACGGCGAAACCTCATCTTTCGTCTCTTTTTCAGTCGGTTCCTGCGGTGTTGTTGCAGCCTCAACGGCCGGCGACTTCCCGGCTTTCTTAAAGGCTACTTCTTGCGGTGGCATGCACGTTTGGTCGTTGCAGGCGCCATATTCCAAATAAGCATCAATGGAATAATTGGGTTTGGTGAACCTTACTTTCTGGACAAACTGCGCCTTATGCTCAAAAAAGCGCAGCTTCATGCCGAACAGGTCGTCCATCTTGGATATTTCGTTGCCGTGCGCCACCAGGCCGCCCACCGTCTCCACGCCGTCCATTCTGTTGATGCGGAAAGAGGCTTCGATAGGCCCATTGCCGCCAAGGTTCACGGAGTAGACGTGCCATCCCGGTTCTATTTTCAGGTTGAAGACAATCTCGCCTTCGGCCGTCTTACCCGTCTTGAGCTGTGCTGACGACCGTATAGGGTCTGCCATCTGTGCTTGCGTGAACAGGGTAGTCAACGACAACACTGCCAACACTAAATACTTTTTCATGTAGAATGATGTTGATGATTGTAAAAAACAATTTCCATGTCAAGAAAGTCGCATGCTGCTTCCTTTGACCGGTCATGGTTTCAGCCGCCTTTGTGCAGCCGAAGAAGCCAGCCACTTTCACGGCTGTTCCGACTTGCGAATCGGTCTTTTCTGCAAAAATATATATTTCTGTCGATACCGGCAAACGCATAAGTGAAAAATACTTGTTTGAGAAAGCGTATTTTTATGTCATTCCCTGCAGCCGCTGTCGTCATGGCTGTAAGAATCAAACCTCCAGCACGAAGAAAGCCTGGCGTGATGAATTATTTTGACAACGAATGCGCTCATGCTTGGCTTGTCAATCACCAACCCCGCTTCTTGTCTCAAATTCGCTCAAAATAAGCAGCTTTTTCTATTTCTTTGTCATACAGAAAGTTACGTTTATCCGTCACTGCTGTTGCTTCAATTTTCAGGCCATTTACAGGTAAAAGCATTGCTTTTGGTCACCAATAGCTATGCTTTTGCCGAACAATGGCAGTCCTATTGACCGCCAAAAGGACGCTTTTCATCACATCATCTCGTTGTTGTTGTGTCGAAATTTGAATTTTTCTGCTCAATCAACGCCTTGTTTGCATCCCGTTTGCCTATTGATTTTTTCTAAATGGTAAGTTTCTGAAGACCGTTTTTTGGGCGTTTTCTTTCAAAAATATCGTACATATTTTATGCGATAAGACAGGGCAATTTTCCTCTTTCCTCAGGTATTGTTGATTATAGATAGGTTGTGTGAGTGCACTGCATCTCCCCCTATGGTTCAGAACAAGGTTACTGCCATCTGCCTGCTTTACCAAACTTAATCAATAAAAAAATAAAAATTTTTTGTGGATATAAAGATTATATGCTACCTTTGCACTCTATAAAAATGCGGCAATAGCTCAGTTGGTAGAGCACAACCTTGCCAAGGTTGGGGTCGCGAGTTCGAGTCTCGTTTGCCGCTCATTTTAATATTTGTTCAGGCTGCTGTAGTCAGGTTGGTGTTACATGAAAACTTTTTCAGTGGACAAACCTGGTAGTTACAGGCGGTTTTGGCTGACAGCCGCAATGGTGGAATTGGTAGACACGAGGGACTTAAAATCCCTTGGCCAGTAATGGCTGTGCGGGTTCGAGTCCCGCTCGCGGCACGCTAAATCTAAAAAACGATTACTATGCGCAAAAATCTCATCTTTACTTTATCGGTATGCTCTGCGCTGGCATTCAGCTCATGCTCGAAAATGGGTGCGTTGTCGGCAGACAATTTTACGGTTACACCAAACCCACTGGAGACAAAAGGCGGTCAGGTTCCCGCTACCATCAGCGGCGCTTTTCCTGAAAAATACATGAAGAAAAACGCCGTCGTGACAGTGGTTCCCGAATTGAGATACGGAAGCGGTCAGGTGACCAAGGGGGTAGGTGCTACGTTCCAAGGCGAGAAAGTGCTGGGAAACGATCAGATGATTTCTTATCGTTTGGGCGGTCGTTACACCATGAAGACGGCGTTTGATTTCGTACCCGAGATGCAGAAAAGCGACATGTACCTTACTTTCAGCGCTCGCAGGGGCAATAAGAAGATTAACATACCAGCCGTGAAGGTGGCCGAAGGCGTGGTTGCCACGTCTGAACTGTACAAGCAGCTGCTGCTGGGTGACGGTGGTTGCGTCGCTCCAGACTCATTCCAACGTGTCAATGCGCGGAAGCAAGAGGCCAACATCAAGTTCTTGGTGAACCAAGCCAACTTGCGCCGGAGTGAATTGAAGAACAACTCCGTGAAGGAGTTCGTTGCCATGTTGAAGCGCATCAATGCCGATCGCGAGAAATTGAACATCCGTAACGTCGAAGTTCAGGCTTATGCGTCTCCGGAAGGTGGATTCAGCTTCAACGACAAGCTGGCCGGCAAACGCCAGAACACTTCTGAGACTTACGTTAAATCGCAGTTGAAGCAGACGGGCGTGGCAACTGGCATTGACGCTCACTACACCGCACAAGACTGGGATGGTTTCCAGAAATTGGTACAGGCCAGCAACATTCAAGACAAGGACGTCATCCTGCGCGTGCTGTCCATGTACAAAGATCCCGAGCAAAGGGAGCAGCAGATTCGCAACATGAGCGCGGCTTTCCGCGAGTTGGCTGAAGGCATCTTGCCCGAGCTGCGCCGCTCTCGCCTGATCATCAACTATGAGACCATCGGCAGAAGTGACGACCAAATCAAGGCACAGTATGCCACCGATGCTACCAAACTTGGCGTGGAGGAAATGCTCTATTATGCTACTTTGGAAGACAACATGGCCAAGAAGGAAGAAATCTACAAGCGCGCGGCAGAATATTATGACAAAGACTATCGTGCATTGAACAACCTGGCTACCTTGGCATTCATGAAGGGTGACAAAGTTGAGGCACAGAGCTATCTTGAACGTGCGTTGCGCGTTAATCCGCAAGCTCCTGAAGTTTTGGCCAACCTGGGAATCATGGAACTGGTTAGCGGCAACGTGAAAGAGGCCGAGACCAGCATCGCCAAGGCACTGGGCGACCAGAACGTGAAAGTGGCTGTCGGCAGTTTGAATCTGGCAAAGGGCAATTTTGCACAGGCAGAGAAAGACTTCGAAGACGTTAACAGCAACAGTGCGGCCCTTGCACAGTTGATGAACAAGAACTATGCTGCGGCAGCGGCTACGCTTGATAAGGTGGCGAACCACACTGCCCTGACCGACTATCTGCACGCCATCGTGGCTGCACGTCGTGGCAACAAGTTTGCCGCAGAATCTTATTTGAAAGAGGCTTTGGAGAAAGACCCCTCATTAAAGTCATACGCTGACAACGATTTGGAATTGTCAATCTTGAGATAAGGCAGTTGTTTGCAATGAAGCATGTTGCCTGTTTCTTTTGGCTCACTTTGGTTTTGATGTCGTGCGGTACCGACAGTCGTCATTTTAAACTCGACGGCCGGCTGCTGCATCTCAACCAAGGTGAGTTTTACGTTTATAGTCCCGATGGCCTCATCGATGGAATGGACACCATCAAGGTGACGGGAGGGCGGTTCACATACGAGATTCCTTGCGAGAAATCGGGAACGTTGCTCATCGTGTTTCCCAACTTTTCAGAACATCCCGTCTTTGCAATACCTGGTAAAAAGGTAGAGGTGAAGGGGGATGCTTCGCATTTGAAGGAACTGGAAGTGAAGGGTACGGATGACAATGAACTGATGTCCATGTTCAATAAGAGGATAGCCAACGCATCTCCTCCGGAGGTGTTGAAATACGCAGAACAGTTTGTGAACGACCATCCTACCTCGGATGTGGGCAGGTATCTTGTTTGCAAGTACTTTCTCAGAACGCCCAAGCCCAACTATCCCAAGGCCAAACGGTTGGTGGGCGTGATGGTGAAGAAACAGCCCAAGAATGGGGCTTTGAGCCGATTGCAACGGCAATTCTCGGGAGGCTATGTGGCTGAAGGTGACCGATTGCCATCCTTCTCGGTGACAGATGTGAACGGTAACGTCGTGACAAGCGCCGCACTGAGTAAGGCTCGCCTGGCCGTCATCAATGTTTGGACGTCGTGGAGTTACGAAAGTCTGGACATACAGCGGCAGCTCAATCAGTTTCAGAAAAAGCATGCTGGTCGCCTCAAGGTGGTTGGACTATCGATAGATCCCAGCAAAAAGGCCTGCAAGGAGACGCTGGATCGTGACTCCATTCGTTGGTCGAACATCTGTGATGAGGCGTTGTTCGAGGGCAATCTTGTCCGTCAATTAGGCATTTCATCCATACCTTATAATATCATCTTGAAAAACGGACGCGTAGTAGCATGTGGACTTGACGCTCAGGCTCTCATGAAGAAGTTGGAAGAGTTGATCTAAAGCGACTTATCATGCTGGTTAAAACCTATTGTGCAGCTGTCAACGGAATGGAAGTGACAACTGTGACCATTGAAGTTAGTTTGACGAACGGCATCATGTACCATTTCACCGGACTGGGAGATGAGGCCGTAAAGGAAGGGCGTAGCCGTATTGCTGCCGCCATGCAGTTCAATGGTTACAAGTTTCCGCATGCTGACATCACGGTGAACATGGCACCGGCCGACCTTCGTAAGGAGGGCAGCAGCTTCGATTTGCCCTTGGCCATTGCCATCTTGGCCGCTAATGGCAGCATTGTTTCTGAGGCGCTTGACCAGTATATGATGGTGGGTGAGTTAAGTTTGGATGGTACCTTGCAGGCCGTCAAGGGCGCACTTCCCATCGCCATTCGTGCCCGTAAGGAGCATTTTAAGGGGTTGATTGTTCCCAAACAGAATGTGCGTGAAGCCGCAGTTGTCAACAATTTGGAGGTCTATGGCATGGACTCGATGGTGGATGTCGTGCAGTTTTTGACCGGTGCCAAGTCGTTTGAACCCACCGTCATTGATACCCGAAAAGAGTTTTACGAACACCAATATCGGTTTGACCTTGATTATAGTGATGTTCGAGGGCAGGAAAATGTGAAACGAGCGTTGGAGGTAGCGGCGGCCGGAGGGCACAATCTCATCATGGTGGGACCGCCCGGAAGCGGAAAATCCATGATGGCCAAACGCCTGCCAACCATTCTTCCTCCCCTCACGTTGGCCGAAAGTCTGGAGACAACACAGGTGCACAGCATCGCAGGTAAACTGGGTGCCGATACGTCATTGATTGCGCAACGCCCATTCCGCGCCCCACATCATACCATCAGTGAGGTGGCATTGGTGGGCGGTGGGTCCACTCCGCAGCCGGGAGAGATTACGTTGGCCCATCATGGCGTGTTGTTCTGTGACGAGCTTCCCGAGTTTAATAAATCCACGTTGGAAGTGTTACGCCAGCCGTTGGAAGACCGGAAAATCACCATCTCGCGTGCGAAGTACACCATTGAATACCCTTGTAGCTTCATGTTTGTGGCGTCGATGAATCCCTGTCCTTGTGGTTATTATGGCGATCCAACGCATACTTGCGTCTGTACTCCCGGTCAGATTCAGCGATATCTCAACAAGATTAGCGGTCCGTTGCTCGACCGCATCGACATACAATGTGAGATTACGCCCGTTCCCTTCAAGGATATTTCCAAGGCGGCTCCTGGAGAACCAAGTGCCAATATTCGTGAACGTGTCATTGCGGCCCGTGCCATTCAGATTGAACGGTATAAAGACTGCAAGGGAATTTATTGCAATGCCCAAATGACGGAGCGCATGATTCATCGCTTTGCCGAACCCGATGCCGATGGTATCAACATGCTCCGCATGGCGATGGAACGGCTGAGCTTGTCGGCTCGGGCATATAATAGAATTCTGAAAGTGGCCCGTACCATCGCAGATTTGGAGGGTAGTGAGCCTGTAAAGACCGAACATTTGGCTGAGGCCATAGGCTATCGTAGTCTTGACAGGGGCGACTGGGCTGAGCGATAGCACAGCATGATGTCGTTTTAACTGCTCCCATTATTTTGCCATCTCTTTGATTTGTCGTAATTTTGCATGAAGAAACATTAAAAAACAGCTATACTCATGGAGGAGAAAAAATTCAAGCGGACAACCGTTACGGCGGCCTTGCCATACGCAAACGGTGGAGTTCATATCGGTCATCTGGCTGGAGTTTATGTGCCGGCCGACATCTATGTGCGCTACTTGCGCCTGAAAAAGGAAGACGTCATCTTCATCGGTGGCAGTGATGAACACGGGGTGCCCATCACTATCCGTGCCAGGAAAGAGGGAGTAACGCCGCAAGATGTGGTGGACCGCTATCATTCGCTGATTAAAAAGAGCTTCGAGGAGTTTGGAATCAGCTTCGACATTTATTCCCGGACTACTTCTGAAATACATCAAAAGCTGGCTTCTGACTTCTTCAAGAAGTTGTATGAGGATGGCAAACTGTTGGAACAAGAAACAGAACAGTATTATGATGAGGAAGCTCATCAGTTCCTGGCCGACCGCTATATCACGGGAGAGTGTCCCCATTGCCATTATGAAGGAGCCTATGGCGACCAGTGTGAGCATTGCGGAAGCGACCTGTCTCCCATGGAATTGATTAATCCGAAGTCGGCCATCAGCGGTTCAAAACCGGTCATCAAGAAGACCAAAAACTGGTATCTGCCGCTCAACGAGTACCAAACATGGCTCAAGAAATGGATTCTGGAGGGCCATCAAGAGTGGCGTCCCAATGTGTATGGCCAGTGTAAGAGCTGGTTGGATCTTGACTTGCAGCCTCGCGCCATGACGCGTGACCTTGACTGGGGTATCCCAGTTCCCGTGGAAGGAGCCGAAGGCAAGGTGCTTTACGTTTGGTTCGACGCCCCCATCGGGTATATATCGAATACAAAGGAGCTATGTGAGAAAGAACCTGAACGCTGGGGATCATGGGAAAAATGGTGGAAAGACCAAGATACCCGACTGGTACACTTCATCGGCAAGGACAACATCGTGTTCCATTGTCTGATTTTCCCCACGATGTTGAAAGCCCATGGCGATTACATTCTACCCGACAACGTGCCGGCTAACGAGTTCCTCAACCTGGAGGATGACAAGATATCTACATCTCATAATTGGGCTGTTTGGTTGCACGAGTACCTGAAGGACCTTCCCGGAAAGCAGGATGTGCTGCGCTATGTACTCACGGCCAACGCGCCGGAAACCAAGGATAACAACTTTACTTGGAAAGATTTTCAAGAACGCAACAACTCGGAATTGGTGGCCATCTACGGCAATTTCGTGAACCGAGCGTTGCAGTTGACCAAGAAATATTTCGATGGGGTGGTGCCTCCCTGTGGAGAACTGCTTGATGTTGACCAGCAAGCACTTGGTGAATTCAAGGACGTGAAGAACAAAGTGGAGGGTTATCTTGATGCGTTCAAGTTCAGAGAGGCACAGAAAGAAGCCATGAACCTGGCCAGAATCGGCAACAAATACATGACCGAATGTGAGCCGTGGAAGGTTTGGAAGACCGATCCGGAGCGTGTGAAAACCGTTTTGTACATCTCATTACAGTTGGTTGCCAACCTCGCCATCGCATTCGAACCGTTCTTGCCGTTCTCTTCAGAGAAGCTTCGTCGCCTCATCCAGATGGATACTTGCGACTGGAGCCTTTTGGGGAGCCGTGACTTGTTGAAGGCTGGTCATCAGCTGGCTGAGCCCGAATTGCTTTTTGAGAAGATAGAAGACGAGACCATTGAGCGGCAACTTAAAAAGTTGGAAGAAACGAAGAAGGCCAATGCGGCTGCCGCATACACGGCTAAACCCATCAAGCCGACGATTGATTTCGCTGATTTTGAGAAGTTGGACATCCGCGTTGGACACATCAAACACTGTGAGCGCGTGAAGAAAGCCAATAAGTTGCTGAAGTTTACCATCGATGATGGTTCGGGTACAGACCGCACCATTGTCAGCGGTATCGCCAAGTTCTATGAGCCTGAAAGCCTCATCGGTAAGGATGTGTGCTTCATTGCCAACCTGGCTCCGCGTAAGTTGATGGGCATAGAGAGCCAGGGGATGATACTTTCCGCCGAGGACTTTGACGGCTCGCTCAGTGTCTCTACCGTTGAGCATCTTGTTAAACCAGGCAGTCAGGTGATGTAGAGACTTGTCACCAGACATGGATTTCAGCGTGTCTGTCACAGCCGACCCGCACGCGTCGCATTGAGCTTGTAAACATTTTGATGCATGGAGCAGCTATTGCATTATTGTTGGAAGCATCGCCTGTTTCCGTTACGCCAACTCACTACCACCGACAACCAGGCGCTGGAAGTGATAGACGTGGGGCTGCATAATGTCAATTCGGGTCCTGACTTTCTCAATGCCAAAGTCAAGATGGGCGGCACGGTGTGGGTGGGCAACGTGGAAATCCACGTCAGGTCGAGCGACTGGTATGTGCATCGGCACGACCATGACGCGGCTTACAACAATGTGATACTGCACGTCGCGGCTGAAATTGATGCGGAAGTAAGAACCGAGAGCGGTCGTTCCGTGCCACAGCTGCAGCTTTCCGTGCCAGCTTCGGTCGCGCGACATTATGAGCAGTTGCAGACCATCGACACCTATCCGCCGTGTTATGAGATTATTCCCAACCTGTCAACCTTGACGATTCACGCATGGATGTCGGCCTTGCAGGCAGAGCGTTTAGAACAAAAAACGCATGAAGTGGAGCTCCGCTTGCATGAGTGCGATGGTGATTGGGAGGCGGCTCTCTTCATCACGTTGGCTCGCAACTATGGCTTTGGCATCAACGGAGAGGCTTTTGAACAGTGGGCAAGGTCGATTCCGCTGCGCGCAGTGGACCACCATCGTGATGACTTGTTCCAGATAGAAGCGTTCTTCATGGGACAAGCGGGGTTGCTGGAGCGTCATCTTATCCCGCAGAAATATCACGGAACGATGGATGAAGAGGGCTATTTTGAGCGTCTGCGAACAGAATATCTCTATCTGCGACGAAAGTTCTCGCTACAACCCATCGATGGAAAAATGTGGCGATTCTTGCGATTGCGCCCGCAAAATTTCCCCTACATCCGCATCGCGCAGTTGGCTCATCTATACCACTCCCGTCGGTTTGGATTGCGCAATTTGGTGGAATGTGAGACCATTGACGACTTGAAAGAAACGATGAAATCGGCCGTTTCACCTTATTGGGAAACTCATTATGTGTTCGGCTCGGTGAGCAGGAGGAGCGAAAAGCGGCTTTCGGAAGCGTCGCTTAACGTTCTTCTCGTCAACACCGCCATCCCTTTTTTGTTCGCCTACGGTCGTCACGAGGCGTCAGAGCCGCTTTGCGAACAGGCCATCCTTTATCTCGAACAACTCAAACCGGAGCGAAATCACATCATTAGCATGTGGCAACAGTGTGGCCTTGACGCGCAAAACGCTGGAGACACCCAGGCGTTAATTCAACTCAAGACGCAATATTGCGACCGGAAAGAATGCCTGCGCTGTCGTTTTGGCTATGAATACTTGAGGGGTGAGCAATGCGACATGTGAGAGAGACAACGGCCGAGCGCCTTTTTATGAATATTGTTTTTTAACCAAAGAATTTGAAATGATGGAATATATTTTTGAGACAGAAATGGAAGTCCGCGACTACGAGTGCGACATACAGGGTATCGTTAACAACGCCAATTATCTTCACTACACGGAACACACGCGTCACTTGTTCTTGAAATCGCTGGGCGTGAGCTTCGCCAAACTCCATGATGAGGGCGTAGACGCCGTGGTGGCGCGCATGAAGCTGGAATATAAAGTGCCGTTGAAATGTGACGACCACTTTATTTCCAGGCTGTCCATGAAAAAGAAAGGATTGAGATATGAGTTCCATCATGACCTATATCGGGCAGCTGATGAAAAGCTGTGCTTCTCTTGCCAGGCTGATTTGGTATGCTTAATCAATGGGAGGCTGGGACATAGCGAAGACTACGACAAGGCCTTCGCCAAATACTTGTAACAATGCTTGACACACAGGAAATCATCAATACCATTGCCCTCACGCGCATCAACCATTTTCATCTCACGGGAATGGTTCAGCTGTATCGTAGGTTAGGCTCGGCGACAGCCGTGATAGAGCATCGACATGACATCCGTGAGGTGCTGCCCGACGCGTCGCCTAAGCTGGCGTCATCGCTTCAAGGCGTAGACCAACTATTGGGTAGGGCTGAAGAGGAGTTTGAGTGGGACGTGGCGCATGGCGTCATGCCGCTTTGCATGAACGACGAAAACTATCCGCAGCGGCTCAGGGAATGTGACGACGCACCGTTGATGTTGTTCTACAAAGGGTCGGTAAATCTGAACCAACGCCGCGTCATCAGCGTGGTGGGCACCCGGAGAAACACCGTCTATGGAGAAGATTTGATTCGCAGGTTCATGGCGGAACTGCGGCAGTTGTGCCCGCATGTGCTCGTCGTCAGCGGGCTCGCTTACGGCGTTGACATCCTCGCCCACCGCCATGCTTTGCAAAACGGATACCCAACCGTGGGCGTTCTGGCGCATGGCTTGGACTATCTTTATCCTCCCAGACATCGCCAAACAGCCGATGAAATGGTGCAGAAAGGTGGACTGCTCACGGAATTTCTCACGCAGACCAACGCTGACAAGGTGAACTTCGTGAGACGAAACCGCATCGTCGCGGGCGTTTCCGACGCGTGTGTCGTCGTAGAGAGCGCGGCCCATGGTGGCGGATTGATTACGGCCAGCTTGTCCCGCACCTATGACAGAGAGGTGTTCGCCTTTCCCGGTAACGTGGACAGCCCTTACAGTGAGGGATGCAACAACTTGATTCGTGACAACGTGGCCGGACTCATCAGCCATGCCTATGATTTCGTCAAAAGCATGGGATGGGAGGATGACGCGAAGCTCAGCCGCGCGCATCACGCGGGAATCGAGCGGCAACTGTTCCCTGACCTCTCGGCAGAGGAACGGCAAGTCGTTGGCGCGTTGCAAAACAGCAACGACCTGCAAATCAACATGCTGAGCGTACAGGCGGGCGTTCCCGTAGCCAAACTCTCTGCCATTCTCTTTTCTTTGGAGATGAAAGGCGTGTTGAAAGCCTTGCCGGGAGGCGTTTATCACTTGCTCATGGGCTGACATCTTTCAGCGTGAGGTTTTACTTGACACATGAACATTCCAAGCCCTGTCGTTTAGGCTTGGCTGCTTTATGCAGAAATAATCAGTAACTTTTTCAGGAACATGAAGATAGGAAACGTAGACTTAGGCATGCGGCCAATCTTGCTGGCTCCGATGGAAGACGTGACAGACATCGGTTTCAGGCTGCTGTGCAAGCGTTTCGGCGTATCCATGGTGTATACCGAATTCGTCAGTGCGGAAGCACTTGTGCGGTCCATTCAAGCCAGTTTGAACAAGCTGACCATCAGTGACGCCGAACGACCCGTAGGCATACAAATCTATGGGAGGGACGTCGCATCCATGGTGGAGGCTGCCAAGATTGTTGAACAGGCTCATCCTGACGTGATTGACATCAACTTTGGGTGTCCCGTCAAGAAGGTGGCAGGCAAAGGTGCGGGCGCGGGTATGCTGCGCAACATACCGCTTTTGTTGGAGATTACCCGAGAGGTGGTCAAGGCTGTACATACGCCCGTGACGGTGAAGACGCGCCTGGGATGGGATGAAGACAATCTCATCATCACCCAACTGGCCGAACAACTGCAAGACTGTGGCATCCAAGCGCTGACCATCCACGGCCGCACGCGCTGTCAGATGTACACCGGAAACGCCGATTGGACGCTGATTGGCGAGGTGAAAAACAATCCTCGCATTCACATACCCATCATTGGCAACGGCGACATTACAACGCCACAGCAGGCCAGACAGGCTTTCGAGCGTTTTGGCGTAGATGCCGTCATGGTTGGCCGGGCAGCCTTTGGACAGCCCTGGATCTTTAAAGAGATGCGTGACTATCTCGACGGAAAGCCTCTTGACGCGTCGCTTGACGTCAATAAAAAGATAGACCTGTTGAAAGAACAGCTGCGCGTCAACGTGGCGCGCATCGACGAATACCGGGGCATCTTGCACACCCGGCGGCATTTGGCGGCCAGTCCTGTCTTCAAGGGCATCCCCGATTTCCGGCAAACCCGCATCGCCATGTTGCGGGCATCTACCGTCGCAGAACTGGAAGACATCTTGGAGGCGTGCAGAAAACGCTTGGTGGATGAACGGTGAACAGCATGTTTCTCAACGCGGCGGATGCCGCGTCTCTGCTCATTGAGCGCGTGAGGAAACGCCGTGCCGGCATGGTACGGTCGTTGTCAGTCGTCATGCTGTTCATGATAGCGTGTCTTTTATCTGCGGCAAGTACTTGCTTGGCCGAGTCTGTCATCATTATCCTAAAAGTCAATATCAGGGTTGTCGCCCAGTGTCAATGTCAGTCTTACCGAGGCCTTCAGGCTCTTTTTCGTCTCCTGTTTGTCTGGGTAATTCTTTTCATTTTATTCGAATCCGTCTGTATTGCTCACTGTTTTTAACACGAATGCCGAGCGTTTTTGCAAACAACTTTGTCACCGCCCGCAAATATGCCGTTAATTCGGCTGGTTTTGCATGTGAAAGATAGTCAGTGAGTTGCTTGTTCTTGCCTTGTGAAATACGCCAACAGTAAGTAGATTTTTTGATATAAAATGACCTGTTTTATGGTAAAAAGCCCTCAATTACATGTGTTTTTGGTGGGTAAAAGCATACAAATAGAGGGACAAAAGCATGATGATTGCTGGTCAATGTCATGCGAATTGGGGTGCGGGATGGCTGTCCTACGCATTTGATTCGCCTGAGACAGCGTGTTTCTTGTCTATTTTTGATTTCCTTTTTGTCAAGAAAAAAGAATTGTTTTAACAATCGAAAGGTTTGTTAACGAGCCGAGCGTGACTTAGACAATCTTTCCACGTACGCTTATGTTCGTTCTGTAAATAAGTGCAGTCATGTTTTAACTTGTGCTTTGTTCCGAAAAGCAGTGTTGCCTGGATGTGTGAACACTTGTTTGAATTGCCGCGGCGCAGCCTGATTTCGTGCAATTGAGACCAAGGGATGACATGACGCATTTCTTGTGTTTCACTTGATGCGTGCGTTGGTAATTCATTGAACCAGTCATGCCGGTCTTTTCGCTCGTCGTTGGTCTGCAATATCATTATCACAAAAGTGGCGTTCTACCATGATGATACAAGGACGTGAGCAGGTTCAAAGAGAAGAATGGTAGTCTAATTTACAGTTTTCTATATGATTTATTTCCTCTTGAGCCAAGGTATCTTGTCTGTTGTAAGATGCGACAGCTTTAATATCGGAATGGAAAGCAAATATGTTGGAATCAGTAATGTTAAGAAAATGAGAATGGGGTAACGCGCTCCGTATATCTCATCATGGAAGAACGGTCCGTAGATGAAGGCGTGCGTCAGCCACATCACCATCGACTTGTTCCCCAACTCCGTCAGTATGCGCCTCGTGACACCTTGTATGTTTAAATTTAAATACAACACGACAAACACGCACATCATGAATGTGCCGAACAGCGCTGATCCCGTGAGGCAGTGAACGCAAAACCACATGACGACGAGCACCCTGACCAGCCATTGGCGGTCGTGAAGGAATGGAATGAGCACCCTGCCGCGCTTCGTCATATAGCAGATGGCTGCCCCGAAGGTGAAGGGGAAAAGTAGGTCGAAATATGTGAAAATGATGGTGTACCACTCGTGATACGCTTTTACCGGCGCGATGTGTCGGCTGATTACATACATGCTGAATATGCACAGGATGAGCGTGCAGGCGAGTGAGCGCTTGATGCCGAACTTGTCGATACACCTGAATATGACCGGTGAGGATATGCTGATGATGCAGTAAGGCAGCAGGAACCACGCCGGATGGTCGTAAGCGTCGGTGTCCCATCCCGTAACGTTGGCGACCATCGTTTGAAAGGTTCCAACCTTGAAGTTGGTGAAGAGGAAGTGTCCGATTCCTACAAATATGAACAAGATCAACCAATAGTTGAGGTATAATTTAGCCGTGCGTTTTAATTGGTCTTTATAATGCAGTCTTCCGTTTAGATGGGCGTATGCGAGACCGTATCCGCTGCATGTCAGGAAGAAACCGACGGGTCCGCACGCTCTCGCGAGGATTGTGGCAAACGGCGTGTCTCCAACCCATAATAACGGTGTCGCCTCACTTGCAAAACTTGGATTTGAAAAGAGATGCAGAAACAGCATCATCATGATAGCGATGCCCTTGAGCATTGCCGTTTGATCTTTTGTCATGACATTGAAATTTCGCGCAATGCCACTATGTCAAACGAAAGGATAAACACCAAGTACCCCATGGATAGAATGCAGAGTCGTAGACAAAACTACTTATCTACATTCCGAGGTACTTGGCGAAACCTTTTACAACAGACAAGCAGAAATGCCCACGACCTATCGCAGGCATCTACTTATTTATTTCTGTTGTAACATTCTTTCTACCGCCAAGTTTCCGGAATGTTTTTGAAATAAATAGCAAATGCTAATTAAACCGCAAAAATAGAAGGCTTGCGCCTATCACGCTGCAAAGTTATGATTTTTCTTTCATATTATGCAAACATTCTTCTGCCAATCGTTTAAGGGCGGTTCTATAAATTAGCTTTGTCAGATTGCGAGGCTGTTTTTGTGG
>CAMPYJ010000009.1 GCA_946998205.1 uncultured Prevotella sp. | reverse complement strand
TTTGAGAAAACGTCCATAATGTGATAAATTCCACCGAAAGAAGTGATATTCTCGTGTTTAATTGCTACCTTTGTCATGTCAGATATTTTATTTGTTTTTTTTGTTGGTAGCACTAAGATAGGTGAAATTTCTGACATATCCAAGTGTTTTGAGAACTTTGTTTCTCAGGCACTTGGAGTTCTTACAAGAATTTATGCTGCGGAATTAAGGCATCTAAAAAACATTGAAATGAAACGAATCATCATCATATCGCTCTGCCTGCTTGTGTTGGTAGGGCATGGTATGGCCAAGAGTGGATTTGCCATTGTGGTTGATACCAAAAGTTACCAATATGCCCAAGCTGAGTTGAAGGCTTATGCACAGGCCGTAGAACAAGTCAATGGACTCAAGGTTTATATGGTTGTTGACCGTTGGGGGATACCCGATTCTATCCGTACCGCACTTCAAAGACTCTATTATCAGAAGCGTGACCCAATTGTAGGAGCCGTCTTCGTGGGCGACATTCCTGTGCCTATGATACGCGACGCACAGCATCTCACCTCTGCCTTTAAGATGAATCAAACTAACCCCAGGCAGGAGTCGTCGGTTCCTTCAGACCGATATTATGACGACTTCTCCTTGCAATTCAAGTCTGTGGGACATGATGAGGGTACGCCTTATTATTACTACTCACTCACAGCAAAGGGTTCTCAACGCTTGCAACCCAACATTTACACGGGAAGAATACGACCAACCGACGTAGGTGGCACCAGTAGATATGCCAAGCTAAAGGCCTATCTTCAGAAGCTGGTGGCACTCAAACGGACGAACAGAAAGCTGAACAACATGTTCTATTTTGATGGACATGGATACATCTCGGCTTCCAAAGATGCCCGGATTGATGAGAAAATGTCTTATTTCGAGCATTTTCCACAGCTCAAACGGCGCACCCATCAAGTTGGTTATATCTCTCACGACGATGTCAATCCCGTGAAAGAGCGACTGATGAGCGAGCTCATGCGCAAGGGTATGGATCTTGCCATGCTGCACCATCACGGTTCTTTTGACACCCAATACCTCAACAATCTGATCTTACCCAACACGGTAGCCAGTGCCAAGACCTTCATCATGCGCAATCTCAGGGAGCATATTTATCACGCTAAGCAGCGCAATAAAAATGCCGACTCATTGTCTACCGCCCTTTTGAAGAAGTTTGACCTGCCCGATTCGTGGGTTCTGCATGCGCAGAGTGACTCGTTGGCTCGCCTGGACTCTATCTATGAGGCCGCTGCCGACCTGCATCTTGAAGACTTCCGCGTATACCGGTTCACCCCCAACACGCCTGTCGTGGTGATTGATGCCTGCTTTTGTGGATCGTTTCATCTGAATGACTGCATCGCCAACGAGTATGTCTTCCAGCCCGGAAACACCGTGGTGTGTATCGCAAACAGCGTCAATGCGCTGCAAGACAAATGGGCAGACAAACTCATTGGACTGATCGCGGATGGCGGTTGCGTGGGTGATGTCGTGAAGTACGCCCATTACTTGGAGCTGCATGTCATTGGAGACCCCACCTTTAAGTTCGCCACTGAGGGCAAGGCCATGGACGTAGACCGGTTGGTGAGCGAGAACAAAGAGGGTGCATGGCGCAAACTGCTCAAGTCAGATCAGCCTGAACGCCAGTGCTTAGCTATGGAAGCTCTTTGTCAGCTCAAGGCGATGTCATCGGCCGAATTGTTGAATATCTACCGCAATTCGCCTTCTTATATCGTCAGAATGCAAGCCTTTACGCTCATTTGTGATTACAAAGACGACAATTTCATCAAGTTGTTGCAGCTGGCTGCCAACGACAGTTACGAACTGTTGCAGCGTTGTGCCGTGGTGATGATGGGCAAGAGCGGTGACGTGCGGCTCATTCCGCAGCTCATCAGCATTGCCATCGCCAATGCCACGTCAGCTCGAATCAATTTCAACGCGCTCAACTCGTTGACCGTATTCCCCAAGGGTCAGCTCCTGAAAGAGTTCGCACTTCAGTTTGACCGACCTGAAGTGTGCTACATACATAAGGACTCTGTCCGTGCGTTGATATACAATGCCATCGATCATGCTTCAGAACGCTGGGTTGAGGACACGCAGAAGATTTTGGATCCTACCGTTCCCGTAAAGAAAAAGCTGCAGCTGATACGCTTCACGCGCAATTATATGATTCATGCCATGATTCCAGATTTGTTGCGCTATCTCGAGCAAGAGAAGAATGAGCAGGTTGAGATAGCTTTGCTGGAGGCCATGGGTTGGCGTACGCATTCTTATCAACGCCCACTTATCTCGGCAGCATGCCAGCGCATCATCAATGGCAACGGTTATACGCAAGCAGTAAAAGACGAGGCGCTGAAAACGTATAAACGGATTAATGAATAAAATAATCTTTTGTTGGAGCTTGTGCCTGGCGGTGGGAATAGGTCGGGTACAAGCTCAATTTGTACAACGCAAGATCTACCCACAACCACGCCTCACGCAGACGGTGGTGGACATTCGGCAGCTACGTACCACCGTCAGCGAGTCTGCGGAAGATGCCGTTCAGTTGCCCACCTCGGTGGATAACAGCAAGACGAAGTATTTTCCACCCATCCTTTCACAGCGTGGTGGCTCGTGCGCGCAGGCTTCAGCCATCGGCTATATGCTCACTTACGAACTCAACAGACTGTTGGATCGCGACGCGTCGGCCAGTGCTGAGAATCGCATGGACTATCTGTTTTCATGGAATATGCTGAATGGCGGTGAGGACCAGGGAGGGTTTGCTGAGGAAGGACTATACCTGGCCCAACGCTATGGTATGATGAGCGAGGCCGATTATGGCGGGTCGGCCGTCTCGCAGTTCAGATGGTGCACCGGCTATGACAAATACTTGCGGGCCATGCAGAACCGGGTGGAGCGAATCTTGGTCTTTGATGACAGCATCCCTTTGCTCAAACGCTATCTTTATGATGCAGGAAACGGCAGCAGACCAGGCGGAATATTGACCTTTTCCACGCAGAGTGACGGGTGGAAGATAGATGAACAATACAAGGGACCGTCGGCAACAGGCTATCACTCTTTGCTGAAAAAACTGGCTACCCGCGGCGCTCATGCGCTGACTATTGTGGGCTATGACGACCTGGTGGAATACGAGGACGAGAAAGGACGACTGCACAAAGGCGCTTTCATCGTGGCCAACACATGGGGCTCGTGGGCGCATGACCATGGCCGCTTCTATCTGCCGTACGATTTCTTCCGTGACCCCAGTGTCGGCAATCGTCTGCTCAGTGGTGAGTTGCAGGGTGTGGTACCTAAGAGGTATCAGCCCAAAGTGGTCTTCAAGGTGCGGTTGAGCTATGACTCGCGCGACGACTTGAAGTTTTCCATGGCTGGCGTTGAGCGTGGGGAAGGCGACGCACTGCCCAATTATCACTATTGCTACGCCTTTCACAACCAAGGTGGCGACCTGCCCATGCAAGGCAAGTGGTTGGAAAACAGCATGGAGTTTGCCATGGACTTCACTGAGTTCATGTCCAGCCCGGACGCGCAATACGCCTCTTTCAAACTGAATGTTGTCAAATCAGCCATCGGGCAAAAGGTGGGGCAGGGGTGCCTGGAAAGTGTCTCTGTCATCGATTACCGTACGCATGCGCCGAAAGAGTATGTCTTTCAGCCAAAAGCACCAGTCGAATTGGTTGGGGGGGACAACGTCTTCACCATCGAACCCTTCAAAACCATTGATGTGAGCGTTTCGCCTTATCGGTATGCCGATGAAGGTCAACCCTCTGCCAAAGTGTTCTTGCTTAAGACCGCAGATGGCAAGGCAGCTAAATTGAAAATAGAAAAGATGGATGCCAAAAACCGAAAAGTAACCCTCAAATATAAAACAGAATGAAACGTGTATACCTATGGATGTTGGCCGGCATGATGCTGCTTCTTGCAGGCTGTGCCACAGAAGACGCTGTCGGTCGTGGTGTTCAGGATGTCTCGTTGACGGTCAACGATGTACCCAACCGGTGGACGTACGTCTCGCTGTCCGCCCATGAGGTGGTGGGAAGCAGCTCCTTGGGCGATACCCGTGAGGATGCTCTGTGGATGATGCGCACCGACTGGGACATTGCCTTTTGTAACGGAATGATTCGGACCAACAGTGGCTCTTCCGGCAAAGGGAAAGGCGGTATCACGTGGACACCGGTGGATTATGATGACATCGAAAATCTGAGGGCGCCTTCCTACCAAACGGACACACGGCAGACGGTAACGGTAAAAAGTGTGGAAACAGAATGAAAAACCACTTTTTTATTTTCGCTGTTTTTGCTTATTATGTCAATTAAAATGACAATAATTTAACACTTCTCAATAACTCATTATAGAAAAATAATACGAGAAAAAAGTTGTATGGAAAGCCATTTCTCTCCAATCTCTATCGTTTTGGAGATCAAACTCAAAGAGTTGATACCCTTAAAGCATTGAATTTTCCCTGAAAAGTGGCGATGAAATCGGTCGATTTTGCACGTTTTTTGGCAAAAAAGCACCTGATTTTCAGTCCTTATTTTGGCCGTTTTCTTATAAGTGTTTGTGAGTCAAAGTCATGTAAAAAGCTTCAAAATTCGCGTATTTCTGAACAGAAGGCCATCTCGTTCAAAATAATCGAAGCATACGAAAGCAAATGTAAAGCTAATTCCGAAATCATTCTTCTCTATCCGTCAGCTGTGGCGTCGTCAGTTTTGACCTTGTGCTTTTCCGCCAACCGCCCGTTACTGTGCGTTTGACGTACACCGTTTGGGCAAGCCTGCGGAAGGACGTGACGCGAAAAACCGCGTCCTCGTCTTCCGCCTTTTGGATGCCGTGCCTGGGGTATCTGAATCCTTGCCAGCCGTTGTTCCCTAAACCCTAAACAACCTTAAAAAGCATTCTATAAACCACTATTTTGCATAATTAAGACTTAAAAAGGTGGGCTATTTGCGGAATTCTATATAAATTTGCAGCTAAAATCATAATCAGAAGTAAATGAACAGAAGATTTTTACCGCTTCTCATGCTGTGTTCCGTGCCGCTGCTGCTCGCTTCTTGTTTCAGTGGCGATGACGAAGACCGGATGTCATACGACGACGCGGCCATTATAGGATTCTCGGTTAAAGGCGTGAAACGCTTAGTGCACGTCAAATCGAGCAAGGGCACTGACAGCACATACGTCGAGACTTTCGCTGCAAACGATTATCGGTTTTATATAGACCAAATCAAGAGGGAAATCTATAATCCCGACTCATTGCCGCTGGGTGTCGACGTCTCGAAGGTGGTAGCTGCCATTTCGGCCAAGAACGCAGGCGTCATTGGCATCAGGAACATCAACAACGATGCGGTGAAATACTTCAATTCGGCCGATTCTCTCGATTTTACCAAGCCGCGTAAGGTTGTCGTTTTCAACAATGCGGGCACGGGCATGAACACCTATACCGTCCGTGTGAACGTACATCAGCAGGACGGTGACACGTTCAACTGGTGCAGTCAGACAAAGAATGAGCCTAAGCTCGGCGAACTGGCGGCCATGCGCTTGCTGGCAAATGGGGAGAACTTGTATGTCTTCGGCGTTAAGGGCACCGAGACAAAGGTCTATGCGGCCGCGCGAAAGGCGGCAGGCAAGTGGTTGGAAATCACGCCAAACATCCGGTTGACAAGTGACTTTTATCGTCAGGTGGTATTGCAGGGTAAGACATTCTATGGCTATCATGACGGTCAAGTGGTGAAATCGGCTGACGCGAAAAACTGGTCTGTGGTGTCTACCATCGCACTGAAACAGCTGGTAGGTGCCAGCAACGCCAAGTTGTATGCCCTGACTGAAAATCATGAAATAGTAGTTTCGGCCGACGGAGGTGCTACCTGGCAGGCGGAAACCTTGAGCCCCTCGAACGATCTGTTGCCAGAGGCTGACTTGAATTTTGTGATTCAACCCTCGAAAACCAACGCGGGTGCCAATCAGCTGTTCATGGCGGGAACCACCGACAAGCGTGTCTCGCTGTGGGGAAAGGTTGAGGAGAGCGATGAAAAGGCCGAAAATCAGCCTTGGACATGCTATACGCCATCGGACGGAAACCGGTATGCGCTGCCCAACTTGACCAACCTTCAGGTGGTGAAATATGGCGACGCACTCGTGGCCGCGGGTGGCCCTGGAAAAGGCGAGAGCAGTGGCGTGAATGCGTTCAGCCGGATATACGCCAGCGTGGATGGCGGTCTGACGTGGAGAAAACATGCCACGTTGGTCTTCCCGGAAGGCTTTTACAGCAGCGAAACATCCTTTGCCATGACGGCCGATGCCGACCACTACCTGTGGATGGTCTGTGGAAAAACCGGACAAGTTTGGAGGGGGCGGCTCAACAAGTTGGGCTGGCCAGTGCTGAAAAGAATGATTACTGAATAGCGATACGGCATAACGGGACATGCGCAAAGGTCTGCTCTCCATATTGTTGCTCGTGGCCGCCGTGCAAACGCAGGCACAGGACGACGTGGAATATCGCATGGAGGCAGGGGCCGGAGCGGGCTTGGTGTCTTATCAGGGCGATTTTAACGGCAGCGTGATAAAGGACATGCAGCCCATGGGTTCGCTGGTGTGGCGATGGGTTCTCAACCCTCGAATGGCTGTAAGAGCCAAGGGCAGCTATGGCAAGCTCAAGGGGTCGTCGGCCGATGTGCAGACTTATTACCCCGACATGCAGGGCAAACCTTACCGCTTTAATCGTTCGCTGGGCGACCTGGGCGTTGCCTTCGAATATAATTTTTGGCCATACGGCACGGGCAGAGACTATCGGGGAGCCAAGCGGCTCACCCCTTTCATCTTCGGAGGAGTGGGGGGTACCTGCGTCTCGGGCGGGACTAAAGGCGTGTTCGCCGCCAACGTGTCCTTGGGACTTGGCGTGAAATACAAGCTTGGCGACCGTGTTAATTTAGGATTGGAGTGGGCGGCTCACTTCTCGTTGAGTGACAAACTCGACGGCGTGGCTGATCCCTATCTCGTCAAAAGCAGCGGACTGTTCAAGAACACCGATGGCTATTCGGCACTGCTGGTAACGCTTACTTACAGTTTCCAGGCCAAATGTAGAACGTGTCATAATGATGCTGAGTAACTGAATGACAACAAGAACAACGATGAATGACGAACTGGACATGAACCGTATCCCGGCACATGTCGCCATCATCATGGATGGCAATGGGCGTTGGGCGGCCGAACGCGGCAGGGAACGCAGCTTCGGACACCAGGCAGGCGTGGAGACGGTGCGCCGAATCACGTCGGAATGTGTCCGGTTGGGCGTTAAGTACCTCACGCTATACACCTTCTCAACAGAGAATTGGAACAGGCCGGAAGATGAGGTGTCGGCTCTCATGGGCTTGGTGTTGCATTCCTTGGAAGACGAAATCTTCATGAAGAACAATGTGCGCTTTCGGGTCATTGGCGACATCATGCGTCTGCCGGAAAGCGTGAGAGCGAAACTTCGCGAGACGGAGGAGCATACCGCGGCCAACTCAGCCATGACCATGGTGGTGGCTCTGAGCTATTCGGCACGGTGGGAAATGACCCATGCTCTGCAAAATATCGTGGCGGATGTGCAGGCAGGACGTGTTCGTGCGGACGACGTTGATGAGGAGTTGATAGGTCGGCGTCTTGAAACGTCTTTCATGCCCGACCCAGATTTGCTCATCAGGACGGGTGGTGAGTTGCGGGTTTCCAACTTCCTGTTGTGGCAGATAGCCTATTCGGAACTGTATTTCTGCGACACCTATTGGCCCGACTTCAACGAGGCTGACCTGCACCAGGCCATCATGGACTTCCAAAGTAGGCAGCGGCGGTTTGGCAAGACGGAGCGGCAGATAGAAGACCAGATTAAGATAGATAATAATTCAACAAGATGAATCATATATATAAGGTGTTGATGGCAGCGACGGCAATCACCTGCGGGGTGACCGTTCATGCGCAAGATAAGGTAATACATCCTGACATCAATTATGCGGGAACGCCTCGGACGGTGGTCGTCGGAGGCATCGCCGTGTCCGGAGTGCAGGGATATGAAGACTATATGCTGTCGGGTATCTCCGGCTTGTCGGTGGGACAGACCATCACGGTGCCTGGCACTGACATTACAGACGCCGTGAAACGCTATTGGAAGCATGGTTTGTTTTCCGACGTTTCGATATCCGCTGACTCCATTGTGGGTAATAAGATTTATCTGAACATCTATCTGCAAACGCTGCCGCGCGTGTCTGAAATCAATTATATCGGACTGAAAAAGTCGGAACGCGATGACATGGAGGCTAAGTTGGGATTGCTCAAAGGAGGACAGGTAACACCTAATACCATCAGCAGGGCAAAGTTCCTGGCCAAGAAATACTTTGACGACAAGGGGTTCAACAATGCCGACATCGACATCATGCAGCGGGATGACGTGTCCAACAAGAACAGCGTAATCCTGGATGTCATCGTGGACAAGAAGGCGAAGATGCGCGTGCGGCACATCGAGATTGTAGGCAACAAGGCTCTCAGCGACAAGAAAATCAAGGGAACCCTGTTCTCCAAGGGCGCCTTCAAGAAGATTCATGAGTCGGGAAAGTTTGACAACATCTTCAAATCAAAGAAGTACACGCCCGAAAGATGGAAGGAAGACAAGCGCAACCTCATCAAGAAATACAATGAATACGGGTATCGTGACGCCGTCATTCTTAAAGACAGCGTGTGGACGGTGGATGACAAGCACGTCGACATCCTGGTGAAAGTGGACGAGGGTGTCAAGTATTATCTGCGCAATATCACTTGGGTGGGCAACACGGTGTACTCAACCGATTACCTGAATGCCTTGTTGGGCATGAAGAAGGGTGACGTTTATAATCAGACGTTGTTGAACAAGCGACTGACCGAAGATGAGGATGCCGTGGGTAATAAGTATTGGAACAATGGTTATTTGTTCTACAACTTGCAGCCAACGGAAGTGAACATCGTGGGCGACTCCATTGACCTGGAGATGCGTATCACAGAGAATCAGCAGGCAAGACTCAATCATGTGCGTATCAACGGCAATGACCGCTTGTACGAAAACGTAATCAGACGGGAGCTGAAAACCAAGCCCGGCGACTTGTTCTCCAAGGAGGCTCTCATGCGATCGGCGCGTGAATTGGCATCCATGGGCCACTTTGACCCGGAAAAAGTGAATCCAGATGTGAAGCCAGATCCAGAGGATGGAACCGTGGATATCAACTGGAATCTCGCGCCAAAGAACAATGATCAGATTGAATTCTCGCTTGGTTGGTGCCAGAGTGGTTTGATTGGACGTGTGGGATTGAAGCTCAACAACTTCTCTATCCGCAACCTGTTCAGCAGAAACCGCGAGCACCGGGGCATTCTTCCCATTGGTGACGGAGAGGTTTTGTCATTGGGCGTGCAGACCAACGGACGCTTTTATCAGTCGTACAACATGAACTATTCTACCAACTGGTTTGGAGGTAAGCGACCTACCCAATTCTCCGTCGGCGCTTATTATTCAAAGGCAACGGATGTGTCCAGCAATTTTTACAACAGCTCATGGCGCAGCAATTACATGAATTACATGTACGGGTACGGAAACTATGCTTACAATAATTACGAAAACTACCTCGACCCTGATACCTACATCAAGATGTTTGGAGCCAATCTGGGTTGGGGTAAGCGTCTGAGATGGCCCGACGATTACTTTATGTTGTCGGTTCAGCTTGCCTATACACGCTATATGTTGAAAAACTGGAAGTACTTCTTGATGACGACCGGCAATGCCAACAACCTGAACCTGAACCTCTCCGTCAGTCGTACTTCAACGGACAATCCGCTGTTCCCGCGTCGCGGATCAGAGTTCACGGCATCGCTTTCGCTCACTCCTCCATGGTCTAAGTGGGATAAGAAAGACTATGAACACTTGGCACTGGACCGCCAGTCAAGTACTTTCCTTGCGGAACAACAGGAGAAATACAAATGGGTGGAGTACCACAAGTGGAAGTTCAAGGCTAAGACTTATACGGCTTTGTCTGGCGGACAGAAGTGTTTTGTCTTGATGACGCGCGTGGAATTAGGGCTCTTGGGCAGTTATAACCGGTTTAAGAAATCACCCTTTGAAACCTATTATGTCGGTGGTGACGGCATGAGTGGCTATTCTACCGGCTATGCGGAGGAAACCATTGGACTGCGAGGCTATGACAACGGCTCGCTTACACCTTACGGATACGAGGGTTATGCCTATGACCGCATGTCGCTGGAGCTTCGCTATCCATTCCTCTTAGGTAACACCACCATCTACGGACTGGGCTTCCTGGAGGCCGGAAACGCTTGGGATGACACCCGTAAGTTCAATCCCTTCGACATGAAACGCAGTGCCGGACTTGGCGTACGCATCTTCCTTCCCATGGTTGGCATGATGGGTATCGACTGGGCCTACGGCTTTGACAACGTGTTTGGAAAGAGAGGTGGCAGTCAATTCCACTTCATTCTCGGTCAGGAGTTCTGAGAAACTTAAAATGGGTTTGACAGCGGTTGAATGCTCATTGATGGCCAAACGAAAGTACGTTGAACAACGTTCGTCTAATGATAGGATTAAAATAAAGAAGAACTGATGAAGAAAATGATATTGATGAGCTTGATGTTGATGGCGACATTAGGCATCGGTGCGCAGAAATTCGCACTGGTTGACATGGAATATGTGTTGAAGAACATCCCCGCATACGAGCGTGCCAATGAACAATTGAACCAGGTAAGCAAGAAATGGCAGGCTGAGGTGGAGGCTCTGAACGCGGAAGCAACCACGATGTATAAGAACTATCAGAACGAGGTGGTGTTTCTCTCGCAAGAGCAAAAGAAAGCCCGGCAGGAGCAAATCATGAAGAAGGAGAAGGCCGCCGGCGAGCTGAAACGAAAGTATTTCGGGCCAGAAGGCGAACTGTTTAAAAAGCGTGAGAGCCTGATGACCCCCATCCAAGAGGAGATATACAACGCTGTGAGGGACATATCCGAATCGCATGGGTACTCGTTGGTCGTTGACCGCGCGTCCAATTCGGGCATCATCTTCGGTTCACCCAAGATAGACATCAGCAATGAAGTGTTGCGGAAACTGGGCTATTCGAATTAATAATTAATCAAATAAAGAACAAAAGAAAATGAAAAAACTTATTTTAATGTTGGCGCTTTTGGCGCCGATGTCGATGTTTGCGCAGAAGTTTGGTCATCTGAACTCACAGCAGATAATGAACGACATGCCTGAGTTTGTGAAGGCGCGCGGTGAGATTGAAGCCACTGCCAAGCAGTATGAGAATGACTTGAAGGCCATGCAAGACGAATTGCAGCGCAAGGCTCAGGAATATGAGAAGACGAAGTCGACCATGAATGCCACGAAGCAAAAGGAGACGGAGGATGAGTTGATGAAGCTGAACGAGAAGATTCGCACGGCCTATAACGATAACACGCAGGCTTTGCAGAAAGCTCAGCAGGAGAAAATGCAGCCCATCACGGTCAAGTTGGTCAACGCCATTCAGGCCGTAGGCAAGGCCGGAAACTATGTATACATCATGGATGTCACATCCGGCATCCCTTATATCAGCCAGACGCTGAGCGAAGATGTCACCGCAAAGGTAAAGGCTGAGTTGGCCAAGAAAAAGTAGTTAGGGGCACTGGGTCTGCCGCTCACGGATTCATCAGTATTGAAAGAATCCTTTCACAGGGGCGACGCAGGCTTGGAGAAACTTGCCACATGCAGGGGGAGGATTTGGCAGTCACGGACTTATGTGCAAGGCGTGGACAACGGTTTGCCAACTCCTTTCGGTTTCTTTCCTGCGGCAAACGGCAATCAACAGCGGCGGGTTGCCGCTGAAAGAATCAGCAAGAGGTGGGGAACGTGGCCCATCCGGCAATAACAACATAAATCATTAGACGATGAAAAAACAACTCTTATTTCTGTTTCTGTTGATGATACCTTTCGCAGCCCGGGCCCAACAAGCCCTGCCTAAGTTTGGGTATTTCAACTTAAGCACCTTGATGAAGGCCGTTCCGGAGTACTCCGCGGCCCGGAAAAACATTGCTGACCTGCGAGCGAAGTACGATGCAGAAACCAAACGGTCGGAGGATGAGTTCAATAAGAAATATGAGGAATTCCTCGACGGGCAGCGTGATTTCGCACCAATCATCATGCAGAAACGACAAGCCGAACTGCAGGATATGATGGAGAGGAACGTCGCTTTCAAGAAAGAGGCGCGGCGTTTGCTGGCCGAAGCCGAACGAGACGCCATGGCGCCGGTCAAGGGAAAAGTGCTCAGCGCCGTACGTAAGCTGGGGCAGGAGCGTGGATACGCTTTCGTGCTGAACGCCGATGGCGACGCGCTGCCCTATGTTGATGCGGCTTACGGTGACAATCTTAATGATGCGGCGCTGAGCCTTTTGTCTAAAGGCGGAAAATAGTCGCGACAGACACGCTATGGCTCAACTTCCTCAAACGCCCGGTCCCATCGGGGTGTTCGACTCAGGTTACGGCGGACTGACCATCCTTCATGGCATCCGTCAGTTGCTGCCCGAATACGATTATGCGTATCTGGGTGACAACGCGCGCGCACCTTACGGGATGCGTTCGTTTGATGTGGTGTACGAATTCACGCGGCAAGCGGTAGTCAAACTCTTCGAGATGGGGTGCCATCTCGTCATCCTGGGCTGCAACACCGCGTCAGCCAAGGCTCTGAGAACCATCCAGCAGCATGACTTGTCCCTGCTCGATCCCGGTAGAAGGGTGCTGGGCGTGATTCGTCCAACGGCCGAAGTCATCGGCAGTCTCACCAAGAGTCGTCATGTGGGGCTGCTCGCTACCGAGGGGACAGTGAAGAGCAGGAGCTACCAACTCGAGATACGAAAGCTCTTTCCCGACATACAGGTAACGGGTATCGCATGCCCTTTCTGGGTTCCGTTGGTAGAATACAACGAGGCGGACAGTCCGGGTGCCGACTATTTCGTAAAGAAGCGAATGGATGCGTTGGCACGAAAAGACGCGCTCATTGATACGATTATCTTGGGGTGTACCCACTATCCGCTGCTCATGCCCAAGATAGAGAAGTACAAACGTCCGGGCGTTCGCATCGTAGCTCAAGGCGAATATGTGGCCAACAGCTTGAAGGACTATCTGAAACGACACCCGGAAATGAACGCGATGTGTACGAAAACGGGCACTTGCCGATATTTTACAACCGAAAACCCCATCCGTTTTCAAGAGTCTGCCCAAGTGTTCTTGCATGAAAAGATACAGGTAAGTCATGTTGATTTGGCTTGATTTTCCTGTTTCGCATCAAAGAACCAACCAGGGAACATGGGTGGATTTCCCGAATCATATCTTACTTCACTCATGACCAACAAATTCTTCACAACCATGGTCGCCGCTTCCTTCTTGGGGTGTGGCACCGCTTTCGCACGGCCGAAAGACAGCCGTCCCAACATCATCGTCTTTATCGTCGATGATTTGGGCTGGCAGGATACGTCGGTGCCGTTTTGGCGTCAGAAGACACGCTACAACGAGATGTACCACACGCCCAACATGGAGCGGCTGGCCAGTCAAGGCATGATGTTCACGCAGGCATACGCCTGTCCGGTGAGTTCGCCCACGCGTTGCAGCTTGATGACGGGCATGAACATGGCGCGTCACCGTGTTACCAACTGGACTTTGCAGCGGGATATGATGACGGATGCCAGAAACGACAGCGTGAAGCCTGCCGACTGGAACTGCAACGGCATCGCGCAGGTGTCTACGGTCGCGCATACCACCATGGCTAAGTCGTTCGTTCAGCTACTGAAAGACAACGGCTATCACACCATTCATTGCGGTAAGGCGCATTGGGGAGCCATCGACACGCCGGGAGAGAATCCGTGTCATTTCGGTTTCGAGGTCAACATCACGGGTTCGGCTGCCGGTGGTTTGGCCACATACCTCAGCGAACTGAATTACGGTCACACCAAGGATGGAAAACCATACGCACTCAACGCCATCCCCGGGCTGCAGGCTTATTGGGGAACAGGAACGTTCGCAACGGAGGCTCTCACCAAGGAGGCCCTCAAGGCACTTGACAAGGCGAAGAAGTATGGACAGCCCTTTTATCTTTACATGTCGCACTATGCGGTGCATATACCGGTTGACAAAGACATGCGTTTCTTCCCCAAATATGTCCGCCGTGGGCTTTCTGACAAGGATGCAGCCTACGCTTCACTGGTCGAGGGTATGGACAAGAGCTTGGGCGACATCATGGATTGGCTCGAAAAGAACAAGGAGGCCGACAACACCATCATCATCTTTTTAGGCGATAACGGCGGACTGGCTTCTTCTCAGCAGTGGCGCGACGGACCATTGTACACTCAGAACGCTCCCTTGAAAAGCGGAAAAGGTTCGCTCTATGAAGGGGGAATCCGGGTTCCCTTTATCGTGAAATGGAACGACGTTGTGAAGCCAGGCGTGCGAAACGATGCCAGCATCATGGTAGAAGATTTGTACCCCACCATCCTTCACATGGCGCGAATCACCCATTACCAGGTGCCACAGACCATTGACGGCATGGACTTGGTGCCATCGCTGCAAGGACGTACGGACAAGGCTCTGCGACATAGGGCCATCGTATGGAACGTGCCGAATATATGGGACGGCTCCGGACCAGGCATTAGTCTTAACTGTGCCATACGCCAAGGGGATTGGAAACTGATTTACGACTATCCCTCGGGGCGGAAAGAGTTGTACCATGTATCCTCGGACATTGGGGAGAAGGAGAACGTGGCTGGACAGAATCCGCAGAAGGTGAAGCAGCTTTCTGCGTTGTTGGGCAAGAAGCTGCGCGGCATGAATGCCCAGCGTCCCATGCTGATTCGTACGGGTAAGCCTTGTAAGTGGCCGGACGAAGAATAGTCGGTTTTCTTCTTTTTTGTCCTGAAAAATGACAATAAAATGCCTTTCGTAAACTCCTGAAATAGAAAGGACGACGGTGTAAATTGTGCGTTTTGATGGCGTTGAAAGTCAAGAAAACCCGTGTTTTGAACAAAAAACATAGCGATAGCCTCGTTTTTTGCGCCCTTTTGGCCGTCAATTGACATGGGTTCGTGGTGCAAAAGCATTGCGTTTTGCCTGCAAACTCAATGCTTTAATTGCTCTAAAAGGTATCTTTAGACTGTCAAAAACATCGATTTCTCTGCAATATATTGTGTATCTGTGAGTTATGAAACTTATTCGTAATTCGCGTATTTGCACCCAACTGGTTGGCTGGTTGTAAATAATGAAAGGAGAAAGGGGTTGTTGTCAAAAGAAATGACAATGTGAGTTTGTCTGCGTTCGGCGTGTTCCGTATAGGTATAAACGAGGTGTACGCTCGCTTCTTTCGCATGCGTTAATGTGCGATACGCCAAAGAATAGGTACCTATCGGTAAAAGGAAAAATCCATAGACCCATGATAGACAAAGGTCATGGGTCTATGGAAATGGCCTAAACAACACTATTTTCGGTCGGCTTTCAGGCGTTCAGCCATGGCCTTTCCCAGTTCTTCGCACTGGCGACGTACGTCTTTTGACATGGCTTGTTTCATTTCTACGGGCGTTCCAACAGGCTCAAATTTGAGCTTGGTGTCTATCCATTCGGCAATGGTGGGTACGGCTTTGCTTGCCCATCCATAGCTGCCAAACCATCCGATGTAATGGTTCTTGATGTCGTGGTTGGCTATTTCTGACAGCAGTTCGGACATCTCGTGGTACAATCCGTTGTTGTAGGTTGGCGCTCCCACAATCAATCCACGGTAACGGAAGATGTCACGGAGGATGTAAGAGTGGTGCGTCTTCGAAATGTTGTACATGCAAATGTTCTTGATTCCGGCCTGACTGGCTGCTCTCGCGATGGTTTCCGCCATGCGTTCGGTGTTGCCATACATGGTTCCGTAGCAGATGACGATGCCCTCATCGGTTTCGTATTTGGACATTTTGTCATAGAGGTCTACCACTTTCGGCACCTCCTGGTGCCATACGGGGCCGTGGGTGGAGCAGATGTAATCAATCTGTTGATCGGCCAACTTCTTCAAGGCGTTCTGTACGGGTACGCCATATTTTCCTACGATGTTACTGTAATAGCGCACCATCTCCAACCAAGCCCAGCTGGTGTCAATCTCTTCGTCCAGGATACCACCATTCAATGCGCCGAAACATCCAAAGCCATCGCCCGAGAACAGCATGTGGTCGGTCTCGTCGAGCGTCATCATCGTTTCGGGCCAGTGCACCATGGGCGTCATGAAGAACTTCAACTTGTGATGACCGAGGTCTATCACTTCGCCATGTTTCACTTCAATCGTTTGATCTTTGATGCCGTAGAAGCCGGCCAGCAAGTCGAAGGTTTTCTTGTTACCGATGACTTGAATGTTGGGATAGTACTTCTTCAGCAGTCCCATAGAACCGCTGTGGTCGGGTTCCATGTGGTTCACTACGAGGTAATCGATGGGTCGGTCGCCCAGCACCTCATGCAGGTTTTCGATGAATTGCGTGAAGAAATCCACTTGAACAGCGTCGATGAGGCACACTTTTTCGTCGTCTATCAGGTACGAATTGTATGAAACGCCCGCCGGCAGAGGCCACAAGCCTTCGAACAAAGACTTGTTGCGGTCGTTCACACCTACATAATAGACATTATTCTTGAGTTCTATCATATTTGTATTTATTATGTGATTAATGAAGTGAAATCTGCTTATCCTTGTGCCAATTCGGCTTTCATCTGGTTGGCAAAACCGGTGTCAACATAGTTATGTATGCTCTTACAGCTCTCCGAGGCGAAACGTAAACCGTAGCTGATGATTTGATTCCATTGCTTCTCCGACAAACCTTGTTCCAGCATCTGGTGCGTGATACCGTGTCTGAGCAGTCCGAACAACACGCCGGCGTTGAAGTTGTCGCCGGCTCCGATGGTGCTCACGGGCGCTTCATCAGACACAGGGTAGGCCTTGTGGAGACCGTTTTCTGCGTACAATTGCACGGCGTCGGCTCCCTGTGTGTAAATAAACCGTTTGCAGTAGAATGATATTTCGGCCTGATATACCTTGGCCGCGTCGTCAAGTTTGTACAGTGTCTGAAAGTCTTCTCTGCTGCCTCTGACGATGTCGGCATACTCTAAATTCTCCAACAGATTAGGTGTGACGCGCATCACGTCATTCTTGTGGGCTGGTCTGAAGTTGACGTCATAGTAGATGATGGCTCCATGGCTGCGGGCATAGTCAAGCAATCCGATCACTTGAGGTCTGATCACGGGGTTGACAGCATAGTAAGAGCCGAAGATGACGATGTCGTCTGGCTGGATGTCAGGGAAGACAAAGTCGAGTTGGTCGTGTGGGTGGTCTTTGTAAAAGAGATACTCCGCATCGTTCTTCTCGTTGAGAAAAGCCAGGGAGATGGGTGATTTGCTGTCTGGAAAGGTGCTCACATGTTTGGCTTCCACGCCGTTCTGTTCCAGGAAAAGGCGAATCATGTTCCCCACGCGGTCGTTCCCCGTCTCGCTGATGAAGGTGGTGTGAACTCCCGATCGCCCCAATGAAATAAGCCCATTGAACGTCGAACCGCCGGGATAAGCCCCGATGGGCTGGCCGTTTTTGAAAATAATATCGAGCACAGTCTCGCCGATACCTATTACCTTACGCATAACATACTTGATTTTGCTCATGCAAATATACGGTAAATAGGTAGTAACTCAAAATAAAAAGAAGTATTAAATTTTAAATCTGTCTAAATTGATTATCTTTGCAAACCACTAACTTGGTTAGGCTTGCAGTCGTAGAATGCAGGTTTGACGCTGAGCGGTGTAAGAATTAAATCATGCAGAATTATCATATATTTGTGTTTGACAACGGTCTGCGTGTCATCCATCGTCCTTCGCAGTCGCCGGTGGTTTATTGCGGTTATCAACTCAACGTGGGTTCAAGGGATGAGGAACCTGATGAAGAGGGCATGGCGCATTTCTGCGAACATGCCACGTTCAAGGGGACGCAGCGGCGCCGTTCATGGCACATCATCAACAGTCTGGAGAGCGTGGGAGGCGACCTCAACGCCTTCACCAACAAGGAAGATACGGTATATCATGTGGCCATTCTGAAAGAACATGTAGCCCGAGCCATCGACGTACTGACCGACATCGTCTTTCACAGCACCTATCCGCAAGCGGAACTGACAAGAGAGAAGGAGGTGATTTGCGATGAAATCGAGAGCTATAACGACTCTCCGGCCGATCTGATATACGATGATTTCGAGAACACCATCTTCAAAGGACATCCCCTTGGACACAACATCTTGGGTGAGGCCGATACGGTACGCTCATTCATGACGGCCGACGCGCAGCGCTTTACCCGCAAGTTCTATCGGCCGGAGAATGCCGTTTTCTTCATTGACGGTGACGTCTCGTTCGACAAAATCGTTAAGTTGCTCTCCAAAGCCACTGCGGACATGCCGAAAAACGCTCCCGTGATGTCAGCAAGTCATCCGCACCAGTGGGCCAACAGCAATGACCCCACGGTCATTGTGAGTGAGAAAGGAACGCATCAAGCACATGTCATGATGGGAAACCGGGCTTACGACATTCATCATCATGAGCGGATTCCGCTGTATCTGCTGAACAATATCCTGGGTGGTCCTGGCATGAACGCCCGCCTCAACCTGTCTCTTCGCGAGCGTCATGGGTTGGTTTATACCGTTGAAAGTTCGATGGTGAGCTACACTGACACGGGGTTGTGGTGCCTATACTTTGGCTGTGACCCACACGATGTGCCGAAATGCCAGCGACTGGTGCGTAAGGAATTGGATAGAGTGATTGAACAACCGTTGACGGACTATCAGCTGAAAGCGGCCAAAAGACAAATGAAAGGACAGTTAGGCGTGGCTTTTGACAATCGTGAGAGCTTCGCTTTGGACTTTGGAAAGGCCTTTCTGCACTGCGGATACGAGAAGGATGTCAATTGGCTTTATGAGCAAATAGATGCTGTCACCTCGCAGGAAATCCAACAAGTGGCACAAGATATCATGTCAGCGGACAAGCTTACCACGTTGATTTTTCAATGACAAGCCGATTAAATATAAGCGGATGGGATAAACAAAACAGGCTGCTTTTGTAGGTGACATCATCGCGTTACCTGCAAAAACAGCCCGTTTCATGTTCGTATTACCGTGCGCTTCCTTATTTCATGGCCCAATAAGTGCCGCCGTTTACGGCCATGTGTACCTGGTAAACGCCAGCTTCATTCAAGGCAACATCCATCTTTTTGCCGTTTGGCAGGTTGGCCTTGATGGTTCCGTCCTCATTGAAACGGAACAACTCCGTCTGCTTTCCGTTGGCCACCTGTGACCAGGAATTGGTAGACTTGTCGTACAAGAACTTCGTTACCTCACCGGTTGGCGCCGTAATCTCATAGCCGTCTTTCAGGGTTCTCACGGCGTAGTACTTGCCGTCTTGGCCCATCACTTGACTCGTTTTGCCGATATTGGCCATGGGATTGTCACCCGTCCAGAATTCAATGGTGTTGAGAACCACGACATCGGCAGTTCCGCAGATGGCGTAGGCCGGAGTGATAATCAGGAAGATGATTTCGTTTAGGAACTTGCTGTCTGTGGCTGTTTTGTTCCAACTCAACAGCTTGTTGAACAAGCCAAAGCTTCCAATGCATGACGTTGTTAACATGATACCCGCTAACAGCAGCGTAGCGACCTTCAGTTTCTTCATTTTCATAATTCGATGTTTGTTATAGGTGATTTCAAAAGTCAAAGATACGAAATAGTCATCAATGCCCGTTAGTAATGGCGTTTTTTAACGTTCTGCTGCTAACGCAATCGTTCTTCTGCGTTTGTGGCTTATCATGATGAGCCGCACTCGCATGTCATTTCCGGCGTTTCGTCTCACATGAGGAAAAACACGGCTTCGTTTCCTTCGTTCATGAGCAAGTCGAGAATGCTCAAATTGGGTAAGAATCCGTGTTTTTGGGCATACACTTGGTAATAGGGTTTGGGCGTGAAAGCGTCATCAGGGAGTGGATGTTTGGGGCGAATGGCATCCCTTAGATCTGTTATTTGGGGCATCTGCAGGGATAAGTCATCAGCGTTCAGATAGGTGGTGGTTTCCTGTATGTTCGGTTCAATGTCCAACAACTGGCACATCTTCATCGTGATTTCAAGATTGAAATCGTACAGAAAAGTCCATTTCTTCGTGAAAAAAGGGTACAAGTCATCCGCATAATACTCAAAGAAAGGGCTTTCACCGTAGGCCGACTGTAGTGCATTCCAATGCAGATGACGCCAGTTGGCATGGTCGCTGATGCGAATGTCGCGCATCGGGCATTTGAGATTGTCATACTTTTCCACCGGAATGCTCAGTGCCTGAACGCCATTTGTCATGGCGATGTGACAGCGGTTGCGGTACGTTTGCTTGACGTAGTTGTCGTGACTTTCCATGTAACAAACGTCGTAGCGATTGAGTTTCTGGTACCACTGCACGGGGCCAAAGTAGGTGGAGGAAAGAAGAACGCTATTCATGATGCTTTTCTATATGGGGCCAACGCATCCACCTGAACAGCGGATAAGCCTTTCCCGCGACGTCACCGCGCCGCACCAGCGTTGGCCGGCGGCCTATTCTCAACAACAGATACTGGCAGGTTCCGCAGTGACAGTTCGCGTCACAATGGTTGGGGATGACGTATTTTTCACCCTTGACGGTAATGGTGTCTCCGGGAAGAGCCATCACTTGCCCCAACGCCTGCTGCCGCTGTCCCAACAACACCACCTCACCGCGCTTGAGGTCAGAGCGTGTCAGCCTGTTTACCAATATCCTGTCACCCTTTCGAAGAACCGGTTCCAGTGTCTCGTCGGGTACGGTGAAGATGGTAAAGGCGTATGCGCGGACGGCCAACATGACCGTGGTGCATACTGCGATGGATAACATCCATTGTAAGAGGTTTCGCAAGAGAGACGCTTTGTTTCGCTTCGTCGGCCGGCCTGTCGCGGTCAGACGGTGTTCATGCTGCTATTTAATGTTGTCAACCATGTTGAACAATCGTTTCCAGCGTATGCCCCCCAGTCCCTTGTGGTCAGGGTCGGAAGACCACCAGATGAAGATGGGTTTGCCCACGATGTGGTCCTCTGGCACGAATCCCCAGTAGCGGCTGTCTGCCGAGTTGTGACGGTTGTCGCCCATCATCCAATAATAATCCATTTTGAAGGTGTAGCTCTTGGCCCGTCGTCCGTTGATGTATATCTGGTTGTTCTTAACCTCCAGCTTGTTTCCCTCGTACACTCGGATGGGACGTTCGTATATGGCGATGTTGTTCATGTTCAGGTTGATGCTTTTCCCCTTGGCCGGAATCCATATCGGACCGTAGTTGTCGCGTGTCCAATTCGTCACGGCGTTCAGCGGATAGAGGTCGCCCGTCGTGGCGTCGGTGTTGATGCGTATGCTCTCGACGATGTCCTTGCGCGCCGCGAGAGCCTTTTCCGCAGCCTTGGTCAGCGGCATGCAGCCGCGCTCGTTGAGGCTGCCAAGGTCTTCCATGGATATGCCCAGCTTTCTCATGAGGTCGTCTGGGATGTGCTGTCTCAGCTTGATGTAATAGGAGTACTGTACGTTGTCGGGCTCTTTGTTGGGCTTGCCGTTCAGGTAAACGATTCGGTTTTTAATCTGAAGTGTCTGTCCCGGCAGTCCAACGCATCGCTTCACATAGTTCTCGCGGCGGTCGGTAGGACGGCTGTCGATGGAGCCAAACTGCACGGGGTTGTTGGCTATGTACTGCCTGCCAAGTGCATACACCTTCTCAAAGTAGTCGTGCTGTTGCTGCTTGCTCATCGTGTTGAGGTTGACGGGGCCGCCGTTGTTCTGCTCGAAGAGCTGTTGTCCGAAGCCGTACACCATGCTGTAGTATTCTGTCTGATAGGGCTGTTCGGTGCAAATGGTGTCCCCGGCCGGGTAATTGAACACCACGATGTCGTTGAGTTTCACGTTGCCCAGTCCTTTCACCCGCCGGTAGTCCCAGTGTGGAAACTCGATATAGCTCTTCGTGTCGATGATGGGAAGCGTGTGCTGGGTAAGAGGCATGGTCAACGGCGTTTGCGGAATGCGCGGTCCGTAGCTCACTTTGCTCACGAACAGGTAGTCGCCGGTGAGCAGTGACTTTTCCAATGACGAGGATGGAATGACGTAATTCTGAAACAAAAACAGGTTGATGAAGTACACGGCCACCAGCGCGAACACCAGCGCGTCTACCCAACTCATCACGAAGCGCACGGGCGTTTCGGCGTCTTTCCACCACTGCCAGCGTATCTTCTTGGTGATGTACACGTCGTAGATGAAGGGGACGACCAGCAGTCCCCACCAACTTTTCACCCAATACAGGAACAACAGGTACAAGGCGAGAACCACGATAAACTTGGTCCATTGCACCTTCATGTTTAGTTTTGCTTTCTGTTTATCAATCATGTTGATGGCAAGATGTATGTTTATACGGTCAAAAATGTAATTGCTTAGAATCTGAACAAGTCGCTCATGGTGAGCAGTCCTGCGTGTGTCGCGGTGTACTCGGCCGCCATGACAGCCCCCAGGGCAAAGCCCATGCGGTTGTGCGCGTCGTGTGTGATGGTGATTTTGTCGGCCTCACAGTCGTAGGTCACGGTATGAATGCCCGGCACTTCGCCGCGGCGAACGCTGTCTATGGGCAGCTGGTCGGCCTCCACGTCGTCCGTACCCGACGTACTTCCGTCAGCTGCCTGCTGAACTCCTTTCACCCAACTGCGTTTTCTGCCCATTTCATCGATGATTTCTTCGGCCAGTGTGATGGCAGTTCCGGAGGGCGCATCCAGTTTATGGATATGATGGGTTTCCTCTATCTTCACCTCATATTGCGGGAAATCATTCATGATTTTGGCCAGATAGCGGTTCACGGCCGAGAAGATGGCCACGCCCAAGCTGAAGTTTGACGCCCAGAAGAGCGTCTGTCCGCCCTCGCCGCACAGCCGCTTCACGTCGTCGCCATGCTCTTTCATCCATCCGGTAGACCCGCTCACAACCTTCACGTTGTGTGCGAACGCGCGCAGGTAGTTGCCGTAAGCGGCCGTCGGCGTGGTGAACTCGATGGCCACGTCGGCGCTCGCAAACAATTCACTGTCAAAATCTTCCTGATTTTGTACGTCAATGATACTCACGATTTCATGACCTCTGTCCTTGGCAATCTGTTCGATCATCTTTCCCATCTTGCCATATCCTATCAATGCTATTTTCATCTTGCATGTTGTTAAATGATGACAAAGATACTTTAAATCGGCTGAAAACCAAAATATTGCACTTTCTTTTTTGCTTTTATTGATGCTTGCGCACCCTGTTTTACTTACCTTTGTGCGCAAGGTGTGTCAGGTTGAACGTGATTCATGTGCGGCGACTGCATGTGGCGGGCTGTGTCCATGCTGGTAACGTGCGGGTTGTATTTTTCTTTACAGCAACCTCTTCAGGATTCGCTCGTTTGCGTCCAACCGTGTCCTTGGCCGCAAATACGGCAAATATGAGATGTTTTTATAACTTGCTGGTAGTCAATGTTTTCTGTGTAATGTGCGCAAATTCCCTGTCTTTTGCTATGCTCTTTGGGTTCAATAGCATTGCTTTTAATTACCAATAAGCATGCTTTTGTGTTTCAATCTCATGTAGATAGCACGGTAAAGTGATGCATTTTTCGTTGAATTGGGTGGAGATGGGGAGGCAATAGCTATGTTTTAGGAGGTGAAAGTGATATTTCAGCGACCATTTTCTCTTTGCAAATGGATTTCTGACGATTGTTTTTTCCCTGTTTTGTCACGGTTGGATTACCGTTTTATTGTCATTTTTTCCAACATGTCGGTTGATGGTTCGGCTGTAAAATCAACCGCCAACTCCCGCATCGTCCGATGAGTTTCCGGAAAAATAATGTAGCCGCTGAAATTTTGCAAATACGGGAATTGTGTGTATTTTTGCACGAAAATGACGAACGAAGATTATTACATACGAAAGTTGGCCCATCGGGAAATCAAGCCAACGGCTTCCCGGCTGCTCATTCTTCGCGAGATGATGCGTGGCGATGAGGCCGTGTCGTTGCCCGACTTGGAACGTTATCTGCCCACTGTTGACAAGTCAACCATATCGCGAACCTTGTCTTTGTTCCTGCTTCATCGCCTGATTCATGCTATTGACGATGGCTCGGGCGCGTTGAAGTACGCCGTTTGTGACGACGATTGCGACTGTTCGATTGACGAGGAGCATACGCATTTTTATTGCGAGAACTGCCATCGCACGTTCTGTCTCAAGCACATTGCCGTTCCGGTGGTTCCGCTTCCGGAGGGATTCAGCATGCACAGCATCAATTATGTGCTGAAAGGACTGTGTCCGGAGTGTGCTGAAAAACTGAAATGATACCAGGGCCTGCGGGCGAACCGCGCGTGTGAGTGTGGCCGTTTTGGCGTTGACGGCCGTTGAAAGGCGGGGAGGCGTCATGATTGGCACCTTCCGCGTGATGGCGGTAAACGCAAGCACAGGCTGGCCGCGGAACGGGTGTCCGCACCCATATGCGTAGGGCGTTCTTGGCTCATGCGGATTGTGTCAGCCGTGTTTGCCGGTGATTGTTTTACTGTTGATAAAGGTATTGGTTAATTTAAACTTCCCATGCGTATCGTTAGATTTATCAAAGACTGGACTTTGCCCATATCGATGGCGATAGGAGCGACGGCCTATTCCGTGTTTGCGTTCATTCCGTCGTTGGATAAGGCCGCGGGTCTGTTCGCACCTTTCTTTGACGCCATTCTGCCCCTGTTCATGTTCTTGGTCTTGTTTGTGACCTTTTGCAAGGTCAATTTCAGACGTTTGATTCTTGTAAGGTGGCATTTTTGGGTGAGTGTCTTTCAGGTGCTGTCCGTCTTTGCCATCATTGCCGTCATCCTGCTCTTTCGCCTCAAGGGCAACAGTCTCATACTGATGGAGGCGCTTCTCACCTGCATCGTCGGCCCGTGTGCGGCCGCCGCGGCGGTGGTGACGCAGAAACTGGGCGGCAATCTCGAGGAGATGACCACCTATACCTTCTTGTCTAACTTTATCACCGCCTTGCTCATTCCCATTTGTTTCCCGCTGATTGAAAAAAACAGTGACATTACTTTTATGGGCGCATTCTTGAAAATACTCAATCAGGTGTGTCTTGTCTTGGTTGTTCCGATGGGCTTGGCTTATGTCGTTAAGCACTATTTTCATCGGTTTCATCGGTGGGTAGTGGGTGTGAAAGACCTTTCTTATTATCTCTGGGGATGTTCTTTGATGATCGTTACGGGCACCACGATGAAGAACATCGTGCATGCAGAGACATCCGTTCTCTTTCTCTTGCTCATCGCTTTGCTGGGCTTGCTGCTCTGTGTGTTGCAATTTTGCGCCGGACGTTTCATCGGTCATTATTTCAACGCCACCATCAATGCCGGTCAAGCGCTGGGTCAGAAGAACACGGCCTTTGCCATCTGGATAGCCTGCTCCTACCTCAATCCCATCTCGTCCGTCGGCCCCGGCTGTTACATCCTTTGGCAGAACATCATCAACAGCGTTGAAATCTGGGCGTATCGGAAGCGGGGTTTGGAACGGTCGGCATAGCTGAAATCGTGTTGCCAGCTCGCTTTTTTACAGGGAGCTTTGCGCGTTTTCGCACCTTCTTGGTTGTGTTAGGGAAAGAAAAGAATGTAAATTGGTCTGAAAGGAGGGCCAGATAAGGCTCTTGCTCTTAGCGAATCGTCAGCAAACCAAATGGACCTGACGTGGAAGCGGCATAGCGGGTGAGGTGATTTATCTTGCCCCGAGAGCCTTTGCGGATGTTCCCTCCCGTGTTCATGTCGTATTCACGGTGACAATTGCCGCACGTCGCGATACCGCTGGATGATAAGGTTAATGGGTAATTCCGGCGTGGTATCGCGAGCCGATCGAAGCAGTTGGGGCATTGGTTGTCGTAGGCGTAGAAAACGGGGGGATAGTCTAAATTGCCAAAGCCAACGATTACGCCATTGTTGTAACCAATGACGAGAGCCGTTCTTTGGTCTTTCGCGTTGAAGATGGACATGCTTTGGCTGCCCCTATTGTTTTTGAAATAGAAATAATTCGCACCGCCCTTCGCAGCTTGTCGTATCAAGCAAAACACGCCAGGCGACGTGGCGTTCATCGCACTGGCCAGCGTTGCGTCGTTGTGTTCCTGGTTGTTGATCGCCACGAAGCACCGGACAGAACTGTATTGGTCTTGATTTTCTCCGCACGATGACAGCAACAGGGACAGGAAAAGAAACAGGAACGTTCCTCGTTCTCTCACCCTAAGCATGCGTTTCTGGTGCGTCACCCCGTTTCTTTGCCTGTTTTTTCCCTTATTCATACCGTATCATTTGCAAGACGTCAGCTACCTTTTCGATACCTTCTTGCAGCGGTTTCTTCACCATGGCCTTGATGAAAGGGTTCACTTCGGCTTTTATCGTCAGCTTCATCTTACTTGAATGGTCGGTCACGGGCAATACCTGAATCCATAAAGTGATGGGAACCGGACTCTTCTTCGTCTCGAACTTGACGCACTTAGGTTCGTCTCTTTCGATGATGTTGAGTTGTATGTCGCCCATTGGAGAATGGATGGAGATGGAATCAGCGTCGAAGGTTAGGTTCTTAATCTTGTCTTCCGGTATCTTGTCGCGTACCTTCTCGATGTTTGTAAGGTCGCTCAGCATGTTGTAAACAGACTGCTGTGAGAAGGGAATCTCGCGTACGGAACTTTCAAATTTGCTTGACATGACTTTTTTGCATGAATGATTTTTGCTAAATAGGGAATTACTTTCTCCATTCGGATGGGTTCTTTCGCCATTCGTTGAGCAGCTCGATGTCGCTTTCTTGGACATAACCCGTGGCCAGTGCCTCAGCCACTACATGGTCGTAGTCGGTCAGAGTAACCAGTTTGACGTTGGCATCTGTGAACGCTTGTGCGGCGACAGGAAACCCGTAAGTGTAAGAGGCAACCATGCCGACAACGTCTCCTCCGGCTTTTCTGATGGCCTCTACCGCCTTCAAAGAGCTGCCTCCGGTAGAGATAAGGTCTTCGATGACCACCACTTTGGCACCCTCTTTCATCTCACCTTCAATCAGGTTTTCCAGTCCGTGGTCCTTTGGTTTGCTTCTTACATATATCAAAGGCATGTTCAAGACATCAGCGATGAGGGCGGCTTGTGGGATACCTGCCGTCGCCACACCTGCGATGACGTCAGCCTCGGGGAAGTGTTTCAAGATGGCATGCACCATCCCTACCTTCACGAAGGTGCGTATGTCGGGGTAAGAAAGCGTTTTCCTGTTGTCGCAATAAAAAGGCGATTTCCAGCCTGAAGCCCAAGTGAAAGGCTCGTTGGGCTGTAGTTTGATGGCTTTGATGCGTAATAGTTTGGATGCAAAATCTCTTTTTAAAGTGTTTTTTTCCATATCGTAAGTTGTTGAGTATATGTTGCAAAGTTAGTTGAAATCTCCTATATTTCAAAGTGATGAGCGGCTTTTTTGGCGGCATTCGTGCTGTTCTATCCTTTTGCCCAACCCAAAGAGAGCACGCTGACGTGTACCCTTCCGTCCCGCTGCAGAGCCTTTCCGCAGGCGCAGATGGTGGCTCCGGTGGTCACGATGTCATCGATGAGCAGCACATGTTTGCCCACCAATCCCGCGTTTTCGGCCAACTGAAAGGCGCCTTCCACGTTCTCCGTGCGCGCCAACCGATTCTTATGCGTCTGGCTGTCTTGGAACTTTACGCGTTTCAGTGCATGCTTCATGATGGGCAACCCGCACACTTGGCTCACCCCTTTGGCGATTTCAAGACTTTGGTTGTATCCCCTTTGACGTTCACGGCCTTTCGTCAGCGGGACGGGGACGATGCAATCGATGCCTTGGAAGAATCCTTTAGCCTGAAACTCCTCGGCAGTTAGGCATCCTAATTGTTCACCAATCTCTGGATGATCGCCATATTTCAGGGCGTAAATCATGCGACTTGCCTCCGACCGAGCCTGATAGAAGAACAGTGCCGCCGCACGTTCAATGGGGATGCGGGCCCAGAACAGTTGCGCCATCTCGTTGTCGTAGGCGTCGTCTTCGCAATGAGTGCGGGGCAAATGTAGGTTGCACGAGGCACACAACACCTGTTCGCCCTCGGTCAATCTCCGCCTGCATTCCATACAGGTGCGGGGAGATACCAGGTCAAGGATTCTGCTGATAAAACTAATCATCCATCCAGTCGTCGGCTTGGTCGATACATTGTTTAATCTGTTCAATGTCAAATCCCCTGCCCATGGCATAGCGGATGAGCTTCATGCTGCGCTCATAGTCATTACGACCCGTAACGGTTTTCCACTTACGATGGATGAGTGGCCGCAGGATGGCGATGTAGTCTTCGTCCGGAACCTCATCGAGAACCCTGTTAAACACATCCTTCGACACCCCTTTCTGATATAAGGCTTGCTCAATCTTGCGGCGTCCCCACTGGTTGTAAGTCATCTTGTCGTTGACAAACGCACGCGTGTAGCGTTCGTCATCAACGTATTTCCCGGCAATCAGTCGATCCATGATGCGCTCTTGAACCGTGCTGTCCAAGCCCCAAAGGCTCATCTTCCGAACCATCTCTCCGCTGCAGTGTTCCGCTTTGGCACAAAGTGCAGACAGCTTGTTCCATGCCTCTCTTTCGGTCATTTCTTTCTTTTCGTTCATCATCAGCAATGTTTTCATGGGTTTTCTGTTTGACAAGAGCGGTTCGCTCTGGCCATTCTGTCCTTGCCAAAAGCGTCTTTTCGGATTTCAATATCGATGAAACCTACGTTTTTGAGCATTTTTTCCAGTTCGTTTCTATATAGCGGATTGATTTCAACATACAGCTTTCCGCTGGGTTTGAGTGCTTCGATGGCATAGCTGGCGATGGCTTTGTAGAACAGCAGCGGGTCGCTTTGGGGAACAAACAGGGCTGTGGACGGCTCGTATTTCAACACGTTTTGCGCCATCTCCGCTGCTTCTGAAGGACAGATGTAGGGTGGGTTTGATACAATAATGTCCCATTTCATCGAGTCTATTGGTGCCGCTAAGGCATCCTGAAGCGCAAAACTAACAGGTGCCTTCCATGCCTTTGCGTTTTCGCTCGCTATCCGCAACGCATCCTGAGAGATGTCCCACGCCGACACAGCCGCATCCGGAATGTCCAGACTGAGCGTCACTGCGAGGCATCCCGAGCCTGTCCCGATGTCCAAAATCGTGGTGGGTTCCCCGTCAGCCGATGTATGTTCGCTGACAATCCATGCGCAAAGTTCCTCCGTTTCGGGCCGTGGAATCAGCACCCCCGGCGCCACTTTGAACCTGCGACCGGCAAACTCAGCTTCACCTAATACATACTGTACGGGTTCTGCTTGCCGCAACCGCTGCATGATTTTCTCCAAAGAACGACCATCTTCTGCCGATAAATCGTTAACTTTGCCACACAGAATATCGGTGAGTGTCAATCCATAACGCACCTCCAATACCGTCCTGACCACTGCCTTCGCTTCGGCTTCATCGTATAGGGGGGTGAGTTGTTCCCAGAGTTCCCGATAATTTTTCATGGCAACAAATATACTAAAAAAATAAGAACATGAACCAAGAAGAGCTTGATAAAATGTACATGCGCCGCTGCCTTCAGTTGGCTAAGCAGGGTAGGGCTTTGGCCAAGCCCAATCCCATGGTGGGTGCAGTGATTGTTTGTCAAGGCAGGATACTGGGTGAGGGCTATCATGTGCGGTATGGACAGGCCCATGCTGAGGTTAACGCCTTTGCATCTGTCCGTCCCGCTGACGAGCCATTGCTTCCGCAAAGCACGCTCTACGTCAGTTTGGAGCCTTGTTGTCACACCGGCAAGACCCCTCCCTGCGCCGATTTAATCATCCGGAAACGGGTGAAACGCATGGTATGTGGCTGCATTGACCCGTTTGCACAGGTACATGGACGCGGTGTGCAGAAACTTCGTGATGCCGGCATTGACGTGACGGTTGGTGTGTTGGGCGACGAGTGCCGTGCGTTGAATCGGCAGTTCAACGTGTACAATACCCATGAACGACCCTACATCCTACTGAAATGGGCCCAAACCGTCAATGGCTTTTTGGATGCCGATGGCAAAGCATTGGCATTGTCCACGCCATTCACCCGGATGCTGGTGCATCGGTTGCGGGCGCGGTATGACGCCATACTTGTTGGTCGTGTGACGGACGAACGCGAGCATCCGCTCCTCACGGTGCGTGAGTGGTCAGGCCCCGATCCCTTGCGCTTGGTGCTGCGTAGCGGCATTACGCTCCCTCGGTTGATGGCAGATTTGCATCAACGGCAGGTGCAGTCGTTGATGGTAGAGGGTGGTTCCAAGACGTTGCAGGGCTTCATCGATGCGGGACTGTGGGACGAAATACGCGTGGAGACCAGTCGCTTGTTGGTCTCGGGAGGTACGAAAGCACCCGTTTTACCGTCGGGTCTGGCCTTGTGGAAGCGTGAGGTGTACGATGGGAACGTGGTGGATACGTTCGGTCGAAGTGAAACCTTGGAGACCTGACAACCAAGGTCAACAAGGTCTATTCAATGAGGTCGAAAACGATTGCGCAACTCATTGAAAAATAAAGGCTTATGTATACAAGAACAAACTCATTGAGATTGAATGCCAATCTCAATGAGTTTGCATGCCAATTGCATTCACCTTGGCGGCCAATGTCAATGCAACTGAATTTCTATCAGGTTGTTTTGGTTTCGTTTTTGTTGTTGTTTGACAGCCTTTGTCGGATGCCGTCCATCTTCTTGATGCGGTCTATCGAGTACGTCTTGCTGTAATGGTCGAGGAAATCGAACAGCGCAAACGACTTCTCCAGCAGCTGGTCGCCTTCGGGTTTCGACACCATGTCGGCCTCTGCCAGATAGAGTTCGGCCAGCATCTCCATCTTGTAGAATCGCTTTTCCTCATCCTCATGACCAAGAGCCTCGATGACTTTTTCCACCGGTTGCAGATGGTAGAAAGTGTAAGGACCAACATATTGGTCGTACAGTTTTTTGAGCTCCTCGTGCCTGTCGGTCATTTCTTTCTTCTCTAACAGTCGGGCCAGGGCTGCCAGAAATTCGCGGATAAGCCGCATGATGTAGTCGCGTTCTAACATATTATATGGTGTTTAGGGATTTACAACATGTTTACCAAACAGCATCTTGTTGCAGACTCTGCGTATAGTCATACAGTTTTTTATAGAAAGGATGGCGCACCAGCGTGGGGACATGCCCCAAGATGATGAGCTTCATGCGTGCCCGGGTCATGGCAACATTCATCCGCCGCAGGTCACGAAGAAAGCCTATCTGTCCATCTTCGTTTGCCCTGACCAGCGAAATGAGGATTACATCTCGTTCCTGTCCTTGAAAACCATCAACCGTGTTCACGCTGATGAGATGACGAAAGGGCTTGAAAAAGGCGCGTTTTTTCAACAATCGTCGCAAATACTGCACCTGTGCGCGATACGGAGAGATGATACCTACGTCGACAGTTTCGTCCAATAAACGCTGCTTACCAATCTTATTGAAATACTGTTCCAGCGTGCTGAGGGTTAATTCGGCCTCATCTTCATTGATTCTGCCAAAGTCTTCACCTGTGAAATGTTCTTGAAAAGTTGGCGTGTCTGATGTCGTATTATCGGTGGAATGGTCGTTTTCCGCCTGTTCGGCGGTGTCTATCCACTGGATGGGGACATCATAATCCAAGATTCCCCGATACTTAATAGCTGGCGCACTCTGCACTTTTCCGTGATAAAACCAGTCGCTCGGGAAGCGCATAATCTGATCATTCATGCGGTATTGCATGCCAAGCATCGTCACTACTTCTGGCTTATTCTCTACAATGCGCTGCATGAGCGTCTTGTCCAGACCTCCCTTTAAGGCAGCGATGCTCTTGATTGTCGGTGGCAACTGACAGTGGTCACCCGCCAACACCACGCGGTGAACCTTCCGAATGGCAATCCAGCAGGCAGCTTCCAATGCCTGTGCGGCCTCATCAATGAACAGTGTTTGATACTTTTGACCCACCAGAAGACGGTTGGCGGCACCTGTCAAGGTGGAAGCGATGACCCTTGCTTCTCCAAAAAGCTGTGCTTTGATGCGTATCTCCAATTCGGTTGCCCGTTCTTGGAGGCGTTCCACCTTTTGATGAAAGCCAGAACCAGCCGTCTTACGATGCTGTTTGAGTTGACGAAGGGCTTTGCGTATGGCCCACAATTGCGGATAGTCGGGATGTGATTCGAACCTTCGTTCGTAGGTAAACGACAGCATTTTGTCGTTCACCCGTGTGGGATTGCCGATGCGAAGCACGTTCACACCCCGGTCAACAAGCCGCTCACTGATCCAATCGACCGCCATATTGCTCTGCGCACAGACCAAAACTTGACTCTCACGCTTGAGGGTTTCATAGATTGCTTCTACGAGCGTGGTGGTTTTTCCGGTACCCGGTGGGCCGTGAACCACCATCACATCCTTGGCTTTCAACACCTTGTTCACGGCTTCTGCTTGCAGGTCATTGAGCCAAGGAAACCGAATGTCATCAAAAGAAAAGCACTCGGCAGTCTGCGAAGTCGAATAAAAAAGGTCGCGTAGATAGGCCAATCGGTTATCTTTGGTATTCATCACGCGGTCTAAGGCATCGAACATCAACCGATAAGAAGTCTCGTCAAAAAACAGTTGTACGCCCACCTGTTCGGCCGTTTGGATGGAGGTAACCATGCCGTTGTCAGGCAATGTCACCACCATTCGGTCGTTGTCGGCATAGCTCACCATACCCGTGACGGGGAAGTAAGAAAGTGATTTAGAAGCAGCGGACGCATTGTTTTTGCCCATTCCATCGTGTCTTCCTCCCTTCTGAACCATTTGAAAAAAGGCAACTGGTCGTCCGTATTCAAAATTATGACTGGCCTCTTCGTTGGCAGGGCGAAACACTTCGACCGCCAACTGATTGAGCGAGTTGTAAAAACTCTTGCCCACGCGGACAGGAAACCATGCATCTCCGCGCTTCACCTTTCTGGCTATACCCACCATCTCCGTCTGCTTACGGAAAGCATCCTTCTCTGTCGCATACTCCAATTGGAGCAACAACTTCTGACGTTTGAGTTCTGAAATGGCCGATTGTGGTGACATAAGTACGGACAAAGTTACGCATTTTGCAAGAATTGACGAGCTGCGAACGTCATATTTTGCGTAATTCGCTATCTTTGCAACCGACATGCAGACCATTCAATTGTGTAACTTAACCATCGGATACGGCAACCATGCGGTCGTATCGGATATCAACGCAACTCTGAACAGCGGACGGTTGACCTGTTTGCTGGGGCGAAATGGTGTGGGTAAATCTACGCTTTTGCGCACACTGGCGGGCTTTATACCGCCCATAGCGGGCGAAATATACATTCAAGGAACACCCTTGGAACGGCTATCTCACCAAGAATTGGCCGAAAAAATCAGCGTGGTTCTGACGGAAAGAATGGACATTCGGAATCTTACCGCAACCGAATTGGTGGGGTTGGGGCGAACGCCCTACACGGGATTTTGGGGCGTTTTGTCGGACGAAGACCACAAAATTGTCTCGAAATCCATGCAACTGGTGGGCATCGAGCAGTTGGCTGAAAGGAATATTTCGAGCCTAAGCGATGGTGAACGCCAAAAGGTAATGATAGCAAAAGCCCTGGCACAGCAAACGCCCATCATCATCCTGGACGAGCCGACGGCCTTTCTTGATTTTCAAAGTAAGGTGGACGTGCTGCGCCTGTTGGCCCGGTTGGCGCACGAGTTGGACAAAACCGTGTTCTTATCCATCCATGACATCGAACTGGCTTTACAGATAACAGACGCGATATGGCTGCTGGATGACCAACGAAAGCTGCACGCCGGTACGACAACGGAACTCATAGAAGATGGCACTTTGCGCCATTTCATCGAAAGTGACCACATCCATTTTGATGTCGATGAAAGGGTGGTGACGCTTCAAAAATATTGATTTCATCGGTATTTTCATCTGAATAAGTTGTCTCGGGCCGGTAGTTGGTGCGTAATGGCACGGCTGAAAGACCGGCAGGAGTGTGCGAGTGCTGTCAAGGAATGTATCGGCTGACAAACTTCTTGACAATCTCTGTGTATGCTTGCCGATGGTCCCGGTAGCTCTGCGCGTGTCTGGAACCCTTGGCTATCCATAACTGTTTAGGTTGAGATTTGGCCTTATAAAGCGGATAAACCATGTCGGTTCGCACGTATGTATCGCGGTCGCCATGGATGAAGAGCATGGGCTTTTTGCATTTGGCCACCTGCGTCAATGGCGAAGCCTCCCCGAACGACCATCCGTACAGCAGCTTGTTCAGAGCGCTGGCCGTGTAGAGCAGCGGGAAGGGAGGTAGCCCAAACTGCGTTTTCAGTTCGTTTTTAAACTCGTCCCACGCGCTGGTGTAGCCACAGTCCTCCACAAAGCATTTGACGTAGCCGGGGGTATTTTCGCCCGCGATGCACATGGTGAGTGCGGCTCCCATGGAGATGCCGTGGACCACTTGCTCGGAATGGCCGGCGGAATTGCGGAAAAGGGAGTCGGCAATGGCCATCCAGCGCAGTACGTCGTAACGTTCTTTCCACCCCATTTGTATCATCTCGCCTTCGCTCCAGCCGTGCGCGTGATGGTCGGGCAGCAGCACGTTGTAACCCATGCGGGCGTAGATGTGAGCTATCTGCATCATGCCCGTATGAGTATCGTGGTATCCATGCAGCACGATGGCCGTCTTGCGCGTGGGTCGTGGCGCATAGACGAAAATGGCATGCTGCCGCTCACCGTTTTGCATGGCTACCAGGGTGTCATGGATGAGGTTGCCTTGGGTAAGGCTGTCTATCCACGGTTTGATTTCCGGATTGTCATTGATGACGCGTGAAAACCGGTTCTTATAGGACACATTGATGGGGTGAGGTCGCCGCAATGCGTATTCTATCATGTACATGCTGCCGCCAACGAGTGCCAGAAGCACGATGGTGACGGCGGTGATTAGTGAGACCCTAAGTTTTTTTCTCATTGGAATCTTGGTTGTTTGTGGGTGGTTATGTGCATTGTGTCCTTGCTGCCGTATAGACCCATAAGGCGCGTAAAAGCACATGCGTCTGTTTACGTTTTTGGTCAAGACAGCGTTGAGAGCAATCAATGGTGCTTCAAAGTTACACATTTTCAACCGGATGGTGGGCGGAAAGAAGAAGATGTGGCGTCTTTTTACAATTATTAGCAAAACGTGTAAAGAGGAATCTTCGCATTTATTTTGCCATGCCATTGAATTCAAGTAATTTTGCATGGATTATGAGTGCGCAAGACATGAACCCCCCGATGGATCACCATATAGGTCTGACAGACGAACAAGTGGTGGCTAACAGAGTGAAATTTGGTAAAAACATACTTACGCCGCCTCCCACCACCTCATTGTGGAAATTGTATCTGGACAAGTATCGCGACCCCATCGTTCAAGTGCTTTTGGTGGCTGCCACATTCTCTTTGGCGTTGGCTTTCGTTGAACAGAACTTTGTAGAAACCATTGGTATCTTTGTCGCCATTTTCTTTGCGACCAGCGTAGGCTTTTATTTTGAGTGCGACGCTGCCAGGAAATTCAACATTCTCAATGCGCTGGATGAAGAGTCGTTGGTGAAGGTTCGGCGCAATGGATGCGTCGCTGAGATTCCCAGAAAGGACGTCGTGGTGGGCGACTTGGTGGTGATTGAAGTGGGTGATGAGATTCCTGCTGACGGAAAGCTCGTCAAGGCCGTTGGCTTGTTGGTAGACGAGTCGTCGTTGACGGGCGAGCCTGTCTGCCCAAAGGGTGTTGTCATGGATGATGACGGGGATGATGAAGCGCATGAGAAAACATATCCTCATGACATGGTCTTGCGCGGCACGAAGGTCATGAATGGGCGCGGAACGGCCGTTGTAACGGCGGTTGGCGATGCTACGGAGATTGGCAGGGTGGCCCGCAAGTCGTGCGAAACAACGCACGTCCAGACGCCATTGAACGTCCAACTGGGCAAATTGGCTAAATTCATCTCGATGGTTGGCACGGTGGTGGCTGTCGCTGCTTTCGTCATCTTCCTCATACACGACATCCTTGTCAACGACGCTGTATGGCATGGAACTGATTATTTCATGATGGCCGAGGTGGTGCTGCGGTATTTCATGATGGCGGTCACGCTCATCGTGATGGCCGTTCCCGAAGGACTTCCCATGGCCGTAACCTTGAGTCTGGCACTGAACATGCGCCGGATGTTGAAGAGCAACAACCTTGTAAGAAAGCTGCATGCTTGTGAGACGATGGGGGCGGTGACGGTGATTTGCACCGATAAAACGGGCACCTTGACGGAAAACAAGATGACGGTCATTGAGATGGCCGGCTCTTCTGTCGTTGCTGATGTATCTCAACGAGATGCGTTGGCTCAAGCTGTCGCCCTCAATACGACGGCAGAGTTGGGGGAAGATGGTTCTGGAATAGGCAATCCAACGGAAATAGCCCTGTTGGCATGGCTGCAAAAACATGGTGTTGACTATCAAACCATCCGTAACCAAGCCACCACGATTGCGCAGTTACCATTCTCAACAGAAAACAAGTACATGGCGACCATCGCAGAGCTCGGCGGCAGGAAGTATCTCTTTGTCAAGGGAGCTCCAGAGATTGTGATGAACTTCTGCACCCTGTCTGAAACCGATAAGCAATCCTGTCAGTCTACTTTGTTGGGCTATCAGCTCAAGGCCATGCGTACTTTGGCGTTCGCCTGCAAGCAACTTGAAGAGGATGCGCTGTCGGACAACCACATAAAGAATCACTTGCAAAATCTCTCTCTGCAATGCGTTGCCGCGATTAGTGATCCTGTTCGCGGGGATGTTCCCGGTGCCGTAGAACAATGTCAGCAAGCTGGTATCGAGGTGAAGGTCGTGACTGGAGACACGCAAGCCACCGCCATCGAGATAGCAAGGCAGATAGGCGTATGGCGCGAAGATACGCCCGGGGAGGCCGCTCTGTCTGGTCCGGAGTGGAATGCGCTGACGGATGAAGAGGCATACGAGCGCGCCCGTATCATCAAGGTGATGTCGCGTGCGCGTCCATCCGATAAACAACGACTTGTGGAAATGCTGCAAAAGCGCGGGGAGGTGGTGGCCGTGACGGGCGATGGAACTAATGACGCACCCGCATTGCATTATGCCCATGTCGGCTTGTCGTTAGGGTCGGGGACCAGTGTGGCCAAGGAAGCCAGTGACATAACCTTGCTCGACGATTCGTTTGGCTCTGTCGCGCATGCCGTGATGTGGGGGCGTTCGTTGTATAGGAACATCCAACGCTTCCTCTTTTTCCAGCTCGTTGTCAACATCACCGCACTGCTTCTTGTCCTGGGAGGGGCCTTCATCGGTGTGGAGATGCCGCTCACGGTTACGCAGATATTGTGGGTGAACCTCTTGATGGATACCTTTGCAGCCATGGCATTGGCCACTTTGCCTCCTTCGCGCGAGGTGATGAAAGACAAGCCGCGTAAGGAAAACGAGTTCATTCTTAATAAAGAAATGCGACAAGGCATTCTGTTTTGCGGCGTGACCTTCTTCATTCTCCTGTCTGCCATGCTTGTTTATTACGAGTGTGATGGCTCGCGAGGCATCGGCATGCGTGAGCTGACCATCTTCTTCACTACCTTCGTGATGATTCAGTTGTGGAACCTGTTCAATGCAAAGACGCTCGGTTCCAATCATTCGGCGTTCCGGCAACTGTTGAAAGACAAGGGACTGCTGCTCGTGTTGCTGCTGGTTGTCTTGGGACAGTGGCTCATCGTGACCTTCGGGGGAATGATGTTCCGAACCGTACCATTGTCGGTCAGCGACTGGTTGGCCATCATTGGTCTTACCTCTGTCGTGCTTTGGGTGGGTGAACTGTGGCGATGGGTGAAACGATTAAGAGCGAGAAAGTTATGAAAAGAAACGTAAAAAACGTCATATTTGACTTAGGTTGCGTGCTCGTGGGGCTTGACAAACAGCGCTGCGTGCGTGCTTTTGAACAGATAGGGGCTGGAGACGTTGCCTCTTATGTTCGGGATCATCGCACGGCCGACTTGTTTTTTGACATTGAGATAGGTCAAATGAGTACGGAAGAGTTTTGTGATGAGGTTCGCAGAATGAGACGATGCAAGGCCGAGAATGAGGAAATTGTCTGGGCATGGAACCAACTTTTGGTAGGTATTCCTGATGAGAAAAAGCAACGTTTAATAGACTTGAAGAAAGAATATCGCCTTTTCTTGTTGAGCAACACCAATGACATGCACTGGCAAAAATGCGCGAACGATTTCTTTCCTTATCACAATTTTGGGGTAAACGATTATTTTGAAGACGTTTATCTGTCGTACATGTTGCAGCTTACGAAACCCGATCCCAAGATTTTTGAGACCGTGTTGAGGCACTCACAGCTGCAAGCAGCAGAGACTCTCTTTATTGATGACGTGAAAGAAAACTGTGAATCGGCCGCGCGACTGGGCATCCAGGTGCTGCATGAGACCACGGGTAACGATTGGATAAAAGGGTGGTGATAAGATGAATGCCTTGACGTTGGATGAACAAACGGTTACAACAAACCCCTGTGTGGCGACCATTGGATTCTTCGATGGGGTGCACCTGGGGCATCAATACTTGATACGTCAGGTCGTGAAGATGGCTCGTGAGGCGGGATTGGCTTCCCTGGTCATCACGTTTGACAAGCATCCTCGCCAAGTGTTACACAGCCATTATGTCCCCGAACTGCTGACCACGACCGAGCAGAAGCTGCAACTGTTGTCTGCAACCGCTGTCGATCAGGTCGTGGTATTACCCTTTACGCAAGAGATGGCGAGCATGACAGCTCGGCAATTCATGGCCGATGTGCTTCATCGTCGTTTGCAGGTGCGCAAGTTGGTGATTGGCTATGACAATCGGTTCGGACGCAACAGGGAAGAAGGGTTTGACGATTATGTGCGCTATGGACGGGCATTAGGTATCGAGGTGATACGCAGTGAGGAGTTTTCTTTGGACAAAGATGCCGTGCATGTGAGTTCTTCTGCCATCCGAAAATACATCCTTGAGGGTTCAATGGAGCAGGCCAATCGCTGTCTGGGGCGTCCCTATGTGCTCACGGCTCATGTCGTCGATGGGTGCAAAGAGGGTAGGAAGCTTGGTTTTCCGACAGCCAATCTCAATTTAAACGAGCTTGCACAGCTGCTTCCTGCCATGGGCGTTTATGCCGTGAAAGCACAGGTGGAGGAAACAGGGCCATGGTATCGGGCGATGACCAGTATCGGCATGCGGCCAACCTACCATGGAACAAGCCTGACGGTAGAGACCCATATCCTTGATGGATTTCATGAAAACATCTATGGTAAGCAGCTTTCCGTGGCGTTTTTCAAACGACTTCGCAGCGAAGAGCGATTTGAAAGCTTGGCGTTGTTGCGTGCGAAAATTATGGAAGATGCGCGGGAGGTGAATCGTTATTTTAACCAAACAAAGCAGTTATGAGCAAATCAATCAAAGGAATGTTAGACATCGCATGGTATTGGGTGGCGTTTATCATGCTTCAGGTGTTGGTCACTTATCTGGTTAACATATTATCCTTGCTGCGCAATGGCATGGACTTTGAGACCGCTTTGCATGATCTGCAGTCACATGTCGTGTTCAGTTCGACGGCAATGATTGCGATTTCAGCCGTTTCCAGCGTGCTGACCATCATCTTGTTCATGGGACTTAAATGGACACCAGTGTCGGGTTCGTATGTGCGTAGCAGACCTTGGACGGCATTGCTTTGGGTGGTTTTGCTGTCATTGGGTACCATCATGCCCTCCGCATGGTTGCTCGAGCAGATGGAAGTGGAGGTGCCTTCCGGCTTGGAACGAACGCTCAATGCCCTGATGGGCAACCGGTGGGGGTATCTGTCCGTTGGCATCTTGGTGCCAATTGCAGAGGAAACGGTCTTCAGGGGTGCCATTCTTCGCACCTTACTTCGTCTCTTCCGAGGCCGTACGGTTTGGCTGCCCATCATTCTTTCGGCGTTGATTTTTGGTCTTGCGCATTTCAATATGGCTCAATTGCCGCACGCTTTTCTCATGGGCTTGTTGTTGGGATGGATGTATAAGCGTACCAACAGTATCGTGCCTGGCGTTGTTTTGCACTGGGTAAACAATTCTGTGATATTCATCGTATACAACGTTATTCCCAGCTCGGCTGACGGTAGTCTTGTCAATATCTTTGGAGGAAGCCGGCAAGCCGTGTGTGTGAGTTTGCTCGTCTCTCTGTGTATCATGCTTCCTGCCTTGCTCCGATTGTCCCGTAGACTGAAGAAAACCGCACCAAACGCATAGTTGCCGGGCTGTCTGTGGTTTGACTTGTGTTTGGAATGCCATTAATGAAGAAACGCCACCCGTTGGTGGCGTTTCTTAAGTACGTTAGTATGTTATGAAAAAATTTGAGAGAATAGTGAAGCTTCACAGCTTCGGTTTTGTTTTATTAAACCTGTTTTATATTTGAGAAAGCATAGAAATTATCTTATTTGATGATTGTCGTGGGCTGCACGTCTGCTGGCGTCATTTTGCTTTGTTTCATGCTGTCTGTCGTCGCAGAGTCGCCTATGGCCACTGAAGAGCCTTGCCGCAGCTGTTCTGTTCCATCATGCGCTCCACCCAAGTTGTCGTTGTTCTGCATGAACGGAACCTGCAATGCGTTGCTCAACGTCAGGATGATGGCTACCACGGCGGCAGCCTTGAAGAGCGGCATGAGCCGCTGTCCCATCCTCACGGTATGCGCTTTGACCGGTGCCGGCTCATTAATCATGGAAAGAACCTTCTCGTCAAAGTCGCTTCCCAGTACCTTTTGGATCGCTTCCTGTTGAGCGTATACGAACAATGCGCGGTACTTTTGCAATTTCGCGGGAACGTCTTCCTGACTGAAGAACGTGCGGAGAATCTCTTCTTCCTGAAGCGTTGTCTCGCACGCCCAATAGCGTTCCAACAGTTGTTCGATATATTTATAATCCATAATTGTCGAATTTTTGAAATCTTTCTTTTACCGTTTGCCGGGCTCTGAAGATGTTTACCTTCACTTGTTCTTCACTGATGCCCAGTATTTTGGCAATTTCTTTGTAAGGCTTTCCCTCGAAATCTCTGAGCTGCATGCAGCATCTTTGTTTTTCGGGCAGTGCGTTGACGAGGTTTCTCACAAGTTCTAACCTGTCTTGCAGTAGGGTGTCCTCGAATGGTGTCGAGGAGTTGTCGGGACTTTCCGCCTGTTTTTCTTCGAGCGAATCATTGAGATTGTCGTGCTTCTTGATTCTGTCGAGGGCTAAGTTGCGGCAGATGGTGATGCTGAAGGCTTCCATCGATTCTATCTCGTTCCAGCTTTCACGCTTGTCCCAAACCTTTATCAGCGTGTCTTGTACGATGTCCTCGGCCTCCTCATGGTTGAGGGTGATGCGCAGGGCTAACCTGTAGAGCGCATCTTTGAGCGGTAAGACATCGTTGCGAAAACTGACATTCTTCATCTTTGCCTCTAATTAAATGACGATTGGAATGGGGATAAGTTACATGCGCCTGCGTATTTAACAGTTTTTTCAGATTAATCATCAGGATGATTCTTTTCTTGTTTGCTGTTGACGTAGCCTTCTTTACAAGAAGTAGGCGTTTGTTGAATCGTGTGCGGAATGTGTGAGAAAGCATGCCGCCGCCACGGATTACTCCAGGTAGGTGTATCCGTAAAGCCCCGAACGGTAGTTGTTCAAAAACTCTTTTCCCTCTTCCAAGGATATTTTCCCCAGCTTGACGCTTTTAGCCACCCATGTCTCCAGTTGTCTGACAAGTTTCTTCGGCCGGTATTGAACGTAGTCGAGAACCTCGTCTACGGTTTCTCCATCAATGATTTGGTCGATGTTGTATTTGCCGTTTTTCACGGAGATGTGCACGGCGTTGGTGTCGCCAAAGAGATTGTGCAGGTCGCCTAAGATTTCCTGATAGGCCCCAACAAGGAACACGCCGAGGTAGTAAGGCTCGCCTTTCTTCAATGCGTGCAGGGGCAGCACATGTGAGATGTTTCGGCTGGTCACGAAGTTTGTTATCTTTCCGTCGCTGTCGCAGGTGATGTCTTGCAGTGTGGCGTTGCGCGTGGGGCGCTCGTCCAGCCGCTGAATAGGCAGGATGGGGAAGAGCTGGTCGATGGCCCAGCTGTCGGGAAGCGACTGGAATAGGGAGAAGTTGCAGAAGTATTTGTCGGCCAACAGCTTGTCAAGATTCCTCAGTTCATCAGGGACATGCTTCATTGACTTGGCCAACGTGTTGATTTCCCGGCACACGCTCCAATACATGCTTTCTATCTCCGCGCGCGTTTGCAGGTCTACGATGCCCAGTGCGAACAAGTCGAGAGACTCTTCGCGTATCTGCTCTGCGTCGTGCCAGTCTTCCAACATCGAGCGCGGATTGAGGTTGTCCCATATCTCATACAGGTCTTTTACCAGCTGGTGTTCTCCTTCGGATGGTTCGAATTCCTCAGGCATTGACGGCAGGCTGGCCGTTTCCAGCACGTCGATGACCAGCACCGAGTGGTGCGCTGTCAACGACCGGCCGCTCTCCGTGATGAGGTTCGGGTGAGGTACGCCATTCTTGTTGGCCGCGTCGATGAAAGTGTAGATGCAGTCGTTGACATACTCTTGGATGGAGTAATTCACCGAACTTTCGCTGCTCGACGAGCGTGTGCCGTCGTAATCTACGCCCAGTCCGCCCCCACAGTCCACGAAATCAACGTTGTACCCCATCTTATGTAGGTTGATGTAGTATTGCGCGGCCTCGCGGAGAGCCGTCTGTATGCGGCGGATCTTGGTGATTTGAGAGCCGATGTGGAAGTGGATGAGATGCAGGCAGTCTTTGAGTCCTTTCTCCTCCAGCATCTTCAAGGCCAGCAGAAGCTCAGATGAATTCAGGCCAAACTTCGAGGCGTCGCCGCCGCTGTCTGCCCATTTACCCGAGCCGGATGATGCCAACTTGATTCTGATGCCGATGTTCGGGCGCACGCCAATCTTCTTCGCAGCCTTGGCGATGATGTCCAGTTCGTTCAGTTTCTCAATGACGATGAAGATGCGCTTGCCCATCTTTTGCGCCAATAGAGCCAATTCTATGTAGCTCTGGTCTTTGTATCCGTTGCAAATGATGAGCGAGTCGCTCTGGCATTGCACGGCAATCACGGCGTGGAGCTCAGGCTTGCTGCCCGCTTCCAGGCCCAGGTTGAACTTCTGTCCGTGAGAGATAATCTCTTCCACCACGGGCTGCATTTGGTTCACCTTGATGGGGAAGATGATGAAGTTCTCGGCTTTGTAGTCGTATTCTTTTGCAGCTTGCGCAAAGCAACTGGCCGTTTTCTCGATGCGGTTGTCAAGAATGTCGGGGAAACGCAGCAGCACCGGCGAGCTCACGTCGCGCAAAGCCAGCTCGTCCATCACGTCTCGCAGGTCTATTTCGGTGTTGTCCTTACACGGCGACACGTAGGCGTTGCCCTTTTCGTTGATGCCAAAATAAGAAACACCCCATCCGTTGATGTTGTACAACTCCTTCGAGTCTTCAATCGTCCACTTCTTCATTGTCGTTTTACGAAACTGTTTTTTATAGATTTAATAATGCTTTTAATTGGTCTGCGGTTGCTTGTATCTTGCCGTAGGAGTCCATGACGTTGACGTCCAGCGTGTGCTTTGCCTGCGTGTAGAAGGGTTCGCGCTCTTTCAGTTGCGTGCGGATGAAAGCTCTCACTTCCTCCGGTGTCTTGCCCAGCAGCAGGGGTCTCACCGTCTTTCCCATCTTCAGATGGCTGCAAAGCACCTCGGGCGAGGCTTTCAGGAAAACGGTCTCGCCCTGCCGGTTCATGTACTCCATGTTGTCGAAGAAGCACGGCGTGCCACCTCCGCAACTCAGGATGACGTGCTCAAACTCAGCCACTTCGTGCAGCATGCTGCGTTCTATCTGTCTGAACCCCTCTTCCCCTCGCTCCTCAAAGAGCTGTCTGATGGTTTTTCTCATCCGGCTTTCGATGTACCAGTCGAGGTCATAAAACGGCATGCCAAGGTCTTTTGACAAGGCTTTTCCAAGGGTTGTCTTGCCCGACGCCATGTATCCCATGATGATGATGCGGTCCATGCCGGTGGTGAGTTGGTTATTTCTTGCTCCTGACCATCTTCTTCGCCGGTGCCGCATGCACGATGTCCATGCACTCTTCGTATGTCAGGTCGGCAGCCTTGCCGTGCATGGCCTTGGGCAAGCGATAGTTCTTGCCGTCATAAGCGATGTAAGGGCCGTAGCGGCCGTTCAGCACTTCCAGCTTTGCGTCTTGCTCAAACGACTTGATGTGTTTCTCTTTTTCCTGCTTCCGCTTCAGCTCTATCAGTTGGATGGCCGTTTCCAAAGTCACGGTTAGCGGGTTTTCTCCTTTGGGCAGTGACACATATTTCTTCTGATGGAGCACGTATGGGCCGAATCGTCCAGCACCAATCACCACGTCAGCGCCTTCAAACTGGCCCACGGTACGTGGCAGTTTGAACAATTCGAGCGCGTCTTCCAAGGTCATCTCCTCCATGCTCTTGTCCGCCGGGAGTTGCGAGAATCGGGGCTTCTCGTCATCATCGGCCGTGCCGATTTGTACCACAGGTCCATATCGTCCTATCTTTACGAACACGGGTTTCCCGCTCTTGGGGTCGATACCCAGTTCACGTTCGCCGGCCTTGTGCTCGCTTCTCGCGTTCATCACCTTTTCTACCGCAGGCTTGAAGGCCTTGTCAAAGTCCTTCGTCATCTTGTTCCACTCGGCGCTTCCCTCTGCGATGCGGTCGAATTTCTCTTCTACGTTGGCGGTGAAGTTGTAGTCCATGATGCTTGGGAAGTTCTCCATCAGGAAGTCGTTCACTACCATTCCGATGTCCGTTGGCAGCAGTTTCCCTTTTTCGTTGCCCACCACTTCTTTCTTGGTGCTTGACGTTATCTTGCCGCCCTTTAGCGAGTCGATGGCGTATGTCCGCTCGGAACCCTTCTTGTCGCCCTTCTGCACGTATTCTCTTTGCTGGATGGTGCTGATGGTGGGCGCGTAGGTAGAGGGTCGGCCTATGCCCAGTTCTTCCAGTTTCTTCACCAGACTGGCTTCTGTGTAGCGTATCGGACTTTGTGAATAGCGCTCGGTTGAGGTAATCTCACGGCGTTCCAACAGGTCGCCCTCCTTCAGGGCGGGCAGCGAGTGGGCATGGTCATCCTGGTTGTTCTCGTCCTCGTCGTTCGACTCATGATAAGCCTTGATGAAACCCTCGAACGTGATGATTTCGACGTTGGCCGTGAACTGTTCCTTCACGCCGCTTACGTCGATGGTCACGGTTGTCTTCTCCAGCTGTGCGTCAGCCATCTGACTGGCTACCGTGCGTTTCCAAATCAGGTCGTACAGACGGCGTTCTTGCGATGTACCCTCTATCTCATGCTTGCTCATGTACGTTGGGCGAATGGCCTCGTGAGCCTCTTGTGCGCCTTTCGAGTGCGTGTGGTACTTGCGTGGTTTGCTGTATTCCGCTCCGTAAGCCTTCACGATTTCCTCCTCACAGGCGTTCACCGCCAGTTGTGAGAGGTTCACGCTGTCGGTACGCATGTAGGTGATTTGTCCGTTCTCATACAGGTGTTGAGCCACCATCATGGTCTGCCCGACGGTGAATCCCAGCTTGCGGGCGGCCTCCTGTTGCAGGGTCGAGGTGGTGAAAGGTGGCGCAGGCGTGCGTTTCAGTGGCTTGCGGGTGATGTTGTCCACGGTGAACTTGGCATCCTTGCATCGTTCCAGAAAGGCTATGGCCTCTTCGTGCTTGCTGAACCGTTTGTCCAGTTCGGCCTTCACTTCCGCAGCCGTTGTGTCTTCGTCGTTGATGACGAAGATGGCGTTGATGCGATAGTACGGCTCGCTTTCGAAGGCTTGTATCTCGCGTTCGCGCTCCACGATGAGACGCACGGCCACGCTTTGCACGCGTCCGGCCGACAGGGCCGGCTTCACCTTCCGCCACAACACGGGCGACAAGCGGAAACCCACCAGGCGGTCGAGCACGCGGCGTGCCTGTTGGGCGTTGACCAAGTTCATGTTCAGATGGCGCGGGTTCTTGATGGCTTCGAGAATGGCTGGCTTGGTAATCTCATGAAACACAATGCGGTTTGTATTCTTCTCGTCTAAGCCAAGCACCTCGCAAAGATGCCATGATATAGCCTCTCCCTCACGATCCTCATCGGAAGCCAGCCACACCTTCTTGGCCTCTTTGGCCTGCTTCTTCAGTTCGTTGACGAGCTTTTTCTTCTCTTCCGGAATCTCGTAATTGGGTTCTAACGTATCTGGATCAATGCTCAACTCCTTTCTCTTCAGGTCTCTGATGTGTCCGTATGATGACATGACCTTATAGTCTTCGCCTAGGAATTTCTCAATGGTCTTCGCTTTCGCCGGACTCTCTACGATAACTAAATTTTTCTGCATCGTTTCTTTGTGATTCTTATATTTTGCGGCAAAAGTAAACAAAAGTTTCCTCATACCTTTTATATATAGGCAATTTTACTTCGTTTTTAAAGAATTTAAGACCGTTTTGTAAAATTTAAGCCGTGGTGACGAGTGTCCTCAGAGGCGTTGTCCTTTGCGTTCCGTGCAGAAAAATGTCGGCTGTTTTTATCGAAAAAGGCCCCAAAAACGACCTTTCAAAACTATCATTATAGAAAAAATCAATAGGCTTGTAGGATGAAAACACGGTTCATTTTGGTAGGATGAAAAGCCTTTTTCGCTATAAAAGCAATGTGATTCATCGAAAATAAGCATCACTTTGGTGCCCGATAGGCATGGTGTAGCACCGCAAAAGCATGCCTATTGGCCACCAAAAGCCATGCTTTTGCCGAGTGAAGGCGTACAAGGTGGAGTTAAAATGGTGGGATAAGAGCGCAATGTGCTGTTTAACAACGTGTTGAGAAGAAGTGTCTATGCTGGGCGTATTCGCACGCAGACAGCTGATGACTTGCAAATACGCCAAGCATGAGCAGGCCGCTTGTCAAGAAATTTCACACATCTTGGCAGGCGCGGTTGACGGCCGGTTGAAGCATGCCCCTGTAAAAAACTCTCCGAGCCGGCTGGCAATCTCAATTATTTGCTATATCTTTGCAGAATTGGAAGACCATTGTTTTGAAAAATATGAAAAAGACTTTCCACAATATTCTATTCATGGCAGCCGTCACCTGCGGTGCTTTGTGTGCTGTTTCGTGTACGCAGAAGAAATTCCACGTCGACGGTACCATTGCGAATGCCAAAGACTCCATCTTGTATTTTGAGAACATGGGGCTTAACGGTCCGGTGGTGTTAGACTCCGTCCGGCTGGGCGAAGACGGAGCGTTCGCATTCAGTGAGAAAGCAACCGACGCGCCGGAGTTTTACCGACTGCGCATAGCCGGGCAAATCATCAACGTGTCGATCGACTCTACCGAGACGGTCAACGTCAAGGCCCGATACCCTGATATGGCTTCGCGGTATGAGGTCACGGGGTCGGACAACTGCTCGAGAATCAAGGAGCTTACGCTGATGCAGATGGCCCTGCAGCGGCAAATTCAGGATATTGCCCAGAATTTGAACTTGAACTCGCAAATCATCAACGACAGTTTGCAGAAGGTGCTGGAGGCTTATAAGAACAAGGTGAAACTGAACTACATCTACAAGGAGCCGATGAAAGCGTCGTCTTACTTCGCTCTTTTCCAGACCATCAACGCCGGCGACGCCAGTTTGCTGATCTTCAATCCGCGCGCGAGCGCCGAAGACGTGAAGGTGTACGCCGCCGTGGCCACCAGTTGGGATACTTACTACCCAAAGGCTGTGCGAGGAGCTAACCTGCATAACATTGCCATCGAGGGCATGAAAGATGTGAGAATCATTCAGAACAACCAGCGTAGGGTGCTGGATGCCAGTAAGCTGAAGGCCTCCGGAATCATTGATGTCACACTGCCGGACCATCATGGCGTGATTCGCAAGCTTACCGACTTGAAGGGAAAGGTGGTGATGCTCGACTTTCATGTCTTCGCTTCCAAGCAGTCAACTGAGCGCATCATGGCTCTCCGCGAACTGTACAACAAGTACCACGACCGCGGATTCGAGATTTATCAGGTATCGTTGGACCCCGATGAACACTTTTGGAAGACAAAGACAGCGGCGTTACCTTGGATCAGCGTACATGCCGACGCTGATGCGCAGAATGACGTTCTCGTGAATTATAACGTGCGGAGCATTCCCACTTATTTCATCATTGACCGGAACAACACGCTGCAGAAGCGAGACGTGCAAATCAAGGATTTAGACGCAGAGATACGCTCTCTGCTCTGACAGGCGAAAAGAGGGTGACGGCAATTCATGAGCCGCCACCCTCTTTCCGAAAAGATGTTGCTGGTGTAGACCGCCCGCACGGTGCGTAGCGGGGCGGCTCGCACGTCAGAAGCTGCGCAACCATGCCTGCAGCTCGAGCCGCATCTCCACATGATAGCGGAACGAACTGTTGAATCCGAAGCCGTGGTTGCCTGAAGGATAGACGTGCAGGGAGGCCGGTACGTCGTGACGATACAACTCCAAATAATAGCTTACGCCATTGGCCGGCGGCACCACGGTGTCGTCATCAGACAGAAGGATGAAAGCTCTGGGTGTCGCGCGGCTCACCTGCATGTCGGTACTGTACTCGCGCTCCGTGCTCTTGCCGGGTTTCTTGCCCAGCAAGTTGTCGTGCGAACCCTTGTGCGTGTAGCCTGGCATCATGGTAATCACGGGGTAAAACAGTATTTGGAAATTGGCCTTCGCGTCGCCTCTGCTTTCGGTAGCCACGGTGGAAGCGAGGTGCCCGCCGGCAGAGAACCCCATGATGCCGATGTCGTCGCGGTTGACGTGCCATGCCTGTGCGTTCTTCCTCACCAGCCGCATCGCCTGTTCGGCGTCGCTCAGCGGAGCCTCTTTCACGCCATGGGGCATGCGGTATTTCAGTACGATGGCGGCGATGCCCATGTCATTGAAGAACGGTGCCCAGTCGGTTCCCTCGTTTCTCCAAGCCAAATGGTCATATCCGCCGCCCGGACAGATGACCACCGCCCGTCCCGTGGCACGCTTGGCGGCGGGCAGAAACACGCGCACCTTCGCCGTGTCGGCAGCGACACCTGTGTCATGTGGGGCGCGGCCATTCCATAAATTCACGTCGAACGCCTGCTGAGCGCTCGCATAAGTCGCTGCAATGAATAAACTAAGTGTTAATAGGAGTTTTCTTGTTCTCATCTGAATGCTGCTGTTAGGGGAACGCAATGTTGTTCCCAATCGTTGTATGCAAAGATACGATTTGTAGGTGTCTTGTGCAAATGTATCTTTGATTTTCAGTTTTTTTCAGACACGGAGATGTGTGGGAGGCGTGTCCTGCGGCCGCGAATCCATTCCGGCGTGAATCCTCAAAACCCCACCGTGTGGTAAAATGCCGCCGCTCTTGGGGTGTCAATACGAAGATTTTTTATAACTTTGTGGCATTCTATGAATTGAACGCTTTTTGAATGAAGAAAGTACTGAACGAGGTGGGATATGTTTTGCTTTACGGCATCTGGTATCTGACATCACTGCTGCCCATGCGTTTGCTCTACATGTTGTCCGACCTGCTGTATCTCATCATGGCACACATCTTGAGATACAGGCATCACGTCATCTGGAAAAACCTGTCCAGCAGCTTCCCTGAAAAGAGCCGCGAGGAACTGGTGAAGATAGAGAAAGACTTCTATCATTGGTTTTGCGACTACCTTGTTGAGACCATCAAGCTGATGACCATGAGCGCCACGCAACTGCAAAAACGAATGCGTTTCACGGGTATGGAGCAGTTCAACGCCGCTCTCAACGATGGTCTGTCGTGTGCTGTGTACTTGGGTCACTACGGCAATTGGGAGTGGATTACCTCCCTTCCCTATTCAATTCCCAGTCATGTGCAGTGCTGTCAACTGTATCACCCATTGGAAAACAAACGCTTTGACCGTCTGTTCAAATATGTGAGGGAGCGCCAACACGCTCTTTGCATACCCATGCACAACTCGCTTCGCAAGATATTGGAGTTCAAACGCAACAACAGAGCAATTGTGGTGGGGTACATTGCCGACCAAGTGCCGCTGTGGTGGAACATTCACCACTGGGTGGATTTCCTGCATCATGACACGCCCGTGCTCACCGGGGCCGAACGCATCGTCAAGCATGTGGGACAGGTGTGCTTCTATGGCGACGTGAAACGTGTGAAAAGAGGTTATTACGAGTGCGAGATGAAGCTCATGGCATCTGATCCAAAGCAATGTGGCAAATGGGAACTGACCGACCTGTACTTCCGCCTGTTGGAAGAGACGATACGCCGGCAACCCGCATGTTATCTCTGGAGCCATAACCGATGGAAGCGTACCCGCGAGGAGTTTGAACGCGACTGGGAAGTGGTTGATGGGAAGGTGTTGAGGAAAAAGAACGACTAAGAACTGAAAATCATGAAGATATTTGCAATCGTCGTGACATACAACCGGCTGGAATTGCTGAAAAAAAACATCGGAGCGTTGCGCCGTCAGCACCGCCTTGACCGGATTGTCGTGGTTAACAACGGCAGCAATGACGGCACGAAAGAGTGGCTGGACGGGCAACATGACCTGCAAGCGGTTCATCAAGAAAATGTCGGGGGCAGTGGAGGATTCCATACAGGTATCAAGGTCGCTTATGATGAAGGGGCCGATTGGATGTGGTGTATGGATGATGACGTGTTTCCAAAGGATGGTTGTCTGGATGAACTGCTAAGCCTTGTGGCGCTTGAGGAAACCCGATTGAACTGCAAGAATCCACCGGGCATCCTGGCTCCGCGGCGAGTGATGGGCGGAAAAACGCTCACGCACGAGTTTCGCAGGTACAACCTAACCAACCCACTGGGCAGTTTGCACGCTGAAAGGCTTTGTGGCGAGGAAACAACGCCTACCGAGATTGTGGGCTGTGACTTTGAAGGACCGCTCATCAGTAGGGCTGTCGTCGGGAAGATTGGACTGCCCAACCGAGAGCTGTTCATCTTCTATGATGACACGGAATATTGCCTCAGAGCGCATTTGGCTGGCTTTCGTCTGCTCTATGTGCCGTCGGCCGTGATGGACAAGCATGCGTTCTTCTCGGAAGACTCATGGGCGGTGCGCAACCAGAAGAAGAAGTGGAAGCGCTATTACCAGGTTCGTAATTCGGCTTATCTGAATCATCATTATGGCAAGAACTGGGGCGTGCGCTATCTAAGAAGTTGGATTGGTGGCATGGGATACGTCATCCCGGCGCTGTTGTCGATGCCCTTCAGCAAGGCATGGCGGCCCAAAGACCTGATGATGTTGCATCGGGCGTATTACGATGGTATTAACGAGCGGTTGGGAAAGCGCTGAGTTTCATCATCCATCACAAAGTAAAATCATGTTCTGTTTGAAGAAACAACCCGTCATATCGTTCTTAATGAGATGGAAAAAAATAAGCTGTTAGTCATCATACCCGTCTATCATCCGGTGCTGAAAGCCTATGAGAAAGCGGCACTTGAGCATAATTTGTCATTGCTGGAAGGCTTTCCTGCGGTCTTTCTGCAACCCAACGATGTGGACATGTCGCCGCTCAATGCGCAGTATCCCAATGTGGGCGTGATTGAAGTGAGTGGCGATTGGTTGGGTACGGCTTATGGCATTCAGGGTTATAACCGCATGATGATGTCCGAATCGTTTTACAAGCTCTTTCAAGATTATACTTATATCTTCATTTGTCATGTCGATGCTTGGCTGTTTAAGAATGAGTTGCTGACTTGGTGTGACAGAGATTTTGACCTTGTGGCTGCGCCTTGGCCCACTCGTCCACGATATACGCGGTTCCCGTTGAAACAGTATTTGAAGTTGAGGTTGTTGCTGAAACCGAAGAATAAGATTATACACAGTCAGATGTTTGGCCGCATTGGCAACGGCGGATTGTGCCTTCGCAAGGTAAAGACGTTTCGGGAGGCTTGCGTGAGGTATGCCGATGAGATAGAATATTACAACAGTCAGTCCGACGCTTTGCACAATGAGGATTTGTTCTGGGCGTTGGTTCCACCCTTGAAAGTACCTTCTGTCAAGGACGCCTTGACCTTCTCGTTCGATCTCAAGCCCGAGTTGTGCTATCAACTCAATGGCAATCGGTTGCCCATGGCTTGTCATGGATTCAACAAACCCGTGCGCGTGGCCTTCTGGAAACAATTCATTCCGGCCCTCAACGGCTAACGGTTGAAACGAATAAACAACATGAAAGTGCGCCCATTGTTCCCTCGCAAGCTCTATTATACCTTGCATAGCGGCAAGAATTCGAAGCTATGGTATTACCTTACTTCATACATAGCCATCCATTTGCCGCACGCTTGGCTGAGAAAAATCTGCCAAAAAGAAATGAAAGCCTTGCGACATCGGGATGATCTGGCGTATGTCATGCGGCGCGTGAACTATTATAATCGGCTCTCACCAACTACGCCTGTTGATCGCAAGGCGTTCCTTCAAGAGTCGGTGTGCGTGCAGAATCAGCCCATGACCGGTCAGAAAGTGTATTATCTTGATGCGTACCGTTACGCCCGATACTTCCCGTTGTCGCTGCGATGGGTGTTGCTTCCGGGCGACATCGTTCACGTTCCGGCAGTGCCATCCATCACCAAAAGTCGTCCGTTGACGGAAAATAATGCCAATTCGGTGTTGATGAAACTCGACAAGGTGCGTCATTTCCTCTTTGTAAACGACCGCAAGCCGTTTAGAGATAAGCAGAACTTGGTTATCTTTCGCAGTCTGATTGGGCAGGATGGCGGTGCTGATTTGAAGCAAAACCGATACGATTTCGTGAAACGTTACTATGGTCATCCGCTCTGTAACATCGGTGTCATCGATCCACAATACCCTCAATGGCGAACCGAGAAGCTCACCATCAAAGAACATCTTGACTATAAATTCATCATGGCATTGGAGGGAAACGATGTTGCCAGCAACCTTAAATGGGTGATGTCATCCAACTCTGTCGCCGTGATGCCGCGCCCTTCCTGCGAGACTTGGTTCATGGAGGGATGCCTGAAGCCCAACTATCACTACATAGAGATTAGGCCTGATTTCTCTGACCTGGAGGAACGTCTGACTTATTACATAGCGCATCCGGAGCAAGCAGAAGCAATTATCGCACATGCCCATGCGTATGTCGACCAGTTTAGGAATCAACGGCGCGAGCGATTGATATCACTGTTGGTGCTGAAGAAGTATTTTGACTTCACCAATCCCGCACAATTGAACGGATGAGAGCGTTGTTGCTTACCAACAATGAACGTACAAATAGTAGCGGCGAACGGCGCAAAAGACCTTTCTGGTCACTTTAGACGGATAGGTAACATGCAGCAACCAGTAGAGAAAACCGCTGAGCATGCCGTTGGATTGATAATTCATAATTTGGTCTATCTGCGGCAAGTCTTTCCGTTCAATGTTAAATTTGATGGCATGCGCATACATACTCAACGCACCAAGATGAAGAGCCTTGCGGTATGTTCCTTGCGAATCCTTCCGCAAGAAGAATACCTCAACGATTTTAATGGCCTTTGCCAATGAAATCATCGACTTCAAAGACTGTGCCGTGGTGTATGAGTTGAGACGGTTGCATCGGTAAGTGTACACCACATCGTCTATCCATGTGCGGCTTCCTACCAGCAGAAGACGGGGTAAAACCGAATAATCTTCGCCGTAATCTACCCCTTCTGTAAATTTAATGTCATGTTGGGTGAACAAGTCTTTGCGATAAAGTTTTCCCCAAATAAAGCCATTTCCTTTGTGCAAAAGCAGGGTTTTGATGCGCCTTCTCTTTGAGGTATGTGCCGGCAATACAATCTTTTCGTGTTTACACCCCATTCTATAATAAGCCCCCTCCACGATGTCAGCGCCCGTGGCGTTCATCTTTTCCACCAGCAGAGCAACGGCGTCGGGTGCCAAAAAGTCGTCACTGTCCACGATTGTCACCGCATCGCCCGTGGCAGCTTCAAGACCTGTCTGCCGGGAAGCGCCCAAACCATGGTTCTCGTGATGATGAATGATTTTCACTTTTGCAGCCTGTTGCGGAAATCGGGCCATGCAGGCTTTCAGCTTTTCAATGCTGTCGTCCGGCGTACAGTCGTCTACAAAGATAAATTCTACGGCGGGATAAGTTTGTAAGAAGAGGCTTTCGGCACACTGTTCGATATACGGACCAACGCCATAGACAGGCACCAAGATAGATACTTTCAGCATGTTACATTCTTGCTTGTTACTCTTTCAGCTATTCATCTTGTGGCTTTTGCGGTCTGTTCTTTCTGCAAAATCCACCTCACCTGCGATGTTTCCAGTGAGCTGACGTAATGAAGATTAAATGCGATTCAGTAGGATGATATGTTTGTGCGGCAAAGATACTACAATCATTTGTAATGAAGTGTATCCTTATCTGTTTATTTCAGAATCGCCATCTCAACAGCATCTCCCGGTCGGTTTGCACACTTTGGTTCACTTGTTGGTACGAACAGCCAGTCTTTTCACGGCCAGAGCGGTGCCCACCTTGCGTGCGATAAAAGCTTTTGATGAAGTGTTGATTAATCCTGTTCGACGGGGAGTACAGGCCTGTCGTCTGTAACAACTAACCAAAAGAGCTGCCTCCATGGTTGATTGTGACCACTCGCAAGGTAGTTTTCTCAAACAATAATCTCGTCAAAGCGCTTCACTGAGTCTTCTATCTGCGCCAAATGTTTCTCGACATCATAGACGTTGATGGCAACAGAAATATTCTTTTCCGAATTACTGCGAATCATAAATCTACTTTATTGGGTAGGGTTTTTCAGCGCAAATGCGTTTTCTCTTATAGTTGAAATGTTGGTTAAAAACGCTTAGCGATGGACGATATTCTCTGGTTTGTATCTCCATGACGTCAAGAATGCTGTGTATCATGTCGTCTGTCATGAATGGACGGTGTGCAGACAGGCGAATTCTATTTGTGATATACGGATGGTTTTTCTGGAAAGTCTTAGACATATACACCAACATGGGGATTTCTACTTTCTGATTGTTGATGTCAACGTCACCGTGTCCGGCAATCCTTTTGTTGATTTCCATCACGTCTTCACCGTGGTCAGAGGTGTAGATAATCAATGCGTCTTTGTCTTTAAAACGGTTGATGATAGCGTTGACGATGCTGTCATTGTAGCGCACGGCGGTATCGTAAGTTGCTTTTGTCTCTTTTATCTTGTTATTCTCACCTTGTTCCACGTCTGCACTAAAAGCCTTAAATGTTTTAGGATAGCGGTTTTCGTATTCCCCGTGTGTACCCATGAGGTGTAGTACGATAAATCTCTTGGGCTTTGTTTGTCTTAAAGTTTGGTCTAACAAAGGTAGCAAACGCTCATCGTAAGGCTCTTTATAGTTGCTTTTAGAATCTCTAACGCACACAAAAGAATTTGACTTACATCGCTCTGCGTAGAACCTTCCGTTATTACCATATATGCCTGAAGATTCTTGATTTGACAGCCAAGTGGTATAATAGCCTGCTTGATTTAAAATACTGAACAGGTCGGTATATTCATACCACTTCCCTTTTGCACCTTGTCTGTAAAACGTGAATAATTTTTCCAATACTTCCATCGTGTGTCCATTTGGACTGATTACGTCGGTAAATTTGACTAAATCGCCCGTCTTTTCAAGGCTGCTTAAATAAGGTGTTGTCTGGAGATGGTATCCATATATCCCCATATGGTTCCTTGTGGTAGACTCTCCTAATATGTAGACGACATAAGGTATGGCGCTGTTGTTCTTTAACAGCTTGGGGTGCGTGTCCCCCTTCTGTCTCATTTGTTTTAAACGTCGCATGTCGTTTATGGCGTCATGTGTAAAATAAACGGTAGAAACAACAGAGCAGCATTGATGTAACAACCTGTCTCGTGTGGTTGTTTTCTGTCTTATGACATCTTTCACAAGGTTGACTATTGTGAAAAATGACGCAAAGGTAAGCCATGCTGACGCGAATAAAATAGCCGAACGCTTATATTCTAATTTTAGTATTAACAGACTATATGCCGATAAAACAAAGATGACTGCGCAAACGCTTCCATACAACCGTATGTTTAATACGTTGGCTTGCAGGTATTCCATCGCCTCATTACGATTAGTAGCTAAAAGGATTTCGAAAATCGCACTGTCTGGCAAGGTGCGATAATAATATAGAAAATACAAAGAGAGAAACAGCAACAAAACCGACAATAATTCAATGATGCTTTTGGTTATACGCATAACTCTTTTATATGGAATAAGTGATATTATGGCGGTTAAGCAAACAATGACAAAGCACATGTATAAAAAATGGTGTACGCCGCGGCCAAACGATGACATCTTAAATAGGTATGGAATATTGACAAACAACATAAACATGATGAAGCGAAAATGTTGTTGTGTGAAATTTACGATTCCATTCCATGTTTTTTTACTTCTACTTGTGTCTTGTGGTCGCATGAATTGATTTTCTGCCTGCATGATGAGAATATAATGTATCTGTTTGCAAAGGTATGTTTTTTTTAGTAATATCATATAATGCCATTGTATATATTGCCTTTGCGGCCATTATAAGTCGTGTTTTCGCACCTGTGCTGATAAGCAATGCCTGCTGATACTTAATAATATCAACCCCATGTTGCTTTTGGTTTGTTGTGGCAAAAGTACAAAAATATTTCGTCAGAATCGCCATCTCAACTGCATCTCCAGGTCGGTTTGCGAACTTTGGTTCACTTGTTGGTACGAACTGCCTGTCTTGTCGCGGTCAAAATAATGCGTGGCACCCAGCTTCGCCATGAGCATGAGCTTGCTGTCGGCGTCCCAACGCACGTTGATGGCGTAACGCAAGCCCTCTCCGGAGAACACGGGGAAGGCGAACGTGTAGAGCAAACCTCGCTCGTAGCTGTAAATGCGGCTGTTAAAGTCGTGTGTGTTGAAATACCCTATGTTGGCAAACGCGCGCAAACGCCTCCGCCGACAGCCCATGGTTTCGGCAATCATGTAGCCAAAGCTCTTGGCTGACAAGTCGTGATGGGACAGGTGGCATTGCGTCTTGAACAGCCAACGTCCATCGTCAAACGCCACTGACAGGCGACCCCGGTGGATGCGCTCGGGCAACAGGGCCGACTTTTCCGCATTGTCTTTCTCCCTGAGCCTCAGCCGGTAGCGCCCTTCCAGCTTCCACTTGCGCCGCTGGTAGTTGCCCGTCAGCAGACAGTCCCACGCAGAACTTGTCTTGCACACTCTGTATCTGGCCCATGGAAAGTAGGCGTAATCAACGTAGGCCATCAGCGACAGATGGCGTGAGGCGTGCCAGTTGGCGCCCAGGTAGACGCCGCTTTCGTTCTGCGCTTTCCCTCCTTCGCTGAAACTTTGGCTGAACAGCGAGTGATATTTGTAGGAGTAGAAACGCTGCACGGCCATCACCGACCACGTTGACGTACACTGATAGCTCAAGTAGTGTACCGTGGCCAAGGCTCTACAATCGCCCGTGGCGGTCTCACCTTGTATGGATAATTTACGGCTGACGTACCCATAATCAACACTGGCGTTCCAAAACAACTTGCCCGAGGCGTCGTATTGGCGATACAGTTGTTCCGTTTTCGGGCGCAAAGGGTGATCGAGTGCCGTATGAAAAGCCGTCATTCCCACATGAAAACCATTCTTGAAATACTGCGCATGTCCGCCGGCCACCAGCTCAGCCGCATTGTGCTTGCGGGCCATTTCGCACTCCGTGCGATGGTAGCCCGTTTTTACGATCGTGGCTATGGCCGTGCCGTCGTCGTCTCTCAACGTGCCGTCTATCTTGCGATAGGATGCGAACCCCGTCAGGTCAAGGCCTCGCGCGACGCTCACCGTGGCTGCAATTCCCTGCATGTAGTTGGCTTCCGAGCGTGACGACTGCGCCCGGATGGTGTTGGTGTTGCCGCCCAAGGCAGACAGCGTGGCCAACTTTCCGAATCCAAAGTCGCGGTTCATCCCGACCCCCAGGCCGAACTTCAGCCGATAACGGCCAATCACCATCGACTTCAGCCGTCCCCAGTTCCTCAGCTGCAGATAGTAGGAATAGTAGTCGTACCCCCACTTGTTGCGACCCGCAAACCACGGCTCGCCCGCATCTTGCGACCCCACGAGACCCGCGTTGACATACTGTCCGTACTTGAAGTTGTACCGCCACCAATGTTTGTAGGGATAGCCCAGGTAGCCCTTCTCGTCACCTTGACGTTTGTAGAACGGCACTTTTCCCGTGAATAACAGTTCATGACGGCCATGCTTCATGATGTCGGCCGCGGAAGGGAAAGCATCCTGCTGTTCCGTTCCAAGGGTGACGAAGAAGGACAGCAGCTTCCTGCGCGTCGCGTCGAGTGTCTCAATCATCGCCAACTCACCCCAACTGCGTATCGGCGCATAGCGGTCCAGATACTCCACCAGCTCTTCTACCTGCTGCGGTGTCAGGAAAGGAAGCTGTTCCAAATCTTCCCTTTTGGCCTCATTCAGGTTGAAAGGGTGTTCGGCCAGCTCGCTCAATACCTCGTAAGCGGCCTCCCAGGAGCCCGACTCTATGCCGTCGACGTCGGTCAGCCGTTCATAATAGGTCTCCCAAGACAACTTGTCTTGTGCCAAGGTGAAGCCCGAAACCAGCAGAAGAAACATGCACCAGAAAATCTTTTTCATGTGTTGTCAGGGATGAATGCGGTGGTGATTTTCCTGCATCAGCCGCATGGGGTGGTCAACAAGCGTAGGTTCGCAAAAATAAAATGAAATCCTTGAAAAAGCAAATAAAAATAAATTTATTTTCCACCCTGCGAAATAATCGCTACTTTTGCCGTGCAGATGTTGAGAAGGTTTGTCTATGTCGCTCTGTCGGTCATGCTGTTTGCAGGTTTGCAAGCGCAAGCGCAGAACGTCAATCGCAGCCTGCCAACTCCTCCGGAAGAGCGAGAGGTTGACATGGACAGTCCCACTTTCGAGCCAATGGTGAAGGTGGGAAAGGTGCTGCATGGCAGAGATTCCATCCCTTACATGGAGTTTAACAACATCTACGTTTACCCGGAGCCGGTCTTCAAGGATGCCAGACAGCGCGCGCTGTACAACAGGCTGGTGCGCAACGTGAAGCTGGTGCTGCCCATCGCCAAGGAGGTGAACCGCATCATCATTGAGACCGGCGACTACTTGCAGACGCTGCCAAACAAGCGGGCGCGCGACGCACACATGAAATTGGTGGAGAAAAGCATACGCGAGCAGTACACGCCGCGTATGAAAAAGCTGAGCTATCAGCAGGGAAAGTTGCTCATCAAACTGGTGTATCGTGAGTGCGATTCGTCATCGTATCAGCTCATACAGGCCTTCATGGGGCCCATACGAGCTGGGTTTTGGCAGGCTTTCGCCTGGGCTTTCGGAGCCAGTTTGACGAAAAAATACGATGCCGGGGGCGTTGACCGGCTCACCGAACGCGTGGTGTTGCAGGTAGAGGCCGGACAACTCTGAGAATTCTTGTGATGATGGGCGTGAACCATTGAAATCCAAATAATTACATGTTTCGTTCTGAAGTCGTTGACTTTGGCGGTCAACGGCAATGCCTTTCCCCGTCAAAGTCAATGCCTTTGACGGCCAAAGTCAATGCTCCCGGTGGGTGAGGTTCATGCTTTTGGGCAAGCGCAAGCATGCCGTCAGGGCGGCGGGTCGTCATTCTTCGCTGAACAGCACCTGTACCATGGTCTGTCCAACGGCCTTGAGGGTGTTCTTGTCGATGTGCTCCATCGTGTCGTGTACGGTGTGCCAGGTAGGTCCGAAGCTGCTTTGCTGGCAGTCGGGGTAGAAGGGAATGACGTCGATGGTTGGTATCTTGGCGCGCTCGTTCACGGGGATGTGGTCATCGGTGATGTAGCCTCCGTCCTGTCTGGGGAAGTAACTGCCATAGCCTGCCGCTTCGGCTGCCGCCCAAACTTTCTCCAGGATGTCGGGCGCATGTTGCTTGGAAGCCAGCTCTTGGTAGAATTTAGCCCCTTGTCCGCCCACCATGTCCAGCAATATGCCGTATTCGGGTTGATTGCCGTGCGAAGCGTTTCTCGCCCAATATTGTGCGCCCAATGCCCACGAGTCTTCTCCGTCAGCCTGTTTTTCCCATTGTGGCGTGCCCCAGTCTTCGGCGTCAAAGCATACGAAGTCGATGCCGTAGGTCAGTGTGGTGTCGTTTTGAAGCAGCCTCGCCAGCTCCAGCATCACGGCGACACCACTGGCTCCGTCGTTGGCAGCCATCACGGGTTTGCGCCAATTGGTGCTGTCTGGGTCGTTGTCAGCCCACGGACGACTGTCCCAATGGGCGCAGAGCAAGATGCGTTTGGTGGCCTCTGGTTTGTATTTGGCTATGATGTTGGTGGCGTGCAGCGTGGTGCCGTCATATCCTTTCACGTCTGTTTTTTGTGTGGTCACATTGCATCCAAACTGTTGGAATTTGCGTATAATCCAATCGGCACATCGCTCGTGCGCCTCACTGTTCATGGTACGCGGGCCAAAGGCGCATTGTGCTTGGGCGTAAGCATAGGCCGAGTCGGCGTTGAAAGCCGGTCCCGCAGGCTGCTGTGCCAAGGCCGTTTCACCATCGTTGCCCGTTTCTGACGGGGCTCCTTTCGTGGCTTGCCAGCCCAAAGCCGCGGCTGCGGCCAGAACGATACCCAATGTTGTAACCATGATGATTTGTTTTTTCTTCATTGGCTTGTTTGCTTGTCGATAAGAATGTGAATGTGTAGGCTGGTTCTATAAATTAGCTTTGTTAGATTTTGAGCTTATTTTTGAGGTCAAAATGCAAGAGAGTGAAGGAGTGTAGCGAGCTACACGACTGAACGAACTTACATTTTGAACCAAAAAGAAGCCAAAAGATAACAAAACGTATTTCATAAAAATTTAATGACTATATACGGTGGTAATTTATAGAACCAGCCTATAGTTTGTTATTTCACCTTGGCCTCTTGTACCTGGCGCATCACCCTGAGCCAGTTGCCGCCCCATATCTTGGCGATGTCTTCTTCGCTGTATCGGCGGCGAAGCAGCTGAATGGTGAAGTTGATGAGCTCAGACGAATTGGCCATGCCTGGCACACCGCCGTCTCCGTCAAAGTCGGTTCCGATGCCAACATGGTCGATGCCCATGATTTGGATGGCGTGTTCGAGGTGGTTGATGCCGTCGATGATGCTGGCGGTTGCACCATCTGACCGTAAAAAGCCATGGTAGAACGTGGTGTGAGCCACGCCTCCCGCCTTGGCTAAGGCGCGAAGCTGGTCGTCGGTGAGGTTGCGGGGCACGTCGCAGAGGGCCTTGCAGTTGCTGTGGCTGCATACAATGGGAACCCTACTGATGTCCAATGCGTCGTAAAAACTTTGTTCGCCCCCGTGCGAGAGGTCGACCATCACACCGCAGTCGTTCATCTCTTTGATGACCTTCTCGCCAAAATCGGACACGCCGTGATGGGTGTTCAGGCTCCTGCGTGCGCTGTCGCAGATGTCGTTGTCGCCGTTGTGGCACAGCGTGATGTAGGTAACGCCGCGGTTGGCAAAATGCCGCACGTTACAAATGTCATCCTCAAGGGCCAATCCATTCTCAATGCCAAGCACGATACTCTTTTTGCCTTGTCGCTTGTTTTGGTACAGCTGTTCGGGATTGCGTGCCAAGGCGAGGTAGGAATGGTTGGCCTGCACGATGTCTTCTATCTTGTCGAAGATGAGGTCGGCGTAGGCTTTTGGTCCTTCAACGGGGAAGGGTGCGATGTCTGTGAACGCCTCTCCTGGCTTGTTCTGGGGCAGGTAAGCCACCATGATGACGGCGTCCTGCCGCCCTTCGGTCATCTTGTGCAGGTCGACGAGGATGCGACTGTCGCGCTGCTCGAAATGGATTCCTTGCGGAAAGAACATCGGCGTGTCGCAATGGGTGTCAAGGATAAGCAGCCGGCGGTGCAGCGATTTGGCCGATGAAAACTCGCCGGCGCGGTTGACAAGCCATTGGAACAGTTTTTGTCCATCGTCTCCCAGCCACTCAGGATGCCACTGCACACCTATGATGGACTTGTGTTCCGTGCTCTCCATGGCCTCTGTGATGCCATCCGGTGAGCTGGCGGTAGCCTTGAAGTGCGGCCCGGTATCGCTGACGGCTTGGTGGTGGAACGAGTTGACGAACATTTGTCCGGTGTCGTAAATGCCGCGAATCATGCTCTCTGGCGAGAGGAAGACGCTGTGTGTGGGTTCGCATCTGTCGGCTTCCTGTGAATGCTTGAGGGTGGCGTTGATGTCTTGTGACACCTTTCCGCCCAAGGCCAGGGCCAGCGTCTGCATGCCCCTGCAGATGCCAAGCGTGGGGATTTGCCGGTTGAAAGCCAGGCGCGTGACGAGCAGTTCGGGCAAGTCGCGTGCGGCATTGATGCCATGCAGCTCTTTTTGGGGCTCCTCTCCTGTCCACAAGGGGTTGTAGTCGCCGCCGCCGGTGAGCAGCAATCCGTCAATGTGTTCCAGCGTGTTGATGATGACCTCGGTGGCGCTGACGGGTGGTATGAGCATGGGTGTGCCGCCGGCGTTGACCACTTGCGTGTAGTAACGGTCGCGCAACGTGGCGTCGCCATCTGCGTAATTGGTGGTAATGCCTATCAGCGGACGGTGGTGGGCGGCGGGGTAGTGGGAGTAAATTTGGTTGAGGTGGGCGTTGAGATCAAACTGTTTCATTCCTCGTCTACATTTGCTGGTATTTCACGTTTGATGCTCTGTTCGAGTGAAATCAATGTCTCGGTGCTGACGACGCCTGGGATGCTTTGCATACGGTTGTTGAGCAAGTCCATCAATTGTTCGTTGTCGCGTGCGTAAAGTTTGATCAGCATGGTGTAAGGACCGGTGGTGAAATGGCACTCAACGATTTCGGGAATGGTCTGAAGTTGTTCGACAACCTTCTTGTACATGCTGCCGCGCTCAAGGTTAAGGCCTACATAAGTGCAGGTGGAATAGCCCAGGCTTTTGGGGTCGGCATGGAATCCGCTGCCCGTGATGATGCCTTTTTCCACCAGATGTTGTACGCGTTGATGGATGGCGGCACGCGAAACGCCGCATTGCGTGGCCACATCCTTGAAGGGAATGCGCGCGTTAGTTGATAAAATACCTAAGATTTTCTTGTCCAACTTGTCAATCTTCTCTGTGTTTTTTGCCATCGGTTTCTGTGTTATGTTGTTATTTTGATAGCAAAAATAACTAATATTAATGACATAAGCAACAAGATGCCTGTAAAAATGTGATGAATGGTTCTTTCCTCGTGCTTGTCTTCCGCGTTGGCGTATCGCACATGTTTTTCCCGGTATGCGATAGACCTGACGGGGACGGAGAGGTGTTCTCGCCCTGTCAGGTCTATGCGGTGATGCTTAATTTGTGTGTGGGTGGGGCTGTGTGGGCGGTCGGATGCCTTATGCGTGGGGCTGATTACAGAACGCCTTTCCCTTGCGTTTATTTCTTCGTGGCAGCTTTCGCTTTCTCGATGCTGACCAGTTCTACGGTGAAAATCAAGGTGGAGTAGGGTTGAATCTGTCCGGCCTGACGCTCTCCGTAGGCCAGTTCCTGCGGAATGTAGATTTCCCATTTGCTGCCTACCGGCATCATGGTGAGGGCTTCTGTCCATCCTTTGATGACCTGATTGCATCGGAACGAGGTGGTTTGCGGGTTGCGCTTGTACGAACTGTCGAACACGTTTCCGTCGATGGTCTTGCCCTCATATTTCACAGTCACCTTGTCATCCTTTTGCGGAATCTCGCCCTTTCCTTCGGTAATCACCTTATATTGCAGTCCGCTGGCTGTTGTTTTCACGCCTGGCTGTGTGGCGTTTTGCTTCAACCAGGCTGTGTTGGCTGCGATGTATGCCTTTTCTTTCTCTTTCTTCACCTGTATTCGGCGTTCTTGAAACAGTTCACTCGCCTTTTTAACTGAATAAACGGTGGTGTCATTCTGTACGCCGGCGAGGAAGCCTTGGTTGAAGATTTCGGGGTTGATGGCGTTGGGCGTTCCCTTGAAGTCGTTGGTTGTCTGCGGCAAAATCCGGTTTTTCACCATCCTGGCGATGGCTGCACCCGCATGGCGAGCCTTGAATTGCGGCGTGTCAATCTGCTTCAACGCCTCCCGATAGCCTGCGACAAAATCGGCAACCTGTGACGGATCCATCTCGTATTCCTGCTGCAAGAAGGGCATCAAGCCATTGGTTGCGGCCAATCCTGCCGCGTAGCTGAGCGAGTCTTGCGGTGTGAGCAGTGGCTTTACGGTTGTCTGGGGCTTTTGTTTCTTGTCCTTGTTTTTGCCTGATGCGGCCATGCTGACCGATGCAATCGACAAGAACAACGCTGAAAGTAATAAAATCTTTTTCATCATCAACATTACATTAAAAAGAAAAACTTACCTTGCGTGGTTCGTTCTTGCAGCGCGACGCCACTAAAACAATCAAATGCAAGGCAAGTTTTCGTACGTTTGTTGTATATGGTAGTCGGCCGTTTACTTCTCGATGCCGACTAGTTCAATCTTGAAAATCAAGGCAGAGAACGGTTTGATCTGGCCTTGCTCACGCTCTCCATAGGCCAACTCTTGTGGAATATATACTTCCCATACAGAGCCTACGGGCATGCGGACGAGGGCTTCTGTCCATCCCCTGATGACCTGATTGGCGCGCAATGTAACCGGCCGTCCGTTCTTATAGGAGCTGTCAAACACTTTTCCGTCGATGGTTTTGCCTTCATAATGAACCTTCACCATGGACGTGTCTGCCGGCAAGGCGCCCTTGCCAACTTTGATGACCTTATATTGTACGCCGCCCGGCAACGTCTTCACGCCTGGTTTCTTTTTGTTCTCTGCGAGGAATTTCTCACCAGCCGCCTTGTTGGGACCGTATTTCTTTTCCATGACCTTGGCTCTGATTGCGTTCATCTTGGTCTGTGCCGTCTGAGTAGCCTGCTCGATGGTCATCAGGCCTTTCTTGCCCGTTGTTCCGGTGATGAAGCCGGCCATGAAGTTTTTCAGCGAGATTGTCTTGGTTGAATCGCTGCCGAACACCTCTTGGTTGATGCCGGTAATCATCTGATTGCTTATCTGCTGGCCAATCTGGATGCCTGCGTAGTAGGCGGCGCGGCCTTTGTCATCTCCGGCATTGGCACCATCGTTCAGACCCTTGATGAACTGATCCATGTAGGTTGTGTCGATGTTCATGCGTCCGATGAGATACTCTTTGAGCCCTTGCGTCTGTGCAAGTCCGATGGCATAGCTCAATGTGTCCACGTCTGTCTTGAGGTCTGCCTTGGGTGTTGAGTTACCGCAGCCCGTGAATGTTGCGGCGGCGATAGCCATTGCGGCTACGAATGTAAGTTTTTTCATTGCTATTTGTTGTTGTTAAATTACTTTTATGAGTTCTACGTCGAACACCAATGCGGCGAAAGGTGGTATGGAACTGCCTGCTCCCCGCTCGCCATATCCCAGGTGGTAAGGGATGAAAAAGCGGTATTTGGCGCCCTCCCGCATCAGCTGAAGACCTTCGGTCCAACCGGCGATGACTTGGTTCAGGGCGAATGTCGCAGGCTCGCCGCGTTGGATGCTGCTGTCAAAGAGTGTGCCGTCATACAGCATTCCTTCGTAATGACATGTCACCTGGTCGGTCGCTTTCGGCTTCTTGCCGTCGCCTTCTTTAAGCACTATGTATTGCAAACCGCTGGGAAGTGTCACCACATCTTTCTTTTTCGCATTCTCAGCCAGATAGGCTTCTCCTGCCTCCTTGACTACTTTGCCTTTCTCCTCGGCAGCTGCGCGCTGCTTCTTCTCTTGTTCTTGAAAGAAGTTCTGCACCAGTGTCTGCGCTTCTTGACTGTCTATTTTTGGCTTCGCGCCAGCGATTACGTCTTTGATCGCTTGTGAGAAATCATCGATATTCAAACCTTGGGCGCCCATGTCAGACAATTGTTGGCCAATGCCAAGCCCCAAAGCGTAGCTTACCTTATCCATTGTAAATAATCTGTATTGATGAGTATTGCTTTAAAACATGGGCAAAGATAGCAAAAAACTATTACAGCTTCGAGTTATTTCTCAAAAAAATACTATTTTTGTGGAATATTAGTGCGAAAGCGAAGTCTATCCGTTGATAGGCATGAGGTTAAGAAATGAATAGAGCATGAGGAAGATAGTGTTTCTGACAGGCGCGGGCATGTCGGTAGAAAGTGGACTTAAAACCTTCCGGGGAAGTGACGGATTGTGGGAAAACCATCCCGTGGAGCAGGTGGCGACGCATGAGGGTTGGGTGGCAAATCCAGCGCTCGTGACCAACTTTTACAACATGCTCAGAAAGAAGCTCTATGCGGCGAAGCCCAACGAAGGGCACCGGTTGATTCGGAAACTCGAAGAGACGTACGACGTAACCGTCATCACTCAGAATGTTGACAATCTGCATGAGCGGGCCGGATCATCGAGAGTGATTCATCTGCACGGCGAGCTGACCAAAGTATGTTCCAGCCGCGACCCTTATGACGTGGCCTACGTCCGCGAGTTGTCTGAAGAGAATTGCGTCGTAGAGCCTGGAACCAAGGCTGGTGACGGGTCGCTCTTGCGCCCGTATGTCGTGTTCTTCGGCGAGAGCGTGCCCATGATTTCCGTCGCGGCCGGGTACGCTCGTGAAGCTGACATCTTTGTCATCATCGGAACGTCGCTCAACGTTTATCCCGCCGCGGGATTGGTTCAATATGTCAAACCCGATTGCCCCATCTACCTCATTGACCCTGAAGCGGTGCGAACCAGTGGCGTCCGTCGTCTCACGCACATACGGAAGGGCGCCTGCGAGGGAATGAGAGAGCTCGTGAGGGCCTTGGACACCAGCCGGTAAAGAGTGATGCTGACCTGTCGACCCATGATGATGTTTGCAAGTAGCTGTATGCCCGTACGAAAATAAAACCGATTAATCCATGGAGGAATGCTTATGATGAACGAACTGATTGATAAACTGCATGTAGGCCAATGCTCATTGGTTCTGCTGCACGAGGGAAACATTCGCACGTTTGAAGGTAGGGGAGTGCGAACGCTCTACAATCTTTTGAACGATGAACCCGAATCGCTTTTCAAGTCGAAAGTAGCCGTCAAGGCCGTTGGTAAGACCGCCGCCAAGGCCATGGCAGATGGCGGCGTGGCCGAAGTCTACGCTGACGTGATGAGCGATGAGGCCTGTGACAGGCTAAAAGACGCTGGCGTGAAGGTTGATTACGACAGGAAAGTAAGCCACCAGCGCTTCTTGGAAATTTGGAAACAGATGGGCGAAGTCAATCCTTGACGTCGCCTTTTTGTTGCAAGTCAGTGGCTTACCGGTTGGCCATCCGCATCGCTTGTCGCACGCGGCATGGCCCTCCTGGGCATGCTGCGTGCATGGTGTGAGCGCCTGCCGGTTGGGTGAAATTCCGCATGTGAGGCGACGTTCTGTTGGGCGAGGCGTGCGGAACTCCCGTAAAAACATCATCCATTGTGCTGTCTTACGCCCATGCGGGCCTCCACGACGTTCACCACATAGTCGCCCAGCTTCTCGCATTCTTGAATGATGTCCATGTAGATGGTGCCGATGGCATAGGTGTATAGATGTGCGTTGATGTCGGTGATGTTGGTTGTCTTGAGTTGATTTCGATAGTTGTTGATTTCGTTCTCGATGTTGAAAGACAGCGTGGGGTCCAGGTTTGCCTTACGTCCCGAGAGTATCACGTTCATCTGCGTGAGGGCGTTGTCGGTGAGTTCGAACATCTGATGCAGTTGTCCGTACAGTTTTTCGGGGAACTCTTCCTTGCCGACGCGCTTGCGTTTCAAGGCGCGGGCAATGTTGTAGCAACTGTCTCCGATGCTCTCTATCTCGGTAATCTCCCGCAACATCGACCGTATCTTCATCTTGGTGTCGTCGCTGAGGTGTGCCGTTCCCACCTGGTCCAGGTAGTTGGCAATCTCAATCTCCATGCTGTCGCTGATGCCTTCGTATTTTTCTATCCTGTTGAATATTTTGGTAAACTTGCCTTCATCCTTTTCGACAAGCAGGTCGCTCACCATCCCGAACATGCGCTGCATGCGTCCGGCGAACGACAATATCTCCTTGTGCGCCTCCAAAACCGAGAGCTCCGGCGTCTTCATGATGCCCGCTTGGATGAATTGCAGGCGGAAGTCTTCCTCGTCATCGCTGTGCTTTGGCTTGATCAGCATGCACACCAGCCGCTCTATCTGCGGGATAAACCATATCAATACGGCTGTGTTCATGATGTTGAAGGACGAGTGGAAGGCCGCCAGGACGATGGGCAGTTTTATGGCCAGTTGCTGCTGTGTCAGGTTGTGCCCCGTTGGGTCATAGTGCACTAAGCCGCACACCGCATTGACGAATGGATAGAACACGCACAGCACCCAAATCACCCCGATGACGTTGAACACCAGATGGGCCAGCGCCGTTCGCCGCGCCTGGGTGTTGGCTCCTAATGCGGCAAGGTTGGCCGTGGCCGTGGTTCCGATGTTCTCGCCCATGACGAGAGCGACGCCCAGATAGATGGGAAGCACGCCTGAAGAGCATAACAGGATGGTGATGGCCATCACGGCGGCCGACGACTGTACGATGCAGGTGATGACGGTGCCTATGAGTAGGAAAGAGAGGATGGTGAGATAGCTGTCAACGTCGAACGACTTGAAAAAATCAATGATTTGCGGATTGTTCTCCAGCTGCAGCTCTTTGCCCGCCGTGTTGAGCAGAACCAAACTGAGGAACATGAAAGAGATGCCGAAGAGAAAGTCGCCGACGTAGCGCATCCTGCGGCTGTAGATGAGCACGATGCCTGCGAGGAACGCCGGAAACACAAAGCTGGTCAGGTCGACCGAATAGCCCAGTGACATGATCCATGCCGTGAGCGTGGTTCCGATGTTCGCACCCATGATTACCGATATGGCCTGGGCGAGCGTCAGAAGCCCCGCGTTGACGAACGATACGGTCATCACCGTGGTGGCTGAAGACGACTGTACGGCGCAGGTGATGAACGTACCGGTGAGCATGCCGGTGAACCGGTTGGTGGTCATGGCACTCAAGATGTGGCGCAATTGTGAGCCCGCCATCTTTTGAAGAGCCTCGCTCATCGCCTTCATGCCGTAAATCAGCAGGGCCAATGAGCCGATAATCTTGAAAAAAATCGCTAAATAATCACTCGTTGTCATAATAATTGATTTGTATTGCGGTGTAATTTTTGCGCTTCAGTAAAAAACGTTATCTTTACGCTCCGTAACATTTTAATAACCAAAACGAACGTGGCTGATGAAACAAGTATTGAAAATATGTTGCAAAAATAGCAAAAAAACTCAAGATGTAGCCATCGGAAGCACACTTTCTGACGCATTCAAGCAATTTAATTTGAAAATGCCTTACGGGCCGGTCTGCGCGAGAGTGAACAACAGGGTGGTGGGGATGAACTATCAACTTTACCACAACAAGGATGTGGAGTTCTTGGACATGCGCGACGCGTCGGCATCAAGAAACTACACCCGTACGCTGTTCTTCATTCTGTGCAAGGCTGTTCACGACCTCTATCCAGGGTCGAGCGTGGTGATTGACATTCCTGTCTCAAACGGCTATTACATCAACTTGCACATCGGACGCGAGGTGACCGATGAGGATGCAATGCGCATTCGCGAACGCATGCAGCAAATCATTGACGAGAAAATTCCCATTGAACGCTTCGAGGTGCGTACCGAAGAGGCCATCCGCATGTTTGAGCAGAAGGGTGACGACGCCAAGGTGAAGCTGCTCAGGAGCGTGGGCTCGCTCTACACGGTGTACCACCGCATCGACGATTATGTGGATTATTACTACGGTGCGTTGCTCACCAACACGTCGGACATTTACCTGTTCGGACTGGAAAGGTATTTTGAAGGCTTGCTGCTCCGCATTCCCTCGAAGCACGACCCCTCACAACTTGGTGCGCTCGTCAAACAAGACAAGATGTTCGAGGTGTTCCTGGAGCAGCATCGTTGGCAGCACATCCTGGGCATGAGCACCATCGGTGACTTCAACGAGGCCGTGAAGGCGGGTCATGCTACCAATCTCATTAATGTGAGTGAAGCTCTGCAAGAGAAGAAAATATCGCAGATTGCCGACCAGATTACCGCGCACCCGGAGGTGAGGGCGGTGCTCATCGCGGGGCCGTCCTCGTCGGGTAAGACCACCTTCTGCAAGCGACTGAGCATACAATTGCTGGCCAACGGCGTACGTCCCGTGCAGGTGTCGCTGGACGACTACTTCCTGGACAGGGAGAAAACGCCCAAGGACGCTGCCGGAGACTGGGACTATGAAAACATCCGCGCCTTGGACATCAACCTGATTAACTTACAGCTCAACGCACTCTTCAGGGGTGAGGAGGTTGAGCTGCCCAAGTATGATTTCCTGTCAGGCCGGAGCGTCATGAGTGGCAAGCGGCTGCGACTGGCCGACCGGCAGGTGCTGCTGGTGGAGGGCATTCATGCCCTGAACCCCGAACTGACGGCGCAAATCCCCAAGAGGCAGAAGTTTCATGTGTATATATCGGCGCTCACCAGCATCCTGCTGGATGACCACAACTACATTCCTACCACCGACAACCGGCTGCTGAGGCGTATCATCCGCGACCATAAATATCGTGGAGTGAGTGCGCAGGAAACCATCAGACGCTGGCCGAGCGTGCGGGCCGGGGAGACGAAATGGGTGTTTCCCTACCAGGAAAACGCTGACGTGATGTTCAATACCGCCATGCTTTACGAGTTGGCCGTCATCCAGGAGCAGGCCATTCCCCTGCTCGAACAGGTGCCGGAAAACTGCGTGGAGTATTCGGAGGCTTATCGCTTGCGTAAGTTCTTGAGCTACATCACACCCATACCCAACCGCGCCTTGCCGCCAACCAGTCTCATCCGCGAGTTCTTAGGCGGCAGTTCGTTCAGGTATTAGCTGCGCCCGTGCTGCTGCAACCAACGGCACGAACCGGGTGTTTTAAGGGCTGTTCTGTAAATTACCGCCGTAAAGTTTTTTTATGTCAGTCTTTTTACGTTTTGTCATCTCGTGTACTCTCTTTATATAAAACAGGCTGCGCCTCAACAATTCAAACAAGTTTGATTGTATTCGG
>CAMPYJ010000008.1 GCA_946998205.1 uncultured Prevotella sp. | reverse complement strand
TATACCATACCTTTTTATTAAAGGGAGTGTGTTTTGTTTAAAAGACTGCACGGATATAGGAACTTTTTTTTTTGAAAAACCTTAATTCCGCAGCATAAATTCTTGTAAGAACTCCAAGTGCCTGAGAAACAAAGTTCTCAAAACACTTGGATATGTCAGAAATTTCACCTATCTTAGTGCTGTAAACATAACAAGTAAGCAAATATCTGACATGACAAAGGTAGCAATTAAAAACGAGAATATCACTTCTTTCGGTGGAATTTATCACATTATGGACGTTTTCTCAAAGTTGGGCTTTGAAAAACTTACCGAATCCGTATTGGGCAAACGTGGAAGTAGCGGCAAGGCATTCAGCCATGGAAGTATTTTCGGCTCTCTCTTCTTCAGTTACCTTTGTGGTGGAGGATGCCTTGAGGACATCAATGTGCTTATAGGACAGTTCAAGCAGAGACCTGATACGCTGTTACCCCGTGCCGACACTGTGGGGCGCGGACTGAAGGAGCTTGCCGAAGAGAACATTATCTACAAGAGCGAAATCTCCGGTAAGTCTTACGGTTTCAACACGGCAGAGAAGCTGAACACTTTACTATTACGGATGATACTCTAAGCCTCACAATGTCAAGGTCGCTTTGTCAAAACTCACTCCAGGCGGATTTGCAGCAAACGAGTATGTAAAACTTATGGAACATGCTATTGTCAATGCAAAAGCCAAGGACTCACAGCTAGGTGAACGGCATTACTTTCCTGCACTAAGGGAAACCAAAATGTATGAACTTGGTGAGAACTTGATGGAAAGAATAGGCAGAAATAGTTGGCTGGATTTTATAAGGGGTATTCTATAAATTAAGTTCCTAATAATCAGCAAAATACTTTGTTATTTCGACAAAAAGTCGTATCTTTATAGTAAATCCAGAAGATCGTATGCAGAAAACGACTATATATCGCAAGCGTAGATTCAACTTCAAAATGCAACTACGTTTGCAAATTTAGGTAAAAAGTTTCAAGTGGCGTTCTGAATGCCAGCTTTTTTCTTGGTCTGGCATTTATCTTATGTTGATATTCTTTGATTTGATTATCCTTAAAATCCTTGAAATCACTCTTTTTGGGAATGTATTACCCATAGAGCTTATTAGTATACTCAATGAGCCCTTTTTCCCATGAGCAGTAGGGATGCGCAAAATATATCTTCGTATATAGTGCCTTTTCCAGCCACTTGTGGTCTGCGAATTCGGGTCCGTTATCCGTGGTTATTGTTTTTACGTTATGCTTGTAAGGCAGCAGCATGAGATATACGGCTTGAGAAAGGTCCAAATACTTCAATTTGTCTTACTCCTTCATTTTTAACTATACTTTGGCACATTATTTGCATTAAAGTTGTTGGAAAAATCATTAACATATCATTATATGCAAAAAGGTAACATTGGGGTTACGACAGAAAACATATTCCCCGTCATTAAAAAATTTCTGTATTCAGATCACGAAATATTCTTACGCGAACTCGTCAGCAATGCCGTAGACGCCACACAGAAGCTCAAGACGCTGGCCAAACAAGGCGACTTCAAGGGCGAAGAGGGCGACCTGACCGTTCGTGTCAAGCTCGACAAAGAGCAAGGAACGCTGACTATCAGCGACCGAGGCATTGGCATGAACGCTGAGGAGATAGACAAATACATCAACCAGATTGCCTTCTCGGGCGTGAACGACTTCATGGAGAAGTACAAAGAGAACGCCAATGCCATCATTGGACACTTCGGACTGGGTTTCTACTCTGCGTTCATGGTCAGCAAGAAAGTGGAAATCATCACGAAAAGCTATCGCGAAGGCGAGCAAGCCGTGAAGTGGAGCTGCGACGGAAGTCCGGAATTTACCATTGAGAACGTTGAGAAGGCCGACCGAGGCAGCGACATCGTGCTCTACATAGATGACGACTGCAAGGAGTTTCTTGAGAAGTCACGCATCGAAAACTTGCTGAACAAGTACTGTAAGTTCCTTCCCGTACCCATCGCCTTTGGCAAAAAGACCAAATGGGAAGATGGAAAACAGGTGGAAACAGAGGAAGACAATCTCATCAACGACACCGAACCACTTTGGACAAAGAAACCGTCTACGCTGAAAGATGAAGATTATAAGAAATTTTACCAAGAGCTCTACCCCATGCAGGACGAGCCATTGTTCTGGATACACCTCAACGTTGACTACCCGTTCAACCTCACCGGCATTCTCTACTTCCCACGAGTAAAGTCGAACATCGAGTTGCAGCCGAACAAGATACAACTCTACAGCAATCAGGTATATGTCACCGATCAGGTAGAAGGCATCGTTCCGCAATTCCTCACGCTGCTCCATGGCGTCATCGACTCACCGGACATCCCGTTGAACGTGAGCCGAAGCTATCTGCAAAGTGATGCGAACGTGAAAAAGATATCCACCTACATCACCAAGAAGGTGGCCGACCGCTTGCAGGCTATCTTCAAGGAAAACCGCAAGGAATATGAGGAGAAATGGAATGACCTCAAAATTTTCATCAACTACGGAATGCTCACACAGGAAGATTTCTATGAGCGTGCGAAAGACTTCGCATTGTTCAAGGATGTTGATGGGAAGTTCTTCACATACGATGAGTACAAGACCTTGATTAAGGATGAGCAAACAGATAAGGACGGACAACTGATTTATCTTTACGCCACCGACAAGGATGAACAGTACTTATTCATCGAGTCTGCCAAGGCTAAGGGGTATAATGTCTTGCTGTTTGACGGACAATTGGACATGGCCACCGTATCCATGTATGAACAAAAATTTGAGAAATGCCGCTTCACTCGCGTGGATGGCGACATCATCGACCGCCTGATCGTGAAGGAGGATGCCAAACAAAGCAAACTATCCAAGGAGGAAAGTGACAATCTGTCACAAGTATTCAAGACGCAAATGCCAAAGATGGCTCATACTGAGTTCACCGTAGAAGTGCAACCTTTGGGCACGACAGCATCTCCTTTGGTCATCACACAGAGCGAGTACATGCGCCGTATGAAGGACATGAGCAAGTATCAGGCTGGCATGGCTTTCTATGGCAGCATGCCCGACATGTACACCTTGGTGCTGAACAGCGACCACCGGCTCATCCAAGACGTCCTTGCCAAGAGCGACAAGGCGACCGAAGCAGAGCTGAAACCAATTGTCTGTGAGATAAAAGGTCAGGAAGCCCGCTTGGCCGCACTGCACCAGAGCCAAGACAAGAAGAAGCCGGAAGAGGTGACGCAAGAAGAGAAAGACGACTTGCAGAACACTGAAAAAGCCCTCAAGGAGCAGAAAGAGAAGAAGACGGCCGTCATCGCCAAGGCCGCCAAGGACAACCAAGTGGTGCATCAGCTCATCGACCTTGCCCTGCTACAGAATGGCATGCTCAAGGGAGCATCACTCGATGCCTTTCTCAAACGCAGTGTTGATTTGATCAAATAGACGGTCATCAATACAGAAGAAGTAAGATTTTTAAACTCAAATCAAATAATACGCCATCCACTATGGGTGGCGTTTTTGTTTGTACGAGCAAGTCGATGAAAAGTGAAGCCAGACAGCATCCGCCCCACCAGCTGATATTTTGCGCCTATTTTCACGAAAGTTATAAAAAAAGCAGAAAAAGATTTGGCAGTTACACAAAAACCATTTACCTTTGCAACGCAATTACAGAAAGAGTATCAATAACGGCTCCCTAGCTCAACTGAATAGAGCATCTGACTACGGATCAGAAGGTTGTGGGTTTGAATCCCGCGGGAGTCACACAAAAGGATGGCCTTGAAAGCCATCCTTTTTTTCATTTTACCAGCTTTGAGTCAACACGTTTGGGGCATAAAGCAATTTTAGAAAAAAAACAAAAGTCATTGAGGTTGAAGACCAATACCATTGGGTTTGAAGGCCAATGCCATTGGGTTTGAAGGACAAAGTCATTGGGTTTGAAGGTCAAGGCAAACGCCCATCAACCCTCAGGCTGACGGCCATTATCAAATTCTGCCAAAATCAAGGTATCCCATGGTGCTTTCGCACGAATTGATGGCGTTTAAAAATATTTATGATTGCATCACTTGGCGTTATTCGTTAAAATACGTACCTTTGAACTCATTATAGAATAAGGTGAACGGACTAATGCCGTATGCACCTGAAAACAACAACTTGAAAATGAAAACAGTGTTTACCAAGCTCATCATAGCCTCATTTTTCATCTTTGCACATGTCATGAACCTGTCAGCCCAACGACCCGGGAATGCCGATTCCGTATCGGTCGCGCAAAACGACAGTGCCACCCAGGCCGCAATGAGCGAGGATTTAGCAGCCACAGCCGACAGCATGGACATGGACACGGAAGGCAGTGGCGTGCACCAGTTTTTGAAAACAAAGTTCATTGAAGGCAACGCCGGTTTCATGTCGCTGGTGGCGTTAGTGCTCATACTGGGCTTGGCGTTCTGCATCGAGCGTATCATTTACCTCAGCTTGTCGGAGATAGATGCCAAGCGATTCATGGCCGACGTGACCTCAAAGATTGAGAGCAAGGATTTGGAAGGAGCCAAGCAACAGTGCCAGGCGACACGCGGCCCCGTGGCCTCGCTGTGCTACGAGGGCTTGAGCCGGGTGGACGAACCGATTGAGAACATAGAACGTTCGGTGGCGTCCTACGGATCTGTCCAGGCCAACAACCTGGAGAAAGGCTGCTCGTGGATCACTCTGTTCATCGCCATGGCTCCCTCGTTGGGTTTCTTAGGAACGGTCATTGGCATGATCATGACGTTCGACCAGATACAGACGGCCGGCGACATCAGTCCCACCATCGTGGCCGCGGGAATGAAGGTGGCGCTCATCACCACGATTTTCGGTATCATCGTGGCCCTCATCCTGCAAGTGTTCTACAATTACATCCTGTCAAAGACAGACCATATCACGGCGCAGATGGAGGAGTCGGCCATCACTCTGCTTGACGCGCTGATGAAGCATAAACTATCGAAATGAAGCACTTCGACATACGGCATCGTTCAACGGAACAGCTCTCCAGGTGGGTGCTGTACGCTTTGTCGGCTCTGACGGCTTGCCTGTTCGCCCTTTACTATCTGGTTGGCTATGACCAGCCGTACGATGAAAATCCCGACTTCAACGAACCTTTTTTCACTCCCGTCCTACTCCTCTTCATGTATGTGCTGTTGGCCGCTGCCATAAGCACCGGTATATGGTCTATCGCGCGTGAAATGAAACGCCGGCGCAGCGAGTCAAAGGTAAGCAATGGCATACCCACGTCGTTAATCAGCCGCTGCGTGGCGGGCGCAACGCTGACGGTCTTCGCGCTGACATTCGCATTAGGTTCAACACAACCGCTGACGACCAACGGAAAGAGTTTCACGGACGGCATGCTACTTCGCATGGCCGACCAGTTCATCAACACCTCCATCCTCCTGTTGGCAGCGGCTGCCGTAGCCGTGGCCTTCGGCATGACGAGATATTATCGCAAACAAAAAAGAGAACATGCTGATTAGGAAAAGAAGACATCACATCCCGGAACTGAACACCACCTCAACGGCCGACATCTCGTTCATGCTGCTGATATTCTTTCTGGTAACCACCTCCATGGACGTGGATAAAGGACTGCGCAGGCAGTTGCCACCGGCACAGCAGAAAAAGGTTGAACAAGAGAGCTTGGTGGACAAGGGCAAACTGATGGAGCTGAAAATAACGGGAGACAATGCGTTACTGCTCAACGGACAGCCCGTCAACATGAACGAATTGCGCATCAGGACGGAGGAATTCATAACAAGAGTGGGCAAAGAGCATCTCATATCGGTAAGCGCATCGCCCGAGTCGGCGTACGAGACCTACTTCAACCTGCAAAACGAGCTGATGGCTGCGTATAAAAACGTGCGCGACCGACTGGCCCGACAACGATACGGACGAGCGCTCGAAGCATGCAACGAGGCACAACGGGACGTCATCACGCAACAGTGTCCGCAACGGATCGCAGAGACATACCAGACGAGCGAGGAAGGAGCCACCCGATGATCAACTTCAGAAAACGACAACATTTCGTGCCGAACCTGAACACGGCATCCCTACCCGACTTGATTTTCACGGTACTGTTTTTCTTCATGATCGTGACACACATGCGTGAGGTGGCACTCAAGGTGAAGTATCGCGTGCCGCAAGGAACAGAATTGACGCGGCTTACCAAGAAGTCGGCCGTGTCGTATGTCTACATCGGCGTTCCCCTCTCTACCGGCGGAACGGCCAATGAAAGAAACGTACGCATACAATTGAATGACAAGTTTGTCACACCGGATGACCTTGTGGACTACATCACCGAGGAGCGTCATAACATGTCACCCGAAGACTTACAGCAGATGACGGTATCCATTAAAGCCGACAGACAAGTGCGCATGAGTACATTGAACGAGGTGAAGCTGGCGCTAAGAAAGGCTAACGCCCTGCGCATCAACTATTCGGCCACCGAGAAACCATCGTCGAAGAATTGAGAATGAGCGGTCATCCGTACATGACGGTGACTTCTGACGAAGCAGTGGCAGTAGGCTTAACAAACAGGACAAGAGAAACGAAGAACTTTAAACACAGCGTGTTCATGGCTTCATTTCTCTTGTTCTTTTATAAAAAGTTGAAGTCTTCCTGACTTCAACTCATTCATAACCTATTCATCAATCTTGATAATACACCCGCTTTACCCTGTTGCTCACCCCCGTAAGCACCTCGTAAGGGATGGTTTCGAGCGTGTCTGAGAGTACGGTCACAGGCAGACGGTCGCCAAAGATCTCCACAGAGTCGCCTTCCTTGCAATCAATTCCCGTCACGTCAATCATGGCCACGTCCATACAAATGTTACCCACATAGTAAGCACGTTGCCCATTGACCAAACAATAGCCATGCCGATTGCCCAAACGTCGGTTCAATCCGTCGGCATAGCCAATGGGAATGGCTGCGATCATGCTGTCGTGTTCTATCTTTCCCTTTCGGCTATAACCTACCGTATCGCCCGCTTTTACCATGCGCATCTGCAGGATTGTGGTTTTTAAGGTACTGACGTGATTGATTACTTGGTTAGTTCGAGGGTCGATGCCATACAGTCCCAAGCCCAGCCTGCACATGTCCAGCTGCCGCTCGGGGAAATGTTCAATACCGGCAGAGTTGTCCATGTGACGCAAAATCTTATGTTGAAAGGCGTCTTGCAATTGCTTGCTTGCCTTATCAAACAATGCGAACTGCCGTGCGGAGAAGTCGTCAAAATCATCGCTATCCGACCCTACGAAATGTGAAAACACCGAACGGGGAATGATTGCGTCTTGACGTTTCAGCCGTTCTATCAACCGTTCCATGTCACTGGTGGGGTCAAAGCCAAGCCGATGCATGCCCGTATCAATCTTGACATGTACAGGATAGTCGGTGATACCCTCTTTCTCGGCAGCCTTGATGAGCGCTTCCAATAAGCGGAACGAGTACACTTCGGGTTCCAAGTCGTAGTCGAAAAGCGTCTTGAACGAACTCATTTCGGGGTTCATCACCATGACATTGGCCGTGATGCCATTCTTCCTGAGCGTCACGCCTTCATCAGCAACCGCCACGGCAAGATAATCCACACGGTGGTCTTGCAGCGTCTTGGCAATCTCTACCGCACCCGCTCCGTAAGCATCTGCCTTGATCATGCAAACCAACTTCGTAGACTGCTTCAAGAACGAGCGATAATGATTCAGATTGTCGACCACCGCATTGAGGTTAACCTCAAGGATTGTCTCGTGCACTTTACGCACAAGCAACTCGCTAAGCCTGTCAAATCCAAACCTGCGGGCACCCTTCAGCAGGATTACCTCATCGCGCAGCGCGTGGAACACGCCACTCTTGATGAAGGCTTCTACCGTTGGAAAGAAATACTTCTGTTTCACCTTGATGGCATCTTGCTGCTCGGTCAGCTGTTGTCCTATGCCAATCAACTTGGTCACGCCACGCTTTACGGCTAAGTTGGAGACCTCTCTGTACAGTTCAGAAGCCTCTCGTCCGCTCTGATCGATGTCGCTAAGAACCAACGTTCGGCTACGCCCTTGATGGTCAGGACGACGGTTCATGAAATCAAGCGCGATGTCCAGTGAATTGATGTCCGAGTTGTACGAGTCGTTGATGAGCGTACACCCATGCTGTCCCTCTTTCACCTCAAGGCGCATGGCAACAGGCTCCAGTTGCCGCATGCGTTGATTCAGCACGTCTGGGGTTACTCCCAAGTGTAATGACACGATGGCACAGGCGATGGAATTGACCACGGAAGCCTCATCAATGAACGGCAGCGAATACCAGTCTTCCTTACCTTTATAAACGTAGGTGATGGTCGTCATGGCTTCTTTCTTCTCGACAAACTTCACGAAGAACGGCGCCTCCTTGTCCTTCATTGACCAATATAACCGTTCACCGGGATAGTCATATTCAGCGATGACCTTGCTGACAATTTCATCGTCAACAGGATAAACCAGAGTTTGAGCATCGTGGAAGAGGATGAGTTTTTCACGACACTTATCCTCGATGAGTCCGAAATTCTCCTGATGTGCGTCGCCAAGATTGGTCAACACGGCAATGGTTGGCTGTATGATGTCACGCAAAGCACTCATCTCCCCAGGCTTGCTGATTCCCGCTTCGAACACGCCAACCTGCGTTTGCTCGTTCATCAACCAAACCGACAGAGGCACACCAATCTGTGAATTGTAGCTGCGAGGTGAGCGAGTGACGTAAAATTGGGGTGAAAGCAGCTGATACAACCACTCTTTCACCATTGTTTTTCCATTTGAACCCGTGATGCCCACGATGGGAATGTCAAACTCATCGCGATGCCGTTCTGCCAGTCTCTGCAAGGCTTTGTGCGTATCAACCACCTTGAGGAAGTTGGCTTCAGGATAAAGTTTGTCGTAACCAACAGGCACAGCCGAAACCACGAAGTTACGCACGCCACGCAGATAGAGTTCCGGAATATAATGATGACCATTGTTACGTTCGGTCACCAAAGCAAAAAATAAAGTTTCTTCAGGAAAGCAGAGCGATCGACTGTCAGTCAAGATGAAGCCTATCTGTGCATTTTTCGTTCCATAACGCCGCGCACCTATGAGTGTGGTAACCTTTTCGATACTATATGTCATAAAAGTCAATATTTATCAATACAAAGGTAATCTTTTTCTGATGGATGCCAAAAGAAAATAAAAAATAACAGATGTTGAGCCCCTAACGCCCCCGAAAACAACCATAGAAAGAGCCACACAACACAAATCCAGATTCACCGTCTTTAGTTACAATGTTGATGATCGCACTGAACACGCAAGAGCCACACTTGCAATTATGATTATAAGAACAAGCGTGGCTCTATCTATAAAAACGTAACTTCCATTACATTCAGTCACCAATTACCATCCTGGATTTTGCTTTAATTCCTTGTTAAGCGTTATCTGTCCAGTCGGAACAGGATAGAAATAATGCTTCTTGTCAAAGGTACGAACCTGCTTCAAGGTATTTGAACCAATCATATATCCTTCGGCATTCACATCAACTTCTGGTTTTTTCAAATACTTTAAGTTAGCGCCAAGATAGATATTGGGATGCTTTTGTGAGTCTAGCAAATCAAGTTGGTGCCAACGTATCAAGTCCCAGTAGCGATACCAGTTGTCGAACATCAACTCACAACGGCGTACCCGTCGGATTTCCCACAACAAGTTGCTTACGTTCATGTTGTTGGCAGGGTCAGCCTCTGGCGTTGTTGTCATGTTTGGCAAGCCCGCGCGCTTCTGCAAAAGGTTCACACTCTTATCCAAATCTGCTTGGGTTAGATTACCTAACTCTGCTTTTGCTTCCGCATAGTTCAAGTAAATCACAGACAACCAATAGATAGGACAATCGGTATATTGCTTCCCTATGTTGTTTCGGTCATTGGTAGTCATTTCCTTAGGGTTATCATATTTGGCTACACCATACCCTGTTGTCGAAGTAAATTCATTCGACCCAGCACGCGAATAAGGCTTTCCTTTGAACACCAAAACCGTATCTATAGTTACTGCCAGACGCTTATCACGCACTGCAAGCAAAGAATTGATGTTAAAAACACCATTCGCATCTTCCTGTACCGCATCGGTATTGTTCAACGTCGTTGTTGCCTTTGGCTTTCCATCCAAGAATAAATAAGCATCAAAGGCATCCTTTGTCATACCGTGTGTACCACTGGTATTCAAAGTATAATCGACTGTTGAGTGCATTAAGACGTTCTGAGAATAAGGCTTGTAGAAAATGATTTCAGGATTTTTACTCAAATCTACCGAATTATAAATACCCTGATAGGAATCATTGAGCTTGTATCTCTTCTTCATCAATGCTTCACAAGCCGACACACACTCATTCAAATACTTTTGGGCACGTGCCACATCAGGACCTTTGCCGGCATTTTCTTTAGCAGTACGGTACTTACAATAGGTTCCTTCAAACAATGTAACATCGGCTTTCATTGCCAACGCCATATCAGCTGTAAAACGCTGTTTGTTGCTTCCCTGAATGTGTTTGGCAGCAAAGTCTAAATCGTTTAACACGCTGTCCATGACAATATCGCGATCTACTCTCGGACCATACAGCACGTCATTATCGTCAGTAGACACTACATGTCCTACCCATGGCACGTCTCCATATTCTCTCACGAACTGATAATACTGCCAGGCACGATTCAAGCGAGCAATGCCTTCATAACTTGCCTTCAAAGTTTTGGACAACGTAGAAGATTTCAAACCCTGGATAATATAGCTGGCGCGTCGTATTTCTGTTAATGGATTTGACCAGTTACTTGAGGCAGAAACCACGTTGGTGTATGACCACAGATTATCTTGATAGCTCACTTGGTCATCACTCAAGGTCTTAAAATAGAACCATCCACCACCGCCACCATTGCCATATCCTACATAATCGTTCAGGAAATGGTTACACTGATTGTCCAAATTGCTGGTATTGCTCCAATATGTGGGGTTATTGGTAAAAGAGTCGTACGGGCTGATGTCCAAGAAGTCGTTGCAACTTGACATCGCCACAATCAAACCTATACCTAAAATAATGCTCTTTTTCATGATTGCTGATTTTTAGGAATTATACATTATAAGGTTACTTGAACACCGAAAGAGAACGTATGCGTGATGGGCGCCGTGCGTCCCCAGCCACCGAATTTCTCACCATCACCTGTGTTCACTTCTGGGTCTACAGGCAAATCGTGTCCTTTGTGTAACAAGAATAAGTTATTACCACTGAAGTAAATACGTGCTCTCTGAATATAAACCTTCTGTGTTAGGGCTGTAGGGAGTGTATATCCAAGCGTAATATTCTTCAATCGCAGATACGACATATCTGTCAGATAGCGTGACTGTGGATAATAGTTATTCGCTCCGTTGTTAATACCTGATACCGTACCATGTATATCATTGCCAGGGAATAATCGAGGATAGCGATTGCCTTGGTTAATCTCATAACCCTTTATCGTTTTCCAATCATCCGAATAAAGCACCTTGTTATAACTATCCTGATGTGCATAAGATGCCAAGTCGGCACCACGCATCAACGGGAAGTTAAGTGAGGAGATGGTCCAAGCATCACGCTTGCCAACACCTTGGAAGAACAAATCCAAATCGAATCCCTTCCAGTTACCACCTACATGGAAGCTATATTCGTAACGTGGTAAGATATTTCCTATCACTTTCAGGTCGCCATGATCATCGGCAGTGCCTTTGCCACCATCGATAACACCGCTGCCATCTAAGTCTTTAAACTTAATGTCACCAGGTCCATAATGGAAAGAACCCTGCTCCAAACCTTTTTGTGAAGCGATGCCTTGTGCATAGTTCCATGTACCATCTGCGTTACGACCCGTGAAATCTGATTCTTCAAAATATCTATCTGTCTCGAATCCCCAAATATCACCATAAACCTTACCCGAGTAATTGGTATTCAATAGTTTCGCATCATTGCGCCACTCTTGTACTGTAGTCTTGGAATCACTCAAGTTAAAGTTAGCATATACATTCACCTCTCCGAAGGTGTGGCTCCAGTTGATATTAAATTCCCAACCGCGTGTGCGCAACGTTCCTGCGTTCTGATAAGGCGCAACGGCGCCTAATACGTCAGGTAAGACTTGCGATGGGGCTAACATGTCTCGGTTTTCACGTTGGAACCAGTCAAAGCCCAGCATCAATTCGTTATTGAAGAAACCTAAATCCAAACCTAAGTCAATAGTGCGAATGCGCTCCCACGTCAACGAACTGGCAACCAAACTTGGCATTTCATACATAGTCAGCTTATTGGCATTGGCAGCGTTGTTCTCTACCCAATACACTTTATCTGAACTCCTTTGATTGATGAGTTCCTCAAACATGTAGTCACCAATGGCCTCATTACCAATCTCGCCGAACGACATACGCAACTTACCATTGCTTACTACCTTCTTCAAAGGCTCAAAATAAGTCTCTTCTGAGAAGCGATAACCTGCCGAAGCAGATGGGAAGAAAGCCCAATGAGCATTGTGTGGGAAACGTGAAGAACCGTCATAACGACCATTCAGTTCTAAGAGATAGATGCCTTTATAATCGTAGTTCAATCGTCCAAAATAACCTGCCGACGACCGTGCGTTATGTTTCCATGCCAAGTCTTGCCCCTCTTGCGAAGCCAAATTCAATTCAGGCATCCCCTCGTCGAACAAGCCACTACGCTTTCCATACAGGTAAATATAGTCGGTCTTTTCGGCATTCACACCCGCCATAGCTTTGAAATGATGATTTCCCCAACTCTTATCATAGTCCATATAAGCATTGAGTGTCCAAGTATTGCTCTTTGAATTGTCACGCCAAACGGTAGTTTGACTTGGAGATACAATATATTTAGGCTTCACCCCTCCCCAGTTAATGCCGTATACCGAGAAGTCTTCAGAGCCACTATTCATATTCTGTATCATATAGGTGAAATCAGCATTCAGGGTCAACTCTTTGGTTAAATTGGCTCTTGCAAAAGTATTCAAACGGGTTAAGTCAACCATTGTACGACGGTCTGATGCCTGTTTCCGCAAGGCAATCACACGCGGATCCAATCCGTCTATTGTTCCTGAAGGGATAAAGAACGAACCCCAACGCCACAAATATTGATAAGTACTTCCCCATGTATCAGGACGCTTGTACATCTTGCGCGTAAAGTTGATGCGTGTACCTATTTGTAACCAATCACTGACATTACTCGTGATGTTGACCGATGCATTGTATTTGTTCAACTTGTCAGGATGTATTTTCATCAATCCCTGTTTTTCATCGTATCCAAATGACAAATAATAATTGGTTTTACCTGATGATCCTTGTACTGAGAGTATATGACTCTGTGAAGGAGCAGCATTGTTAAAAAAGATTTTCTTGATATCCCAGTCTGCATAATAATAAGGTGTAGCACCTTTCATGACATAATCACCCACATTATCGTCACTGACATATTTTCTCATCTCGCCATAACCTATCTTGCCACCATTCTGTGCTTTCCATTTTTCAGCGTAAGGCAGAAGTTTGTCGAAGTACATACCAAACAATTCTACTTCGTACTGACCTGCGTTGGCTTTTCCTTCCAAAGCCATTTTAAGCTGTGTCGGCACGTCGGGATAGTCTGGCAAATAGGTTGCTTGATCCCAAGAGAAGTTGTTGTTATACGTCACCGTCGTACGCTCTGCAGGATGTGCTCCCTTGGTTTGAATCAAGATAACACCGAAAGCTGCACGTGTTCCGTAGATAGAAGTGGATGCAGCATCTTTCAACACTGAAATGCTCTCAATGTCCTGTGTGTTCAGGAATGAAATGTCATCCATAGGCACGCCATCTACGACAATCAGCGGATTACTGGTGGCGCCGTTACTCAAGGTTCCCACACCCCTGATGCGCATGGCAGCGCTACCGTTAATACTACCATTCGATGAAGTAATGGTAAGTCCTGGCACTGCACCCTGCAGGGCTTTCGCCACATCTTGTTGAGGACGGCCCGCCATGGTCTTGCTCAGGTCAACCATAGACACCGCACCCGTCAGGTTGGCTTTCTTCTGCGTGCCATAACCCACGACAACCACTTCAGAGAGCTGTCCGGCATCTTCCTCGAGCGTTACCTGCATGTCGTCTTTTGCGCGAAGCGTCACCGTCTTGTACCCGACATAAGAAATTTTAAGTTGAGTACCGGCATCCACAGACAGCGTGAAACGCCCTTTGGCATCCGTAAGCGCACCTGTGGTTTTACCAACCACGACAATCGTGGCGCCTACAATCGGTTCGCCATGGGCATCGGTTACGACGCCGCGAACGGCCTGCTGTCGCACCATCACACCAGACAAGTTCGATTCACTTGCTGACGCCAGCACCGGTTGGGACGCAAAAGCACTACCCGCAACCGTAAGTATCGCACATAGATAATTTTTTGTTTTCATAGACCCAAAATTTAAGTTAATAAAAAATATATTTTCTACCTTGAACATCATTCGCAGTAAGAGGTTAACGCTTAGAAGAGCTTGAGGGATGTATCTGACGCACCCCGTCAAGATGGTTACTTACGCAGCAAATATAGTGATATCAAATTAAAAATACAAACTTTATTTAACTCAATTTACGTTTCGATGTGAAAATAATGTTTAAGCACATGTTGAAGGGTCAAGATCACACACATCATCCCTCGCCAGCAGGTGCCGTTTTGTCCAGATAAATGACAAAAAAAGTGAACCTGCTGATTGGTGAAATAGAAAAAAACGATAGGTAAGCATGCAACAATCATTCCCTACGGACACCATGACAAGAACCTGTTTGAGCAATCGCATGGAGTGAAAGCGGCTATAAGCATGCTTTTACCCTGCAAAACACATGGGTTATGAGGTCAAAAGCATGCTGACAAGGCAGCTAAAAGCATGCTCTAAACGTGAAAGCAAGACAACATGAAGTGCGGAAGAAACGCATGAAATCACATAACCGCCTGTCTGTCAGTAGATAACATTTTTGCTCTATATTTTCATTATTTGAAAAATACGGAGCGTTTCTGACAAACATGCGAAACATGAAGGGGTGTTTGTCAAGGAAAATGCCACACTCCCACAAAGGCAAGCGAGCGCATGGAACCCATCAGTGGATTTTCTCCAACGCACAACGAAAACACATCATCGGATACGAGGCAATCGCACCGTGTTGGACTGCCATGGAAAGAAAGTGGCAAGACAAATGCGTGTGCGGTGAAGAAAACTTGACACCGCAGACTAACCCTTCCGACACATGCCGGCCGAACACCGCAAAATACCCACTTTTAAGTATTGCGGAACTCGAGCACACCTCATACCTTTGCAGCAAGGAAAATACAAAAGTATGATAAAACGAAAGCACCATATCATATATATGGATATACACCCCTCCACTATTGAAGCGCACCGTTCAAAAAAACGGTGCGCTTTTTTTATGAACATAACGGAACATTGTTCATTATTGACAAACAATTACTTTCCCAATACTACTCATAGCTTTTATTATACATTATGCAGACATTAAAAAATGACATAAAGCAACGCATTTTAAACATTGCCCGAGAAGAGTTTCTTGCACACGGCGTAAGAGATACTTCCATTCGCACAGTGGCACGAAAGGCAGGTATTGCCGTTGGCAACATATATAATTACTTTCGTAGTAAAGACAAATTGTTTTGTGAAGTGCTTTCTCCTCTTATAAAAGTACTTAACAAACACATACTATCACATAATGATGAAAAATTCCTCTCAATAGATGTTTTCAGTATGAGGCAACGACAAATAGATTATATCTTAGACATGTTATCCATTATAAAGGATTTTCGTCCAGAGCTACGCCTACTTCTATTCAAATCGGAAGGAACATCATTACAAGGGTATAAAGACAAAATGATAGATAGACAAATGCAAGTGGGTATAGAATACATACGCTTAATGAAGGAACGCTATCCACATCTTAACAGCAACATATCACCGCTGCTACTTCACATCACTTGTTCTACGTGGATAACAGTTTTCTGCGAGATTGTAGAACACGAAGATTACAGCGACGAGGATATCAAAGTTGCCTTGGAACAGTACATGGACTTTAGCATGGCAGGTTGGAAAGCATTATTGAAACCATAAAGACTAATTATTAAAAGACGATAATATATGATGAAGACTCTCAAACGTTTAGGAGCTTACATGGGAGGGCGCAAATACTTGCTGCCATGCTCCGTAGCACTGTCGGCAGTCAACGGACTGCTATCCCTAATTCCATTTATCCTGTTATGGATAATAGTACGCACACTACTAACAGCTAAAGGCAACCTCTCAAGCACACCTCTTATAGACTATGCCTTATGGGCTTTTGGCATATCGGTGGCCAACGTGTTGCTATATTTCATTGCCCTGATGTTCTCACACTTAGCTGCCTTTCGTGTGGAAACCAACATGAGACGTAAAGGCATGAAACAGCTTTTAAAAGCTCCTATAGGCTTCTTCGATACTCAAAACACGGGGCGTATGCGCAAAATCATAGATGAAGATTCTGCACAGACGCACCAATTTGTAGCACACATATTGCCAGACGTAGCAAGCTCCATAGTAGCCCCCATTGGAGTAATAATACTTCTTCTCGTAATAGACTGGCAACTTGGATTAGCGTCAATGGTGCCCATAGTATGCGCATTTGGCATAATGGGCTTTATGATGGGCGGCAAAAACTACCAATTCCAGCGACAATATCTCGACGCACAAGAAAAGATGAGTGCAGAGGCTGTAGAATATGTAAGAGGTATTCCTGTAGTAAAAGTATTTCAACAAACAGTATTCTCTTTCAAAAAATTCTACGACAGCATTATTAGCTACCGCGACCTTAGTACCAAATTTGTTCTTATGTGGCGCACACCAATGTCTGCTTACACCACCATTATAAACGCTTTGGCATTCTTTCTTATACCCATTGGAATCATACTCATAGGGCATGGAAAACAAGCAGAGATAGTAATATCGGATATTATATTATATGTCCTCATATCACCTGTCATAGCGTTAAACATAATGCGGGCAATGTACCTCGGACAACATCTATTTATGGCTAAAGAAGCATTAAGCAGACTGGAAGGGCTTGTATGTGTAAAACCACTTTCAGAAAGCACAAAAGCACAAACATCTAAAAAGTTTGACATTAGTCTGCACGATGTATCTTTCCGTTATGAAGGAGCTAACAAAGACGCAGTGAGCCACATCAATCTTACCATTCCCGAAGGAAAAACCGTTGCGCTTGTAGGAGCGTCGGGTAGCGGAAAGACCACCATAGCAAGATTGATACCCCGCTTTTGGGACGTATGTCATGGCAGCGTTACCATAGGAGGCATAGATGTAAGAAATATGAGCAAGGACGAGCTTATGCGCAACGTGTCGTTCGTATTCCAAAACATACGACTATTTAAAACATCTATATTAGAAAATATACGATACGGTAATCCAAATGCTACAACAGATGATATTAACCGAGCTATTGATTTATCACAGAGCCGCGAAATTATTAACAATCTGCCACAAGGCATAAACACTATAATAGGTAGCGAGGGTACTTATCTCTCAGGAGGAGAACAACAGCGCATAACACTTGCCCGAGCCATACTTAAAGACGCACCTATCATAGTGCTCGACGAGGCTACCGCCTTTGCCGACCCTGAAAACGAACATCTCATTCGTAAAGCACTATCACATCTTACACATGGCAAAACAGTATTAATGATAGCACATAGACTAACCACCGTGCAAGAAGCCGACAACATTGTCGTAATAGATAACGGAAAAATAGCCGAGCAAGGTACACACAGCGACCTTATAGCTAAAAAAACGCTATATTACAACATGTGGAATGAATACAAAAAGTCAGTTACTTGGAAATTATAACCCATCACTAAAAAAACATATATCACTATGATAAAATATCTTCAACAACGCTTTGCTCTTACCAATAAAGGAGCAAAAGACATGATACGAGGCATCATATTTTCTACATTGCTCAACTTTGCTTTAATGCTGCCACCATGCTACTTGTTTTTCTTCCTAACAGAACGCATCGACAATAATTCGCTATCACAACATCACCAACTGGTATTCTACCTGATATTAGCTGTTGTCTTAGCTGTAATAATGTTTATTATTACACGATGGCAATACGATAGTACCTACACCACCATTTATGCTGAAAGCGCACGAAGACGCATAAGCATGGCTGAAAAGCTACGCCGCCTACCTTTGGCATTCTTTGGAGAACGTAACTTGTCAGATCTAACCTCTACGGTAATGGAAGACTGCACCATGCTGGAACAAATCTTTTCACACTCCATTCCACAGATATTTGCGTCTATGACAAGCATAACACTCATAGCTATAGGCTTATTCTGTTACGACTGGCGATTAGCCATTACCCTATTCTATGTAGTTCCGTTAAGTATTGTAACATTATTTTTTGCACGCCAAAGATTAGAGAAAGCCTATGACAAGTTATATCATATTAAAAGAGGTGTAACAGAACAAATACAAGAGGGCTTAGAATGTGTACAAGAAATAAAATCATACAATGGAGAGGAAGCATATAACAATAGTTTTGACGAAAGACTGAAAGAATATGAGAAAAATTTAATTAAACATGAGTCGATAGCAGGTGTTATAGTAAACTTTTCTTATGTACTAATAAAGTTAGGTATGCCATCAGTTATCCTTGTGGGAGCATGGCTTTTACAACGTGGAGAAGTATCTATATTCCACTACTTTGCTTTCCTCATCGCCTCGGCTATGGTGTACAACCCCATAATGGAGGTATGTTTAAATATTGTTACACTCAACTTTTTAGATGTTCGCATCAAACGCATGAAAGAAATAAATGCTATGCCCACACAAGAGGGAAGGAAAGATGTAAGCATTACCAATTATGACATTGAGTTTCACAATGTATGTTTTGCATACGAAAGTAACAAACAAGTATTACAAAACATTTCGTTCACTGCCCGACAGGGAGAGATAACCGCACTTGTTGGTCCCTCAGGGGGTGGCAAGAGTACCGCTGCCAAGCTCGCTGCACGCTTTTGGGACACGAATAGTGGTAAGATAACGCTGGGCGGACACGACATCTCGGGCATAGAACCAGAGACGTTGCTCAAAAATTATGCCGTTGTATTTCAAGATGTGGTGCTCTTCAACGCCTCCATTGCCGACAACATACGCATAGGAAAGCACGACGCCACCGATGAGGAAGTAAGGCGTGTGGCACGATTGGCACAGTGCGAAGACTTCGTCCGCCGTATGCCACAAGGCTACGACACAGTGATTGGCGAAAATGGGGAAACCCTTTCGGGTGGGGAGCGGCAACGTATCTCCATAGCCCGTGCGCTCTTAAAAGATGCTCCTGTGATACTCTTGGACGAAGCAACCGCCAGCCTCGATGCCGAGAATGAGACAAAGATTCAGGCTGGTATCTCCGAACTGGTGCGCAACAAGACCGTCATTATCATTGCGCACCGCATGCGCACCGTATTGGGTGCCGACCACATTATAGTACTCTCGGGCGGAACAGTCGTAGAGCAGGGTACACCCGATGAACTAATGGCGCACAATGGGACTTTTGCACAAATGGTAAGACTGCAACAAGATACTCCTTCGGCAAATATCTCATCAAAAATAAAAACAGAAACCAAATAAAAGAAAGCAATCATGAAAATCGAAAAAATCAACAACCTTTTCAGGCAACTGGCGAACTGGATTTTGCGCCATCGGCTTGTTGTGGGTGCGCTGTTTGCGGTGGCCATCGCCTTTTCGCTCGTTGGAGCCAAGCGCATCGTGGTAAGAACTTCGTTCGATGACTATTTCTTAAGCGACGACCCTATGCTGCTCAAGACCAACGAGTTCAAGTCTATCTTTGGCAACGACTACTATGTGGCAGTACTGGTAAAGAATAAGGACATCTTCTCCAACCGCAGTCTCACGCTCATTCGTGAGCTGAGCAACGAACTGAAAGATAGTTTGTCGTATGCCGACAAAGTAACATCGCTCACCGACCTTGAGTTTGCCTCTGGTACGGAAGAAGGTATGACCATAGAGCAGATTGTACCAGAGCAGATTCCATCGGATGCAGCTGGACTGAAAGAAATCAAGCGCAAGGCTTACAGCAAACCCTATCTGGCGAAGAAAATGGTATCGACCGATGGAACAATGACATGGATCATGGTAAAGCTGCGTCCCTTTCCTGCCGACAGTGTGTGGAAGAAGACAAGCGACATGGCTCCCGACATGATTACTGGCAGGGAAGCTGGACATATAATAGGAAAGGAGAAATATGCAGAACTGTCGCCCGCTGCTGCAGGAATGCCTTATCTGAGCTATGAGAAGGTGGTCTATCTCAAGGGCGAAATGGGACGATTGTTCCTCTTCGCATTTATCATCTCTATTGTAGTGATGCTCATTGTAACTCGTTCGATACGTGGAGTAATAGCGCCATTGCTCACCTCTGTCTTAGGACTGCTCATCAGCTTTGGCATCATCGGCTGGACAGGCATCTATATCGACATGACAACCATGATGATAGCCGTCATTCTCACCTTTGCCTGCTCCATTGCCTACAACATCCACCTGTACAACTTCTTCAAGACGCGCTTCGTAGAGACAGGTAGGCGCAGGCAATCCATCATCGATGCAATGGGCGAGACTGGTTGGGGCGTATCGCTCTCAGCACTCACCACCGTGGCTGCCATGATGACTTTCCTTTCCATGAACATCGTACCCATGCAGGCAATTGGTATCAACACATCAATCTGTCTGCTCGCCATACTGATTACCTGTCTTTTCATGACTCCCTTTCTGTTGTCGTTTGGCAAAGATAGAAAACCAGCCGTCAACATGTCGAAGAGCTTTGAGGGCTATATTGGCAATCGGTTTGAGCAATTCGGAAGTTTTGTAATACGCCATCATCGGGGCATTGTCGCGTTGTCGGTGGTGCTGACGATTTTCTGTGGCATCGGACTCTTCTTCATCGAGCCAGCATTCGACATTGAGAAGACGATGGGGAGAAAAGTGCCTTACGTCAACAAATTCCTCAACCTTTGTGAAACGGAACTCGGTTCCATGTATGCCTACGATTTGATGATTACGCTGCCACACGACAACGATGCCAAGAAACCAGGAAATCTACAGAAGCTCGACCAATTGTCAAAAATTGCTGATGGCTACAAGCTAACGAAACGCCACAACTCCATTACCGACATCGTGAAAGACATGAATTGCACACTCAACGGAAACAAGCAGCAATGTTACACCATTCCCGACAATGCCGATATGGTGGCACAGTTGCTGTTGCTCTACGAAAACGCTGGAGGAACGGAGTCGGAATACTGGATGGACTACAACTATAAACGGCTAAGGCTACAAATAGAACTGAAAGACTACAACTCCAACGAAGCGGAAAAGGAAATGAACGACCTTCAGGCAGAGGCACGCCGTCTCTTCCCCGATGCACACGTTTCGGTGGTAGGGAATATTCCGCAATTCACCGTCATGCAGCAGTATGTGGAGCGAGGACAGATGTGGTCGATGATGCTGTCGGTATTGGTGATCGGCATCATCCTCGTTCTGATTTTTGGAAACTGGAAAGTAGGACTCGTAGGGATGATACCCAACATTGCCCCTGCCATTATCGTAGGTGGAATGATGGGCTGGCTTGGCTACCCACTCGACATGATGACCGCCTCGCTCATTCCGATGGTCTTGGGTATCGCAGTCGATGACACCATTCATTTCATCAACCACAGTCATGTGGCATACGACAAATATGGCAACTACAAAATAGCCATCAACCGCACCTTCCGCACCGAAGGACTTGCCATTGTGATGTCCACGGTCGTCATCTCGGCAACATTCATGGGTTTCGTCTTCTCCGATGCCACACAGATGAGCAACTGGGGCATACTTGCCGTGGCGGGCATGGTATCGGCTTTGTTGGCTGACCTCTTCCTCACTCCTATCCTCATAGACTATCTCCACATCTTCAAGCAAGAGAAGGCAAAAATCAACAACACTCAAAATAACAATTAAAACAAAAAAAAATGAAAACAAGAAATTTTACATTGCTGCTCATCGCTCTGTTGGCAATTGGCAGCGCACAAGCAGCAGGACTGTCTGGTAGGGATATTATGCAGAAAGTAAAGAACCGACCTGATGGCGACACACGCTACGCTAACGTAGAGATGACGCTCATTCAGCGAAGTGGACACAAACGCATCAGAAAACTCGAATCGTGGGCTATGGACGTAGGCAAGGACACAAAGAAAATTATGTTCTTCACTTATCCCGGAGATGTGAAGGGAACAGGATTTCTCACCTGGGACTACGACAATCCACGCAAGGTGGACGACAAGTGGCTCTATCTGCCTGCCATGAAAAAGACAAGACGTATTAGCGGTAAGTCGTCGAAGACCGACTACTTCATGGGTAGCGACTTTACCTACAACGACATGAGTATGCGCAATGTGGACGAGGAAAAGCACCAGCTCCTTCGAGAAGAAAACTTAGCCGGACATAGATGCTGGGTGGTGCAGTCGATTCCCAATGACAAGGACGAAATCTATACACGTCGAGTAACATGGATAAGACAAGACTGTTTGATGGCTGTCAAGGCTGAATACTACGACAAACTGAACAAGCTACACCGCCGACTCTCTATCTCCAACATCGATAAAGTACAGGGATTCTGGACGATGCACCTCATGCAAATGGAAAATGTGCAGACGGGGCATAAGACCATCATCCGCATGAACAACCAACGATTCAACATCAAGGTTGCGCCCAACCTCTTCACCGTTTCCAAATTGGAGAAAGGACTCTGACCATGAGAATGCTGCGATTATGGACGATGCTCTTGCTTGTGCCGATGTTCTCGGCACAAGCATCAGCCCAAGTAGAAACGCCAACAGCAACTATTGACAGTCTTGAAACAGTACCCGAAGAGACTCTTCAGGAGACGTATAGCAAAGACAGCGATGACGAATTACAAGTTGGGGTGAAGGGATTTCTTGACACCTATCACGCACTCCGAACAACAGGGAATGCAGACTGGATGGCATCGAGAACTCGGGCAAGGGGCGAAGTGAGACTCGAAAAAGGAGCGACGGCTCTCTTTGTCTCACTGAACGCTATTTACAACGGAATACTGAAAGAACGCACAGGCATAGAACTGCGCGAGGCGTATCTGTCATATACCAAAGGCAACCTTGACCTGCGTGTGGGACGGCAAATCGTGATATGGGGAGTGGCAGACGCACTGCGCCTTACCGACTGTGTGTCGCCCATCGACTATACCGAATTTCTCGCCCAAGACTATGATGACATACGTATGCCTGTGAATGGCTTGCGTGCCAAATACACCTTGGGAGCTATTACAGCAGAAGCAGTGTGCAACCCAGTGACTAACTTCGCTGTGATACCTACCGACCTGCGCAATCCGTGGGCAATGCGGTTGCCGAACACCTCCCTCCCCTATGCCATAGACTTGGAAAGCGGAAAACCAGAAAAGCGACTGAAGAACATGGAATACGGCGGACGCATCTCCGTCAACCTCAGCGGTGTGGATTTCTCTGTGAGTGCCTTGCGCACATGGAACAAACTGCCAGCCCTCCGCATGGGAATGACAACCGACGGAAAGTCACTACACATCGATGGACGCTATCACCGCATGACAATGTTAGGAGCCGACTGTTCGTTACCCGTCGGGCAATTCGTCATTCGAGCAGAGGTAGCCCAATACATCGACGAGGCGCAAAATGCTGCAATGGGATGCGAAGTGGAATGCCGCAATGCACTCAACGCGCTCATCGGCATTGATTGGTACCCTGGCAACGACTGGAATGCAAGTCTGCAATATTGCCACAAATACACATCGGGCAATCTTGAAAGACTACCTATCTATCGCCATGCAGGGATAGCCACGGCACGGCTCGCCAAAGATCTGCTGCAAAACACAGTGAAAATTTCATCTTTTGCCTATATAGACGTGGCAGATGGCGGCATCTTCAATCGCCTGTCCACCACCTATGCCCTCAACGACCAGACAGCAATCACTATCGGATACGACTATTTTCATGCCGACAGAGGAATGTTCAAGATGTATGGCAAAAACAGCGAGGCGTGGGTTAAACTGAAGTACAGCTTCTAACGACAACCACTACTCAGAGAGCCGCAAGCAGGACAAAACTCAGACAACTGTAAGTTGTTATTTTCCCTTATTGATGATATAAATACCAGCGGCTGCCAACAAGCCAGCCACCAAATACTTGAAATGAAACGTCTCGTTGAGACAGAGGCAGGAGGTCACGGCGCCCACCACGGGGATGAGCGAGTTATAGATGGCGATCTTTCCCACAGGATTGCAGGTCAGCAACTTGTTGTACAAACCAAAACCCACCGTGCTAATGCCAATGAGCAACACCAAGTACACGCAGCCCAATAGCGTGATGCGTGGCAATGTGCCATTCCACAACAGCCCAGGCACCACCAAGAGCAAGCCGCCAATGGCCAACGCTAGTCCCGTACCAACAAACACGTCGATGCGCTTGCCCAGTCCACGGATAAGTAAGGAGGTAACAGCGCCACAGAGGGCATTGAGGATAATCATGCCGTCGCCTAACCACGTGAAGTGTCCACTCTCGGCACTCCCCAAATTAAGCGACAGAATACCAGCAAAGCCCACCACACAACCCGTGAGTTTGCGCAGCGTCATGCGGTCGCTCTTAAAGAAAAGACAGGCAAAGATAACCACCGAGAAGACGCTGAGCGAATTGAGAATAGCGGCTCGCGAACCCTCGCTATACGACAGTCCGAAATAGAAAAACGCATAATGCAAGGTGGTGTTCAGAAGGGCAAAAAGCAGAATGTACCACGAATCTCTCGCCGATCGCAAATGAAAATCGCGCCCAGTGAGTTGCGCCATAAGCAAGATGATGACGCCTGACAAACTAAACCGAATGCCGGCAAACACCATCTTGCTTCCCGTCATTCCTTGCGTGATGCCAAACTCGGCAAAACCTAATTTGATGAGCGGATATGCCCAGCCCCATGCCACAGCGGCTGTGAGCGCAAATAATGAAACCCAAATGGGACGTTGAAAAATACTCTGTGTTGGTGGGTTGTCTCTCATTGTTTGTTCATTCCTCCTTTTTTTGATGCTTCATATTTCCATGCCACCCACGCATTGCGCAGATGGAACCAAGTTTCGCATCCATAATTAGAGTGTAAAGGTACTATTTTATTTCTTAAAAACAGGCATCTCAACCAGGCTTTGACATTAGAAAAAGCAATTGAAGAAAAAGGATGCCCCCCCCCAACAAGAACATAATCCAAAACATTCTCATGCAGCATTCGTCCTGATAAATGACAAAAAAAATGAACTTGCTAATTGATGAAATAGAAAAAAACAATAGGCAAACATGCGGCAATCACTCCCTGCGGATGCAATGCAAAAGGCACATTGGAGCAATAGCATGGAGTAAAGGTGGCTGTAAGCATGCTTTTGCCACGCAAAACACATGGATTAAGAGGTCAAAAGCACGCTGATAAGGCGACTAAAAGCATGCTCTAAACGTGAAATCAAGCGAACATGAGATGCGAAAGAAACGCATGCAATTCCATAACCGGCTGTCTGTCAGTAGATAGCGTTTTTGCTCTGTATTTTCATTATTTGAAAAATACGGAGCGTTGCTGACAAATATGCGAAACATAAAGAGCCGCTTGTCAAGAAAAATGCATACCTGTGACATAAGGCGTCACTTGGCTTCGTAAACAAAACTGAATACCCTGGAAACGCGACTCATCAAGTTCACTGACGAGAAAGCGGATGCGTGGCATGATATTTCATCAGTCCCTCGACCACGTTATTGCTGACCCTTGCGGGTTCAAAGCCAGCGTCACGGCAAACTTCTCGCAACAAAGGCGCAAAGGTCGCAGCCGTCTTTCCCGTAAAATACACGGGATATTGAAGGTACTCATACTGGAACAAATTGCGCGTTAAGAAGCGTTTAAAATTATCAGTCACCAAATCCCGAACATATTCCAAGTGTTGGTAATCGGTCAAAAAGGTTGCTACCGAAGATAAATAATAATGCGGAAGCGGTTTGTCGTAAACGGCACTCATCACTTCATGGGCTGTCGTTTGACGTTTAAAATAAAAAGACGAGATCAGTTCTGAGGGTGCCAATTCTTTCAACACATCCGAAAGAAAAGAACGACCGATAGACGACGCGCTGCCTTCATCTCCCAATATATAACCACAGGCACGCACGTTTTTAACGATGTGAGCACCGTCATAGAAGCACGAGTTGGAGCCCGTACCTAAAATGCACACGATACCCGCCGAATCCATGCACATGGAACGGGTGGCTCCCAGCAAGTCGCTCTCTACCGTGACCGGCGTTTTAAACTGTGCAACCAAGGACTGCCCCACCATTCTCTTTCTGTCCTCGCCATTACATCCGGCCCCGTAAAAATAGACGTGTCTTAACTTTCGCTTGAAGAAGGCTTCACCCAACCCCAACCGGATGCTCCTGCTCATCTCTCTGCGGGTTTGAAAATACGGATTCAGGCCTTCGGTTTTTTGCAAGTCAACCAACTCGTCTTGCTCAACAAAAGCCCATTCTGTTTGATCAGAACCGCTCACTGCTATCAAATTCATCGTGCTTTTACTTAGTTTGCTACATGAAGTCACAAAGTTACAAAGATTTTTTCAATTTTCATTCATCATCGCTCTCCTTCATGTAAACGATGCCGAGAACACCCAGTTTTCATGCTTTGCCATACTATCCTAATTGTTACAAAGCTGTTGGGTCACAAACTAAAGCCAGCCTTGGAATAGAAGCAAAAGTCAACAGAAATTGACGGGAGCGGCAAACACGAATGCAACAGGCGAACAAATGACATGGTGCCATCATCATGAAACACAGGAAATTAGGAGCAATCCGTGATTATTTCTAATCGCTCCACTTGTTGTTTGCAAAACTACAGAAACCCTTTCGGAACGGTTCCCATTTGGTATCAAGCGTTAAATCATACAAATAACATTGAATATTCCTGATTTTATATTTCTAATTCTAAAAAATAGCCTATCTTTGCTCATAACTAAAAATCAACATAGTACATGAAAAAACTGATTGCCCTACTGCTGCTTTTAGGCATTTTCAGCACCACTTGCCGGTGCTCAATATCATGCGTCGTTACCGGAGCCGAGCAAACTCATCTTTACTTTCCGCTGCTAAAGGGCAAGAAAATCATTCTGTTCTCCAACCACACCGGCATGGTGGGTAATCAGCACTTGCTGGATATCATGGTCAACTACCGAATGAAGGTCATTGGAGTAGTATCTCCCGAACACGGATTCAGGGGAACAGCCGATGCCGGAGAGCATGTCACCAACTCCGTGGATACTCAAACAGGCGTGCCAATCTATTCGTTGTTCAACGGAAAAGAGGGGAAAGCGATCCTGCAAGTTCTCAAACATGCCGACATCTTGGTGGTAGACATACAAGACGTAGGACTGCGGTTCTACACCTATTATATATCCATGCTCAAACTGATGGACGCTTGTGCGGAAGTAAAGACACCGGTACTGGTCTTAGATCGTCCCAATCCGAATGGCTTTTATGTAGACGGTCCCATCCTGGACATGAAGTACAAATCGGGCGTGGGTGCCCTACCCATCCCCATCGTTCATGGAATGACCTTGGGTGAGATGGCGCGAATGATCAACGGAGAAGGCTGGCTGAGCAATCACCGCCAATGCAAGCTCACCGTCATCCCCTGCAAGAACTACACGCACCAGACACGATATGAGCTACCCATCCCACCTTCACCGAATCTTCCCAACATGCAGGCGGTGTATCTCTACCCAAGTACATGTTTCTTCGAGGGAACGAATGTGAGTCTGGGACGAGGCACGTCAAAGCCTTTTCAGCAGTATGGGCATCCTGACATGACGGGGTACGGCTACAGTTTCACGCCGCAAAGCGTGGCTGGTGCCAAGAATCCGCCACAATTAGGGAAGACGTGTCATGGCGTTGACTTGAGCAACGCAGACACCGAACTCATACAGCAACGAGGAATAGACCTGTCGTATGTCATCAACGCATACCGCAACCTGAACATAGGCAGCAAGTTCTTCACGCCTTTTTTTGATAAACTGACAGGCGTAGGCTACATCAGAGAGATGATCATGAGTGGCTGTAACGCTGATACCATCAAAGCTAAGTGGCAGAAAGACGTTGAACAATTCAAGCAACAACGGCGGCCCTATCTTCTTTACCAAGAATGAGCGAATGAAGTAAAACCATCCTTTCCTCATGAACGCCATCATCACTCTCATCACCGTAGGCATCTATTTCATCCTACAACTCGCCGTGTCGTTTAGAAAATCAACGACAGCCAACTCCGATTTCTTTTCGGGCAGTCGACAATCTAAATGGTATGTTGTTGCCTTTGCCATGATTGGTGCCAGCATTTCGGGTGTGACCTACGTGTCGGTACCAGGCATGGTGAGCAAGAGTGGGTTTGGCTATTTGCAATTAGTCATGGGGTTTATCGTTGGCCAACTCATCATAGCCTTTGTCTTAACCCCACTTTTCTATCGCATGAAGCTCACCTCGGTGTACGAATATCTGAGCAACCGATTCGGCTTGAAGGCTTATCATACTGGCGCTTGGTTCTTCTTCATCAGTAAGATGTTGGGAGCTGCGGTGCGTCTGTTCCTGGTGTGTTTTATTTTACAGATGCTGGCTTTCGACCCCCTGGGCATTCCGTTCATTGTCAATGTTTTCATCTCTGTGGGCTTCGTGTGGCTGTACACGCATCGCGGAGGAGTGAAATCGGTGATTTGGGCAGATGTCATCAAAACCTGTTGTTTAATTATTTCGGTGGCGCTCTGTATTTACTTCATCGCCCGAGACATGGGACTTTCGCTTACCGGAACCTTCCATGCGATTGGACAAAGCAGCATGAGCAAAATGTTGTTTTTTGATGATCCCAACGATAAGCAGTTTTTCTTCAAACAATTTTTGGCGGGCATCTTCACGATGATTGCCACCAACGGACTTGACCAAGATATGATGCAACGCAACTTGAGCTGCCGCAACAGCAGGGAATCACAAAAGAACATGATTTTCAGCATCATCCTCCAGTTTGTCGTGGTTTCCGCTTTCTTGATGCTTGGTGTGCTGCTGTACCTCTTCGCAGCACAGCATGGGATGTCAGAAACAGGCGACAAACTGTTCCCAGCCATCGCCACAGGGCCTTATCTCCCCATGATTGTCGGCATCTTATTCATCGTTGGTCTGGCATCGTCGGCCTACAATGCTGCCGGAGCAGCCTTGACTGCACTCACCACCTCGTTCACAATCGACATTTTAGGTGGGCACTCGCTGAGTGAGAACCGTGTGAAACGCATGCGGCAGCGTGTACACCTCGGAATGGCCATCCTGATGGGTGTGGTCATCATTGCCATCAACATCCTGAACAGTACCAGTGTGGTAGATGCCGTCTACACCCTTGCCAGCTACACCTACGGCCCCCTCTTAGGAATGTTCGCCTTTGGCATCATCATGAAACAACAAGTACACGACCGCTATGTGCCATGGGTGACCGTCGCTGCGCCTGTGCTGTGTTTCATATTAGACAAACATTCCATGCAATGGTTCAATGGCTATCAGTTTAGCTACGAGATACTCATCTTCAACGCATTATTTACCTTCTTAGGACTTTGCCTGTTGATTCGACGACATAACCACGAAACAAACCCAAACATTGGTACATCTATATGAAAGCAATTGCAATACTTACTGCTCATGTAAGTTGTATGCTATTTACCATTGGCATACATGCTCAAAGCAATCCTGCAGTCTTTGCACCTACTTGCCAAACGCCGTTAGTGCAAGAATTAACATCGCCCAACCATCCAAAATATGGTCTGTCAAACCGCCATATTGCGATGTGGCAAAGTCATGGACGATATTACGAAGCCAAATTAGACCGCTGGGAGTGGCAAAGATGCCGCCTCTTACAAACCGTTGAAGACCTATATACCCAAAGCTACGTGCTGCCTTTCTTGGTTCCCATGCTCGAACAAGCGGGAGCCAACGTGTTGATTCCGCGCGAAAGGGATTGGAACAGCTTTGAAGCCATTGTGGACAATGACGGCAACAGCTTTCAACCAAAGGCAAAATATAGCGAATACAACGGAAAAGAAAGTTGGAAAAATGGCACAGGAAAGGGCTTCGCCTACCTCCGAAAGACCTACACCAACTTTGAAAATCCATTTACCGAGGGCACTTATCGCATGGTGACTTCGATAAAAAAAGGAGCAGAAAGCACGGCCGAATGGGTTCCTCAGATTGACGAAACAGGCGAATACGCTGTTTATGTAGCCTATCATACCGTGCCTGGAAGCACCAATGCTGCCCGTTATACCGTTTATCATCGGGGAGGAATCAGCGAGTTTAAGGTGAATCAACAAATGGGTGGAGGAACTTGGATTTATCTTGGAAAGTTTGTATTCGACAAGAATTTAGGCAAAAGTCAGCGCATCGTCCTCAGTAACAAAACAGGTAAAGCAGGCGAAGTGGTGACAGCCGATGCTATTAAGATAGGTGGAGGAATGGGTAATATCGGCAGACCAGAAATAAGTACCTACCCTCGTTTCACTGAAGCAGCACGCTACTGGATGCAATGGGCGGGCGTTCCTGACAGCATCTACAGTCCTACGGCTGGCAAAGATGATTACAAAGACGATTATCAAGCGCGTGGCGAATGGGTGAACTGGCTGGCAGGAGGGTCTGAAAGCTATCCCGAAGGCAAGGGTTTGCACATTCCCATAGAGATGTCTCTGGCGTTCCATACAGATGCAGGCGTTACCAAGAACGACAGTACCATTGGTACGTTGGGCATTTATTTCACACATTCGTATGACAGTGTGTTTGCCAATGGGGCCTCGCGACAGCTTTGTAAGGAGTATACCGAAACCATTCATAACAGTATTTTACGTGACATTCGGGCACAATTCAATCCCACATGGAGAAGCAGGGGCAACAAAGACGCATCTTACTTTGAGGCCCGCACACCACGGGTGCCAGCTATGTTGTTGGAATTGCTGTCGCATCAAAACTTTGCAGATATGCGTTATGGGCTCGATCCTCGTTTCCGATTTGCGGTAAGTCGCGCTATCTACAAAGCCATGCTGCGCTTTTCGTGCAAACAACACCAACAGAAATACGTGGTGACACCGCTACCTGTGAGTCACATGTCAGCCCATTTAACGGATAAGGGGCAGGTGGAACTTACGTGGAAAGCTGTTGAAGACACGCTTGAACCCACGGCAAAACCCAATCGCTACATTGTTTATACGCGCTATGGAAATGGAGAATTTGACCATGGAAAAGTGGTAAAACAATGTAAATATGTGGCAGACGTACCCCAAGACATGGTGTGCAGTTACAAAGTGGTGGCAATGAACGAGGGCGGTGTGAGCTTCCCATCCGAGATTGTGGCCGTAGGACGCAGCAGTAAAGCAGACGCTAAAAAGGCTTTGGTGGTGAACGGATTCAACCGAGTGTCAGCTCCGGCCGATTTTGTTGCACCCGCTCCGTTAGATACTTTATATGCCGGATTCTTGGACAATGAAGACCATGGGGTACCCTATATGGTAGATATCAGTTATGTAGGCAGCCAAAAAGAGTTTAACAGGTCGCTCCCATGGCTCGATGATGATTCGGGTGGCTTTGGTGACAGTCATGGAAATGAAGAGACAACGGTCATTGCGGGCAACACGTTCGATTATATCGCCCTGCACGGAGATGCCATCATAAAGGCGGGTTGTTCGTTCGAATCGTGTAGTCGGGAGAGCTTCAACCGTGTTGAGAAAGACATCCAATGGATTGACATCATCTTAGGAAAACAGCGACAGACAAAGTTAGGCAACGGCAAAATATATCCTTTACGCTACAAAATCTTTACGCCTAAAATGCAACAAATACTCACTGCTTACACCCAGCAAGGCACATCCATCTTCGTATCGGGTGCATACGTAGGCAGCGATCTATGGAATAACAAATTGGCAAAGCCCCAAAAAGAAGACATTCTCTTTGCAACAAACGTACTGAAGTACAAATGGCGCAACAGTAGAGCGGCCGTCACAGGACGCTTGTCAACCGTAAAATCACCAGTCAATCTCGCATCAGCTGCCTACAACTACGCGCATACGTTGGGGCCTAAAACCTATATTGTGGAATCGCCGGACGCTATTGAGCCTGCTTGCGACAACGCCTACACGGTAATGCGTTATCCCGAAAACAATTTTAGTGCGGCAGTGGCATACCGTGGCATGTACAAGACATTGGTCATGGGCGTGCCGTTTGAGTCGATATTGGATGCTACCAACAGAGAAAAGCTGATGGCAGAAATCATACAGTTCTTTAAACAATAAATCCCATTACTAATTATACCTATGGTTATGAAGAGAATACAGACCTTTATATACAGTCTATTAGCACTTGCCTTCAGTGTGCAAGTACAAGCGCAAATAGGAACATTCCGCTTTGCCCAACTGACAGATATACACCTCAATCAAAACAATCCCAACCCAACAGAAGACTTGCTTCGATCTATTGCCCAGATTAATGCAACGGACAGTCTTGACTTTGTTCTCGTTACGGGCGACCTTACCGAGGAGGGCGACAATGCAACACTGCGCAAAGTAAAGCAGTGTTTAGACCTTTTACGCTATCCCTATTACACGGTCATGGGCAATCACGAAACCAAATGGAGTGAATCAGGATGTACCATGTTTGCCAAAATATTCGGTGGCGAACGCTTCTCATTTTTCCATAAAGGCATTCAATTCATAGGTTTCAACACGGGTCCATTCATGCGCATGGCATTCGGTCATGTGAAACCGCAAGATATATCGTGGATTCAATCAACCATCAAGGACAAGAAACAACCGGTGATATTGGTTACCCACTACCCTATTTTAGAAGGCGATGTAGACAACTGGTATGAGCTGACTGATGCTGTGAAGCCTTACAACATTCGTCTTTTCATTGGTGGCCATTATCACAGAAACAAACAATTTACTTACGATGGTATCCCTGGCGTACTCATCCGAACCAATCTTCGTGATAAAGATGCACTGCCAGGATATGGCATTTATGAAGTTTCGCCAGACTCTATCATCGTTTACCAGCAACGAATAGGAGAAAAGAAACAGCGTCTATGCGCTTACTCTTTAACCAATCAGCTGTTCAACCACGACCAGAAAGCTGACAAGTATCCTGATTTCTCAGTCAACAAGACCTACCCAAACGTGAAAAGAAAATGGTGCGTACAGACGGGTACGGCCATCTATAGTTCGCCTGTCGTTGAGGGAAACAGAGTTTTTGTGGGCGATGATGCTGGCATACTAACGGCATACAACTTGAAAACGGGTAAAAAACTGTGGGCATACCAGTCGGGAAACCGTATTGTGGGAACGCCTGCGGCTCAAAATGGGATCGTTGTTTTTGGCTCAGCCGACCAGTACATCTACGGCATTGATGCCAAAAACGGAAGTTTAAAATGGCGTGTTCAGGCCGAAGCGCCTGTGTTGGGAGCCGTTACCATACAGCAAGGCATCGCATATATCGGTAGCAGTGACCACATTTTCCGTGCCATTGACATCCAGAACGGAAAAGTAGTGTGGACCTATAACAAGGTAAAAGGATATGTAGAAACAAAGCCTTTGGTTACAAACAATCAAGTTATCTTTGGTGCATGGGACAACACACTTTACTCGCTGAATCAAAAGAACGGTCATGAGAATTGGCGATGGACGGGCAATCTCACCCGAATGCACTTTTCACCAGCAGCCGTTTGGCCCGTTGCCACACAGAACCGCGTCTTCATTGTAGATCCCGAACGAGCCCTCACGGCCATCGATTTAACAACGGGTGCAACCATTTGGCGCACCTATCAATCGAAAGTACGAGAAACGATTGGCCTGTCAGCAGACCAAACGCGCATCTATGCCAAGACCATGCAAGACAGTGTGGTTTGTTACAGCGCGACAACTAAACAACCCAAGCAACTATGGAGAGCCAATTTACAGTTTGGTTACGAACACGCTACCTCCATGATGGCCGAACAAGGCGATGTGGTTTTGGGGAGCACAAAAGACGGTTTGATATTCGCTTTACAGACGAAGACTGGAGAAATCAGATGGAAACACAAAATTGGCAACTCACTCATCAACACCGTTGTGCCTGTTGGACGCCGACAACTGTTAGTAACTGCCGCCAGTGGAGAGTTATGCCTCTTAAAATATCAATAGCATTTAACCACAAAAACATTTATAAGTTATGAAACAAATAGATTGCTTTTTACCATACATTGATGAAAGTCAGTACAAGAAACTGCAAAAGGCATTTGAAGATGTCAGCGCATTCGTCACACTTCACGCATTGAAAGACAGCCTTTATCAAACCACAACCATTCAACAAATTGCAAAGGAAACGAAGGGCGAATACTGCTTGCTCATCACAAAGTTCACACCGTTAAAGCTGCATTACTTGGCTTTAGAACGCTTACAGCAAATAGCTGAAGACACCAAAGCAGGACTTGTTTATGCCGACCATTATCAATTAAAGGACGACAAGTGTGTTAATGCGCCTGTGATAGACTACCAACAAGGCTCTTTGCGTGATGATTTCGATTTTGGATCGGTCTTGCTTTTCAATTCAAAAGCATTGAAAGAAAGTTGTCAACGAATGAAAAATTCTTATCAACACGCAGCTTTATATGACCTTCGACTAAAATTGAGCCAACGTTATGACTTGGTTCACGCTAACGAATACTTGTACACAGAAATAGAAGAGGACAACCGTAAGAGTGGCGAAAAGCAGTTCGATTATGTTGATCCACGCAACCAAGAACGCCAAAAAGAAATGGAAAAGGCGTGTACCGAACATCTGAAAGCTGTTGGAGGTTATCTCGAACCCGTGTTCAAAGAGGTAGATTTCAACCTTACCCCATTCGAATATGAGGCATCGGTCATCATTCCGGTCAAGAATAGAGTTGGCACCATCGAGGCTGCCATACAGTCGGTCTTGCGTCAACAAACCAACTTCAAGTTTAATCTTATTGTGATTGACAACCATTCGGATGATGGCACTAGCGAAATCATTGACCAACACAAGGGTGATGAGCGTGTCATTCATCTCGTTCCCCAACGCACCGACCTCGGTATTGGCGGCTGTTGGAATCTCGGAATACACCACCCAAAGTGTGGAAAGTTTGCCGTTCAACTTGATAGTGACGACCTTTATCAAGACGAGAACACCTTACAAACAATTGTCAATGCGTTTTACGAACAACAGTGTGCAATGGTGATTGGCTCTTATCGCATGACCGATTTCGACCTGAACACGCTCCCTCCCGGGGTGATTGACCACCGTGAGTGGACACCAGAGAATGGAAGAAACAACGCATTGCGTATCAATGGACTCGGTGCTCCTCGTGCCTTCTACACTCCTATTGCACGACAAATTGGATTCCCCAACACAAGTTATGGCGAAGACTATGCCATGGGACTGAACATTTCGCGCCACTATCAGATAGGACGCATCTACGATGTGCTGTATCTTTGTCGTCGTTGGGGCGGCAATTCGGATGCGGCATTGAACATAGAGCAAGTAAACGCCAACAATATCTATAAAGACCGAATCCGCACTTGGGAGTTACAGGCACGCATGGCTCTCAACAAACAAAAACAGAATGAGAAACGTTGATTTCATACTGAATACCAATCATTTATAGAATTATAGAACTATGCGTTACAAACTCAATGAGATTAAGGTGCAAACTCAATGAGATTAAGGCTCAAACTCAATGAGATTAAGGCACAAACTCAATGAGATTGTAAACCTAATGTTTTACCACGCACATAGAACCCACATTAAGACAGAGAATAAAGAATGAAACATATAACATCCAACATCAGTCCTTGGGCCTGGATACCCACGCTCTATTTTGCCGAAGGCATCCCCTATTTTATCGTTAACAACATATCGGTCATCATGTTCACCAAGATGGGTGTGCCCAATGGTGACATGGCCATGTTTACCAGTTTGTTGTATCTTCCGTGGGTCATCAAGCCCCTGTGGAGTCCGTTTGTCGACATTCTGCGCACCAAGCGTTGGTGGATTGTGATGATGCAAGCCCTCATGAGCTTGGCTTTCATTTTGCTTACGCTTACCCTTCCACATCCTTCACCCGACATCATCGGTTCGGGCAACACACCCGTGAGCATGTTTACGCTTACGTTAGTGCTGTTTATCATCACAGCCTTTGCATCTGCAACCCACGACATCGCTGCTGATGGATTCTACATGTTGGCACTCAACCCTTCGCAGCAATCGTTCTTTGTCGGCATCAGGAGTACATTCTATCGCTTTGCCTCTATCTTCGGACAAGGCGTTTTGGTATTCGTGGCAGGATATTTAGAGTTGCACACAGGTAACATTCCGTTGTCGTGGATGATTACTTTGGGCATTACAGGCGGTATGTTCACCATCCTTACCATTTATCACACCTTCTTTATTCCTTATCCTCAACAGGACAAAGGAAAAGTAGGTGCCACAGGTGTCCATGCTAAAGACATCGTTTCAGAGTTCGGACGCACCTTCTCAACCTATTTCAAGAAGCCCGGACTGTGGATAGCCATTGCCTTCATGTTGCTGTATCGTTTGCCCGAAGCCTTCTTACTCAAAATGGCAGTGCCGTTTCTTGTTGATTCTGGGGCAGACGGAGGCTTGTCCATGTCTACACAAGAAGTGGGGTTGGTTTATGGAACCATTGGTGTCATTGCACTAACCATTGGCGGCATCATCGGTGGTATTGCGGCTTCCAACTGGGGACTCAAGAAGTCGTTGTGGCCAATGGCTGCCTGCATGACGCTTCCCTGCCTTACCTTTGTATACCTTAGCATGTTCCTTCCTCACAACACCTTTATCATCAGTGCCTGCGTGGCCGTCGAACAGTTTGGCTACGGATTTGGCTTCACCGCCTACATGTTGTACATGATGTATTTTTCTGAAGGCGAATTCAAGACCGCCCACTATGCCATTTGCACCGCATTCATGGCACTGAGCATGATGATTCCAGGCATGTTTGCCGGTTATCTGCAAGAGTGGTTGGGTTACGAACATTTCTTCTGGTTGGTCATTGCCTGTTGCTTGGCAACCGTCATGGTTACATTACTGATTAAAGTTGACCCTCATTATGGACGTAAAGATGCTGAAAATGCTGAATAATTCTTTTAAAAAACTATCTTTACTCGCCTTCATGCTTTGTTTCATTATCCCCGTATTACCGGCAAGAAACAAACAAGTATTAACTGGTATCGACGTGTTAGAACGTCAAAATTTCAAGCAGTTGCAAGGCAAGCGCATTGGTCTTATCACCAATCCTACGGGTGTTAACCGCTATTTGAAGTCGACCATCGACATCTTGCATGACGCTCCTGGTGTCAAACTGGTAGCGCTCTATGGACCTGAGCATGGTGTGCGAGGCGACATCCATGCAGGTGCCAAGGTGCAAGACCAAAAAGATGAGACAACAGGTTTGCCCATCTTCTCCCTCTATGGCAAGACACGAAAGCCCACCAAAGAGATGCTTCGTGGCATCGACGCTTTGGTGTACGACATTCAAGACATTGGCGCACGCTCGTTTACCTTTATCAGTACCATGGGGTTGGCCATGGAAGCGGCTGCCGAAAACGGTATCGAATTTATCGTACTCGACCGCCCCAACCCACTTGGCGGTTTGCACATTGAAGGCAATGTGGTGGAAGATGATTGCATGTCGTTTGTCAGTCAGTTCCGCATTCCCTATATCTACGGACTTACTTGTGGCGAATTGGCGCAGATGCTCAATGGCGAGCGTATGTTGAAGCATGGCGTTCAATGCAAACTAACGGTCATTAAGATGAAACGTTGGAGACGAAAAATGACGTACGAAGACACCAACCTGCCGTGGATAGCATCGTCTCCACACATTCCACAAGCCATTACCGCCTGGTATTATCCAACAACCGGCATTGTTGGTGAGCTGGGTTATCTCTCTATTGGCGTTGGATATACCCTACCCTTCCAACTGTTTGCCGCCCCTTGGATTAAGGCCGAAGAACTTGCTAAGGCCATGAATGCCCATCAATTACCTGGCGTTACCTTCCGTCCCATTCATCTTAGTCCGTTTTATAGCGTAGGGAAAGGCGAGCAACTGCAAGGCGTTCAGATACATATCACGAACTATAAAACGGTTCAGCTCACCCCTATTCAATTTGTATTTATGCAAGAAATAGCTCGTTTATATCCCGAACACTCGGTGATGGAGCATGCCAATCAGGCCCGTTTCTCCATGTTCGACAAAGTTTGTGGCTCCAAACAAATACGCGAACGCTTCATGAAACGCAACCGATGGGAGGATATTGCACCTTATTGGAACAAGGATGTGAAGGCTTTTAAGCAACTGTCAAAGAAATATTATCTATATCGTTAAAATCATATTGCGCTATGAATGTTACACAAAAACCACAGAGTAAACGCATCTTAGCCATCGACATTCTTCGAGGCATCACCATCGCTGGCATGATACTCGTGAACAATCCAGGCAGCTGGGCACACATCTTCGCTCCCCTCGAGCACGCTGAATGGAACGGAATGACACCCACTGACTTGGTGTTTCCTTTCTTCATGTTTGTCATGGGAATGTGTATTTTCATTTCCATGCAGAAGTATCAGTTTGCATGCAACCGCCAAACAGTTTACAAAATCATACGCCGCACGCTGCTACTCTACCTCGTAGGCATATTCGTTGGTTGGTTTTCAAGGTTCTGTCATCGTTGGGCTTTCCCTTTAGAAGATGCCACTTTAGGCCAGCAGATATGGCATACCGTATGGTCGTTCGACACCATTCGGCTGTCAGGCGTGTTGGCACGGTTAGCCATTTGTTACGGCATCACTGCCCTGTTGGCCATCACCGTGCGTCATCGTTACTTGCTCGGCATCGTCATCACCTTGTTGATAGGCTATACCATCTTATTGTTTTGCGGCAACGGTTTTGCGTATGATGAAACAAATATCCTGTCCATTGTCGACCGAGCCGTTCTTACCGATGCGCACATGTACCACGACAAAGGCATCGATCCCGAAGGATTGTTAAGTACATTTCCAGCCATTGCCCACACCCTCATTGGCTTTTTGATTGGAAAACTGGCTTTCAGTAAACAAAAGAACACAACTGCCACCACGCAGAACGATCCCAAGGCAGGCCTTATTTTACACAACATCGTTCCGCTGTTCATTGCAGGAACCATCCTGACCTTTAGTGGTTTGTTGCTTGCCTATGGTTGTCCGCTCAACAAAAAGATATGGTCGCCCACCTTTGTGCTGACAAGTTGTGGATTGGCCTCAACGCTTTTAGCCCTGTTAATATGGCTCATCGACGTGAAAGGATATAAGCGTTGGTGCCGCTTTTTTGAAGTATTTGGCATGAATCCGCTTTTCTTATTTGTCATGAGTGGTGTCATCGCCATCCTGTTTGGTTCGTTCCGATTTCCATTTGACGATGAGCCAACCTCTATCACAGGTTTTCTTTACCGTGATGTTTTTTCACCTTTGTTGGGACAAGACTTTGGGTCGCTGGCCCATGCCCTGCTCATCATCACGATACTTTGGAGCCTTGGCTACATTCTCTACAAGAAACGTATATTCATTAAATTATAAAATTACTGCACGACATGAAACAAAACATATATTTGATAGCCGACAGTGGCTCGACAAAAACAGATTGGGCGGTCATTGAAAACAATCAATTGGGAAAGGTCATCACCACAAAAGGGATGAATCCTGTCTTTCAATCGGCCGACGAAATGGTAGCAGAAATCACGGAAAACCTTCTGCCTCACCTGCCCACCAAGCATTTTTCCAACATCTTCTTTTATGGAGCTGGCTGCATACCCGAAAAGGTTTCGGTAGTTGAAAATGCCCTACGACAGGTGCTCACGGTAGACGAAAAGGTTCAAGTAAACTCTGATCTCTTGGCTGCGGCACGCGCCTTGTGTGGGAAAGAGCCCGGCATTGCCTGCATCTTGGGCACTGGGTCGAACTCATGTTTCTACGATGGCACGCAAATAGCGTGGCAAGTGCCTGCTCTCGGCTTTATCCTTGGCGATGAAGGGAGTGGCGCCAACTTAGGTAAACGGTTGGTGAGCGACCTCTTAAAAAACCAGTTGGATGATCAACTCAAAGAAGAATTTTTCGCACAGTTCAACACCAACATGGCCGATATTATTGAAAATGTTTACCGCAAACCATTCCCAAGTCGTTATTTGGCCAGTCTTAACGTATTCTTGGAGCAGCATAAGACACACAAAGCCGTGCACGCGCTGCTGGTAAACGCTTTCTCTGATTTTATCCGCCGCAACGTCATGCAATACGATTACCATGAGTATCCCATGAATTGCATTGGCACCATCGCCCTTGTCTATCAATCGGAACTAACCGAAGCCGCACAGGCATTGGGCGTGAAGATAGGAACCATCAGCAAAGCCCCTATGGAGGGACTGCTCAAATACCACACATTATAAAAACAGGAGGATACGTCATGAGCTTTAAGAAGATAACCGAACAAGCCTCATTGTACAACGACTTGGAACATAAGTCGGTAGAAGAACTTTTACAAGACATCAACACCGAAGATCAAAAGGTGGCGTTGGCCGTACAAAAAACCATTCCACAAATCGCCAAATTAGTCAAGCTGATTGTACCAAGGATGAAACAAGGCGGCCGAATTTTCTACATGGGAGCCGGAACCAGTGGCCGTTTAGGCGTGTTGGATGCTTCTGAACTGCCGCCTACCTTCGGCGTTTCAAAAACATTAGTCATCGGACTCATTGCTGGTGGCGACACGGCTTTGCGCAATGCGGTTGAAGCGGCAGAGGACGATGAGGAACATGGTTGGAACGAACTGGCAGAGCATAACATCAACAGCAATGATACCGTGATTGGCATTGCCGCATCGGGTACGACGCCATACGTTGTGGGCGCACTGCGTGATGCACGCGAACATGGTATTCTGACAGCCTGCATCACCAGCAATCCTGATTCGCCAATGGCAGCCGAGTCGGACATCGCCATCGAAATGATTGTAGGACCGGAGTATGTCACCGGTAGCTCACGCATGAAATCGGGTACGGGACAAAAGATGATTCTCAACATGATTAGTACCGCTGTCATGATACAATTAGGACGCGTGAAGGGCAACAAGATGGTCAACATGCAGCTGACCAACCAAAAACTCGTAGACCGTGGCACGCGCATGCTGGTCGACATACTGGGGTTAGACTACGGTAAAGCCAAAAGTCTGCTGCTGCTTCACGGCTCGGTAGAAAAGGTGTTGCAAGAAACAAAACTACCCAAGAAAGACGAATGATGACCACTCTTAACTTAAAAACATACCAACGATGAAACGAATGAGTTTTCTGTTGCTCTTGATGGTGGGGATGCTTTCCTCCGTAAGGGCCAACGACATCCCGGCAGTCTACCCCGAACAGGTAGGCATGAACAGCATGCGACTGCAAAATGCTGACTGCGTTATCAACCAAGCCATCCGTGAAAAGCAAATTCCCGGGGCTGTGTTAGCGGTGGTCAGGCATGGCAAGATGGCCTATCTCAAAGCCTACGGCAACCGTCAACTCATTCCGACGGTGGAACCCATGACCACGAATACGGTTTTTGACTTGGCGTCGTGTACCAAACCAGTGGCTACGGCCATGGCCGTCATGCTCCTCATTGAACGGGGAATGCTGCGCACCGAGGATGCCGTCAAGATGTATCTGCCCAACTTTCAAAGCTGGAACAGCCAACAAAATGACACCACGACCATACGCATCAGCAACCTGCTGACGCATACATCAGGTCTGCCACCCTACGCTCCCGTCAAACAATTGAGCAGCGAGCGCGGCGCTGACAAGCAACAAGTGTTGGCACGTTACATCGACCAATGCCAGCGACAATACAAACCGGGAACGGACATGCGGTATAGTTGTCTTAACTATATCACCTTGCAACGCATCATTGAACACATTACCCATCAATCGTTAAGAACTTTTTGTGCCGAAAACATCTTCATTCCTTTGGGTATGAACCACACCGATTTCATACCCTGCGCGCAAGATAAAAAGGGAAATTGGACGAACACCGATGAGCCAAGATGGGGCAAAAGAAACGATGCTGCCGCTTATCCCCTCGCTCCTACCGAGCAACAAGCCAACGGACAAGTGCTCAAGGGACAGGTTCACGACCCCTTGGCACGCATCATGAACGCGGGAATATCAGGCAATGCGGGCTTGTTTTCTACAGCTTCCGACCTGGCTGTGCTTTGTGCCATGCTGCAAAACGGCGGTTCGTGGAACGGCAGACGCATCCTGTCACCCAACACCATCCAAGCCATGCGCACCATTCCATCAAGCCTGAAAGAGTTTGGACGCAGCTTAGGATGGGACGTGTCGTCGCCATACGCCTCGAACAAAGGCGATCTGTTGAGCAACGAGACCTACGGACATACGGGATATACGGGTACTTCTATCGTGATAGACCCGGTGAACGACCTCTCCATCATCCTGCTTACCAACTGCGTACATCCGCATGACAAGGGTAACACCGTGCGTTTGCGGGCCTTGGTGGCCAACGCCGTTGCAGCAAGCATCACCAATGAGGAACCTTTGTACCACGAGCATTACTACCAACGCATGCTGCAATTTGAAAACGAACCTGCCATACAGAAAAACAACATCGTGATGTTGGGAAACAGCATTACGGAGGGTGGCAAAGATTGGGCTGCTAAGTTGGGTAACAAAAACGTCATCAACCGCGGCATCAGTGGCGATGTAGCCACAGGCATTTACGACCGACTGCACACCATCTTGCCCGCACATCCCGCCAAGATATTCTTGATGGTTGGGGTAAACGACGTGAGCCACGACCTCAGCACCGACAGCATTGCCAACATGATTATACGACTGACGGAACGCATTCGACGCGAATCGCCACAAACCAAGCTCTATCTGCAAAGCTTGCTTCCTATCCGCGAATCAACAGGCAGATGGAAACGACTGGTGGGCAAGACCGAACAGATACCTGAAATCAATGCGAGGTTGCAGGCATGGGCCAAGCAGCACCACGTTACTTACATCAATCTCTTCCCCCTATTTACTGAGCCAGGCACACATATCATGCGCCAAGAACTTACCTACGATGGCTTGCATCTGACAGAAAAGGGGTATGAAGTGTGGACCAACGTGTTGAAAAAATATTTATAGACCCCACGTTAAAACTGCGAGGAAGATAGATGTTAATTTACCTCCTCTCATTGGAGCGGACGGCGATAATGTGACATTCTTTTCAATAAGCATGAAGATGGGATGGCAAAAGCAATGAGTTTAGCATCCAAAAGCATTGAGTTTGCCATCCAAAGTGATTGAGTTTGGCATCCAAAAGCAATGACTTTGAAAAGCCTCCTCTAATAGGTTGGATGACACACGAATGGAAGTGTGGGAAAAACTCTCGATTCAGATAAGAAACACCATAGCCTGATAATGCGTCGGACTGCCGAGTGTGAACAAAAAATCCTTGCCCCATGGGACAAGGATTTCTTTGTTTGTCGGCCTCAATGAACAATCACTCTTTGTTCAAGCGCTTGCGCTCGGTATGGTCGAGCGTTACCTTTCGCATGCGCATGCTCTTAGGAGTAACCTCCAACAGCTCGTCGGCCTTGATGTACTCCAAACACTCTTCCAGACTCATCACCACCTTTGGAATCACCCGAGCCTTATCATCCGAACCACTGGCGCGCACGTTGGTAAGCTGCTTAGCCTTGGTTACATTAATCACCAAGTCGTTGTCGTGAACATGTTCGCCCACCACCTGGCCGGCATACACTTCCTCTCCCGGATCGATGAAGAACTTACCACGGTCTTGAAGTTTATCAATGGAATAAGCGAATGCCGTACCTGTTTCCATGGCAATCATGCTGCCGTTCACCCGTCTTGTTATCTCACCCTTATAAGGTTGATACTCTTTGAAACGATGCGCCATGATGGCTTCTCCTTGAGAGGCTGTCAGCACATTGGTACGAAGTCCCATGATACCGCGCGAAGGGATATCAAACTCGATGTTCGTACGGTCACCCTGGCTCTCCATGGAGGTCATTTCACCCTTTCGACGTGTCACCATGTCAATCATCTTGCTGGAAAATTCATCCGGCACGTTGATGGTCAGTTCTTCGATTGGCTCATATTTTTCACCGTTGATTTCTTTGAAAATCACCTGTGGCTGCCCCACTTGCAACTCATATCCCTCTCGGCGCATGGTTTCCACCAACACGCTGAGGTGAAGAACGCCACGTCCACTGACAATCCATTTATCGGTAGCATCTTCAAAAGGACGCACACGGAGAGCCAGATTCTTCTCCAACTCTTTTTCCAACCGATCGTTGATGTGACGCGAAGTGACATACTTTCCCTCCTTACCAAAGAAAGGTGAGTCGTTAATGGTGAACAACATGCTCATCGTAGGCTCGTCAATGGCGATTGGAGGTAATGGCTCTGGATTCTCAAAGTCACAGATGGTGTCGCCTATTTCAAAGCGATCCAGACCGATGACGGCACAGATGTCACCGCTGCCCACTTGGTCGGTCTTAGCGTGCCCCATGCCCTCAAAGGTATGAAGTTCTTTAATCTTGGTCTTTTCCTGACTGCCGTCGCGGTGGCAAATGGTTACGCTCATGCCACTGGCAAGAACACCTCGATGCACCCTGCCAACGGCGATGCGTCCCGTGTAGTTGGAGTAGTCGAGACTGGTAATCAGCATTTGCGGAGTACCCTCGAGCTGCTTGGGCGCAGGAATCACCTCAACAATCTTGTCAAGCAAATATTCGATATTGTCCGTTGGTTTCTTCCAATCCTCCGCCATCCATCCGTTTTTGGCCGAACCATATACGACGGGGAAGTCCAGCTGGTCTTCGGTTGCGTTCAAGGAGAACATCAAGTCGAACACCATTTCATACACTTCCTCGGGTCTGCAGTTGGGTTTGTCCACCTTGTTCACCACGACGATGGGTTTCAAGCCTATCTGCAAGGCTTTCTGCAACACGAAGCGTGTCTGCGGCATGGGACCTTCAAAAGCGTCAACGAGCAAGATACAGCCATCCGCCATGTTGAGCACGCGCTCTACCTCGCCACCGAAATCGGAGTGACCGGGAGTGTCTATAATGTTGATTTTAGTACCTTTCCAATTGATAGAAACGTTTTTAGAAAGAATGGTGATGCCACGTTCGCGCTCCAAATCATTGGCATCCAATACCTGTCCACTGTTATCCTGTCCGTCACGGAACAATTTTCCTGCCAGCATCATCTTGTCGACCAATGTGGTTTTGCCATGGTCAACGTGTGCGATGATGGCAATATTTCTAATGTCTTGCATTTTCTGTTACCTTAAACTTTTACGACTGCAAAGGTAATGCTTTTAATTTATAATTCGCAATCCAGTATCCTTAATTAAAACCAATCAATCATATTTTTATTCCTGATTGGCATTCAAGTACAGAAACAGGAAGAATAATGAATTAGCAAATGTTAAAAAATAAGCTGATTACCAACAAAAGATAGGTAAACCATGATGGATTATAAATTAAAATCATTACCTTTGCATCCGCATTATTGCACAACATTTTTATTTTTTAACAACAAAGTTCTATGTATTTAGACAAAGCAAAAAAAGAAGAGATCTTTGGACAGTACGGAAAGTCTAACACTGATACTGGTTCTGCTGAGAGCCAGATAGCATTGTTCTCATACCGTATTTCCCACTTGACGGAGCACCTTAAGAAGCACCGTAAAGATCATAACACGGCACGTTCGTTGACCAAATTGGTGGGTAAGCGTCGTTCTTTGCTCGATTATCTGTATGATAATGACATTGAACGTTATCGTTCTATCATCAAGGCTCTTGGCTTGCGTCGATAAAACGCCAACGTGCTATTTAGCTTAAGGAATGAAGTAGGAGGAAACAATTTTCGTTTTCTCCTACTTTTTTTATTCTCCGTCAGTGAGTATCTCACGCAAGGGAACCATCACAAACTCGCGCTCATGCATCAATGGATGCGGAATCGTCAACTCCGGAGTTTGGATGTTGAGATGGTCAAACAACAAAATGTCTATGTCAATGCAGCGGTCTTGGTAAACTTGAGCATGTGTCTTCTCCACTCGTCCCAGCTCTTTTTCAATGATCTGGGTGGCTCTTAACACCTGGAGCGGATTCATGTTGGTGCGGCAACAGATGCAAGCGTTGATGAAAGCGTGGGGCGATGAGAATCCCCATGGCTGTGTTTCGTATAGCGAAGACTGGCGTTCTACGGAGCCAATCTGTTCTGCTATTCTTACAATAGCCTGACGAATGTTTCGCCGTCTGTCACCCAGATTGGCGCCAAGTGCGAGGTAAACGATATGCTCTTTAATCATTTTGCGCGCCTATGACAGCGATCAATCGTCCAAAATCAAGAGTGAATCGCCGTAACACCCAAACTTATAACCATGCTTCACGGCCAGGTTATACGCTTCCATCACCAGCTCGTATCCACCAAACGCAGCCGTTTCCATGAGCAACGGCGACATGCTGTGATAGAAATTGGCAATCATCGCATCGGCCAGACCAAAGTCGTACGGTGGGAAGATGAACTTGCTGGTCCAGCCATCATACTCTTTCAGTAAGCCATCCGTGCCGACTGCCGTTTCAGTTGCCTTGACAACGCTTGTCCCAACGGCACAGACACGATGCCCTTCTTGCTTTGCTTTGTTGACAATCTTGCAAGCCTGGGCGTCAATCTTCACCGGTTCAGAGTCCATCTTATGCTTCGTCAGGTCTTCCACCTCAATGTTATTGAACGCACTGAGGCCACAATGCAGGGTGATATAAGCAAAGTGAATGCCCTTGATTTCCATCCGTTTCATCATCTCCCGACTGACATGCAGACCGGTAGCGGCAGCGGTTACAGCTCCTTCATTCTTGGCGAAGATGGTCTGGAAATCTTCCATGTCGTGCGCATCGGCATGCGGAACCTCACGCCGGTTGATGATGTAACGAGGCAACGGTGCCTCACCGAGCGCAAAAAGTTCGCGCTTGAATTCCTCATGAGGACAGTCGTAGAGGAAACGAAGCGTACGTCCACGGCTCGTCGTGTTGTCGATTACCTCAGCAACCATGGTTCCGCTTTCATCAAAGAACAACTTGTTACCAATGCGTATCTTACGCGCAGGTTCCACCAACACGTCCCACAGGCGCATTTCACGATTGAGCTCGCGCAAGAGGAACACCTCTATCTTGGCGTCCGTTTTTTCCTTCGTTCCGTACAAGCGGGCGGGAAACACCTTCGTATCATTGAAGATGAACGTGTCACCTTCATCAAAATAGTCGAGCGCATGACGGAACTCCAAGTACTGCCCCTCTACGGGTTTGCCCTTTTTGTTCTTCTGGAACATGTCAATGGTCTGCGACTTACGATGCAAGACCATCAATCTAGACTCGTCACGATGCGTCATTCGGGAGATTTTCTTTTCTCCTTTGTCATTCACTATCTCATGGTAGACACTATGAGGATACAGAGCAACAAGCTCTTCCGGCAAATTGAATTTGAATTGTGATAGTTTCATTTATTGGTGTTTTTCGTCTATTTCTTGTTGATTCAACCACTCGTCGAAGTGATCGAAGTCAATACTGTTTTCTACTTTGATAGCCCCCACGCGGGTCCGGCGCAGTGCCGTGAGGTATGCCCCACTGTCCAAAGCCCGTCCAAGGTCACGGGCCAGGGCCCTGATGTATGTCCCTTTACCACATACCACACGCAACTTGAGCTGCATGGTCGTTGGGTCAAAATCCATCACCTCTATCTCGTCAATTCTGACGCTTTTCGGTTTTAGCACCACTTCTTCGCCTGCGCGACGCAAGTTGTATGAGCGTTCACCGCCAACCTTGCACGCGCTGAAGGTTGGTGGGGTTTGTTGAATATCGCCAACAAACTGTTTCAGTGCCTCATCGATACGCTCGCGTGTGATGTGTTCGGTCGTAAATGTCTGGTTAACCTCGTGTTCTTTATCATAACTCGCAGTGGTTGCTCCCAACTGGAGCGTGCAGGTGTATTCCTTGTCGTGAGCCTGCAACTGCTCAATTTGCTTGGTTGCTTTCCCCGTACACAACACCAACACCCCCGTGGCTAATGGATCCAACGTGCCGGCATGACCTATTTTCACTCTTTTGATGCCCAACTTGCGAGATATGACATAGCGTACATGGGCCAAAGCCCCAAAACTTGTCATGCCGTAAGGCTTGTCGATGGCAAATATTTCTCCTGTATAAAAGTTCACGGTGTGATGGTTTACAAGTTTATGAGTTTATGAGTTTATGAGTTTATAAGTTTGGGAGTTGATGAACTGATGAGTTTATAAGTATTTGAGTTTGTGAGTTGTTGTTTGGTTTCTTACGAGTGATGTACTCATGATGTATGAACTATCAACTCATCAACCTGTTAACTCGTCAACTTGTCAGCTAATCCACCATCGCCAACTGATGCCCCATCATCAACCAAATCAAGATGGCACCGCCTACAATGATGCGATACACGCCAAAGGCTTTGAAACCATACTTGGTGAGAAAAGCCACAAACCATTTCATGGCCAGCAACGCTACGACGAAAGCAACGCCACTGCCCAGCAGCAAAGTTGGCACATGCGCGGACAGGGCTTCCACACCCCCATTCTTGATTAACTTGAACACATCGAGACAGGTGGCGGCGAACATGGTGGGTACAGCCAAAAAGAACGAGAACTCAGCCGCACGTTTGCGCGTCAGTCCTTGCGCCATTCCACCCACGATGGTGGCCATCGATCGCGAGACACCTGGTATCATGGCAATGCATTGGAACAATCCTACCCGCAAAGCTCTCTTCTCTGTCAGCGGCGTTGACTCGCTTCCATGGTTGAACAAACGGTCGCAAAACAACATGAAAACACCACCAATCACCAGCATCACCGCAACCACCACGACGCTTCCCAACATCTTTTCAATCAGATGGTTAGCCAGCAATCCGATGACAGCTGCTGGTATGAAGGCCACTAACAGCTTCCAATAAAAGTCCCATTTGTGCAAGAAAGCCCTGACCGCGGTACTTCCTGCCGGGGCTGGTGAGCGGTCGAGCCGGAAGAATTGCTTCCAGTAGAGCGCCACGACCGACAGGATGGCGCCAAACTGAATGATGACAATGAAGGCGTTGATAAACGAATCGTCAGCCCTCATGCCCAACAAGTCGCGCGTGATGATCATGTGTCCCGTCGAAGACACGGGCAAAAATTCCGTCAACCCCTCTACGATTGCCAGAATGATGGTTTCTACTATGCTCATTTATTCCTCAACGTGCTTATCCTTGGGTCTACGAACAATGGCATAAATCATGGACACAAATCCGATGAAACATACCACCGGAGCCACCTTGATGCGGCGAACACTGAAGATGTCCGGATTGTATGAAGTTTCAGTAGAGCCTCCTCCGCTCATCAGGAGGAAGCCAATGATGACAATCACCATGCCGACCGCCAACAACATGAAGTTGACCTTGTCGAATGCGAAGTTTCTTCTATCCATCTTATTGTTTGATTTTGCCATGCGCCAGGGTGGCATTCATCCTGCGCATGACGATGTTACTGCGGGTTTACTTATTTAAATGTTATACAATTCACCAGCCTTCATCCGCAAGAACCTGTTCACGGAAACATGTGCGCAGATGGCCGTGATGATGACGCCGAACAAGAATACCACCGCCGCCGTGACGGCCATGTCACGCCATGTGACGACGCTCAAGATGTCAGGCTCAGAGACATACAAGCCATAGACACACGCAGCCAGCACGATGTTGGCTATCAATCCTGCAATCAAACCTATCCATATGGCACGGTTGACAAACGGCCGGCGGATGAAACTCCACGAGGCGCCCACGAGTTTCATGGTGCGTATGGAGAACCGCCGCGCGTAGATGTCGAGCCGGACGGTGTTGTTGATCAGGGAGAACGATACGATAGTGAGCAGAATGGCCAACACCAGCATCACCAAACCCATCTTGGCAAGGTTGCGGTTCACGCTGTCTATCAATTCCTTTTGATAATTTATCTGATTGACTTTGGGATATTTCTTCAATTCATCGGTTATCCATGTCAACGAATCATTATTGGCATAATCCGACCTAAGCGTCACCTCGATGGAAGCAGGGCACGGGTTCTCGCCATCGGTAAACTCAGAAGGGTCGCTGCCCATGGTCGCCGTAATCTCCTTGAGGGCTTGCTCTTTACTGATGTAATCCAAGCGTTTGATATAAGGACGCTTCCTGATGTCGGCACAAATCTTCTGAACTTCAGGATTTGTCATGTCATTTTCCAAAATCAGCTGAACCACCAAATTCTCCTTGACATACGAAGAAAGGTTCCTGCCGGTAAGCGTTGAAAACACAACCAATCCCAACAAAATAAGCACCAAGGCTGTGCTAATACAAAGAGTAATGGCCTGCAGTCCACGATGACTACTGGTTCTATTTCGTTTCTTTCCCATTCTGATAAGGATGTATTACACCAAACTTGTTGCAAAGGAACAAAAAAAACAGCGACGCAGCAACGGTTTAACGACAATTAACGTCCATTCTTGTAAAGGAGGAATACAGAGGTAGACGCAAGTTAAGCACATCCTGTCTTCATCATGTTTCTGGAACTGTCATTTAAGCTATCAATCACCCTTTGCTGAAAGTTCTGCTCCATCCCTTCAATTGACTACCATTGACCTGTATTGCCTACTCTACCAGCCCATGTTTTCCATTAATCCATTTGGCCAAGAACAGCACAGATGAGCAAATTTGGTTATCGACAAGACGATTTAACCCTGCTGATTTATAATTTTATAAAACCGGATTTTGTCAAGAAAACCAACCGATTTTTAACACTTCCCGAACACTCATTATAGAAAAAGAACAGGGTGATTCAGATGAAGTGACGAGAGTTTTGGCGGGGTGTTCATGCCCTTATACGGCCAATCTCTATGCTTTTTCTACACTCAAACGCACTTTTGGCCAAAAATAGCCATGCCATTGAGTGATTAAAGTTATGGGTTTGATGAGCAAAAGCTATGCTGTTGGAAGGTAAAAGCATTGCTATAGAAAGTAAGAAGCCTTGACAAAATGCGACAATCCACTGAACACAAATATCTTACAAACATGCGAAATCCTTGCCGTATCTACGAGCAAAAGGGCGTGAGGCTGCGAATACGCGAGTTATGAAGAAGGCTTTGTCAAGAAAATTTCATCTTACTTGCAGGATTACAACTTGCACAAAACAACCTTTTCATTGTCATAATGAGAACTATATTTGTACAACTCGCTTTTTTTGTTTTCCTTTGTATCTGGCAATCGGCGCGCACGGCGCCGCACCATCACGTGCCTATGCAGCATGAAACAGCGCAACACGATATTGACAATCACCGGTTCTGACGGTTCCGGGGGGGCCGGAATCCAGGCCGACATCAAGGTCATCACGTCCTTGGGCGGATACGCCGTGTCGGTCATCACGTCAATCACCATGCAGAACACCCTTGGCATTCAGCGCTTTTACGACATCCCGGCAGACATCGTGGCAGAGCAGGTGGAAGCACTTGTCGATGACATCAAGCCCTCGGTGGTGAAAGTAGGCATGGTTCGTAATGTGAAGACGCTGGAGAACGTGGTGAGCATTTTGGCGAAACGCCGTCCGCCGCAACTCATCTACGACCCGGTGGTGACGTCGAGCCAGGGCGACCTGCTGATGCCGCCAGAGATGATTGACAGCGTCAAGACCAAGCTGCTGCCGCTGTGCTCGCTGGTTATCCTGAAGCAAAACGACGCAGCCTACTTGCTGAACAGTCCGCTCAAGACCCACGAAGACGTCGTCAACGGCATGAGAAAGCTGTTGGACATGGGGTGCCGGGCCGTGCTGTTGCACAGCGGCGACGACCACGATTTCATCGCATGGCGGCATGATGACGGCATGCGCGTGGAGCCCTCGCCCACCCTTTGGCAAACCAATGCACACGGACTGGGCAGCAACCTGACCTCGGCCATCGCCTATTTTCTGGGCGAAACGGATGATTTCAAAGAGGCCATCAGCAGGGGTAACGCCTACATTCATCAGCAGATGAGCGAGATGGGCGAACTGAAGGGACGGGGAAGCGATCTGCTCAGCGCCTTCATGAAAGCCGTGTCGACGCATTACGCCACCAACAACGATGTGCGGTTTTATGCCGACATGCTGAACGTGAGTCCCCGTTACCTGGGACAGGTGACCAAACGCATCGTGCAGAAAACGCCGAAGACCCTCATCGACGAGCACGTTTTTCACGAAAGCAAGTTCTTGTTAGATACAACCAGCAAGACCGTTCAAGAGATAGCGTATGCGCTGGGGTTCAACTCACAGTCGCATTTCACGAAGTTTTTCAAGAAGATGGGAAACTCAACACCAAGTATTTACCGACAAAAACAAATAAAATGAAAATTACAGAAAGACAAACACTGAATCGTAATTTAGCACAAATGCTCAAGGGAGGCGTCATCATGGACGTTACAACACCCGAGCAAGCACGTATCGCAGAACAAGCCGGAGCCTGTGCGGTGATGGCTCTCGAGCGCATACCGGCCGACATTCGCGCGGCAGGTGGCGTATCGCGCATGAGCGACCCGCACATGATCAAGGGCATACAGCAGGCCGTAAGCATACCGGTGATGGCCAAATGCCGCATCGGTCACTTCGTTGAAGCTCAGATTCTGCAGGCCATTGAGATTGATTACATCGACGAGAGCGAGGTACTCTCGCCCGCAGACGACGTCTATCACATCGACAAGACCAAGTTTGACGTGCCTTTCGTCTGCGGCGCGAAGAACCTTGGCGAGGCGCTCAGACGCATCGCTGAAGGCGCAACCATGATCAGAACCAAAGGAGAACCAGGTACGGGCGACGTGGTTCAGGCTGTGACGCACATGCGCATGATGCAGGCTGAAATCAGAAGACTCACCTCAATGGCAGAAGATGAGCTGTACGAGGCCGCTAAACAATTGCAGGTTCCCTACGAATTGGTACAGTATGTACACGAAAACGGCAAGCTGCCCGTGGTGAACTTTGCCGCCGGTGGCGTAGCTACTCCTGCCGACGCAGCCCTGATGATGCAACTTGGAGCTGAAGGAGTGTTCGTGGGTTCGGGCATATTCAAATCGGGTAACCCAGCCAAGCGTGCGGCTGCCATCGTACAGGCTGTGACCAACTACAACGATGCGAAGCGGTTGGCCGAGCTGTCAGAAGACCTTGGTGAGGCCATGGTGGGCATCAACGAACACGAGATTGAAGTGCTGATGGCAGAAAGAGGAAAGTAAACAGATGAAAATAGCTATATTGGCATTACAAGGAGCATTCGTCGAACACGAACGAATGCTCCGTTCTTTGGACGTAGACACGTTTGAAGTGAGAAACAAAGAAGACTGGCAGCAGCCGAAAGACGGTCTGATTATTCCCGGCGGAGAAAGCACCACGATGGTGAAGTTGCTGCATGACCTCGATTTGCTGACATCCATACAGCGCGAAATCCGTGAGGGATTGCCGGTATTTGGCACTTGCGCAGGACTTATCTTGCTGGCTAAACAAGAGAACGGGCAAGCGGCTTCACGCATTTCCACGATGGATATTGACGTTTGCCGCAACGCTTATGGCAGACAGTTGGGCAGTTTTCGTACCGTATCATCATTCAAAGGCATTGAAAACGACATTCCCATGACCTTTATCCGCGCCCCTTATATCAATCAAGTATATGGCGAGGCCGAGGCGTTGGCTACGGTCAACGGACACATTGTGGCCGCCCGGCAAGGTCATCAGCTGGTCACGGCCTTCCATCCCGAGCTGGATGAGGACGTAAGCATACACAGGTATTTTGTTGAGAGCATTAAAAAAGGATAGGAAAGCTATTGCGCCAACCTATCCTATTCTTTATAGAACCCGCCCGTAAGGTAATATGACAATGAGCCTTGTTGGCGCATTTATCAAGACACGGAAGAGACATGTTGTAGGAACGGCTGTTCAGTAAGCCTTATTCCCGAGGTATGTCCAACCCCATTTTTTTTGCTTTTTCAATCAAAAGAGCCATTAACGGTTCGCGTTCGTTCGGCACCTTATTATCAAGCACCGCATCTTTCAAGGTCTGCTTCAGCGTCCCCACCTCGCGCGATGGCTGCAAATGGAACATCTCCATGATTTCGTTACCGTCGATGCAAGGCTGCAACAGCCGCTTGTAGTCGCGTTTTTGCAGGTCATCCAGCTTCTCGCGCACCATGCGGAAGTTGTCCAAGAACCGCTGTTTGCGCTGTGCGTTCTTACTGGTAATGTCGGCTTCACACAGCGTCATGAGGTCATCGATGTCGTCACCGGCATCATTCATCAGGCGACGGACGGCGCTGTCGGTCACCTCCTCATCGGCGATGGCGATGGGACGCATGTGCAGGTCAACCATCTTCTGCACATACTTCATCTTGCTGTCCATGGGAAATTTAAGCCGTCTGAAGATGCCCGGAATCATCTTGGAGCCAATGTAATTATGGTTATGGAACGTCCATCCCGCCCGTGCGTCCCACCTTTTGCTGCGTGGTTTTCCGATGTCATGGAACAAGGCGGCCCACCGAAGCCACAAGTTGTCGGTATGTTGGCAAATGTTGTCAACCACCTCTAAGGTATGATAGAAATTGTTTTTATGCGCTCTTCCGTTCCTTGTTTCCACAATATCCATGAGCGTGAGTTCAGGCAAGATGAGTTCCAGCAGTCCACAGCGATGCAGTTCTACGAATCCGCGGCTGGGGTGGTCGGCCATCATAATCTTGTGAAGCTCTTCGGCCACACGCTCTCCACTGACAATCTTGATGCGTTCCCGGTTGCGCTGCAACGCCTCAAAGGTTTCATCCTCGATGAAAAACTTCAATTGTGTGGCGAAACGCACGCAGCGCATCATGCGCAACGGGTCGTCAGAGAAAGTGATGTCGGGATCGAGCGGCGTGCGAATGATGCCGTCTTCCATATCCAACAGACCGTCAAAGGGATCAACCAATTCGCCAAACCGTGCCTCGTTGAGGCAGATGGCCATGGCGTTGATGGTGAAGTCGCGTCGGTTTTGGTCGTCCTCCAAGGTGCCATCCTCCACCACGGGCTTGCGTGAGTCGTGGCTGTAGCTTTCTTTTCGGGCGCCAACGAACTCCACTTCCAGTCCACGGTACTTCACCTGCGCCGTTCCAAAATTGCGGAACACCGACAGACGGGCTTGCTTGCCCAACCGCTGCTTCAAGGCCTCGGCCACTTTAATGCCGCTGCCCACCACCACCACGTCAATGTCGTTGGACGGTCGTTCGAGAAAAAGGTCGCGAACATAGCCACCCACTACATAGCATTCCAGCTGCAAGTCATCGGCCACAGCGGATAGGTGATGAAAGATAGGTTGATCAAGAAAATGAGCCAAGTCGGCATTGGAGAGATTACGCATGTTGAAACTATAAAACTTCTTAAGTGGCTGCAAAGTTACTAAAAATTAGCCATGTTTAGGATGCCATGAAAGAGAAAAATCGTATTTTTGCGACATGAAGAAACATATATGGTTGATCTTGTGCACGCTTCTCATCTGTTCGTGCACACCATCTGAAGACCAAAAAGCAGCAAGATTGCTCTCTCAGATCAAGACCTTATATAAGGACGGCTGCTATACCGAGGCACTTGACTCCATCATGGCATTGCGCATGCAGTTTCCCAAAGCCATAGAGAGCCGCAAGGAAGCTCTGCGCATTTGGCAAAACGCATCCCTGAAGCAGGCGCAGGCTGACATTGCCCAGACCGACTCGGCACTACAAACCGTCTTGAGAAGCATCCCCTTGGAATCGAATCTGTACAAAGCCAATATGATGAGGGTGGAACGCGACTCGCTGAAGGCGCGCTACGAGGCCATGTGCGGCGTAGTGCGAATGATCAGGATGCGGCAGAAACAAGGACTGTAACACAAATTTCAGACACGCAGCGCAGCCTGAAAAGCCGTGTGGAGAACAGAAAATGAAGAATGACTGGCGAGAGACAACCCCGCGAAGCTATTCTTCATTTTTTTCGTTTTGAGCCTGTCAACTCATCCAGCGCGCGTCTGTCAACAAAAAATCGACATCCACTTCCTTTGGATATTTCACGAAAATTGACTAATTTTGCAAACAACAAATATGAACAATACGAAGACAGAAGAGCAGTTCAAGAAGGTGCTGACCGAATGTCGCACGCTCTTTGAGAAGAAACTTCACGATTACAGTGCGTCGTGGCGCATTCTGCGTCCGTCGTCATTGACAGACCAGCTGTTCATCAAAGCCAAGCGCATACGCTCGTTGGAAATCAAAAAACAAGCCATGATAGACGAAGGCATCCGCCCGGAGTTCATGGCATTGATTAACTATGGCATCGTGGGACTGATTCAACTGGAGAAGGGATTCGTTGACGAAACAGACATCAACACCGAGCAGGCCATGGCTCTGTACGACCGACATGCGAGCGAAGCGCTCACCCTGATGGTGAAAAAGAACCACGACTACGATGAGGCGTGGCGCTCGATGCGCGTGAGCAGCTACACAGATTTCATCTTGACAAAGATACAACGGATCAAAGAACTGGAAGACATCCATGGACAGGCACTCGTTTCTGAGGGCATCGACTCCAACTTGATGGATGTCATCAACTACGCTGTCTTCGGTGTCATCAGGCTCAGTGAATAAGCTCAAGACGATATTAACCAACGTGTGCCGCCTGCTCCTGGGGGTGACATTCATCCTTTCAGGATATGTGAAGGCCATTGACCCGCTGGGGACACAATACAAGATAGAAGACTATCTGGAAGCATTGGCATGGCAAGGCATGGTTCCCGACTGGATGACGTTGGGTGTCTCGGTGGTTCTGTCAGCCTTGGAATTCTGCTTGGGCGTGTTCATCCTGCTGGCCATCAGGCGGCGAGTGGTGTCGAAAATCGCACTGGTTCTCATGGCAATCATGACTGCCGTGACGCTGTGGCTGGCCATCGCCAATCCCATCAGCGACTGTGGATGCTTTGGTGACGCCGTCAAACTGAGCAATACGGAGACATTGTTGAAGAACATTGTGCTGCTGGGCTGTGTCATCGTCTTGGCAATTTGGCCGACACGCATGTGGCGTTTCATATCAAGGCCCAACCAATGGATAGTATTCAACTATACCATCTTCTTCATCATCGCGTCCAGCCTGTATTGTCTCTACAAGCTGCCACTGTTCGATTTCAGGCCTTATCATGTGGGAGCCAACATCCAACAGGGCATGGTGATTCCCAAAGGAGCGAAGCAACCCAAGTTCAAGACGACATTCTTACTGAAAAAAAACGGCGTGACGAAAGAGTTCACATTGGATGATTACCCTGACTCCACCTGGACATTCGTGGACAGCAAGACCATTCAGACGGCGCAAGGGTATGTGCCTCCCATACACGACTTCAGCATTCAAACACGACAGGGAGACGACCTCACCCAGAAGGTGCTGAACGATACGAGTTACACCTTTTTGCTCATCTCGCCTCATCTGGAATATGCGGACGATTCAAACTTTGGAGACATTGACAGGATTTACGAGTATGCACAGACATACAATTATCCTTTTTATTGCCTCACGTCAAGCACCGAGCCGCACATCAAGCGTTGGCAGGATCTGACGGGAGCCGAATATCCGTTCTACATGACTGACGAGACCACGCTGAAGACCATCATCAGGAGTAATCCTGGACTGCTTTTACTGAAGAAAGGAACCATCATCAGGAAATGGAGCCACAACGACTTGCCGAAAGAAAGTGACATGCAACGGCCGCTGAGCGAAGAACAGATTGGGCAATTGCCGGCCAACAGCATGCCAACCAGGATTACAGAAATCTTCTTGTGGTTCATCCTGCCGTTGATGTTGCTAACCATTGCCGACCGTCTTTGGGCATGGAGCAAGTGGTTGAAATTCAAGAAAAAGAAAGAAAAACGCTACAAAGAGAAAGAAAAAGGAAATATACCAACTCTTAAAAAAGAATAGTAAAATGAGAAAGAAAATCGTAGCAGGCAACTGGAAGATGAACCTGAACCTGCAAGAAGGTGTTGCTTTGGCAAAAGAAATCAATGAAGCATTAGTAGCTGAAAAGCCCAACTGCGGAGTAATCATCTGCACGCCGTTCATCCATCTGGCATGTGTTGCAGAGGTATTGGATAAAAACTTGGTGGGTCTGGGAGCTGAGAACTGTGCCGATAAGGAAAAAGGAGCCTACACAGGTGAGGTTTCTGCAGAGATGGTGAAAAGCACCGGAGCTCAGTATGTCATTCTCGGACACTCTGAAAGACGTCAATATTACAAGGAAACTCCAGAAATCTTGAAGGAGAAAGTGATGTTGGCATTGAAGAATGGTCTGAAGGTTATCTTCTGTATTGGTGAGACTTTGGAGGAGCGCGAGGCCAACAAGCAGAACGAAGTGGTGAAGGCAGAACTCGAAGGTTCTGTATTTAATCTTTCTGAAGAGGAATTCAAGAACATCATTATCGCTTACGAACCCATCTGGGCTATTGGTACTGGAAAGACTGCGACAGCCGATCAGGCAGAAGAGATTCATGCCTATATCCGTTCAATCGTCGCAGAGAAGTATGGCAACGAGGTGGCTCAGGACACCACTATCTTGTATGGAGGCAGCTGCAAAGCCAGCAATGCACCTGAATTGTTCGCTAAAGAAGACATCGATGGCGGACTCATTGGCGGTGCTTCTCTGAAATGCGCCGACTTCAAAGGAATCATCGACGCTTGGAAGAAATAAGATACCACTCCTGTTGAGTGAGGCAAGACTTGTCCAACAGAGAGCCTTTGCCTCACTCAATATTTTTGAATTAACAACTAACAAACATGAATAAATTCGTCACTTTATTCATCATCACCATTTGTTCAGTAACATTTGCTGATGCACAGACTTTCCTTGAACATCTTCAGCACAATGATCCAGGAAAAGCATCTGTCACAGTTAGCCAGAGTAAGGATATAGACGAATTGGTTAACGGAAAAGCAAAAAACGCTTCTACACCGACCCACAAAACTGAGAACAAGGTTCAACACTTAAAAAAAAGCGGATTCACAAAAAGCCAAAACGCGCATGCTGTCATGACAAAACCAGCAGAGAAGAATTATCAGAAACTGAAAGAAGGAGCTGAAAACAGGCATGATTCCACGGCTAAGCATGAAGAAAAACGACTGCAAAACGAAGAGACTTCGACGAATGAGATGGAGATTCCCATCATCGACATGCGCAAAAAAGTGATGCGGAAGGGGTATAAAATCAACGGATACCGCGTACAAGTGTATGCCGGAGGCAACTCGCGTGCTGACAGACAACGAGCTGAAGCCGTCAGAGACATCATCAAACAGACTTTTCCCAATGAGCCGGTTTACGTTCATTTCTATTCTCCAAGATGGATCTGCCGCATAGGCAATTACCGAAGTTACGAAGAAGCGGCTCACATACTCAAACAGGTGAAAAGTCTTGGATATAACCAAGCCAACATCGTACGCGGAAAAATCACGGTACAATACTAAACCAACAAAGCAAAGACTCACATGCATACTGAGACTGAACTCCCTGAAGGCCTTGACGAACTGGCCTTACATTACGAAAAGATATTATCAATACTCGGCGAAGACCCGCAGCGCGATGGCCTGCGGAAGACCCCCATGCGTGCGGCAAAAGCCATGCAGACACTGACGAGAGGATACGCACAAGATCCTAAGCAAGTGCTTCTCGACGCGCTGTTTGATGAGAAATACAATCAAATGGTCATCGTCAAAGACATTGATTTCTTCTCCATGTGCGAGCACCACATGCTGCCTTTTTACGGCAAAGCGCATGTTGCCTACATCCCCAACGGCCACATCACCGGATTAAGCAAGATAGCCCGCGTGGTAGACATATACAGCCACCGTCTGCAAGTGCAGGAACGTCTGACGCAACAAATTGAAGATTGCATCCAAAGTGCGCTCAAACCCTTAGGAGTGATGGTGGTGATTGAGGCCAAACACATGTGCATGCAGATGCGAGGAGTGGAGAAACAAAACTCCATCACCACCACCAGTGCATTCAGCGGCGCCTTCAATCAAGCCAAAAACCGCGAGGAGTTCATGAACCTTCTGCGAGGGGAGTCAAAGAGAATATAAGCACTTTCACACCTATCGTGTTTGGCATCTCGCATCCAACATTGCGCTATTTCCTCACCATCAACAAGCAACTGAATGACAATTCACCCTTCTCAAGGTTTACATAAGACAGCAACTTGAGGATTGCCAAACACAATTATTTACGATTAATCTAAGTATATGAAGTTTATCTCATGGAACGTCAACGGGCTGAGGGCCTGTGTGAAGAAAAATTTTGAAACGTCATTCCGGCATTTGGACGCCGACTTCTTTTGCCTGCAAGAAACCAAAATGCAGGCAGGCCAATTGGACTTGCAGTTTGAAGGTTATCAATCATACTGGAACTATGCCGACAAGAAAGGCTATTCGGGTACCGCCATCTACACCAAACACAAACCGCTAAACGTGACGTATGGCTTGGGAATAGACGAACACGACCACGAAGGACGGGTGATTACCATGGAGATGGAGCACTTTTTCCTCATCACCGTCTATGTTCCCAACTCGCAAGATGAGCTTCGCCGGCTTGACTACCGCATGCAATGGGAAGACGATTTCCGCACTTACGTCATGCAACTGGATGCCATCAAACCCGTGATTATCTGCGGAGACCTGAACGTTGCCCATGAGGAAATCGACCTGAAGAACCCGAAGACCAATCACCACAACGCCGGTTTCACGGACGAAGAGCGTGAAAAGATGACCGTTTTGCTTGACAATGGTTTTGTAGACACCTTTCGACTCCTATATCCTGAGCAAGTAACGTACTCGTGGTGGTCGTACAGATTTCGCGCAAGAGAAAAAAACGCCGGGTGGCGCATCGACTATTTTCTCATTTCAGAACGGCTCAAAGAACGCCTCGTTGACGCCAAAATACACACAGAGATTCTGGGAAGCGACCACTGTCCCGTGGAGTTGGAGCTCACATGAGGTCTCCCCGCTTCTATCATTATCAAGACAAATGCTACCATCCCTTTTTTAACAAACCTCAACAAACGGCTTCAGCTGATGGAGAGAAGCCGTTTAGAACTTCATTTGTTGCTCAACGACTTTGTGCTTAAGGGCGGTTCTATAAATTACCACCGTAAAGTTTTTTATGTCTGACTTTTTACGTTTTGTCATCTTATGGACTCTTTTTATATAAAACAGGCTGCGTCTCAACAATTCAAACAAGTTTGATTGTATTCGGCTTGCTCCGTTTTTGGTTCAATTTGCTTGTTCGTTCAGTCGTATAGCTCGCCATACTCCTTCACTCACAAACAATTTGGCCTCAAAAAAAAAGTCTCACAATCTGTCAAAGCTCATTTATAGAACCGCCCTTAAACACATTGACTGAATTACGCTGCCACGAAATAAATGTTGAAATTTTTATAGGGAAAAAGCCTCTAAAACGGTCCTCAAGACTGGGTCATCTGGAAAAAAATGATAGGCACGCAGGGTGCAAAGCAAATGATTGGTGAGTCAGAAAACTTGTTTTATGCCCATAAAGTAATGGTTTTGTGTACACAGATGCATCCTTTTGACGACCAATAGGCATGGGTTAGCAAGGTAAAAGCATGCGAATTGCACCCTTAAAGCATTGCTTTTAGCTTAAAAATGTATGAAAAAAAGTGGCATAGAAACAATCATATCTGTAACCAATTGTATCAAAACCACTTACAAAGTCTTCGCATACAGGCCGTATTTGCTATAACCGAAAAGGTTGTTGGGAAATACGCCAAATATGAAGAGGTTCGGTGTCAAGAAAATTCATCATTGTTGCGCATCGTAGTTTCCACATACAACCTTTCAGACCCATTTGTCCATACTGTTGTCAAAACAATAAAATTGGGCATTACGAAGGCCAAGCATGCCTCATGAAAAGCATGCAGAGCCTTTAGAACGGGAATAGCAAGGGCAGCACGAACGTCATCACCAAACCGATGAGCAGCTGAAGTGGCAAGCCTACCTTGACATAGTCCATGAACTGGTATTGCCCTGCCTTCATCACCAGCGCATTGGGTGGCGTGGAGAATGGCGACGCAAAGCACATGCTGGCACCCAGCGTCACGGCAAAAAGGAATGCGTAGGGGCTTACTCCAACCTGTGAGGCGGCCGACATGGCGATGGGGGCCATGAGCACGGCCGTGGCGGTGTTGCTGATGAACATGGTCATAAGCGTGGTGGTGTAATAAACGCCCGCCAGCAGCACCATGGGTCCCACGTCACCAAAGGCGTTGACCAGCGAACTGGATATAAGAGCCGAGACGCCCGTCTTCTGCAAGGCTATGGACATGGGCATCATGGCGGCGATGAGCACGACGCTCTCCCACTTGATGGTTTTGTAGGCCGCCTCAACATTTCGGAAACAACCCGTGAGCACCATGAGCAATCCCGCCACGATGACAGCAGTAACCGGTTCAACGGGAATAAAGTTGAACACCATCATGCACACCATCAGCAACATGACGAGCGCAGCAACGGGAGCCTTGTAGTTGAGCGTTACCTTGCCGGCTTGCTCGATGGGCCTGCCCAGTACTACCCAGTCGCTTTCAGCCATGTCCAACTTGTCGATGTTGCTCCACAAGCCTTGCACCAGCAGCACGTCGCCAGCCAACAGCTTTTGGTTGGCAAGGTTCTTCAGCATATAGTCGCCATGACGGCGGATTCCCACCACATTGATGTTGTATTGTTCGCCAATGCCCGAATCCTTGAGACACATGCCATTGATGTGCGAATTGGGCATCAACACCAGCTCGGCCATGCCAATGTCATAGAAGTCAACCGAACTGTCATCAAGCTTGACCAACCCATTTTCCGCAGCAAAGGCGTTCATCTTCTCGGTGTCGCCCGCAAGGTACAGCAGGTTGCCAACGCGCAGCACGGTAGATGGTTTTGGCACGCTTTGCCTGACCTGCCGCATGATGCGGTCGGCGTGGGTTGGGGCTTTCCGTATTTCGATAATCGACAGGCCATGCCTGTTGCGCAGGTCGAGCTGAGCTACCGTCTTTCCCACGAGCGGCGAACGACTGCCTATGCGGAAAGCCTCCGTAAAGCTTTGCAACTGATATTCCGACACCAGTTCGTCCATACTCTTGCCCTTGGACTTCCTGCGCTTTCCCGCTTTCTTTTCCCTGCCAAGGAATATACGGCTCAGCGGCAACAGCACGATGATACCTACGGCAACACATACGACGCCTACGGGAAAGAACGAGAAGAACGACAACGGCTCAAAACCCGCGTCGGTGAGCGCTTCCTGCATGACAAGGTTGGGCGGCGTACCGATGAGCGTGAGCATTCCGCCCAGGCTGCTGGCAAAGGCCAATGGCATGAGCAATCTGCCGGGACTGGTGTTCGACTGTGCCGCCATGCTCACCACGATGGGCATCATCAGTGCCACCGTACCTGTGTTGCTGACAAAGGCACCGATAAAAGAGGTGGTGAGAATCACCAACAGAAAGAGGATGACGTCGTTGCCCTTGGATAAGCGTATGATGCGCTGGCTGACAGCCCTGGCCAGACCCGTTTGAAGAATGGCCCCTCCCACCACAAACAAGCCAATCATCATGACGACTACCTTGGAGGAAAAGCCGGAGAGCGCCTCTTCTGGCGTTAGAATACCAGACAAGAGCAACACAGACAGGGCACACAAGGCTACGATGTCGGCGCGCGGGCGGCCAATGGCGAACAGGATGACCGTGATGAAAAGTACAATGAGTGTCAGTATCATATAAAAACAAATATTGTTCTGTGAGTAAATAAAACAGCGTGAACAATGGGGTATTTCATGATGAATACATGCAAAAATAGGAAAAAAAAACAACATTCGGGCAGACAAGTACAGAAAATGACTGCTTACGGCACAGGAAGACGCGTTTTCTCTTTGCCGCTCTCCTCGTGCCGGTCTGCGCTCTGTCATCGGCAAGACGAGCTGGCGGTTCAGCATCTCCATCCCGGCACTTGTTCGCTTTCACTGGCATGGGCTGTGGAAACGAGGGGCCATGCACGACAGTAGACTGACTGAAAAACCGGCAGACTAACGGCATGGCGGCCTTGAACGTCATGCTACTTATCAGAACGAACGGACATCGGCTCGATGACACCAAGCCTATCCTAGGCTTGAGAGAATGCCCTCCGCACTGAACGTCAACGTGATTTCTGCGCCCAAGGACATGTCTGTCATTGCCAGCTCACAGTACACGGGGATGGATGACAGGCTGGCACTCGCCGTATCAACGCAGCCCACGTTCTCCAAGTCATCCTCAACACCTTCACGACTTAGCATGAAGAAGCTGGCCCTGAAACATACAAATGAATGAAGGAGGTGCTTTCAAAAAACACGGTCGGACGCAATGGAGAACGAACCCTCGGAGGTACTTCCTACAAACCACCAATGACAAACAACCTTCAGATACAGCCGGACGTAAAAAATTATTTGTCAACGTGAAGTGCGGCTGACATTGGACGCCTCGTTTCGACAGGAATACCGGTTGGAACAGACGGCACGGAATCAAAAAAGGGTTGCACCTCAAATGAGATGCAACCCTTCATATCGCGCTGATTTCAATTCGTTTTACTTCACTTTGTCTACAATAGCCTTGAAAGCCTCAGGGTTGTTGACAGCGAGATCTGCAAGAACCTTGCGGTTGATTTCAATACCGGCCTTGCTCAAAGCGCCCATCAACGTAGAATAGCTCATGCCTTCCAAGCGGGCAGCAGCGTTGATACGTTGTATCCACAACGAGCGGAAAGTGCGTTTCTTGTTACGGCGGTCGCGGTAAGCGTAGGTAAGTCCCTTTTCCCAAGTATTCTTAGCTACGGTCCAAACATTCTTTCTTGCTCCGAAATAACCTTTAGTCTGCTTCAGTATTCGGGTTCTTCTTGCTTTTGATGCTACATGATTTACTGATCTTGGCATAGTTTTTCTCCTTTAAATTGTTTGACTAAAAGTTAATTAACGCAAGTTAAGCAAATCGCGAACCTGCTTAAGGTTTGCCGAGTCAACGAGTGTGTAACCTACTAAGTTTCTCTTTTGCTTCTTTGTCTTCTTAGTCAAGATATGACTATGGTAAGCATGATTTCTCTTGATCTTACCCTTTCCGGTAAAGCTGAATCTCTTCTTCGCACCGGAGTTTGTCTTTAATTTTGGCATTTTTTGTTAATTTTAAATGGTTATTTATTTACTTCTGTGGCAACGTATATACCAAGACGTTACGCACATTCCAATGTTTATTCTTCGTTTTGTAGTTTCTTCAATGCATCCGAACCATTCCTGGCGTTGTCGAACAATCCACCCTTTGGTTTGTCATCTGCTGTTGTTCCATCGGTAGGAATCGCCTTCTTAGCGGCCTTAGCTTCAGCCATTGCCTGTTCTCGGTCACGCTTTTGCTGGCTTTTCTTCTCCACGCCAACCTTTTTAGGCGCAAGATACAAGAACATTTTCTTGCCCTCCAGCTTCGGCATCTGCTCAACCTTTCCATACTCTTCCAAGTCGTTGGCGAAACGAAGGAGCAACACTTCTCCTTGTTCTTTAAACAAAATGGAGCGTCCGCGGAAGAAAACGTAGGCGCGAACCTTGTTTCCCTCATTGAGAAACTCTTGCGCATGTTTCAGCTTAAACTGATAGTCATGCTCGTCAGTCTGCGGTCCGAAGCGTATTTCCTTCACCTCTACCTTCACCTGCTTCTGCTTCATTTCCTTAGCACGCTTTTTCTGTTGGTAGAGAAACTTACTATAGTCGACCAAACGACAAACTGGCGGTTGCGCTTTAGGAGATATTTCAACGAGGTCAACTCCCTGCTGACGAGCTAAATCCAGAGCTTTCTTTGTCGGCATCACCTGCGATCCATCGTCACCTACGACACGCACTTCCCTTACGCGAATCTGTTCATTCACGCGGTACTGATTACTTAATTTGTCATTCTTCATTCAACTATATTAATGTGTTTACATACGCTAAACGGTTGCAAAGTTACTGACTTTACCACAATTAGCAAAATATTTAGATGAGTTTTTACTGCGGATACATATACAAATTAACGAGCAAACAAGGAAACAACCTTCGTAGAAAAGTCATATTCTTGTTTACTCGCCAACCCTATCCACAGGCATTTCTATGCAATTTTCAATCTTTTGGATGAATGTTTGTGGCCTCAAGCATTTCGGCCACCTCGCTGTTTATGCGTGCGGCGAAGTCTTCCATCTTCATGGTAGCTTGCTCACCACCACCCTGTTTACGCATGGACACAAGTCCTTCTGCAGCTTCTTTCTCTCCAACGATAACCATGTAAGGCACACGTTTCAACTCGTTGTCGCGAATTTTACGCCCTATTTTCTCGTTACGGTCATCAATGGTTGCCCGAATGTCCTGCGCCGTGAGGTACTTGACCACCTGCTGAGCATAATCATTAAACTTCTCAGAGATGGGAAGAATGGCCACCTGCTCGGGTGTGAGCCACAACGGGAAATGACCGGCAGTATGCTCAATGAGCACAGCCGTGAATCGCTCAAGCGAACCGAATGGCGCGCGATGCACCATCACCGGTGTCTTTTTGGTGTTATCCTCCGCCGTATATTCGAGCTTGAAACGTTGTGGCAGATTGTAATCCACTTGAATGGTACCCAACTGCCAGCGTCGTCCGATGGCATCTTTAACCATGAAGTCGAGCTTAGGTCCATAGAACGCAGCTTCGCCATAGGCCACCTTTGCATCCAATCCCTTCTCCTTGCAAGCCTCGATGATGGCCTGTTCACTTTCTGCCCACACCTCGTCAGAGCCAATGTATTTCTCCTTGTCGTTAGGATCGCGCAAACTAATCTGCGCTTCAAAGTTATCGAAATGGAAAATAGTGAATACCGCTTGGATGATGTCCATCACACGGAGGAACTCACTCTTCACCTGATCAGGACGACAGAAGATGTGCGCGTCGTCTTGCGTGAACGAGCGGACGCGCGTTAATCCGTGCAGTTCGCCACTCTTCTCGTAACGATAAACGGTACCGAACTCAGCGATACGCAGCGGAAGATCTTTGTACGAACGAGGCTTGTACGCATACACCTCACAGTGATGAGGGCAATTCATGGGTTTGAGCATGTACTCCTCGTCATCCTCGGGTGTATGGATGGGTTGGAAAGAGTCTTTACCATAGTGGGCATAATGACCGCTGGTGACATATAAGTTCTTGCTGCCAATATGCGGCGTGATGACCTCTTGATAGCCAAAACGCTTCTGTATTTTGCGCAACATCTCTTGCAAACGCAGGCGAAGCTCTGTCCCTTTCGGCAACCAGATAGGCATACCCTTGCCCACACGGTCTGAGAACATGAAGAGTTCCATTTCCTTTCCAATCTTTCGATGGTCACGCTTCTTGGCCTCTTCCAGCATCAACAGATACTCGTCCAGCATCTTCTTCTTGGGGAAGGTAATGCCGTAAATGCGGGTAAGCTGTGTGTTTTTGGCGTCACCGCGCCAGAACGCGCCTGCGACACTTGTTATCTTAACAGCCTTAATCAATCCCGTGGACATCAGATGAGGGCCACGGCAAAGGTCAGTAAAATTGCCTTGCGTATATGTTGAGATGTTTCCGTCTTCCAAATCATCAACGATGTGTTCAACCTTGTACGTCTGTCCGTCTGCTGAAAACTCCTTGACAGCGTCTTCCTTGGAAATCTCACGTCGAACGATTGGCTGGTTTCTCTTGGCCAGTTCCATCATTTTTTGCTCAATCTTAGGGAAGTCGTTCTCTGAGATGAATGTGCCGTCGGCCGTCTTAACATCATAGAAGAAGCCGTTTTCTATCGCAGGACCAAATCCAAACTGAATGCCAGGATACAGTTCCTTCAATGCTTCTGCCAACAAATGAGCCGAAGAGTGCCAAAACGTTCGTTTGCCTTCTTCGTCCTCAAAGCGATACAACGCGATGGTTGCATCTTCGTTGATGGGCCGATTCAGCTCAACCGTCTCACCATTTACACCGCAAGATACAACGTTGCGGGCGAGAGCCGGTGAGATGCTCTCGGCGATTTGTAACCCAGTCACGCCCTTTTCGTACTCACGTACCGAGCCGTCTGGAAATGTGATTTTAACCATAACAAATTAGTTTATTTATCTTAATCGACACAAAAGTAATGCTTTATTTTGAGATAAGATAACGATTTGGTTTGTTTATTCCCATAAAAACGGGTTTTGACGCCATGGGGGAAACATGGCTGAAGCCTAAAAGGAAAGCCTATTTTGTCGCACTATTGCGCTTGATGACGCCATAAGCGTCATAAATACCGAGTTCTCCCGCCTTGCTCAAGTCAGCGATTCCGGCATTCTTGGTATGGGTGTTTTCCAACCGAATGATACCTCGGTTGTAATAAGCCTCAGCCAACCGGCCGTCCAGTTCAATGGCCTTGGTATAATCATCGATGGCCGACTGATAATCTTTGCGAGCCGCATGGAAGTTGCCGCGGTTATAATATAGGTAAGCATTCTGCCCATCCAGCTTGATGGCTTGGTTGAAATCATCGAGCGTCTTGGCTGCCTTCAACTGTACATCAACCCCACGAGAGAAGTTGAAATCGTTCATCATGAACTGGCATACGGCTCTCTGCCAGTAGGCGATGGCCGAAGTACTGTCTTGATCGAGATAGACATTCAGGTCGTTGATAGCCTCGTCATAGTTCTGCGTGACGCTATACGCCACGGCGCGTTGCAACAACCAGGCATGTACATCCTTCATATTCTTCGCATCTTGGATAGAAGCCGACAGCTGATCAATCAGAGCAAGAAACGCCTTTGACTTCTCTTCGGTCAATTGGGCGGGCTTGCAAGTGATGTTAAGTGGGTATTTCAAGTGGTGCTGATTGTTAAAGTTGTCTATTTCTTTATTAAAAGCCTGATAGGTATTCATGCCGTTATGGTACGGCAGATACGACACCTCGAACATCGGCATGCGTGTGACCTCCACCTTGCGGTTTTGAACCTCTCCCCGATACTCACTCTCGTATTCGCGTTCTACCTTGTTCTCGTCGGCCACGACTATTTGATTATACTTTTCAGGATCAATCTCACTGCGCTTGCGCATGGTCTTCAATTTGCTGTTGCTCCAGCGCTTTTGAATGCCGACATGCTTGTCCATCTGCGCCTTGAAGATACGGAATTCGTCCATCTCGGCTTTTGCCGTCATGCCCAACCGGCGATAACAGCTGGCACGATGGGACAACCCATTCCAGAAATTAGGGAATTGGTCAATCACTGCCGAATAGTCACGAATGGCCGCGCGCAAGTTGCCAGTCCTGTCGTGCAGCAGCGCTCGGTTAAAGATGGCCATTGCGTTTCTGGGTTCCATTTTGACGACGAAATTGAAATCTTCTATCGCACGGTTGTCATCACCCAGCTGCATGCGCAGCAATCCCCGGTTGTAGTGAGCCAAAAAGTCGTTCGGCTGCAAATCGAGCGCCAAGTCATAATCGGCCATCGCCCCACGAAGATTGTTGTAATTGAGTCGGGCCAAGGCGCGGTTCACATAGTTGTTGGCCACGTTGGGCTTCAGATGAATGGCCTTAGAGAGTTCCTCGTCCGCATTCTTCCACCTCCTGCGAGCCAGACTGATGTAGGCGCGTGTGGTCCATGTGTTACCGTCGTAAGGGTCTATCTTCAAGCTCTTGTCCAAGCACTTGGCTGCTTGCGTGGTATCTTTCTCATGCAGATAGATTTCGGCCTTCAGCGAATAGGCGTTGGCTGCGTTAGCCCATTTCCGCACGATGGTGTCAGTCTGCTGCAAAGCCTCGTCGTATTTTTTTTCGTTCATCAGGCAGACAGCCCGGTTGAACCAATAACTTTGCTGCATGGGTTGCAGCCTGATGGCCCGGTCATAGTCGGCGATGGCCTCATCATATCGCTCTTGTTTGATTTCGGTGATGGCCCTCAGGTCAAAAAACTGATGGATGTAAGGGTTCAGCTCAATGGCTTTGGAGATGTCAGCTTCAGCTCCCGTAAAGTCATCCAGGTAGAATTTCGCCACGGCCCGGTATTGCCATGGCTCGTAAAGATAGGGTTTTAGGGCAATGATTTGGTTGAAATACTGTATCGACAGCACATAGTCCTCATAATGAAGGGCCACCTGACCATTCCTGAGCAGCTTGTCTATGTTGTATTGTGCCCGTGCCGCGAGCGACAAACAAGCCATGAATATGATGACTACATGCCGGTACATACGTTCTACTTGCGCGCCTGTTTATGCGGGCAGGCGCACCATTGGAGGTTCATCTGCGAACGGGTTTGGTGCGGTAGTGACACTCGTACTTGCCCTGCGTCATTCCCTTCAGTTTGTTTTTAATCATTTGCTTGCGGAACGGTGATACGCGGTCTACGAACATTTTACCATCCAGATGGTCAAACTCATGCTGCATCACGCGGGCCAAATAGCCCTCTATCCATTCATCATGCGGCGTAAAGTCGTCATCCATGTACCGCACACGAATGCGGGTGGTCCTCGAAACAGCTTCATGAATGCCGGGGATGGAGAGACACCCCTCGTCCATCGACTGCTTGGGGGCGTTCTCGTCAATCTCCATGATGTGCGGATTGATGTATGCCCGCCTGAAACCTTTGTATTCGGGAAGGTCGTCACTCAACACGTTGAGGTCGATGACCACCACGCGGATGGACTTTCCTATCTGCGGTGCGGCAAGGCCAATGCCGTCTGCCGAATCGAGCGTTTCAAACATGTCTTGTATCAACTGTGCCAGTCCTTCATACTCGGGAGTGATGTCCTGCGCCACTTTGCGAAGCACGGGTTGACCATATATATATATAGGTAATATCATTTTTTAGTTTACAAGTTTACAAGTTGACGAGGTAACGAGGTGATCGTTTACAAGTTAATCGTTGACGAGGGGCTGGTTCAGCGGCTGACAAGGTGATGGATTCCTATTTTCTGTTAACGACCGAACCGTGAACTTGCCGGCTCACAGCCTATTCAATGTGCAAACCAGCCAACCGCCTTACAGGATTGTCTGTCTGATTCGCTTCGACTCCATGTAACTCTGCAGAATGATGGTAGCCGATATCTCGTCTACCAACGCTTTGTTTTGCCGGGCTTTCTTGCCGATGCCGCTTGCTATCATGGCTTGATGAGCCAGCACGGACGTGAAACGCTCGTCGTAATATTCGATGGGAATCTGTGGCATGGCCTTTCGCCATCGGTTCACGAACTGCTCCACCCTGGCCATGTTCTCACTGGGCTTGCCATTGGTCTGCATGGGCTTTCCAATGACAATCCGTTCCACATCCTCGCGCTCCACATAGTTCTTGAGATAATTGAAAAGATCAGACGTGGAAACAGTTGCCAATCCATTGGCGATGATTTGCAATGGGTCGGTAACTGCTATGCCCGTACGTTTCTTTCCGTAATCAATCGAAAGGATACGCATTCTTATCTGTCACGGCACGGCAGAGTGCGCCAACGGCTTCCTCAAGCCCGGCCTCCTGCCCCACCGCCTATCATTTCTTGTACAGCAACCAAGCGTCAGGATACTTCGCACGGAACTGGTTGCGCGACGCTACGGCCGATGCCTTGTCCGCATGGGTAGAAGCGATGACGCGGTACATGTTGCGCGCGGAGTTGTAAGCCACCTGCGCTCCATAGCCGGCAGCCTTCAACGTACGCTGCAACCCCTCCGCATTGGCCTTCAAACCAAACGATCCGACAACGACGCTGAACGCGCTCAGACCACTGCCGCTGACCACCGTCACGTCCTCGGTGCGCACCGTCGCGTTGTCAACGTTATCAACAACCTTGGTCTCTGTTACCGGAACTTGCGTCAAGGGAGCTACCACCGGAGCTTCAGTCTGAGCCGACGCCTGCGCGCTCTCCTGCGCCTTTGCCTTTTCGTATGCTTTCTTATAGGCACTCTCGCTCGACTTACAACCGGTAAAAGCCAGTGCGACGCACAAGCCCGCGCACAAAACAATACTTTTTTTCATAATTCTTTATGATATCATTAATTAAACCTTTTGATTCATTATACCTTGCGAAATTACAAAATATCCACCGAAATGGAGAAAAAGCGCCGCATAAAGTTTGTTAAATGCTCAAAACTCATGTTTTTTAACAAAAATACGCAATGTATCAAACCACCATATGCAAATTTTTTCATATATTTGCCAAGGTTCAACGCATTCGTACCTTTAGGGCGGTTCTATAAATTAGCTTTGTCAGATTGCGAGGCTGTTTTTGTGGTC
>CAMPYJ010000007.1 GCA_946998205.1 uncultured Prevotella sp. | reverse complement strand
AAAAAGAGTCCACAAGATGACAAAACGTAAAACGAATGACATAAAAAAACTTTACAGTGGTAATTTATAGAACCGCCCTTTAATGATTAAAATGCTTTTTCATGGACTATTTAGCCATCATCAACCAGTATTACCCGCAAGGAAGCAAGGTGCGGGACATCCTCTTGACGCACAGTGAAAGCGTAACCCGCAAGGCGTTGCAAATCGCCGAGAAGCATCCGGAGTTGAAACTCGACCGCGACTTCATACGGGAGGCGGCCATGCTGCACGACATCGGCATCGTGAAATGCGACGCGCCGGGCATCCAATGCTTCGGCGCGGAACCGTACATCAAGCATGGCGTCATCGGCGCGGACATGCTGCGCAGGGCCGGTTACCCCAAGCACGCGCGGGTTTGCGAACGCCACACGGGGGCCGGAATCGCCTTGCAGGACGTCATTGACCAGCACCTGCCCCTGCCTCATCAAGACTTTTTGCCCGAGACCATGGAGGAACAGGTGATTTGCTATGCCGACAAGTTCTACTCCAAGTCGCACCTCGAACGCGAGAGAACGCCCGAACAGGCACTGAAGAGCCTGGAGAGATTCGGGCAGGAGGGAGCGCAGAGATTTGCCCGGTGGATGCAGCTGTTCGAATAATCACCACCCATCCCATACAACATCAAGTGTGACAGAAGTTGTCATTTTCTTTTACAACACCCGCTTAAATACGGCCGTTTTTTCAAACAAGCATGCTGGCGGCTGCAAATACGCGAGTTATGCGTTAGTTTTATATCTAATTAATAGTCAGATATTTACAGTAATATTGTCATTCTTTGCACATTTTCCGCATGCTATTTCATGCCAATAGCATTGCTTTTGATTGGCAATAGATATGCTATTGATTGGTTAACCGTATGCTTTTGATGCCCAATTACAAAGAGATAGTGGCGTGCAGTGACGTGAAAAGGACCATTATCAACCTGTTTTTAGCAGAAAAAGTCTGCTTGGCAGCTCTCCCGACACGCTTTTTCAGCCTGAAAACATGACTGCTTTTTCCTGTTCACAACTTTGCGATCATCGTTTTTTCATCATTTTTCAGGACAGAAACCAAAAAGTAACCGCAAGCATGGAGAAAACCATACGAAGCACGTGTTCAGCGCAGTGCCTTACGTTAAAAATAAAAAATAGCATGCCAGTTCGTTCATATTTATGTAATTTTGCACATTAAATGAGAACTCCGTCGGTTATAGTTCTGCTGCTGTTCATCTTTGCCTTCGTCATGGCCGACATGAACAGGTTTGACTCATACGCCAGGCAACAAGCGCGGCAACGTGACACGCTGGGTGTGGGCGGCGCCATGTCACCCAACAAGCGCGATTCCGCTTTTGGCAAACGCCCCGGCTCCGCCTCCGCCGACTCCACCACGCTGGACTCGCTGCAGCTGGCCATCCGCAGGCACAACCAACAGGTTGACGACTCGATTAGGCTTGACTCGCTCAACAAAAAAAAGGCGAACGGCATCGACGCGCCCGTACAATATACCGCTGACGACTCGCTGGTATACGACGCCAAGAGCAGAACCACGCACCTCTACGGCTCGTCTACCGTGAAATACGAGGACATGGACCTCAAGAGCGAGAAGATATACATGAACATGGACAGCAACCTGGTGCACGCGACCGGAGCCGTCAAGGACACCGCGGCCAAGGCGCTGAAAGGCACTCCCGTGTTCAAACTGGGGCAAGACTCGTACGAAAGCGACACCATGGCCTTCAACTTCAAGACGAAGAAGGGCCTCATCCACAACGTATACACGAGGCAGGAGGACGGATTTCTGCGAAGCGAGCGCTCCAAGCGCGACTCATCGGGCGTGGTGTACATGGAACACGGCCGATATACCACCTGCGATAAAAAACATCCCGACTTCTACATCGCGCTGTCACGAGGCAAGGTGCGCCCGGGCAAGGACGTGGTTTTCGGCCCCGCCTACCTGGTGGTGGCCGACGTTCCGCTCCCGCTTGCCGTTCCATACGGTTTCTTCCCCTTCACCAAGAGCTATTCGTCGGGCTTCATCATGCCTACATACGGAGACGAGATGGAGAGGGGCTTCTATCTCAGGGACGGCGGATATTACTTCGCCATCAGTGACAAAATCGACCTGAAGGTGCTTGGCGAGGTCTATACCAAGGGTTCTTGGGGCATCTCGCTGGCCAGCAATTACAATAAAAGGTATCGCTTCAGCGGCAGCTTGTTTCTCAGTTACCAGGACTCAAAGACGGGCGACAAGGGTCTGCCTGACTTCTCCAGGCAGCAAAGCTACAAGATACAGTGGAGCCACCGGCAAGACCAGAAAGCCAATCCTTACAGCTCGTTGGCGGCCAGTGTCAACTTCGCCTCCTCCAGTTATGAGAGAAACAACCTCACGAGCCTGTATAACCCGCAATCACTCACACAGAGTACCCGAACGTCTTCCGTGAGTTGGAGCACCACTTTCTCGAGCATCGGCATGTCACTGAGCAGCTCCATGAACCTCTCGCAGAACATGCGCGACTCGTCCATCGCCATGACGCTGCCCGACCTGAACATCAGCATCAGCCGCTTCTACCCGTTCAAGCGCAAGCATGTGGTTGGCGACGAGCGCTGGTACGAGAAGATTGCCGTAAGCTACACAGGCCGCTTCTCCAACTCTATCCAGACAAAAGAGGACAAATTGTTCAAGTCGAACCTAATCAAAGACTGGCGAAACGGTTTCCAGCACGACATTCCGGTCAACGCCAACTTCACGCTTTTCGGCAATCTAAACGTCAATCCGTCGTTCAATTTCACCGACCGCATGTACTCAAGCAAGATTAGCCGGTCGTGGGACGCAGCCACCCAAAAGGTTGTGAACGACACCACTTACGGCTTTCACAACGTCTACAACTGGTCACTCAACTTGAGTATGTCTACCAAACTCTATGGCATGTTCATCCCGAACCGCAGGATTTTCGGCGACAAGGTGCAGGCCATCCGCCACGTACTCACCCCCTCGGTCACGTTCAGCTATGCTCCCGACTTCGGCGCGCGGCGCTATGGCTATTACGACTACTATCAAAAGACCGACGCCGACGGCAATGTGTCGCTCGTAGGATACTCACCTTACGAGAACGGTATGTACTCAGTACCGGGCAGAGGACGCAGCGGCAACGTGTCGTTCGACTTGGGCAACAACATAGAAATGAAGGTCAAGAGCGACAAAGACTCGACGGGAATGAAGAAAGTGAGCATCATCGACGAACTGGGACTGTCGATGTCGTACAACATGGCGGCCAGGGTAAAGCCGCTGAGCGACCTGAACATGCGCATCAGACTGAAGTGGTGGAAGAACTACACCTTCAACCTCAACGCCCGCTTCGCATCGTATGCCTACGAATTAGATGAGAACGGCAGGCCCTACGAGGGCAACCATACGGAATGGGGCATGGGCCGTTTCGGCCGTTTCCAAGGCATGTCACAGAACATCTCCTACACGCTGACACCCGAAAAGCTGCTGAAGTTCTTCAGCGGAGGCCGGGATGACGAGAAAGAAAAGCAACAAGACAAGGACGATGGCGAGGGGCGCGACACCGACATCGAGAGCAACGTTGACGACAACATGGTCAAGGGACAGCGCGGAGCGAAGAAGAACACGGAGCCCGGGAAGGCCGAGACAGATGACGATGGCTACATGCCGTTCAGCCTGCCATGGTCGGTTACCTTCGGATACGGCATCACCATGAGTGAGAACAGGGATGTCAAAAAGTTCAATTACAAAACCATGCGCTATCCATACAAGTTCACCCAGACCCTCAACATCAGCGGAAACATCAGGTTCAGTGAAGGATGGAACATCAGCTTCTCGTCGGGTTACGACTTCGAGAACCACGCCATGTCCATGACGACGGCATCACTTCAGCGCGACCTTCACTGCTTCAACATGAGCTGTTCGGTGGTGCTGGCCCCCTATACCAGCTACAATTTCACCTTCAGGGCCAACGCCTCCACCTTGACTGACGCACTGAAATACGACAAGCGCAGCGGATACAGCAATGCCGTGCAGTGGTATTAGGGTGAGTTTGTAAGTTTTTTAGTTGGTGAGTTGATGAGTTTTGGAGATGATAAGCTCACACATTGAAAGTTCAAAGTTCAAATCTCAAAGTTCAAAGTTCAAAGTTTGATGGCTCACAAACTCACACATTGCAACGGCAATCCTCATAAGTTGAAAGTTCAAAGTTCAATGTTCAAATCTCAAAGTTCAAAGTTTGACAGCGCAAAGTTCAAAGTTCAAACCTCAAAGTTCAAAGTACCTCTTTCTTTCTCGTCACCAACAGTCCAGCAAAAGTCAATGCCCCGTTGAGCAAGAGCAATTCGTAACCGAAATGATAGTTCCACAAATGCTGTGCGACGGCATCCAACACATAGCACAACACGGGTGCGGCAACGGCTAAGTAGGGCACCCATCTGTCGTTTACCCGGCACCTCGTGAGCAGTCCAAAGGCGAACAATCCCAACAAAGGGCCATAGGTGTACGACACCAATATAAAGATAGCGTCGATCAGGTTGGTCGAGTTGAACGCCCTGAACGCCAGGATGAACAAGACAAACACCAAGCCCATGACAGCATGAGCGCGATGTCTGAGCCGCTCATCGGCAGCCTTTTGACAGATGTCCACGCAGTAAGTGGTGGTCAAAGCCGTCAAGGCCGAGTCGGCGCTGCTGAACGACGCCGCCACGATGCCAATGGTAAAGAACACCACCACCATGGTTCCCAACTCGCCCGTTGCTGCGAACATGGGCAACAACTCATCGCCCGCAGAGGGCAGAGGCACGCCCCGCCGCGCGGCCAGCATGGACAACAGCACGCCCAACGACAAGAACAACAGGTTGGCGGGCACGAAGGCAAGTCCGTAGGTGCACATGTCTTTCTGCGCCTCTCGCAAGGTCTTGCACGTCAAATTCTTCTGCATCATGTCCTGATCGAGCCCCGTCATCACGATGACGATAAAGATTCCGCTCACAAATTGCTTCCAGAAATTCTGTTTGGACAGCCAGTCATCAAACACGAAGATACGGCTCCTGTCATCCCGCGCGACGGCTGTCACCGCCTCAGCGACATTCATGTCGAGCATGGACGTCACCTGCACGATGATGAAGATGAGGGCCGCGAACATGCAAAAGGTTTGAAACGTGTCGGTCCACACCAAGGTCTTGATGCCTCCGCGCCGAGTATACAGCCAGATAAGCGACACCAGCGCCAACACAGTGACCACGAAAGGCACCCCCACTGCATCGAGTACAAACCGCTGCAAGAGCATGCACACCACATAAAACTTAACCGCCGAACCCGACATCTTGGACAGCAAAAAGAACCAAGCGCCCGTTTTATACGAACGAGTTCCCAAGCGCCGTCGCAGATAAGAGTAGATGGTGGTGAGATTCAGACGATAGTAAACGGGCAGCAACACGAAGGCCACCGCCGCATAGCCCAGCACAAAGCCCAGGCAAGTCTGCAGGTAAGTCATGCCAATGGCGTTTACCATGCCCGGCACGGACACGAAGGTGATGCCCGAAACCGACGCGCCTATCATGCCAAAGGCCACCAGATACCAGGGCGACTGCCGGTTTCCGCGATAGAAAGTGTCGTTCGTGGCATGCCTTGTCGTCATCCTGCTCAATAACAGCAAGGCCGCGAAATAGCCCAACAACGTAAGAACAATAGTCATGTTTTTCATGCAAAGTTAACAAATCTCTCACGCTCTGAAAGACAAATGCAATCTTTTTCTTACCTTTGTTGGTGATAAAAAACAGGAACACCAGCCCGTTTCTGGCAATCAGAACCATAAACCAAACAAAAAAGAACGAAAATGCTGAACAAACAAAAGAAATTCATACTTCAGGAAGAAGACATTCCCACGCGGTGGTACAACATTCAAGCCGACATGGTGAACAAGCCCTTGCCGCTACTCAACCCAAAGACCAAACAGCCGGTCACGGCAGAAGACCTCTCGCACATCTTCAGCTCAGAGTGCTCAAAGCAAGAACTTGACAGCGAACATCGATGGATCGACATTCCCGAAGAGGTGCTGGACAAGTACAAATACTACCGATCCACCCCGCTGGTGCGCGCCTATGCACTGGAGAAAGCCCTGGACACGCCCGCGCACATCTACTTCAAGAACGAGAGTGCGAACCCGCTTGGCTCGCACAAAATCAACTCCGCCCTCGCCCAATGCTACTATTGCAAGCAGGAAGGCACCACGAACGTCACCACCGAGACGGGCGCCGGACAGTGGGGAGCGGCCTTGAGTTATGCGGCAAGAATCTTCGGATTGGAAGCTGCCGTGTACCAAGTGAAGATTTCGATGCAGCAAAAGCCCTACCGCAGCAGCATCATGCGCACCTTCGGAGCCACCGTTGAAGGCTCGCCATCGATGTCAACAAGAGCCGGAAAGGACATCATCACGCGCGATCCCCACCATCAGGGAAGCCTCGGAACAGCTATCTCTGAGGCTATCGAACTGGCTACCACCACGCCTAACTGCAAGTACACACTCGGCTCGGTGCTTAACCATGTGGCGCTACATCAAACTGTTATCGGCTTGGAAGCAGAGAAACAAATGGAGATGGCGGGCGAGTATCCCGACGTCGTGATTGCCTGTTTCGGCGGTGGAAGCAACTTTGGCGGCACGGCATTCCCCTTCATGCGCCACACCATCCTGGAGGGAAAGAAGACGGAATACATCGCCGCCGAACCCAGCAGCTGTCCGAAACTCACCCGAGGCAAGTTTGAATACGACTTTGGCGACGAGGCCGGCTACACGCCCCTGCTGCCCATGTACACGCTGGGCCACGACTTCAAGCCGGCAAACATACATGCCGGCGGCCTACGCTACCACGGTGCGGGCATGATTATCTCGCAACTGGTGAAAGACAAGCTGATGCATGGCGTGGACATTCCGCAACTGGAGGCCTTCGACGCCGGCATCCTTTTCTCTCGAACCGAAGGCATCATCCCGGCTCCGGAGAGCTGTCACGCCATCGCCGCCACTATCCGCGAGGCTAAAAAGTGCAAGGAGAGCGGTGACGGGAAGGTGATTCTCTTCAATCTCTCGGGCCATGGACTCATCGACATGACGGCATACGACAGTTATCTGAACGGCGACTTGCGCAATTACAACATCACCGACGAAGAGATTGCCGACAGCCTCAAAGATGTTCCCGAGGTGTAATTTTCTTGACAACACGCTTCTTCATGCTTGGCGTATTCGCAAACCAAACCTCCTTTTGGCGCAAATACGCCAAGCATGAGCAACTTTCGCAAACAAATAACACACAGCGAGTTATATCCTTCGCAGCCACTTTTAGCATTCAATTTCAAAACAAATTGAAGCCAAGAGCATTGCTCATGGCGCACAATTCACATGCTTTTGAAGCACAAACTCATATAGATTGATCGCCAAAGTGATGCAGATTGCTCACCAAAGTCATTGCTTTGAAGAAAAAACAGGGTATTGATGACAGATTAATCGGATGTCTGCCGCCTTCCTGCCTATCGATTTTTTCTATTTCATCACTTTTGAAGTGCCGTTTTTAGGGCTTAAAACGATGAAAACACTCAACATTTATTGACGCGCAACAGCATGATTCTCGGCATGCCTCTGTGTTCATTTGTTTTGTCAAGCCCTCAAATTCGCAGTTGAAAACAAGGGCGGCCGAGCATGTGTAGCGGCACAAAATAGCGAGCTGCCTGCAACGCAATTATAAAAAACACGAAAAGGTAGGCGCATTCAGATTTATTTCGTACTTTTGCATAAGATAGGCTGCGCCTTAACAAAGCAAGCAAGCTTTCTTTGTCTTCGGCTTGCACTATCTTTGCATAAGATAGGCTGCGCCTTAACAAAGCAAACGGTTTTGAATGTTATTGGCGGGCTCTATCCATCAGAGTTGGGAAAAAATAGCTATTTTATCATATATGAACATCTTAGAATTGAGTGAACAGGAGATTGGTCGCAGACAAAGTCTCCAAGAGTTACGAAATATGGGCATCGACCCTTATCCTGCCGCAGAGTTTCCTACCAACGCGTTCAGCACGGAGATAAAGGCAGACTACCAGGACGGCGGGGAAAAGCGAGAAGTGGTGATAGCAGGCCGCATGATGACGCGACGCGTGATGGGCAAGGCCAGTTTTGTAGAACTGCAAGACTCAAAAGGAAGAATACAAGTGTACATAACGCGCGATGACATCTGCCCGGATGAGAACAAAGACCTGTACAACGTGGTGTTCAAACGCCTGTTGGACATCGGTGATTTCATTGGCATCAGGGGCTTCGTGTTCAAAACTCAAACAGGTGAAATATCGGTACACGCACAAAGTTTAACACTGTTGAGCAAGGCCTTGAAACCTCTGCCCATCGTGAAATACAAGGACGGAGTGGCCTACGACAAGTTTGACGACCCTGAATTGCGCTATCGCCAACGCTATGTCGACCTGATTGTGAACGACGGCGTGAAAGACACGTTCCTGCAACGCGCCACGGTGCTGCGCACCCTGCGCAAGGTACTGGACGAGGCGGGATACACAGAGGTGGAGACTCCCACCCTGCAAGCCATCGCTGGCGGCGCCAGCGCGCGCCCATTCATCACACACTTCAATGCGCTGAACACCGATATGTACATGCGCATCGCCACCGAACTATACTTAAAACGACTGATAGTGGGCGGTTTTGAAGGCGTGTATGAAATAGGTAAGAACTTCCGCAACGAGGGAATGGACCGCAACCACAATCCTGAATTCACTTGCATGGAATTGTATGTGCAGTACAAAGACTACAACTGGATGATGTCGTTTACCGAAAAACTGCTGGAAACCATTTGTATTGCCGTCAACGGTAGTGCCGAACGGGAGGTTGACGGACAGATGATTAGCTTCAAAGCTCCTTACCGCCGTTTGCCCATTCTTGACGCCATCAAAGAAAAGACGGGCCATGACCTCAACGGAAAGAATGAAGACGAGATAAGAGCAATCTGCAAGAAGCTCGGCATGGAGGTGGATGAGAGCATGGGTAAAGGCAAGTTGATTGACGAGATGTTTGGCGAGTTCTGCGAAGGAACCTTCATTCAACCCACGTTCATCACAGATTACCCCGTGGAAATGTCACCGCTCACCAAGATGCACCGGAGCAAACCGGGACTGACAGAACGCTTTGAACTGATGGTGAACGGCAAGGAGTTGGCGAACGCTTACTCTGAATTGAACGACCCCATCGACCAGGAAGAGCGCTTCAGGGAACAGATGAAATTGGCCGACAAGGGTGACGACGAGGCCATGATCATCGACCAAGACTTCCTGCGCGCGCTGCAATATGGCATGCCTCCCACGTCGGGTATCGGTATCGGCATCGACCGTTTGGTGATGTTGATGACCGGAAAGACGTTTATACAAGAAGTGCTGTTCTTCCCACAAATGAAACCTGAGAAGAAAATACCGCAGAGCACGGTGGAAGAATGGGCAGCCATCGGTGTTCCGGAGCAGTGGGTACCCGTGTTCAGAAAGGCAGGATATAACCTGATTTCGGACATCGCACAGGTAAAGGCGCAGGCCTTGCAGATGAACGTCTGCGGGGTGAACAAGAAATATAAATTGGGCTACGACAATCCGAAGGTTGAACAATTCCAACAATGGATTGACAACAGCCAGAAATAATTCATCATGCACAATTCATGATTCACACGCTTCTCACTAACTATCAATTGGATTGAGAAAAGAAGAATCATGACTTGTGAGCCATCAGGATGAATTATGAATGAAGAATTATGAATTATAACTGCGGGAAGATAGCAATCATCGGGGGCGGAAGCTGGGCGACAGCCATAGCCAAGATTGTGGTGAGCCATGCTCATCACATTGGGTGGTACATGCGAAGAGACGACCGCATCGAGGATTTCAAGCGTCTGGGGCACAATCCCGCCTATCTGACCAGTGTGCATTTTAACACCGATGAGATTTTTTTCTCATCAGACATCAACACCATCACCAGCGCTTACGACACGCTGGTCTTCGTGACACCGTCACCCTACTTCAAGAGTCATCTGCGGAAACTCAAGACCCGTCTGTGCGACAAGTTCGTCATCACCGCCATCAAAGGCATCGTTCCCGACGAAAACCTGGTGTGCTCGGAGTATTTCCACCAAGTGTTTGACGTGCCGTACGAGAACCTGGCCGTGATTGGAGGGCCGTCGCACGCGGAGGAAGTGGCCATGGATCGTCTGTCTTACCTTACCATCGGCTGCGCCGACATACAGAAAGCGGAGGCGTTCGCCGAGTTCATTGCCAGCGATGTCATCAAGACCAAAACATCTACGGACGTAATTGGCATCGAATATTCTTCGGTTCTGAAGAACGTGTACGCCATCGCTTCGGGCATTTGCAGCGGACTTAAATACGGTGACAACTTCCAAGCCGTGCTCACTGCGAACGCCGTTCAGGAGATGTTCCGCTTCCTCACGGCCGTCCATCCCATTGAACGCAGTGCGTACGATTCGGTTTATTTGGGCGATTTGCTGGTGACGTCGTACTCCAATTTCTCGCGCAACCGCACCTTCGGCACCATGATTGGCAAGGGATATTCGGTGAAAAGCGCGCAGATTGAAATGGAGATGATCGCCGAAGGATACTTCGGAACCAAGTGCATGAAAGAGATCAACCGGCACATGCACGTGAACATGCCGATCTTGGATGCCGTATACAACATCTTGTACGAACACATCAGTCCGCAAATAGAAATCAAATTATTAACAGATTCATTTAGATAACAATAAGATGAAAAGAATTAGTTTAGACATCACGAAGGCCACTCAGTTCTTGAAACCGGGAACAGTAGAGGCCTATGAGGGTAAGGTAAAATCCGTACAAGAAGCACTTGAAAACGGTACTTGTCCAGGAAACGATTTCTTAGGATGGTTACATTTGCCCTCCTCCATCACACCTGCGTTTCTTGACGAAGTGCAGGCATGCGCCAACACCCTGCGCGAAAAGTGCGAAGTGGTGGTGGTTGCCGGTATTGGCGGAAGCTACTTAGGGGCTCGTGCCGTGATAGAGGCCTTGGGAAACTCATTCGCTTGGTTGGTGAACGACAAGAAGAATCCCACCATTCTCTTTGCAGGAAACAACATTGGCGAGGACTATTTGGCAGAACTCACCGACTACTTGAAGGATAAGAAGTTTGGTGTCATCAACATATCCAAGTCGGGCACCACCACTGAAACGGCTCTTACCTTCCGCTTGTTGAAGAAACAATGCGAGGCACAACGTGGCAAAGAAGAGGCTAAAGACGTGATTGTGGCCATCACTGATGCGAAAAAAGGTGCCGCACGCACATGCGCCGACAAAGAGGGATACAAGAGTTTTGTCATTCCTGACAATGTAGGCGGACGCTTCTCCGTACTCACTCCCGTTGGATTACTGCCCATTGCATGCGCCGGTTTCGACATTAAAGCCTTGGTACAGGGTGCTGCCGACATGGAAAAGGCAACGGGGAAAGACGTGGTTTTGCAGGAGAACATAGCCGCTCAGTACGCTGTTGTGCGCAATGCGCTGTATCGCGAAACGGGTAAGAAGATTGAGATTATCGTCAACTTCCAGCCTAAACTTCACTTCATCGGTGAATGGTGGAAACAACTTTACGGTGAGAGTGAGGGAAAAGACCATCAGGGCATTTATCCTGCCGCATGCGACTTCACCACCGACCTGCACTCCATGGGACAGTGGATACAAGAGGGCGAGCGTTCAATCTTCGAAACTGTAATCAGTGTTGAGCAGCCTAACAAGAAGATGCTGTTCCCCAAAGATGAGGAAAATCTTGACGGTTTGAACTTCTTGGCAGGCAAACGGGTGGACGAAGTGAACAAGATGGCCGAGCTGGGCACACGACTTGCGCACGTTGACGGTGGCGTTCCCAACATCCACGTCAATCTTCCGGAACTGAACGAGTATTACATCGGACAGCTGCTTTACTTCTTCGAGAAGGCCTGCGGCATCAGCGGAAACCTCTTGGGCGTGAATCCTTTCAACCAACCGGGTGTGGAAGCGTACAAGAAGAACATGTTCGCCCTGCTCAATAAGCCTGGCTACGAAGCTGAAAGCAAGGCCATACAAGAGCGTTTGGCCAACGAAAAATAAGATTGAATGTTTGAAAACGAAATACATGATTATTTGAGAAAGCATGACTTTGCGGCGTTCCAACCCAAAGTCGTGCTTTTTGATATGGACGGTGTGCTGTACAATTCAATGCCTCATCACGCCGTTGCGTGGAAAGAATCGATGAAGACTTTCGGTCTTGACATGACCGAAGCGGACGTGTATGCCACTGAAGGGATGAAGGGTGTGGACACCATCAGAATGATGGTCAAGCAACAACAAGGTCGTAACATATCGGAAGAAGAGGCGCAAAAGATGTACGATGAGAAAGGCAGACTGTTTCACCAAATGCCCGAAGCACCCATCTTTGACGGCGTACCCGAGCTCATGAGCAAGATAAAGAAGAGCGGATTGAGCATTGGCATCGTTACAGGTAGCGCGCAAAGACAACTGATTAAACGGGTTGTGAACGATTTCCAACACTTCGTATCTGAAGAGAATGTTGTCACGGCCTATAACATCAAGCACGGAAAACCTGCGCCCGACCCGTATTTAAAGGGCCTACAACTAACGGGAAACCATAGGCCTTGGGAAGGAATCGTGGTGGAGAATGCGCCCATGGGCATACGGGCTGGCGTAGCGGCTCAAATCTTTACGGTAGCCATCAACAGCGGTCCCCTGCCCGACAGCGCACTGAGAAAAGAAGCCCCCGACCTGCTTTTCCATCAAATGACCGAGTTCTGTGCGGTCTGGGAACAACTTCTGGATGCGGCCAAGCACACTTAAACCCATCTTCAACCAATTGGCAAGAAAGGCAAGATGTATGATGATGAGCTACAAAACGTAAGATAGCCACCAATTAAATAAAAGATGACCACCAACATTTACTTACCTCATACCATCACTCTGCGGCGTTTTTTTGCATTAGCCGCCGCATTACTGCTTGGCGGAATGAAGCTCCAGGCACAGCAATGTCTGGTGTGTGACGCCATTACCCGCATCCCCATCCGCGACGTGGAAGTGCATGCAAACGGCAAGTTTGTTGGAAAAACCACCTATAGAGGACTGGTATCCTTACCTTATAATATAAAGAGTGCCACTTTCTACAAACGCAACTACCTGAAAGAAACACTCTCTGCAGAAGAAATCAGAAAAGACACTGTTTTCCTTTTCCCCGCAACATACAGCATTGACGAAGTGACTGTTTGGGGAAAGCGCATGCAAAATATTGACAGTCTGAAGGCCAATCACCCCTACTTGCCGCCAGATCATGACGCCCCCCATGGCCTCTTTGAGTTCGATTTAGCCAAGATGCTCGACTTTAGGAAAAAGAGAGACATGAAACACCTCAGGCAGTTGAAGAGGGCGTTCGGCAAGATAGACGCCGCAGAAGACCCCATAGAAAAGGCCTACCGCGAAACGTTGCGCGAGCAGGAGAGGCAAGAGCAACGGGAAAAACGGCGCTAAACGAGCACCGCGGTTCCGCTAACCGCCACCATAAACACACTCCGAGACTACCCAACGGTCAAATAATCAAGCCAATATCCACGACAGCGTTCGCAACCAACGTCTCAATTCATTCTTGCATCTCATGCAAAGAAGTACCCTTCGCCTCACGAAGTACCTTCTCATAAGCATTGCTCCGGCCGCCAATGACGTCGCGTATATCGGCAAAGAAATCCCCTTCAACACATTGGCACCGGTTCTACAATCACGCTCACAGCATGCGGTTGGGGCGAAAACAAGGAACAGATACCTTGCAAGATGAATGAAACGCAGTTTCCTGAGCAACATTCATCCCATGCGGCTGCCGTCCCTTTAGGGAAGAACAGGTTTGCCTGCGTCTTCCCAACCCATGATTCCGTCACGGAGATTAACCACCTTAAAGCCAGCCTTGACAAGTTTTTGAGCGGCCAACATGCTGCGTTTGCCCGAACGACAATAAACATACACTGGATTAGTGTGATTCAACTTTCCCTGCGCCCTGTCAATAAAGTCAGGCTGTTGCACGTCAATATTTTCGGCATTGGCGATGTGTCCTTGCGCATACTCTTCGGCCGAACGCACGTCCAGCAATTGTACATGTCCGTCGTAGAGAGCGTTTTCAAACTCATCTGCTGTTACAGATTCGATTCCTCGATGACTGGAACAGCTTGCAAATAGCGTACTTAAAATCACGATAATAAAACCTTTTAATATGTTGTTCATCCGTTTAGTCATACAAAATCCTCCTCAAAATTACAAAAAAACATCGAATCCTTCAAATCAATCCTACCTTCACCGCATAGTTTTTCCGTAACTACAAAGCGCATGTAACCGTCAGCGCATTCTCCGTCAACACGGCTTTGACCCGTTTACACGGTGTCAACGAAAACGCGCGCAGACAGGTATCATTTCTTACAAACAGCCGCAAAAATGAACGTTTTTTGCAACAAACAGCTTAAAATTCAGAAAAAAACCGGTAATTTTGCAATCAAAAGATCCAAAATGAAGAAATCCATCCTATTATCATGCTTGCTGATTGCAACGACAATTGCCCATGCCATCCCTGCGCTAAAGCTGTGGAGAACCTACACCCAACGTGACGGTTCGACCATACGCGTACTCATGGTGGGCGACGAGCATCTGCATTATTTCCTGACTGACGACCAGGTTCCACTGGTCCAGCGTGACAACAACTTCTTCTATGCGAAGATTGAGAAGAACAAATTGGTGTCTTCCAACGTCCTGGCGCACGAATCCTCCCTGAGGACGGCTTTTGAGAAAAAGAACGTACGCACCGTACAAGAGATAGAACCGCTGCGCGAGAAGGCCCCCACACGGCTGCAACAGCTAAGCAGGCTGCCGCTTGTACGCAAAGGTAAGTACACGGGAAAGAAGAAAGGCCTCATCATCTTGGTGAACTTCAGCGACAACTCCTTCAGGGACGATGACCCACAAAAAGTGTTTGACGAAATCGTCAACAAGTCGGGATACAAAGACTACGGAGGCGTTGGCAGCGTACATGATTACTTTTATGACCAAAGCAACGGGCGGTTCGACCTCACTTTTGACGTCATGGGGCCGGTGCAACTCAAGCATCCCCTCGCCTATTACGGCGGAGACAAAAACGGCCAAACCGACGTGAGGGTTTCTGAAATGATCGTCGAAGCCTGCCAAGCGGTCAACGACAAAGTAGACTATCGGAACTACGACTGGGACAACGACGGCGTGGTAGACCAGGTAGTAGTCATCTACGCCGGCTATGGACAGGCCACATCTGCGAAACCCGAAACCATCTGGCCACACGAATTCAACATCAAAAGCAAGAACCTGGTGCTGGATGGCGTAAAAATCAACACCTACGCATGCAGCAACGAGCTGTACGAATATAATACAGGAACGGGCATAGGGCGCGTACGCAACACCCTCATGGGCATCGGCGTCATCTGCCACGAGTTTTCCCATTGCCTGGGATTGCCCGACTTTTACGACACCGGAAAGTCAAGAAACTATGGCATGGGCCAGTGGGACATCATGGCAAGAGGCAGCTACAACGGTCCTTTAAGCATCGGATGGATACCGCCCGCCTATACCAGTTACGAGAAAAACTTCGCCGGATGGCTGGATTACAAGGTCTTAGGAGACAAGCCTCAGACCGTCACCAACATGAAACCGCTGCAGCAAGGCGGCGAGGCATACGTCATCTACAACCCGCAAAACCATAACGAATACTATTTATTGGAAAACAAGGGAGCTGACAAGTGGGACTCCCATCTGCCCAAAAACGGCCTGCTGGTGCTTCATGTAGACTATGACGCTTCGCTTTGGGCGTACAACATAGTGAACAATACCGAACAGAAACAATACAACAACCACCAACGACTGACCATCGTACCCGCAGCCGGCAGCTTCGGCAACTCCGACCGCGACACCTATCCCCTGGGTGAGCGCGACAGCCTGACGGCGAACAGCACACCCGCGCTGACGCTATACAACGCCAACTGGGACAACGGTCATGTGCTACATAATAAGGTGTTGAACATCAGGAAAGACGCCAACGGCCTCATCAGCTTCAACTATTTACCCGACCCGCATTTCTACACGGCAGGAACAGAGCCAACGCTCAACGGCAACGGCGCCGCGACAATTGTATCCATTCATGACATGCGCGGACTGCGAATGCCCGCAAAGCAGCTCTACGGTCTGCCCCGCGGACTGTATCTCCTGAACTTATCGGATGGCACCACGCGCAAAGTCTTGGTAAAATAACGAGTAAGCCAAAGGCGACACCCCGCCTCTTCTTGAATTAGGAGGAAAGATGATAAAAGAGACATCCACCGGCAAGAAGAGACGGGGTGGTGTTTTTTGTCCGAAAAGATGACAACAAAACCAACCATGGCGAATGGGGCTTCCAGAAAAAATCAATAGGCTTGCAGGGAGCATAGGCGTAAATTCTTGACTGAAAAAATCAATGTTTTTCCACAAAAGCATCAAGATAGTGCTACAAGAAACACGCTTTTGAACGTCAAAAAACATGACATTGAGCTTCAAAAGCATGCTTATTGCAGTACAAAAGCAATGCCTTAACGAACAAAACAGGCGTGAATAAGGCGCAAAAATCGCCGCAATACATCTAACGTATTATAAAACAATCAATTACAAAACGTGCTCATTTTGAGCGTTTTTGCAACCCGACGCCAACCTACTGATAAACATCGCAAACACAGCGAGGTGTTTGTCAAGAAAAAAGATGAACGATGCAAAGTTATAGGGGCGTGATTCATCACCTTTCGTCGACATCAAGAAGCGCATTTCCAAACTTGCAGACAGGACGGGGGGAGGTTTTACATCATGTACAACCAATGGCGGAAGACTGTTGGAACGCAGCACCTTCATTTAAGAGAATGTTGTTAAACAACGAATGAAACTCTAAGTTTGCGACATTTGTTGCCTTCGTCACGCTTTCACAAAACGTTTGTAAACAATTAATAACCAATCTCGTGTTTACTCTGGTGGAATCATGAAGACCCCACAGGCTGAAAGCCCAAAAGCTCTCAGCCCAGGGCAACGCCCTGGGATTGTAATACGCTGATGACCTGTGCCCTGAAAGGGCAAAAGCATTTGACTTTCAATATGTTGAGTTTGCTTTTGCCCTTGCAGGGCGTACACCATAACACCCGTTTACCCAGGGCGTTGCCCTGGGCTATTAGCTTCTGGGCTTTCAGCCCGTATCTTTTCCATATCATGTTCCATAGAATAGGCTGTGGACTATGTCCTAGTCTTGTCACCTATCCATCATGAACTCGTATATTAAGGATTAACCGTATGTATGAACCGAACCGTGTGACGAAACGATGACACCAAGACTTCATTCGTTTAATTTTATATTCAACAACATACCGTAAAGGCTGGTTCTATAAATTAGCTTTGTTAGATTTTGAGCTTATTTTTAAGGTCAAAATGCAAGAGAGTGAAGGAGTGTAGCGAGCTACACGACTGAACGAACTTACATTTTGAACCAAAAACGGAGCAAGCCGAATACAATCAAACTTGTTTGAATTGTTGAGGCGCAGCCTGTTTTATATAAAAAGAAGCCAAAAGATAACAAAACGTATTTCACAAACATTTAATGGCTATGTGCGGTGGTAATTTATAGAACCAGCCTAAAAAATAAAAGTGCCATGCAGTTGATAAATAATTTTATGTCGCTCAACAGCTTTTATCATTTTTTTTGTTTATCTTTGCAAACAGTACATCGTCCGACGGCACATTCCATTTCCCCCAACAAGAGTTTGGGCGTCTGCCGGAAGGATAAAAGTTTATTATTAACAACAATTTATGGACGACTATCATTCGGAAAGAGGTGACGAAAGGTAGAAGAGCGGTCTCCGTGAGGCTAATCTTCGACCTCATGAATCCTGGAGATTAGCGAAAATGAGAACTTACTGGAACATCAACGAAGTACTTAGGCCCATCGAGGAATGGCGGCCTAATTGTTGGATTCAGGTGACTTGTCCAACAGAGGAAGACCAACAAGACCTGGAAGAGCACTTCCAGATTCCCGACTATTTCCTGCAAGACGTCAGCGACACCGACGAGCGCGCCCGCTACGAATATGACGACGGCTGGATGCTCATCATCCTTCGCATACCCTACGTCAAGGAGATACGCTCGCGCACGCCCTACACGACGGTGCCGTTGGGCATCATCCACAAGCGCGACGTGACCATCACGGTGTGCTATTACGAAACCAACATGATGATTGACTTTGTGAGCTATCAGCAAAAACGGGGCTCGGGCTTCACCGACTACGTTGACCTGACCTTCCGGCTGTTCCTCTCCAGTGCCGTCTGGTACCTGAAACGGCTGAAGCAGATCAACACCCTCATCGAGAAAGCCAAGCATAACTTGGATCACGAGGTGAACAACGAAAGCCTCATCGGACTGAGCAGGCTGCAGGATTCGCTCACCTATTTCATCACCTCCATACGCGGCAACGAGAACCTGTTGGCCAAGCTGAAGTTCAAGCTGCAGGTAGACGAGCTGGACGCCGACCTGATAGAAGACGTGAACATCGAGATGACGCAGGCGCGAGAGACCACCAGCATCTACGCCAACATCCTCGAATCGACCATGGACACTTACTCGAGCATCATCAACAACAACGTCAACACGGTGATGAAAACCCTCACCTCGGTCTCCATCCTGATGATGTCTACCACCCTGGTGGCGTCGCTCTACGGCATGAACGTCATCAACGGCATGGAAACTTACAAGTACGGTTTCGTGGTAGCCTTTGGCATCTCCATCCTCGTGGCCGTGGTTTCATGGGCCATCATGCGCCGCAAGCGACTGCTGTAAACAGAGCATGGACAGGCTGTAAAACGCGCGGAACAGCAAAAAAAATCACCATTGTTTAGGAAATTAGCATATTTTTATATAAGTTTGCAACATCTACCGCCGACACTGCCGGCATGGCAATCAGCCACATACACGAAGTGAAGGCAAGCGAATGACGCATAAGGGATGCGTCAAAACACCGGAAAACCAAATCATAAACTTAAAACAGTGAACTGATGGACTCTCAAGAAAACGCCCCAAAGCAGGGTAATTTAGACAGCGAGAAACAAGTTGCAGGCACCGAAGAAACGGCTGTCACACCAAACAGTCAAGCATCTGAAGAAGCAAAGGAAGCGAGCATGGAACCACGACAGACGGCCGTGGAAGAGACGGAACCGCAAGACGGCAAGGCCGAGGGAGAACCTGTGAGCGGAACAACCGAAGAGCTGACGGAACAACCTGAAGCGACGAAACGGGAAGAAGACGCGCCAAAGAAGGACGCGGCTGCCAAGTCATGCTCGACCAAGCAAGAGGTTTTGGACAGACTGAAGGAGATTGCCAACAGCGACGAATACCCACAGAAGAGCGAGCTCGAAATGCTTAAGACCACCTTCTACAAGATTCACCTGGCCGAACGAGAGGCCCAGCAGAAAGAATACCTCGACAACGGGGGCGACCCGGAGCGCTATCAGGTACTGCCAGACAAGCTCGAAGAGAGCCTCAAGGCTGAAATGGCCGTCATCAAAGAGAAGCGGGCTAAGATATTAGAACAGCAAGAGGCAGAGAAAGAAGCGAACCTGAAAAAGAAACTTGACATCATAGAACGGATAAAGGCGATGGCCACGTCGCCCGACGAAGCCAACAAATCGTTCCAAGAGTTCAAGACACTGCAACAGCAATGGAAAGACATCAAGGCCATACCCGCGGAGAAGGCCAACGAGCTGTGGCGCAACTACCAGTTGTATGTAGAGCAATTCTACGACCTGCTGAACCTGAACCGGGAAGCCCGCGAATATGATTTCAAGAAAAACCTGGAGCTGAAGACGAAACTGTGCGAGACGGCTGAGAGTCTGGCCAACGAAGAAGACGTGATCAGCGCGTTCCATCAACTGCAGGAACTGCATCAGCAATACCGCGAAATCGGACCTGTGGCCAAAGAACTGCGCGAGGAAATCTGGGTGCGTTTCAAGGCGGCGTCTACCGTCATCAACAAGCGTCACCAGCAACATTTCGAGACATTGCGCAAGGATGAAGAAGAAAACCTGACGAAAAAGACCGCGCTTTGCGAGAAAGCAGAGGCCGTATCCGCACAGGAATACGCCACGGCCGGAGAATGGGAAAAGCGCACGAAGGAGATTATCGCCATTCAGGCAGAATGGAAGACGATAGGGTTTGCCCCGCAGAAGATGAACGTAAAGATATTCGAACGCTTCCGATCAGCCTGCGACCGGTTCTTCCAAAACAAGGCTGAGTTCTTCAAACAGATGAAACAACGCTTCGCTGAGAACGCCGAAAAGAAGAAAGCGCTCGTGGAGAAAGCGCAGGCTTTGGCCGACAGCACGGATTGGAAATCAACGAGCGACAAGCTCATCGCCCTACAGAAAGAGTGGAGAACCGTGGGCATGGTGCCCAGGAAACAAGGCGACCGGCTGTGGAACGACTTCATCACGGCTTGCAACACGTTCTTCGAAGCGAGGAACAAAGCCAACGCAGGCACGCAAAGCACCGAGCACGAGAACCTGGACAAGAAACGAGCCATCATCGCCCAGCTGAAAGAGTTGGCTGAAAAACCTGACGAGAACACCAAGGAAAAGGTGCAGGAACTGGTGGACGAGTACGGCAAGATAGGACACGTTCCGTACAAAGAGAAAGACAACGTTTATCAGGAATACCACGACATCTTGGACAAGCTGTACAAAGACTTGCACATCTCGCTCGCCCGCCGACACCTTGACAACTTCAAGAACAACTTGAAGAGCATGGCCAAGATGGGCGAAGACGCACTGGACAACGAGCGTGGCAGACTGATGCACCGCTATGAACAGCTGAAGTCGGAGATAACGACTTACGAGAACAACCTCGGCTTTCTCAACGCATCAAGCAAAAAAGGCAACAACCTGCTGGACGAAATGAACCGGAAAGTGGAGAAACTAAAAGATGACTGCAAGATGATTCGCGAGAAAATCAAGGCCATCGACGCCGAAAACAAGAAAGCTGAATGACGCGACAATAGCTATTTACCTCTACCGAATAAATCCCAGTTGGCTTGATGCCTTCTGGGATTTATTCTGTATTGTCACTCGCAATACACGATGTTTAAGCCTACGCAGACAGCTGGCAAGTTGGCAATTCATCAACTTACCAGCCATCAACTCGTTAACTCGTAAACTTGTCAACTCGTTAACTATCACACTTGATGATACACTTGCTCGAAAGGAAGGCGGTATCGTTCAGACCTGACACCGTCAGGCAGGCGCACGCCGCAAGTGACTACCATGTTGATTTCCGTGTGGTAAGGAAGCCCCAAAGCCTTCTTGACCAGCCAACTGTCAAAGCCCTCGACGGGACATGTGTCGTATCCTTCCTCACTCATGGCCAACATGAAGGTTTGAACGACAAGTGCGCAACTCTTATGAACCGTGATGCGCGCATCGCCTTCGGTCACTTGTTTCACGATAGGACGGAACAATCCGATGGTTTGCGCCAGCAATTTGCGAAACAAGCCCAGCAGCCAAAAGAAGCGAGTGTAAAACAGCGGCATCACGAAGTCGTAATACAACTGCCATTTCTTGATGCGCTTGGCCTGTTTCTCCTTCGGACTGTTTCGCACGACGTTATCAATTTCAAACGCCTTCACAGCCTTGGCATGTGCCCGGTGCTTGTCCCTGCGCGTGACGAACACCACCATTTGCCGTGCGGTTTCTGCCGTCTGCTGATCCAAAAGAGCATGGGTCAGCTTTTTGAGAACCTCCGGTTGGGTGACATGATAACACTCCCAAAGCTGCATGTTCGAACTGGTTGGCGCCAAAGCAGCCAACTCCAAGCAATGACGCACACGCGCCGCGTCAAGCGGTTTGGCTGGGTCGAAATGACGGATGGCACGCCGATGGTCTAAGATTTCTTGTAAACTCATGGTTAAATTTGTCTAACTGATTCGTTCATCACACAGGCCGGGCATCATGCTTCCATGGAAAGGCTTCGGCCGCGGCAGCCGTATGGATTCGGTACAAAGCTATCGAAAAATAAGCACCCGCGCAACATAAAAGCAGAAAAAACGGCAAGAGACGGCAGCAAGAGTGAGCGACAAGCTCAAAATGGGAACAAAAAAAAGAAGCTCTTTCATTACGAAAGAACTTCTACTTGTTGGGATACTCGGATTCGAACCAAGAATGACAGGACCAGAATCTGTAGTGTTACCATTACACCATATCCCAAAATCAAATGCGGTCATTGCCGACTTGCACCTGCAAAAGTAGTGTTTTTTTTTGATACGGCAATAGCAAACGGCACTTTTTTCTAAAAAAAACAAATTTATTTCATGTTTTATCCCTTTTGTAGTTATTTACCACTAACTTTGTAGGATAGTAGTACCACATGTCATACATCATTTTTTATAGAATGAAACAATCAGAACAATTAGTCGACATCATCACGAAAGGAATACAAGAGAAGAAAGGTCAGGACATCGTCATTGCTGACCTAAGCGACATCGAAGGGGCGATAGCCAATTACTTTGTCATCTGTCAAGGCAACTCACCCACCCAGGTGGAGGCGATTTCCGAATCAGTCGGCGACACGGTCCGTGAGGATTTGAAAGAGAAGCCGGCCAACGTCATCGGCCTTGGCGCGAACCAATGGGTGGCCATCGACTACACTGACGTGCTGGTGCACGTCTTCATGCCAGAGACGAGAGCATTCTATGACTTGGAGAACCTGTGGCAAGACGCCAAGCTCACGAGGATTCCAAACAAGGACTAAACAGGCATGACATCCGGTAGTCACATCCTATTTTAACAGAAAACATCTTTATGGACAACAAAAAGAACCCCTACAACAATAACAGCGACAACCAACCCAAGATGCCCAAGTTCAACATGAACTGGATTTACGCCATCGTAGCCATCGCATTAGCCGTATTCGTGATTACCGGAGGAGGTAAATCCTTGGGCAACGCGAGTGCCAGTCAAAAAGCCACATACTCGAGATTCAAGCAGTACATCGCAAAAGGCTACGCCAAGAACGTGGTCATCAACAAGGATCAGAACGTATTGAGAATGTACGTCAAGCCCGAACACATCCGCGACGTCTTCAACCTGACGGCCAAGCAGACGGGCACTTCTCCCTACGTTGAGGTGGAGTTCGGATCGGTTGACGAGCTGGAAAAATACCTGACAGACGAACAGTCGTCCGGCAAGATTGCCGACATCAGCTACGAGAACGAGAAGGGAAGCGACATCACGAACATTCTACTAAACCTCTCATTCCCCATTTTCCTCATCGTGATGTGGATTTTCGTGATGCGACGGATGGGCGGCGGAGGGGCCGGAGGGGCCGGAGGTGTCTTCAACGTCGGCAAGAGCAAGGCCAAGATGTACGAGAAAGGCAACGACATGGGCATCACCTTCAAGGACGTAGCGGGGCAAGCCGGTGCCAAACAAGAGGTGCAAGAGATTGTTGACTTCCTGAAGAATCCGCAGAAATACACCGACCTGGGCGGCAAGATACCCAAGGGAGCGCTGCTCGTAGGACCACCGGGAACGGGCAAGACCTTGCTGGCAAAAGCTGTCGCAGGTGAAGCTGGCGTGCCCTTCTTCTCCATGAGCGGCTCCGATTTCGTAGAGATGTTCGTTGGAGTTGGTGCCAGCCGTGTGCGCGACTTGTTCCGACAAGCCAAGGAGAAATCACCCTGTATCATCTTCATCGATGAGATTGACGCCGTGGGAAGGGCACGCAGCAAGAATCCCGCCATGGGAGGTAACGATGAAAGGGAGAACACGTTGAATGCCCTGCTGACCGAGATGGACGGTTTCGGCACCAACAGCGGCGTCATCATCCTGGCCGCCACCAACCGCGCCGACATGCTCGACAGCGCCCTGTTGCGCGCGGGACGCTTTGACAGGCAAATCAGCGTGGACCTGCCCGACCTGCCCGAACGCAAGGAGATATTCCTGGTTCATCTTCGCAGAGTGAAGGTGGCGCCTGATTTGGACATCGACTTCCTGTCACGACAAACGCCGGGATTCTCCGGCGCCGACATCGCCAACGTATGCAACGAGGCCGCGCTGATTGCCGCGAGACACAACAAGGAACAAGTTGGAACGCAAGACTTCCTGGATGCGGTTGACCGTATCGTGGGTGGACTGGAGAAGAAAACCAAAATCATGACTGCCGGTGAGAAGCGCACCATCGCGCTACATGAGGCCGGACACGCCACGGTGTCATGGTTCTGCGAACACGCCAACCCCCTCGTCAAGGTCTCTATCGTGCCGCGCGGAAGAGCCTTGGGTGCCGCATGGTATCTACCCGAAGAGAGACAAATCACCACCAAGGAGCAGATGCTCGACGAGATGTGCGCCTTAATGGGTGGCCGCGCCGCCGAAGAGCTGTGCGTTGGGCACATCTCCACAGGCGCCATCAACGACCTGGAGCGCGCCACGAAGAGTTCGTACAGCATGATCGCCTATGCAGGAATGAGCGATGCCCTGCCCAACATCTGCTACTACAACAACCAGGAATATCAGTTCCAGAAGCCTTACTCTGAGACCACGGCAAAGATTATCGACGACGAGGTACTGAGGATGATAAACCAACAGTACGAAAGGGCAAAGCAGATACTCACCGAGCATAAAGAGGGTCACGCCAAACTGGCAGAGCTCTTGCTCACCCGAGAGGTCATATTCGCCGAGGATGTCGAAAAGATATTCGGCAAACGCCCATGGGTAAGCCGCTCACAGGAAATCATGCAGGACAACGAACCCAAGCTGGAAGACATGCCGGACGAAGTGAAAGCGGCAGAAGAAGAACACCAGAGAACTCTGCAAGAGAGTAAACAAGAGAGCTGAAAACAGCAGCCTCTCCCCCATCCCCTCCCCAAAAAGGAGGGGAGCGGTTAGTTCTCTTGTTGAGTATGGGACAGAGGTTAGATGCTTAACTCATCATAAAACAGCTTACTACTCCCCTACCTTTCGGGGAGGTTACAGGCTAAATTTCTTTACATCCATGACACCAAGACTTAAAAATCTCACCGCGCGAACCATCACCGGCATCTTGTTCGTAGCCATCATGGTGACGTGTTTCTTACAGCCGTTCAACATGATTATTGTTTTTGCCATCATCACAGGCCTGGCTACTTGGGAGTTTACAGGCCTGGTAAACAAGCACAAGCATGTAAACGTGAACCGCCTCATCTCCACCGTCGCCAGCGTTTATTTCTTTCTGGCAGTGGCAGGCGTGAATAGCGGAGCCATTCAAACAAACGCCGTCTTCGTTCCTTATCTGCTGACCATTATTTATCTCTTCGTCAGCGGACTGTATACCAAGAGTGATGACAGCGTCAACGACTGGGCGTACACGATGCTTTCGCAATTGTACATCGCCCTGCCGTTCTCTATGATTAACGTCATTGCCTTTAGACAAGCCACGGATGGTCTTAGCTACTACTATTATCTCTTGCCACTGAGCATCTTCATCTTTCTATGGACCAACGACACCGGGGCCTATTGCGCGGGGTCGCTTTTCGGAAAGCACAAGCTCTTTCCCCGCATATCACCCGCCAAAAGTTGGGAAGGAAGCATAGGGGGAGGGCTGCTTGTCTTAATCGTCGCATCCGTCATATACTATGTTGAATCGCGGGGGGAGAACTTATCCGGGCTCAATCTCCTGGAATGGCTCGGATTAGGATTGGTAGTTGTCGTGTTTGGCACTTGGGGTGATTTGGTAGAATCGTTATTAAAGCGAACCTTAGGCATCAAGGACAGCGGCAACATGCTGCCGGGACACGGAGGAATCCTCGACCGATTCGACTCATCCCTCATGGCCATTCCCGCTGCCGTGGTATATCTTTACAGTTTAACGTTGGCATAGGCATGTGAAATTGGCGGCACGCCGCATGGAAGGAAAACCAGTGCCGAATTTTCTTTACAAAGTGTCTCTCATAATTCGCACGTAATCCACCAACGCCTAAGACGGCCGCAAATACGCCGAAAACAAGCAACTTTCATAACATATTGACGTTACGGACGTTACGTCAAAATACGTTCTCTTCATTCACATTTTCATCATTTCTCGACAGCTAAAGCATTGCTCTAAGACTGTAATGTGCATGCTTTAATGTTGCTGTAACCTGTCGCCGACACCCATAACCGATACCTCTAAGCGCGTAAAGTCAGTACTCCGGCGCAACGAGGGGTTATGATTAGTAAGAATCAGCGCGTTTTTCATCTGTCGTTTGCCTGCCGTTTCTTCTGTTTTTGCAATTTCACATGGTCGTTTTTCAGTAAAATCACAGGACAAAAGCTACGCCTGTCTCATCTCTCTCCATATCGCTTTTATCATCAGCGTGCTCATACTTCTTTAAGCAAATCCAAGATTTCTGCCTGTGTCAACGTCCGAACCATATCCCCACCTTCCAACAAAGAATCAGCGAGGTCGCGCTTGGTTTTGTGCAGACGTATGATTTTCTCCTCAATGGTATGTTGAGCAATCAAGTGGTAAACCGTCACGTCATTGCGTTGTCCTATGCGGTATGCTCTGTCAGTAGCTTGCTGTTCTATGGCAGGATTCCACCAAGGGTCCAGATGAACGACATAGTTGGCGGCAGTCAGGTTGAGGCCTAATCCGCCTGCCTTCAAGCTTATCAAGAAGAAAGGATAGTTGCCTTTTTGAAACTCATCCACTATCTCTTCTCGTTTTTTGATGGACGTTGCTCCGTCTAAATATAAATAAGGTAGCTTGATTTTGTCCATCACCTGTCTTACTTCTGCCAAGAAACTTGTAAACTGACTAAACACCAAAGCCCGACCTCCGCTGTCGTTCAAGCTCTCTGCCAAAGCAATGAAAGTAGATAATTTGCTACTTGTTTTCTTCCATGTTTTGTCAACCAATGAGATGCTGCATGCCATTTGCCTTAGCTTTGTTATCTCAGACAACGTACTTAGTTTTACTCCTTCTTCCGCCAATGCCAGTTCCTCTGCCTTTTTCCGATGCAATTCATACATCGCCAACTCGTTGTCAGACAATTCCACGGGTAAGTTGATGTCATTCTTCTCGGGTAATTCTTCGATTACCTCACCCTTTGTGCGCCGTAACAGAAATGGAGAAATGAGTTTTTTCAGCTGTCCCTGTCGCTCTTTATTCTTATTTTCCTCAATCGGTATGATATATTTTTTCTTAAATTGCTCGGCGTTCCCCAACAATCCGGGATTGATGAATTGAAACAAATTCCACAATTCTGACAAATGGTTCTGTATGGGTGTACCAGTGAGTATGACCTTTCGTTCGGCTTTTAGCGTCATTGCCGCTTTAGACATCTTCGTATTGGGGTTCTTAATGGTATGAGCCTCATCAAGAACTACCACGTTCCAACTTTTTTGTGACAGTTGTTGTTGGTGAATCGTCAGCAACGCGTATGTGGTGACGAGCACCTCGTTACGACTTATCTGCTCTATGGCTTGCTCCCTATTCACCTCGTCATTCAGCACAAAGACGTTGAGCGTTGGAGCAAACCGGCTTAACTCTTTTCTCCAGTTTGGCACTAATGACGCTGGAACCACTATCAAGGAAGGTCCGCTTTGTGCTTGTTCTAACAGTAAAGTAATCGTTTGCAGCGTCTTACCTAATCCCATGTCATCAGCCAAACACGCCCCCGCTCCCCACGCGGTGAGTTTTGACATCCACTCAAATCCCACTTCTTGATAGTTTCTTAATTGCGCGTTAAGCATTTTAGGTACTTGCGGATGCAGTTTTTCCGCATCTTTCATTTTTTGTATCAATGCATCTACGGCCGCATTTCGCTTCACATGAATATCAGAATGGTTCACAACCTCATCCATAAGTCCTATTGCCGCAGGAACCATCAACAAATGCGACCTGTTTTCTGTTGTTGCTGTATCAATTTGTTGCAGAATGCGTTTTAAGTCGTTACTCAGTTTTATGTATTCATTGTCGCCTATCTTTACATACTTGCTTTTATCGCTTAGGTGCATTTGTTGCAACAGCTGGTACAGCGACATCATCTTCTCGTTATCAACGCACACATCTCCCACGACCTCAAACCAATTGTTCTTAGACTTCAATGCAATGTTAAAGTTCGAGCAATTCAGTTTGCCCCTATACTTTATCCTACAGTTTTCGAGCCATTCCATTTCACATGTTTCATTATTCTGCTGTACCCATTCAATGAGAGGCAGCAATTGCACGATGCTGATTGTAATGGAGTCGGTAATGGAGGATAATTCAAGTGTCTGCGCCTCATCCATGATTTCCAATTCTGCGAGTTTATCTTCTATGGTTTTCAGGTTAGATTTCTCCTTCTTCAACTTTCTAACCACGACGCACTTCTCTCCCTTGACTTCCGTAATCGTACTTACACTTCCCTGCCCTGGCACAAAGTCGAAGCGTTCAATAGGATGAACAACAAAGGATAGTCTGAAATATTCTTCTTCCATGGGGGCAACACGCAAAGCGATGACCGCTTTGCCTTCTACCTTTTTTATTTGTTCCAATCCTTCTACCATGTTCGAGTGAACCTGTGTTTTTCCTCCGATTGACTGTATGAGACGGATTAGCATCTGTTCGGCCTCTGCAGGGTATGTCTTTTGTGACAAGATAGTTTGATAAACCTTTTGCTCATATGGCGTTATATTAAATATCGAGTAATCTGTTTCTGAGTTTTTAACAAAGCATTTTCCCATCGCATTGTTTTGTATCTCATCGGCAATGTTGGATGACACGCCAAAACTGTTGTCTTTGTTTTTATTAATAATTAAGAAAGGTCTGTCTGAATGTATCGACACGGGGTGCATGTCATAGCTGCTTCCGCAAAAAACACGATTGCAGTTCTCTAACAGATAAATATATTTTCGTAGATATATGTCGTATTCCCATGGTTCTACACTATTTGAAAATGCAATATCCGTTTCATCCATGCAATTGTCATGTAGATTTTTAAATGCCCTTATGGTTAATTCCCTTCCCACCGACCAATTTCCATTTTTTAATCGTTTCTTCAAGATAGGGATAATCCTTTCGAACATAATAAGATACACCAGTTGCGTATCGCTGCTACCTTTTTTCGTTTCTTGCTTTTGCTCCTGTGTGTATGTCAACAAATCCTCCAATTTAGTTACCCAAAAAGGCTTGACGTCCAACCGTTCTAACAATGAGCTTTTTGCCAAACGCCGCATCTTCGCACCATCTTCGTCATTGTTTTTGCAGCATTGTGTTTCGGTGTTTAAGAAAGCCGCATGGGTAGTTCCTGCCGTTTGCTCAAAATGTGCGATTAGTTCGTTTTTTATATTCAGCTGCTTAATGATTGCGCATGTTAAATGTTTTATGGCGTTATTTTCATTATTCGCATCGAACACGTTGAGCACAACACCGTTCATAAGATTTACGTTCCGCTTTTTACAGAAAAAATAATAAAGAGGGGCTATCAGTATTTGATTTTCCGCCGAGGAACGCATACATTCCAACGCTACCAGTTTTTCTAATTTATTCTTACCTTTTTCTTCTTTTAACAACAATAAAGATAGCGTATAGTAAAAATTAATAATGCAATTTCCATAAACCGCATTATTGTATGTCAACTCTTTTTTTCTTGTCGATATTACTTTTACAAAGAGTTTGTAGGCATTTGCATAATCAGATTGATACAGCGAGGCAATTGCGTAAATAAGCAGGGCGTATGACGTGATGGGTTGTTTCTCTGAGTCAATACATATCTTTCCTGTTCCCAAATAATAATAGAATGCGAAAACAGTGGTGGAATGAATCGATAATTCCCGTTCTTCGCCAAGCATCATCGCCCGTAAATACTCCCAGTCAACGTCCATGTCTTTTAACAACACGTTATATAAGATATTGTCAAGCTGAGCACTTAGGAACGATGTCAGAATATTTTTCACGAATGTCTCATAGTCAGGATTACCAAAGACGTAAGACACCTCATCAACCAAATCTTTTAAGATGACAGTTATACGTTCTTTATTTCTTATACTTATTCTTTCGGAAAACAATCCATACAGAATCTCAGTGTGCTTGATGGCATCCTTATACTTCACCTTGTCATGATAATATGAATACAGGCTATCATACAGGGGAAAGAACAAATCGTCCTTAATTTCTCTCAGAAGACAAAAATAAATGGACGGATGCACTCTGAACCGCTTAGCTATGCCATAGAATCCACTATCCCTAACGAGAAATCCTTGTTTGTACAAATGGTGGAATGCTTTTTCAAAAAGGCGCTCTTCCATTATCCGGCCAGCCACCTTTTTCCACTCATTCTCGGTCATACTTATTTCGTATAATAAGGTCATGGTCTTCAGAACCGTGATCTCGCTATTATTCAAGTTTGAAACGTCCATCTCGCAAGTTATTCAGTAATTCTCGTTTATTATAATGTTACACGCATCTGCTTTTTTTTGTACCAATCTTCAAAAAGAAAACAATAAAAGCATCCAGGAAAAGAATTGCTCTCTAAATAGCCATGAAACAATAGCGTCTAATGTTTACGTTGCAACAACCTCACCATAAGTTGAGCAGCATTTTTGGAAGCAATTTTGTCACCTAACAAATGAGCGACGTCAGCATAGCCCTGAAGCATTTTAGACCTATTCGCGTGATTGGGCAATATTTGCTGCAACGCATCTGCTATTTGAGGAACGGTAAAACGGTCGGCGAACAGCTCTGGCACAATCTCTTTATCCGCAATCAAATTTACCAAGGAGATATATTTTACCGTCATGACATGATTGAAAGCAAAACGAGCAAGTTGTGGCACAGGCGTCTTATAACATACTACTTGCGGTACATTCAAGAGAGCAGTCTCTAACGTCGCCGTTCCACTCGTCACCAAAGCCACGGTGGCATGTGACAGCAATGCGTACGTTTGATTTTTTACCATGCTCACGTTTGAGCCTGACAGAAAGCGGTTATACCATGAATCATCAACGGAAGGAGCGCCCGCCAATACGATTTGATAGCCAGGCACCTTATTTGCAGCTTCTATCATGGCAGGCAGGTTGTCCTTGATTTCCTGCTTTCGGCTTCCCGCCAGCAAAGCAATGATTGGTTTGTGTCTGTCAAGACCATTCCGCCCCGTAAAATCATCAAGACTTTCAGCATACGTTTCTTTGAATTGCCGAACCTCATCTACCGTGGGATTTCCGACATAATGAACGGGAAAGTGATGTTTGCCTTCAAAGAAATCCACCTCAAACGGAAGGATGGAGAAAAGTTCGTTGACATCTCGCTTGATTGACTTGATGCGATATTCTTTCCAAGCCCATATCTTGGGAGATATGTAATAATAGGCGGGAATGTCAGTATGGGTCTTCAAAAACTTGGCAATCTTTAAATTAAAGCCAGGATAATCAACAAGAATCACCACGTCGGGATGCCATTGAAGAATGTCCGCCCGGCAAATCTTCATGTTTTTTAATATCTCAGGAAGATGCATCAGCACAGGCACAAAGCCCATGAACGCCATCTCACGATAATGTTTGACCAACGTTCCACCGACCCGCTGCATCAAGTCGCCGCCAAAGAAACGAAACTGCGCATCTGGGTCTTCGCTCCTCAAAGACATCATCAAGTGCGAAGCATGCAAATCACCGCTGGCCTCCCCTGCAATTAAATAATACCGCATAAACTACACTTTATTTTGAGCTTCTCCCGTTTTCTGCCCTTTAGACAAACGAGAGACACGCATCACCCGGCGTCCCAATGCTTTATTTTAGACAAAAACTCATAAGCGGTCACATCCATGGTGGTGGGTGTGACGGCGACATAGCCATGATTGAGTGCCCACTGGTCGGTATCGGTATTTTCAGGTTCATCGTTTTGATACCTACCCACTACCCAATAGTAATCGTAGCCACGAGGATGACGCGCCGTGACGATTTCATCCACCCATCTTCCATAGGTCATGCGACACACCTTTAACCCTCGGAAAGACTCCTCCGCGGGGAAGTTGACGTTCAGGCAGACACCCTTTGGAAGCCCTTCGGTAAGCACCTTTTTCACCAATCGCACCACATAAGGCCGCACGGGCTCAAGGTTTGCGTCTTCATTGTAATAGCAACTGGAGAACGCCACCGATGGGATGTACTTCATGCAGCCTTCCATGGCGATGCCCATGGTGCCCGAATAGTGGTTGTTCACAGACGAATTGTCCCCGTGGTTGATACCGCCCAGGATGAGATCAGGCCTTCGGTTGGGACACAGCTGGTCGAGAGCCAGCTTCACACAGTCGACCGGCGTACCGCTGCACGACCACACTTGAGCTGTCCCGATATCGTTCCTGCGTTTCAAACGCAGATAATCCACGGCCGAAAAGGCGCACGAAAAGCCCGAACGAGCTGCCTCTGGTGCGCAGACCAGTACATCTGCCAAATCGGAAACCATGTCTACCAAGGCATGAATGCCGGGTGAATGATAGCCGTCATCGTTTGAAATCAAAATCAGGGGTCGCTCTGTCTGCATGTCTTTTAACGCGTTTAATCAAGCCGGAAAGCTCAAGGAAAACATTCTGAAGTGAGAGAATAAATTTACTTGATTCGGCAGGTGATGTTCCTATTAATTCTCATGCAAAAGTACGAAAAAAAGTTTAAATGGTTACTTTGTCATACAAAATATGTAACTTTGCATCAATTTAAAGTCATTAGAAAGATACTGAAAATGGGAAAAATCATATCTTTAGCGAATCAAAAAGGCGGTGTAGGCAAAACCACCACCACCATCAATCTGGGCGCATCTTTGGCTACGCTCGAGGAATCGGTACTCATCGTCGATGCCGACCCGCAGGCCAACGCCTCCAGCGGTCTGGGCGTAGACATCAAGGAGGTGGACTGTTCGCTATACGAATGCATCATCAACAAGGCTGACGTGCGCGACGCCATCTACACAACAGACATTACCGGACTGGACATCATACCGAGCCACATCGACCTGGTGGGTGCGGAGATAGAGATGCTGAACCTGGACAACCGTGAAAAAGTAATCAAGAATATTTTGGATCCCATCCGCGAAGACTACGATTACATACTCATCGACTGCAGTCCATCACTGGGCTTGATCACGGTGAACGCACTTACGGCATCCGACTCGGTCATCATTCCCGTGCAATGTGAATATTTCGCCTTGGAAGGTATCAGCAAACTGCTCAACACCATCAAGATTATCAAGAGCAAACTGAACCCGAAGTTGGAAATCGAAGGTTTTCTCCTGACGATGTACGACAGTCGCCTGCGACTGGCCAACCAGATATACGACGAGGTGAAGCGGCACTTCCAGGAGCTGGTTTTCAAGACGGTGATTCAGCGAAACGTGAAGCTCAGCGAAAGTCCGAGCCACGGATTGCCGGTCATCCTGTACGACGCCGACTCGTCGGGGGCCAAGAACCACCTGGCCCTGGCCAAGGAAATCATCAACAAGAACGCTTGAACAGCTGGCGCCAAGACTGCGGAACACCGGTATTCCGCAATCTTCTTCAGCCAGCGTTAGCACACACTCTCCGTCGTTCCATTCAAGACCAGAACCACCATTCTCCATCTTCCCAATAAGAAAAACAAACACATGGCAGTACGAAAAAAATATAGTCATTCTATAAAAGCCCCGGCGTTAGGACGCGGGCTCGACGCTCTCATTTCGACAGACAACATACAAACGCAGGGCAGTTCAACCATCAACGAGGTGCCCATCGAACAAATTGAAGCCAATCCCAACCAGCCACGCCGCGAATTTGACCAAGATGCTTTGGAAGAACTGGCATCCAGTATTCGGGAGATTGGCATCATTCAACCCATCACGCTGCGCCAAGTGGCCGCCGACAGGTATCAAATCGTAGCGGGTGAGCGTCGTTGGCGCGCCTCGCAAATAGTTGGTTTGGAATCCATACCCGCGTATATTCGGACCATAGACGACGAAACTGTCATGGAGATGGCATTGGTGGAGAACATTCAGCGCGAAGACCTCAACGCCATCGAAATCGCACTGGCTTACGAAAAGCTCATGGAAAAGAGCGGAATGACACAAGAGAAGGTGTCCAAGCATGTGGGAAAGAGCCGCACGGCCATCACCAATTACCTGCGCTTGCTCAAGCTGCCGGCTCAAGTACAGATGGCCTTGCAGAAGAAAGAGATTGACATGGGGCACGCCCGGGCTTTGTTGGCCGTAGAAAGTCCGTCGCTGCAAATCAAGCTGTTCAAGGAAGTACAGAAGAATGGCTACTCGGTGAGAAAGGTGGAAGAGCTGGCACAACAACTCAAGAACGGCGGTGACCTGCGGAAATCGGAGAAACAGGCATCGGAAAAGAACGGCGCACCACAGGAATTTGACGTGCTGAGACAGCGCTTGTCCACGTTCTTGAAGACAAAGGTACAAATGACATGCAGCGCCAAGGGGAAAGGAAAAATCAGCATTCCTTTCGCCAACGAACAGGAATTGGAACGACTGATGAACATCTTTGACAAACTGAAAGACTAAGTTACTTTCGTGAAAACCATGCGTGACAACCCATCATCGTCCCTTCGTATCAGCCTGACGTGCTTCATCCTGCTGTGCGCCGCATGGTGTCAAGCGCAGACCCAAGCGGGCGACAGCATCAAGGACGCCACACCACGCGTCATCGCCGGAGAGGACAACAGCAAGGCCATTCCCGCAGAAAAGGCCATCAACCCATCAGGCACCCTTGTCTTCGCAGGGACAGGAGAAACCGCGAAGAAGGTCAAGCGCGACTGGAACACCTGGCGACCCGACGCCAAACGAGCCATGTGGCTGGCTGTCGTCCTGCCTGGAGCTGGCCAAATCTACAACCGGAAATATTGGAAACTGCCCATTGTATATGGTGGTTTCGTGGGCTGCTACTATGCCATGCGCTGGAACAACCAGATGTATCACGACTATTCGCAAGCTTACATCGACCTGATGGACAACGATCCGCAATCGCAGAGCTACAACCAGTTTCTGCATTTAGGCAACAAAATAGACGCCTCAAACATCGAAAGATACAAGGAACTGTTCAGAAAGCGCAAAGACCGCTACCGCCGTTGGCGCGACTTGAGTTTCTTCACGCTTATCGGGGTCTACGCCTTGTCGGTTATCGACGCCTACGTCGACGCCTCTCTATCAGAGTTTGACATCTCCGATGACTTGACATTGCGCATAGAACCCGCGGTTGTCAACTCCAACATGAACAGGAATCCCCTGGCGTCAGGGGGCCTGGGCATTCATTGCAGTCTCAACTTCTGAAACAAAAGGCAGCCCATCAAACCAAACAGACAAGAAACCAATCATGAGGAAAATTTATTTATTCACCGTCACCCTGCTTGTCGCATTCTCATCATCGCTGCAAGCGCAGGTCGCCGATGACGATACGGAAATCACCGTGACGAATGAGAAAGGTGAGAACGAGACATTTGACTTACCCGAAGCCATGACGTCTGAGACCGACAGTCTGCTTCACCTTTACCACACCAAGACTTACCTGAGACGCGACACCGATTGCAACTTCCCGAACGTGAACAAGACTTACGGGCCAGAGGTGTACAAAGATCGCCTGCGCCGCCTGCCCACCATCATGGAGATGCCATACAACAACGTGGTGCAAAAGTTCATCGATCGTTACAGCAATGAGCTGCGCAACGCCGTAGCCATCATGCTCGGCACCACCAACTTCTACATGCCCATCTTCGAACAGGCCTTGGAAACTTACAACCTACCACTTGAGCTGAAATACCTGCCGGTAATCGAATCGGGCCTCAATCCCAAGGCCGTGTCGCGCGTAGGAGCCACGGGACTGTGGCAATTCATGCTGGACACCGCGAAGAATTACGGTTTGGAAATCAACTCATTGCTTGACGAGCGGTGCGATCCCATCAAGTCTTCGTACGCCGCAGCCAACTACCTGAGCGACCTATACCGCATCTTCGGTGACTGGAACCTGGTCATCGCAGCCTACAACTGCGGTCCGGAAAAACTCACGCAGGCCATCCATCGCGCCGGTGGTAGCAAGGATTACTGGAAAATATACCCCTACTTGCCACGCGAAACACGAGGCTATGTACCGGCGTTCATCGCCGCCAACTACATCATGAACTACTACTGCGAGCACAACATCTGCCCAATGACAGCTGACTTGCCGGCCAAGACAGACACCATCCTCGTAAACCAAGACGTCCACTTCAAGCAAATAGCACATGTACTGAACATGGACGAGGAACTCATACGGGCGCTCAACCCGCAATATCGCAAGGACATCGTCATCGGATACACCAAACCATCCACCCTCCGCCTGCCCGTGGACAAAATCAATTCGTTCATCGACCATGAAGGCTCCGTGTATGCGTACGATGCCGACGCACTGCTTACCAAGCGCTCAGAGGTGGAAGTGGAGCAAGAGACACCCAGCTGCTCGGGCAGCAGGACATCAGCATCCTGCTCACACAAGAGCCGCGGCAGAAGCAAAGGAAAGGCCGACAGACGCAAATCGCCGCGCAGCAGCAGAAAAAGAAAACCGGCAAGCAAGTCTGTCACCATCAGAGGTGGAGACACGTTATCCGAAATAGCCGCCCGCAACCATACCACCGTCAAGAAACTCAAGAAGCTCAACGGACTGAAAGGCAACAGCATCAGGAAAGGAAAGAAAATAAAGGTGAAGTAACGCTCAAACACCATGGGGAGAATAGCGTATGGACAATCAAGAGACTCAAGATAGAGTGAAAAAAGAAGAGCTGGAAGAAAAGAAGATCCAAGATGCGTTCCAACATCTGCTGGACACCTATCTGGCATCCCGACACAGAAAGAAGGTAGACATCATCACCAAGGCCTTCAACTTCGCGCGCCAGGCACACAAAGGCGTGAGACGCCTCTCGGGCGAACCGTACATCATGCACCCCATCGCCGTAGCGCAGATTGCCTGTGAGGAGATGGGACTGGGGTCCACCAGCATCTGCTCGGCTCTACTGCACGATGTGGTGGAAGACACCGACTATACCATTGAGGACATAGAGAACATCTTCGGACCCAAAATCGCACAAATCGTTGACGGTCTCACCAAAATCAGCGGGGGAATCTTCGGGGACAAGGCTTCGGCTCAGGCGGAAAACTTCAAGAAGCTGCTGCTCACCATGAGCGATGACATCCGCGTCATCCTCATCAAGATATGCGACCGACTGCACAACATGCGCACCTTGGAATCGCAACCAGCCAACAAACAATACAAGATAGCCGGCGAGACCTTATATATATACGCGCCGCTGGCCAACCGGCTGGGCCTGAACAAAATCAAGACCGAGCTGGAAAACCTCAGTTTCAAATTCGAACACCCCGAAGAATACGCTGACATCACCAACAAGCTTTCATTCACCAAGGAACAGCGCGACCGCCTCTTCGAGCAGTTCACGCAGCCCATCAAGAAAGCCCTCGACGCCATGGGCATCGACTATGAGTTGAAAGCAAGGGTCAAAAGTCCATACTCCATATGGAACAAGATGCAGACCAAGCACGTCACCTTCGACGAAATTTACGACATCCTGGCCGTGCGAATCATCTTCACGCCAAAGGTAAGGGCAGACGAGATTGACGAATGCTTCAAAATATACGTGGCCATCAGCCGCATCTACAAGTCGCATCCAGACCGGCTGCGCGACTGGCTCAACCACCCGAAGGCCAACGGATACCAAGCGCTGCACGTCACCTTGATGAGCAAGCAAGGACGCTGGATAGAGGTCCAGATACGCAGTGACCGCATGAACGAGGTGGCCGAACAAGGCTTCGCAGCTCACTGGAAATACAAAGACAAGGGTGAATACACCGAGGATGAGAACGAACTGAACGAATGGCTACGCACCATCAAGGAGATTCTGGACGACCCGCAGCCCGACGCCATGGACTTCCTCGACGCCATCAAGCTGAACCTCTTTGCCTCAGAGATATTCGTGTTCACCCCTAAAGGCGAAATCAAGACCATGCCCGCCGGATGCACCGCGCTCGACTTCGCCTTCCAGATACACACCCTGCTGGGCAGTCATTGCATCGGAGCCAAGGTCAACCACAAGCTGGTGCCGCTGAGCCATAAGCTGCAAAGCGGCGATCAGGTGGAGATATTAACCAGCAAGGCACAACACGTGCAGCCCTCATGGCTCAACTTCGCAACCACGGCCAAGGCTAAAGCAAAGATACAGGCCATCCTCAGGCGAAACGACAGAGAGATACAAAAGCAAGGCGAGACCATGCTCAACGCATGGCTGGAACGCAATGACATGGAAATGACCACGTCCGTACTCGACAAGTTATGCGAGTTTCATAACTTAAAGAAACACGAAAGCCTGTTTCTGTGCATCGGCAACAAGTCTGTCATCCTGACAGAGAAAGACCTGGACGAGCTGAACAAGAAAAAGAAGAAATCATCCGCCGGCAACTGGCTCAAGTACGTTCCTTTCATTGGACACGACAAGAAAGACGAACAGGAGAAGAAGACGGAGCCTCTCACCGTCGACGAAACGCTCAACAGGAAGAAGGCCATCGTCATCAACGACGGCAACATAGACACCTACCTATTCCCCGCATGCTGCCATCCCATCCCCGGCGACGACATACTGGGGTACATCGACAACCAAAATCACGTAGAGATACACAAGCGCAACTGCCCCGTGGCCGGAAAACTGAAGTCAAGCTACGGCAACCGACTGCTGGATGCGAAGTGGGACATGCGCAACGTACGACTTTTCAACGCAACCATCGAGATAAGAGGCATCGACCGTCAAGGAATGCTGCACGACGTGGTGGATGTCATTTCAGATGAGATGAACGTCAACATGCACAACCTATCACTGACCAGCAAGGAAGGAATCTTCACGGGAAAAATCGAGGTGCTCGTCCATAACCGGCAAGAGGTAAAGAACATCATCAACAGCTTGAAAAAAGTAAAAGGCTTGCAAGAGATACAACAAATTATGTAAGGAGTTAAGTTGATGAGTTTTTGAGTTCGTAAGTTTGTGAGTTTTTAAGTTTCTTGATTGCCTTTGTCTTTGGGGAAAGTTTGTGAGGTTATGCGTTTCATGTATTGTCAATTTCTACAGAGTACCTGAGTCAACGAGCTGATGAATCAACTAAAAAACTCATCAACACAAAAACTCACAAACTCAAACCTCACACAATCATATCCAACTGTTTGCGCAATTCTTGCAACTGCCCGCGCACAGACAGCAGCGTTTCCAGCACCTCCGAACTCTTTTCGGTGCCCTTTCTGTTGGCTTCCAGCATTTTCCTGGCCGCCGACAGCTTAAAGCCGCGCACCCTTACCAAGTTGTAAATCACGCGTATCTCCTCAATGTCGGCATCCGTATACTGCCGCACGTTCGTCGAAGTAACGGTCTTTGGCTTCAGCTGCGGAAACTCCGTCTCCCAGTATCTCAACGTACTTTCATTAATGCCAAACTGCTTGGCCACCTCCTTGATGGAGTAGTAAAGTTTCACATTCTTGTCAGGATTCAATGCCATGGCTATATGTCTTTTTGCAAATATAGGTAAAATTTTCCAATTATACGCCAGCAAAATAAAGAAAGCACTCTTTCTTTAGCGGAAAAATACGTTTGCTGAATATGCTACGCCTTCCTTTCTTATTTCTTTCATTCTTTCTCCCTCTGCATAAGTCCACCCATTGTTATCCCAGTAAAGCATCATTAATGCACGGCTCTTTCATTTAACGCTCACCTTTGCTGCCATAAATCTTTCATCCTTTAGTTACTTCACTCTCAAATTTACCGATTAAATGAATATAACATATTGCGTACCAATGAAAAAGCAGCATAATATCCCATCTTTTAACAACGAAAAACACAAAAGAATCTAAAAAACATTGCCGCCAAAGCCATTTCACGAAAGAACGTCCCGTTCTATCTAAAATAACGAAAAGCATAGTTGCAGCATTTGACTTTTATCAAAAAATCGGAGAAAAAATCACAACGCATTTCTTTTCGCTGTATTCGTAAGAACGTCTACGTTCTTTGGTTTCTTTATATCACTCACACATTTTCGCGTTTTCTTTATTTCGTTGTTGATTTCTTCTACGTTGTTTGCAACAACAAAATGTACCATTCTTAAATGAAAAAGCCGTGCCAGTAAGGGAATTCGTCAGCAATTGCGCTGCTTGCACACGGCAAAGACGGGCTGAAAGCCCAAAAGGCATATAGCCCAGAGCAACGCGCTGGGTGCAAGTTGAACTTCTATTTAGCACTCTGAAAGAGCAAAAGGAAAGATTAATACGATAACTCAGTACCTCCTGTTGCGCTTACAGCGCGCCCATAAACTAATAACCTCCAACCCAGGGCGAATGCCCTGGGCTATAATCCTATTGGGGCTTCGCCCCGCCAGTGCACGACACATCGGCTGCTGCGCAATGACATTTAATCCATTACCTTTCATTGTGGGGAATTGGCACACAGCAAAGACGGGCTGAAAGCCCAAAAGGCATATAGCCCAGAGCAACGCTCTGGGTGCAAGTTGACCATCTATCTGGCGCGCTGTAAGCGCAAAAGGAATCGAACAAATGTGCCGCTCAAACCCCTGCGTCCATCGACAATTTTTATTGACAACAGTGTCTAAATGCCGGCGATATTTACAAACAACATGTACCAAGGGCGAAAATACGCCAAAAATGGAGAACTTTTATAACAACCTATGAATCAATATATTAACAAAAACCGACAAATAAAAACAGGGGTTACACCAATGCTTCAAGCCCAAAAACATTCATTTTATGGCGTTATCTACTGCTTCCAATGCCACAAAGTCATGTAAGTAGTGACGCAAAAGCATGCTGTTAATGATGCAATTTCAACGCTTCAATCGCAGCAAAGCATGCAACGGCACCTTTCAAGGCATGAAATCATGCCTTCAACCCCTCTACGTTTCTCTATTTTGAGAATTTCTATAACCCTCTTTTATGTCATTTTTTAGGACAAAACCAATCCTTTTCCACCCCATCATGTAATCAATTTTCCCAAATAGATATTTGGAATTCGATTAATCTCTTCATGCTTTTATCCAAAGAGCATCGTACCAATTTCAACAGATAATTTTGGTGCTTCCTGCTTTTTTTTATAATTTTGCTCCTAAATAAACAAATGCAATACTTAGACATCATACGAATAAAATTATAAATGACAATGATGACAGCAAACGAGATACGTGAATCGTTCAAGAAATTCTTTGAGTCGAAAGGACACACCATCGTGGCTTCTGCACCCATGGTTATCAAAGACGACCCCACCCTGATGTTTACCAATGCAGGCATGAACCAATGGAAGGACATCATCCTGGGCAACAAACAACCCGAGCCACGCCGCAGAGCCGACTCGCAGAAATGCCTCCGCGTGAGCGGAAAGCACAATGACCTTGAGGAGGTGGGACGAGACACTTACCACCACACCATGTTCGAGATGCTCGGCAACTGGAGCTTTGGCGACTACTTTAAGGAAGGCGCCATTGATTATGCGTGGGAATATTTGGTGGACGTGCTGCACTTGGATCCGAAAGATTTGTATGTGACGGTGTTTGAAGGCTCACCCGAAGAAAACATCCCGCACGACAGCGAGGCAGAGAAGTGTTGGCGCAAGCACCTGCCAGCCGACCATATCATCAATGGCAACAAGCACGACAACTTTTGGGAAATGGGTGACACAGGACCTTGCGGTCCTTGTTCGGAGATACACGTAGACTCGCGTTCGGACGAAGAGAAAGCCCAACTACCCGGTCGGGAGTTGGTGAACAAAGATCATCCACAGGTCATCGAGATTTGGAACATCGTATTCATGCAGTTCAATCGCAAAGCCGATGGGTCTTTGGAGCCACTCTCCATGAACGTCATCGATACCGGAATGGGATTCGAGCGATTAGTCAGAATGCTGCAAGGAAAGAATTCCAACTACGACACCGACATCTTTCAGCCATTCATCCATGAGATGGAACGCCTGTCGGGCAAGAAATATGGCGAGCAAGAAGATGTAGACGTGGCGATGCGTGTAGTGGCTGACCACCTTAGAGCCGTAGCCTTCTCCATCGCTGACGGACAACTACCCAGCAATGCCAAGGCGGGTTACGTCATCCGCCGCATCCTCCGACGTGCCGTTCGCTATGCTTACACGTTCTTAGGGCAGCGCGAAGCCTTTGTATATAAGCTGCTCCCGGTACTCGTAGACGAAATGGGAGGAGCATATCCTGAACTCGTTGCCCAACGTGAGTTGATTGGCAAGGTGATGAAAGAAGAGGAAGATTCGTTCTTGCGGACACTCGAAAAGGGTATCAACCTGTTGAACAATGCCATGGATGAGCTGAAGAAAGCAGGCAAGACGCAACTTGACGGCGAACAAGCCTTCCGCCTTTTCGACACATACGGCTTTCCGCTCGACCTCACGGAACTGATATGCAGAGAGCACGGATTCAGCGTTGACGAGCAACAGTTCCATGCAGAAATGCAGAAACAGAAAGACCGTGCCCGCAATGCCGCACAAGTGGAAAACAGCGACTGGGTAGAAATAAGACAAGGCGAACAGCAGTTTGTGGGCTACGATTATACCGAATACGAATGCCACATCTTGAAGTATCGCAAGGTAACCCAGAAAAAAAATAGTTTTTACGAGGTTATCTTGGACTTCACACCCTTCTATGGAGAGATGGGAGGACAGGTTGGCGACCAAGGTGTCTTGGTGAGCGAACACGAGACGGTGGACGTGATAGACACCAAACGTGAGAACAACCAAAGCATTCACATCATCAAGCAACTGCCACAACATCCCGAGGCTGACTTCATGGCTTGCGTGGATACCGACAAACGTGACGCCTGTGCGGCAAACCATACAGCCACTCACTTGCTGGATTATGCACTCAAGCAGGTACTTGGCGACCATGTGGAGCAAAAGGGTTCGTATGTATCGCCCGACACGTTGCGCTTTGATTTCTCGCATTTCCAAAAGGTGACCGACGAGGAAATCAGACAGGTAGAACGGTTGGTAAACGACCTCATCCGTCAAGACATCCCCTTGGACGAACATCGTGACACGCCGATAGAAGAGGCGAAAGAAATGGGAGCCATTGCATTGTTTGGTGAAAAATATGGCGACAAGGTGCGGGTAGTGCGCTTCGGACCGTCATGCGAACTCTGTGGAGGTATTCATGCCAAGAGTACGGGACGCATAGGACTGTTCAAAATCCTATCCGAAAGTTCGGTAGCTGCTGGCGTTCGTCGTTTCGAAGCCATTACTGGACGCAAGTGCGAAGAAGCCATGTATGCCATAGAAGACACGGTGAAGGCCATCCGCAGCTTGTTCAATAATGCCAAGGACTTGAAAGGTGTCATCGAAAAGTACATGGACGAGCACGACACCATGCGCAAGGAGATAGAGCAGTTCCAAGCACAAGCGGTGCAAAGAACCAAAGACGAGCTTATCAGACGTGCGGAGACCGTCAATGGCGTTACCGTCATCAAGGCGGTATTGCCTATCGATGGCAACGCTGCCAAGGACTTGGTGTTCAAGATTCGTGAAGCCATTCCGTCGCATTTGCTTTGCGTCATCGGTTCTACGGCACATCAAAAGCCGCTTTTGAGTGTCATGTTAAGTGACGATATGGTGAAAGATCATGGCTTGAACGCTGGTCAAATGGTTCGTGAGGCTGCCAAACTCATTCAGGGAGGCGGTGGCGGACAACCGCATTTTGCATCGGCTGGCGGCAAGAACGTGGATGGCATCAACGCTGCCGTAGACAAGGTTATCGAGTTGGCGCACCTATAAAGGCTGGTTCTATAAATTAGCTTTGTTAGATTTTGAGCTTATTTTTGAGGTCAAAATGCAAGAGAGTGAAGGAGTGTAGCGAGCTACACGACTGAACGAACTTACATTTTGAACCAAAAAGAAGCCAAAAGATAACAAAACGTATTTCATAAACATTTGATGACTATGTGCGGTGGTAATTTATAGAACCAGCCTAAATATAGTTCATCATCAAAGGCAAATGCCTTTGTCGGTAGGATATTTTCACAAAAACCGCATCTCCATAATGTTGAGATGCGGTTTTTATTTTTGCATTCCACGTTGCACATACCTTGTCAAAAGACCTGCCAGAGGCAAACAACCTTTCGCCAATAACCTGCGAAACATCAACCTTTGAGACAAATACCCAAACTGACATCATTGTGAATCGCCCGAAAACTACCGTCCGTGTATTTCAAGATACAATAGAGACTAGCCTGTAAACGCACGTCATGAGATTTGAGCGAACGATTTGAACCACGCCAGATGAATTTATCAAGACATTATATCATTTATTTGAAAAAATGATGTATATTTGCAATATCGTATGGGAACGGTTGTACTATCCAGTTACCATATAAGAATGTAGGAATTACTAACCATCATTATCATAAAAACAACATTCATGAAGTATCAACTTTTACTGCTTGCATTTTTGTCTTCTGCCCTTGGCTCTTCAGCACAACAGTTTGAGAAAGTGGACAAGAGCAAATACAAAGATTATACACCTACTTACGCACCAGACCCGTCGCTGATGCGTAACATCAGTGGAAGAGCAGACAAAGCAGGCATGCGCACCCGTGCGACGCGCGCCTCGCTGCCCGCCTATGTCAACAATGCCAATGCCAAATGGTTTCCACCTATCTTCGGACAAACAGGTGGGTCGTGCGGCGCATCTTCACGTATTGGCTACATGATGACATACGAATGGAATGCTTTTAGGCTCTCTGACGCATCGAAGATTGAACACCGGTTGCCGCCACATTTTGAGTATCCGTTTTCGTACAACGGACTTAGCAAAGACTACATGGCACGGTATATAGGCTATCCTACCGGTGACGTGTACGGAGGCTGGGACATCAGCAGCATTTACGGAGCATACGAAGTTGATTCTAATGACGCCGGATGGATGCAAGGCTATGAATGTTGGCACAACGCCATGTTCAACCGCATCACAGGAACGGCTAACTTCCCCAAAGGATCGGACACCCCTGAGGGAATGGAAGCTATCAAACGTTGGCTGTTCAACCATAATGGTGACCCCTCATGGCCTACCGTTACCGATGAAAATGGTACCCATATCGTAGGTGGCATCGCTGGATTGGGCTGTGGTATATCAGGCTGTGTCATAAAACCGGTAGCCGATGTGGAAGCCAACAGAAAGGCAGGCGTCGTAGGTAAGCATTACATAGAGAGGTGGAGGTATGACACTGCCGACCACGCCATCACCTTAGTGGGTTACGATGACCGTGTGGTGTTCGACTTAGACAAGAATGGCGTATACGGGGAAACGAAGAACCGTTTAGGCCAAGACGAGCGGGGCGCATGGATTTTCGCCAACTCATGGGGCACTGGTTTTGCGGATAAGGGGTTGTGCTACGTACCCTACCCCATGGCAGGAGGCGTAACCAACAGCAAGACGGGTAAGCACACCTTGACCAACGATGATGGTTCGCAGGTTGAGGCTTACACGGGTGGCGGCTGGTGGCCAGAGCTGTACTACCTACGCCAGAACTATGTGCCGCAACAAACCATGAAAGTAACCATGCAATACAGCAAGCGGTCGGAAATCAGTGTGAAGGTTGGAGTAAGTCAAGACCCTACGGCTACAAAGCCAGACAAAGAGTCTGTGTTTATGTATATCAACTATACTGGCGATGGAGACAAAAACCCTGACGATGCCGAAACGCCGCTATTGGGACGATGGGCGGATGGAAAAATGCACTATGAGCCAATGGAGTTTGGCGTAGACTTGACCGACCTTTGCGAAGGAATTGACTTTTCACGTCCCGTAAAATACTTCCTCACCATCAACAGTAAGGGTAGCGCAACGGGTAAAGGAAGCGTGAAATCGGTAAGCATCATCGACTACGCCATGAACGAAAAGGGCGTGGAAATGCCAATATGCACTGAAGACGTTCCTATTAAGAACGGTGGACAGACCACTTGTGTGTCGGGTGTGGTGACACAAGAATCGGTTAACGCGCCCTACAACTTGGCATTCGATGACAACAAACAGCTTACATGGGCTGAGCCTGTGAAAGGATTGTCCAAGCCTGAGACATACATTGTTTACCAAAGCGGAAATAAAATCACCGAGACAACATCCACCCATTATGCGCCGACATCAACAGACGGCTCTTTCTATGTAAAGGCTTCATACAAGATAAACGGCAAGCAAAAGCTCAGTGCCGCGTCCAACTCGGCTGCATTGCCACAAAATGCAGATGCCGTTTACGACAACGACGTACTGCAATTCACAAGAAGCGGAGGGTTCGTTGTGCCTAACGTAACAGCAACACCTCATCAGAAATTCACGATAGAGTATTGGCTCAAGCCTTCATCCGTATGCGACTGGAACCAAAAAGTTGGCGCCGGATGGGGTACATTCTGGCTACATGCCAACAACAACCATAAACTTACTTTTGGCTGGAACACGCAAAACGGCAACCGAAGCGACTCTGAACCCATTCTTGAAACCAACAAATGGACACACATCGCATTGGTAATCGATGGGAACACCATGACACTGTATGCCAATGGCGAACGCAAGGGGCAATTCAGCTCACAGTTCCACAGTGGCATGCCTGCTATATCGGATGGACTTCTTTTTGGGGCAACCAACAACGATGGATTGCATGGATGCATTGACGACCTGCGAATATGGGAAGTAGCTCGTACTGCACAAGAGATAAAAGACAACTACCAAACTCCTATTGCCAATCCAGGAAGTGAGAAGGGATTGTTGGCTTATTTCAAAATGAACACCATCAACAAAAACGGAAACGTTCTCTTGGTTGACGCAGCCCACGGCAACCATGCCAAATTCTTGCCCAATGGCGCACACAACACAGTACAAGCAAACAATGAGACCATTCGCAAACAAGCCCTACCCCCTGCTGCCATTCAAGGACCAACACAGGTAAACAAGGGCGATGTGCTTACATTATCGGCTACAACATCGGTAGGTGTCATGAAGAGAACATGGACAGCCACAGGTGCGACACCTGCACAAACCACGGCACACGATGCAAGTTTCAAATTCAATACAGCAGGTAACCAAACCGTTACACTGACAACAACCGACATCAATGGGCAAACGCAGCAGACAACCTACCAAGTCAACGTCAAAGCCATAGAACCTTCGGCCGACTTTACGATAACCAACGAGACAGTAAAGGCGTCAGAACGAGTATCATTCTTGGCAACGAACGAAGTGTCGGGTTGTACTTACGCTTGGCAATTAGATGGAGCCGACATAAAAACCTCTGACCATCGCAACATTTCAGCCGTGTTCATGAAAGCCGGAACACATACCGTTACCCTTACCGTAACATCCGCAGAAGGCAAGAAGTACACGCAGACAAAACGCCTCAACGTAGCTGCGTCGGCTCCCAAGGCTGGTTATAAGACAAGTAAAGATGACCAAGTAGTATTGAAGAACGAAGAGGTGACGCTGACAGACGCCTCCAAATATGAGCCAACAGAGTTCTACTGGTCATTAGTAAGCAACAATCAGGTGTACAATGGAACAGGCAATCCATATCGCTTCAAGCCACAACGTGCAGGCGTGTACAAATTGTATTACACTGTTGAAAATGCACAGGGAAGCGACAAGTTGGTCAAAGATCAAGCCGTCATCGTATGTAATGCAGACGCACAACGCGGCTTGAACTTCTCAACGGTAGGCAACAAGTCATACAAGACGATGACCACAGGTCAGTTGGACAACATCAGTTCCGATTGGACTATTGATTATTGGCTGAAGCCAACGTTTGCCTCATCGGCGTCGAATGGTGTCTATGTGCTGGACACCAATGGCTCGGAGGTGGCAAGCCTGATGGCACAACCAAAGGGAGGTGCGACACTGAAGATGGGCAACCAGACTTTCCAAATCAGCGATGACTTCATCATTTCCGGACAATGGCACCACTACGCCATCACTGCAAATAAGACTACGGTGAACTTGTATCGTGACGGAACGTTGTTCAAGTCGCTCACTCTCTCCGGTGACAACGGCACCGACAACGTCTCAAAGGTACGCATAGGGGGCGAAGCACAAGCCGACGGCATCTTCGATGAGTTCAGGGTTTGGGGGAAGGTACTCAGTAAAACCGACCTACGCCGTTACTGCATTGCTCCTCTGAGTGGCGATGAGCTATCCAAAGCCGTTAACGACAATCAGTTAAAGTGCTACTATCAGTTCAACACCACGGAGATCGGAACAAGCATACCCGACCAGTCAGGTCAAGGATGTAATGCCACTCGCGACAATTTTGGTCCTGGTGGAGATGCCTGGGTGTCGTCACGAGGCGTGTTTGCCATTGACTTCTCACCTGCCGAAGGGGAAAAAATCAACGGCTACAAACCGTTGGACAGGTCTTCATACCGCATCGTAAAGGTGAGTGATGAAGAGACGCAGAGCGAACAAGACGGCAACGGATTTGCAGAACTGGCACTCGATGCTGACGAAGGCACATATTGGCACAGCCAATATGCTGGTGGTGAAAAGGGATTTCCTCACAGCTTCACCATCGACAGGGCAAGCCTCGACGTCATTCATGCCTTGAAGATAACGAACAAGCGCGAAAGCCGATACAGGGCTGTCAGCGTAACCGTTGAGCAAAGTGATGATATGAATCAGTGGGAAATGCTTGACAACAACCACCATTTCTTAGACATGGAAAGCCCAGCCGTCAACCTCATGAAGCCGGTGACAAAACGCTACATGCGCCTAACCTTCAATGAAAACGCATGGCAAGGAAGCCTCATGACGCTGAACACAGTTGAATTTTACGGAACGAAAGCTAACGATGCCAGCCTTGAGCAGCCTGTACAGCTCATCTTCAAGAGTTGTTCAGATGAGAATAACAACGCAAACCAAAAGGCAAGCAACGCCGTAGACGGAAAGGACAACACACAATGGCGCAGCAAAGACGGCGCTCCTTATCCGCACACCATCGACGTGCAGAACAGCTCGAAGGGAAGATGTATCGAGAGGTTGTACCTGGTTCAGGCCAGAATGGGCAACAGACAACAAAGCCGCAGCTACAACGCAGGCAAGGCAACCATTTGGGTGAGCAACAACGGAAAGGACTGGACTGCGTATGAAAAGGTGCGCATACCTTACTATAACAAGAGCACCATACGCCTGAAGATTCCTATTTTCCAACCATACATCCGCTTTGAATTTACCGAAGCACAGATGAAAGGGGTCACCTCGCTGGTACTCAAAGAAATCAAAGCGTATGGAAGATTGTCAAACGAGACTGGCATCAACGGCGTTGAGCAAAACCACAACAGCACCGACACGCGCATCTACAACCTGCAAGGACAATATGTAGGTACGTCGATCAACAGCCTGCCCGCCGGCATTTACATCAGAGGTGGGAAAAAAGTGGTAATACCATAGTTTGCTAACGACACAAAGACAACTCAACGAGGATGCGCCCTACCCATGGCACATCCTCGTTTTTTTTATGGGCGGTTCTATAAAGGGCAGTTCTATAAATTAGCTTTGACAGATTGTGAGACTATTTTTGAGGTCAATTTGCTTGTTCGTTCAGTCGTATAGCTCGCTATACTCCTTCACTCACAAACAAATTGAACCAAAAACGGAGCAAGCCGAATACAATCAAGCTTGTTTGAATTGTTGAGGCGCAGCCTGTTTTATATAAAGGGCGGTTCTATAAATTATCGCCGTAAAGTTTTTTTGTATGTTGGACAGTTTACGTTTTGTCATCTTGCGGTCTCTTTTTGGTTCAATTTGTTTGTTCGTTCAGTCGTATAGCCTGCTATACTCCTTCACTCACAAACAAATTGACCTCAAAAACAGTCTCACAATCTGTCAAAGCTAATTTATAGAACCGCCTAAAAAGAGTCCACAAGATGACAAAACGTAAAAAAACTGACATGAAAAAAAAACTTTACGGTGGTAATTTATAGAACAGCCCTTATGCTTACAACCAACATGAACGATTTGAAATGCCAATCTGATTGAGTTTGAGCCCCAATCTGATTGAGTTTGAACGCCAATCTGAATGAGTTAGAGCACCAATCTGCATGCTATTGAAAATGCGCCCTGAAGGCCTTGCCAACGAGGTGCGAGGAGAACGCGCCGACAGATTGTTTTTCAGCCCTCCATCCTTCAAGTCCACCCCACCCGAGCTCCGCCATCGTCCGGTGCCAACGAATTATTCACGGACGACGTTTTGCCATTTATGCAGAATTCATTATTTTTGCATAACCATAAAGGCAGGCATTCATGCGCGGGAAACAAGCAAGAACAGTACTGAGACGCGGCAAGGCCACCACGACGGGATGAGGGACAAAGGCAAGCTCGTCTTACTGAAGAAGACGGCAAGAAAGCAACGTCCTGAAGCGTGACAAACTATTGATTCATGAAGAAAACAATCATACTTGCGATGGCGATGTCGTGGGCGCCGGCTGTCCATTCGCAATCTTTCTGCTCTCACTGGATTTCCGCCCAACAGGTAGACAGCACTTCTGAGATTTGGTTCAGGCAGCAGATACGGCTACAAGAGCTCCCCGCGTTTGCCTCGGCAACGATAGCCACCACGGGCAAGGTTGACGTGTACATCAACGAGCGCAACGTATCTACCGCCATCTGGATACCCGACAGGACGGGCAACGACGACCGTCCGGTGAGCGTCAACATGGAGGTTACCCGGTTTCTGCAGCCAGGCGTCAACACGATAGCCATCTGGTATTCACCCTCGTTTCCACACATCAACGGGCGGCAGATTGCCTTCTCGCTGTGCGGAAGGATGAAGAATGGGGAGAAGCGGGCTTTCTGCTCGGACGACGGATGGCTGGCGCGGCGGGCAAACGCGTCACTTGCCAATGACGGCGGCGAGCGGTATGACGCCAACGCCTACACGCTGAAATGGAACTCAGACGACGTCGACTGGGGCTTGTGGCAACCTGCACGCGACACCAACACGCCTGCCATCGCCTCGAGGTATCATCTGACGGGCTACCCCGCAGTAAAAAGAGACATGACCTATACGCCACGCTATTTCGACCTGGCAGGTGACAGCGTGTATTATCAGTTCGACAAGGCGTTCAAAGGCCAACTGAGAATCACGCTGCGCAATGCCAGACGCGGACAAAAGATATACGTCGACGGTTTGGAATACACCTGCTCGGGTGAGATGGACGAGCAGGCATGCCGGAAATTCACCGTGGCTGATTATCGGAGAGTGTTGATACACGGCGACCGAAACTTCAGAAACGAACAGATTCAATCCGTTGAAGGCCTGGAAATTGTTCCGTATTTCCATGACAGTTTGCAATATTAACATCTTTTTTCGCACGGTTTTTATATTTTTCTCTTATCTTTGCAATGCGAACAAAAGAATCCACACGGCATCCCGGAAAAAGCCGGATGGGTTTCTGAACATATCTAATTTGAAAAATAAAAAGAATATGCAGGACAAGACAATAAAAAAAGTGACAATCAAACACGTCAAGTCTGTCACGGGGGAGTGTTGCTACATAGATGACAGTCTGATCATGTTTGAGCACTTTGAGAACTTGCCCTTCCCGCTTGAGCCGCGCAAAATGAACTGCGTATTGGTTGGGATGTGCCTTCAAGGACGGGCGCAATACACCGTTGACACCAAAGAGTGTATCATCAAAGAGAACGACATACTTATTCTGAGCGACGGACAGGTAATCAGCGACTACATGCTGAGCTGCGACTTCAAAGGCATCGCCATGTTAGCATCAGAGAACTTCATGCAGGACATCTCCAGGGGTGTGAACAAAATTTCCTCACTGTTCATCTACGCCAAAACACATCCCGTGCTACACTTAAACCACGAAAACGCCAAATCTTTCCTGGACATATACTGGATGACGCACAGGAAGGTCATGGACACCAGTCATCGCTTCCGCCGGGACATCGTCTGTTCTTTTCTCAACGCGCTCATCTATGACATGGGAAATTATATATGGTATGCCCAACAAGACCAAGCGAGCTTTAAGCAAAACCGGGGGGAGAAGATTTTTTCAGACTTCCTTAAATTGGTTGAACAGAACTTCCAGCAAATTCGAAGAGTAGGATGGTATGCCGAACAATTAAAGATTACCCCTAAATATTTGTCGGAAACGGTGAAGAAAGTGAGCCGGGAAACGCCGAACAGCTGGATTGACAGCTATGTGACTACCGAGTTGCGGGTACAATTAAAGAACACCTCTAAGAACATCAAAGAAATTGCGAGAGACATGAACTTCCCCAATCAAAGTTTTCTGGGCAAATACTTTAAGGACCGAACGGGGATGTCTCCGTCGAGTTACAGGAGATCCTGACGCGCCAACTGCTGTGCCACCACACACAATTCGTCATACCATTGCTGCCCAAAGCGGCGTATCAAAGGCTCTTTGAGAAATTGGTAAAGTGGCAAATCAAGCTCGTTACCTTTCTCTACTCCACATTGGCAAATCTTCCAACGGTGGTAATTCAGTCCAACAAGTCCGTTTCCCAACGCCTTTTCCCGAATGGGGTATAACGCACAGGAGATGGGCTTACAAAAATCAATCTCCGCCTTTCGATAGGCTCTCTCCAACACACAAAGGCAACACCCTTCTTGGTAACAAGTAAAAACGCAATCTTTTTCTCCAACGATGCTTGTCACCATGTCGCCATCCCTATCCACATACGCAACGCCTTGCCTGTCAATGACAGACTGAGCGGATGCTGACAGCTCGTTCCACACAGCATCCACGTTCTCTTCGATGCTTGCGATTTCCTCGACAGCGACAGGTGCTCCCGCATCGCCCTCAACGCAACAAGCGCCGTGACACACCTCTAAATCACAACAAAACTTTTGCGTGAAAACATCCGGAGACACCAAGACGTTGCCTACTTGTACGATGGGAGGATATGAATGGCTCATACATTGAGGAGTTTTTACCATTTCACGGGTTCAATACCCTGCTGTATTAAGTATTCATTACAGCGTGAGAAATGATGATTACCAAACCAGCCGCCTCGATTGGCAGATAGCGGTGAAGGATGTACGCTTTCCAAAACACAATGTTTGTGCTTGTCAATAAGATAAGATTTTGAACGCGCATAACCGCCCCACAACAAGAACACCAAGTGCTCTTTATGGTCGCTCAACACCTTAATAACAGCATCTGTAAACGTTTCCCACCCTCTTCGCTGGTGGCTCCCTGCTGCATGCGCTCTCACGGTGAGTGTGGCATTGAGCAGCATCACGCCCTGTTTCGCCCAGCGAGTCAAGTTACCTGTTGTGGGAATGGGCATTCCCATATCGGCTTGTATCTCCTTAAAGATGTTTTGCAACGAGGGTGGAAACGGCACACCGTCATTAACCGAGAAACTCAAACCGTGCGCCTGACCTGGCTCATGATAAGGGTCTTGCCCGATAATCACCACTTTCACTTGATTGAACGGACAGAGATTAAAGGCGTTGAAGATGAGTTTTCCGGGAGGATAGCATGCAAATTGGCTGTACTCGGCATGCACGAACTCGTTCAGTTTGGCAAAGTAAGGTTTGTCAAACTCTTGCTGCAAATGCGCTTTCCAACTTTCTTCTATCTGTACTTCCATATTCTCAAGATTGATACCGCTTGACCGCCATATTCAAAAGAGACGAGAATTGAACCAACAAGTGGTTCAATTCTGGCGCTCTTATGTGCTTAAAAAATCAATAATCAGTCGGTTATCAGATTTTCACCTGTCATGGCTTCCGGCTGTTCCAAGCCCATGATGTGCAATATAGACGGTGCAACGTCAGCCAATCTTCCGTCCTTCACGGTGGCACTGTTGTTGTTTGTCACATAAATAAACGGTACCGGATTGAGCGAGTGTGCCGTGTTAGGCGTGCCGTCCTCATTGATTGCATGGTCAGCATTACCGTGGTCGGCAATGATGATAGCCTCATAATCGTTGGCTTTGGCAGCCTCTATCACCTCTTTCACACAATGGTCGATGGCCCAAACCGCCTTGGCGATGGCGTTATATACACCCGTATGTCCCACCATGTCACCGTTGGCAAAGTTCACCACGATGAAATCGTACTGCTGAGTACCAATGGCATCCACCAGTTTGTCTTTCACTTCGTAGGCACTCATCTCTGGCTTTAGGTCGTAAGTCGCCACCTTGGGCGAGTTGACTAAGATACGATCTTCACCCTCGTAAGGCGCTTCACGTCCTCCATTGAAGAAGAACGTAACGTGCGCATACTTCTCCGTCTCCGCCGTATGCAACTGTCTTTTGCCCAGATTGCTTAGGTATTCGCCCAATGTCATCTCCACATTTTCCTTCGGGAACAGCACATGAACATTCTTAAAGTTGGCGTCATAGGGCGTCATCGTGTAATATTGCAAGTCCTTGATGGTGTGCATTCCCTCATCGGGCATATCGGTTTGGGTCAGCACCTGTGTGAGTTCTTTGGCACGGTCGTTACGGAAGTTGATGAAAATCACCACGTCACCCTCTTCTATCTGTCCTTGAACAGTAGCGTTGGTGATGGGTTTGACAAATTCGTCGGTCACCTCTTCGGCATAACTCTCACGCATGGCCTGCACCATGTCGGTCGCTTTCTTGCCCACACCACTTACCAGCAAGTCGTAAGCCTCTTTCACCCGATTCCATCGCTTGTCACGATCCATGGCATAAAAGCGCCCTATGATACTGGCAATGTGCGCATCGTTCGTTTCACAAACTTGCTGCAAAGTCTCAATAAAGCCAACTCCACTCTTCGGGTCTGTGTCGCGTCCGTCCATGAAACAATGTACAAACGTATTCTTAAGGCCGTATTTTTTAGAGATTTCCAACAACTGATACAGATGATCCAAAGAAGAGTGAACACCGCCGGTGCTGGTCAATCCCATCAAATGGAGCTTCTTTCCCGTTTTCTGTGCATACGTATAGGCAGAAACAATTTGTGGATTTTGCAGTATTGACCCATCTTTACAGGCTCTGTTAATCTTCACCAAATCCTGATACACCACGCGTCCAGCGCCAATATTCAAGTGTCCTACCTCCGAGTTACCCATCTGTCCGTCGGGCAATCCCACGTTCTCACCCGAAGCCTGCAACTGCGAATGCGAACATGTAGCATTCAGATAATCCAAATAAGGTGTCGGCGTATTGTAAATCACGTCACCTCTACCCTTGTCTCCTATTCCCCATCCATCGAGAATCATCAATAAAGCTTTCTTTGCCATAATCATCGTTATCTGTTTATGTATAATTTTTGTTTTGCAAAGATAGCGCAAGCCGAATACAAAGAAAGTTTACTTGCTTTGTTGAGGCGCAGCCTATCTTATGCAAAGATAGCGCAAGCCGAATACAAAGAAAGTTTACTTGCTTTGTTGAGGCGCAGCCTATCTTATGCAAAGATAGTGCAAATTTCCGACTTACACATCATCTACACCTAATAAATAAAAGAAACCTTCATTATTCGCACCCACGCAAAAGCCCCGCAATCCGTTTAAGACTGCGGGGCTTTCTCCATCTGAGCATCATAGTAATGATTACTCAACGGTGATTTGCTTACCTAATGCCTGCACTACTTCCTTACGTTTTGGCAAGGTAACGGTCAAGACGCCATCCGACATTTTTGCGCAAATCTTCTCCTTGTCAACATCCTCCGGCAAAATCAGAGTCTGCTCGAAGCTCGAGTAACTGAACTCCCTACGCAAATAGTGAGCTTTCTTGTCCTCTTTCTTGTTTTCGCTCTTCTTCTCCATCTTAACGGTAAGATTTCCGTCATTGTCGATGTTCACCTTGAAATCGTCTTTCTTCAAGCCAGGAGCGGCCAACTCTACAACATATTCACCATCGTGAGCTATCACGTTGATGGCGGGTGCCGTACTGTTCAACCGCGGTGCAAGACCTGCGTCAACAAAGTCATCAAACACGCTGGGTAACCATGAATTTCTGTTTCTTACTGGTAACATAATCAATTCCTCCTATTTTTATATCGTTTATTTTTATTTGCTCTTTCGAGTTCACCAACCATTGCTGCAAGGAACGTACCAATGAAGAATCTACGCCATTTTGGCGCATTTTTCATCACATCACACGGAAATCACGTCATTATGTCAGCACTTTTGAGATTTTCACCCAACACCCCATCACCGCTACGGACATGCGGGACAGGCGTTCTCCATGACCATCACACCACACGCTTGCTTCACCTTCATTCTGACAGGTGCGCCATAACGCATGCCGAATGGTCTAACCTGCCACATGCAAGGTTTCCAATGCGCCACGCGCCTCATCTCTCCGACAAGGGTTTCAGGGCGGCTCCATCGATTAGCCGCAACGGACAGCGAGACCGATCTCATGGCCCATTCACAACTTCACACAGTCCTTGCGGACAGCCGGGCAGACACGGCGCGCGCTGAACGAGCAAACACCTGACAGGAAAGAATTTAAGAAAGCCACGACGTGTCTTATGACACATCAAAGAACAAATGTGAATTCTTTTTTGTAACTTTGCCATGATAAAAAAAAAGACCAAGACACATCCGTATGCAAAAGATACTCATCACGCTGCTTTCCACGACACTTTTACTCGCCGCCTGCACCCAAAGCAGCAAAAAAAGCCACCTCCCCGAACCCGAGCAGCAAGCCCGTGTCTATGTTGACAGCGCCATGCTGTGCATCGACCGGCACAACCTGAAAGCCGCAATGGCGCAACTGAAGCAAGCCGAGCAACTGATTCCCGAACTCGACAGCGCTAAAACCATTTTCAACATTTACCAATACATCGGATGGATCAACGAGAACAGCGGCGCCAACGAGCTGGCCCTGCAATACCAAAACCGCGCCCTAAAATATGCCAAGACATACGGAAAACCCGAGCATGTCGTCGAGGTTCTCGTAAACAAGGCCAACACATTCTTCAACATGAACCTGCCCGACAGTGCCCTCATCGCCACCAAAACAGCCATGACGTATTACCACAAGGTCGGCAGAGGACTGCAGTCGGTCATTCAAAAGCACCTGGCGCACTACGACCTGCTGCGCGACTCGCTCGCACCTGCCGAGCATCACGCCTACCAGGCGTTCATGCTGGCGCAAGACTCGACGGCCCTCGGCAACGCGCTCACGCTGCTCAGCCAAATCTATACTCGGCAAGACCAGCCCGAGAAGGTAAGGCTCGTCATGTCGATGATGTCGAAAAAGAGCAACTCCACCATGGCGTACAACCGACTGCTCGCCGAGACACACTTGCACGAGACGCGCGGCGACTACCGCAAGGCATACGAATCGATGCTGCGCCTCAAAGCGTTCGACGACTCGCTCTACTCAAGCAAGGCGCGCACCGACATCATCAAAGTGAAAAACGACTACGACAACGCCGTGCTGCAACTGAACCGCGCCCGCCAACGGTACCGCTACTCGGTAGTCATCATCGCCCTCTTGCTGCTGCTTTTCATACTATCCTATTGGGACTACCGGCGCAACCGACTTTTATATAAGCAGTTCCAAGAGCAGATAGCCGACTTCAAAGATGAGCTGCACACGCAGCTCTCGGCCAGGAACCTCACGATAGAAGAGATGAAACAGGCGACGGACAGCCGGCTGAAAGAGTTGGAGCAACTGAAACGAAAGCTGCCCCCGGCCATGCAGGCAGACCGCAATTACGAGTCGGTGGCACAGGCCAAGCTGGGCATCGACGTGCTGGACGCCATCCTGCGCGATGGCGACATCAGCCAGTATGGCGAGAAAGAACAGGCCGCCGTGAACAGCATCATGCCACATGTCGACGCCGAGCTGGCCGAACTGCTCAACAACCGGTCTCTGGCACTGACACCCAAAGAAACCTTCTTCTGCATCATGGAGCGCAACGACATGCCCGACAGCGAGAAAGCCAAGGCTTTATGCTGCTCGGAACAAGCCGTAAGGACTGCCAAAAGCCAGCTCACCAAGAAACTGCGGGCCTTGCCCCACCAGTATGGAACGGCTGCAGCACCACGGCCGACAAGCACGGTTCAACACGGCAAGGAGAACCGCTGAAAAGTCGGGAAAAACGTGTTTTGTCCGCTTTTCTTCCCTGATTTTAACACTTCCGGTACCTCACAAATAGGAAAAACACAGGGCATTTTTAGGGTGTTCTGAACCCTTAACAGGGCAACAAACATGACTTTGATTGATTAACCCATTGAGTTAACTCGCCAATATCAACGCAATAACACGCCCAAACCCTTCTTTTTCCAACGCAAAATCATGGTTTTCACGGTCATTTCAAACCATTTTTATGACCGAATAACACCAAGATTTTCATAACGCGTTGAGTATCAAGCATTCCTATTTTTAGCGTATTTACGAGCAAGTATCCATCTCGTTACAAATATGCCCGTATTTAGAGAGCGACTGTCAATATATTTCAGATTTTTTAAGACGATTTTTCATTGCATCGGAATGACACGGAACGACACGGATAGGCAGTGAAATTCCGTGAAACTCCGTTGCCACAGAAATCATATTCTTACAACTAAACAACCTGCTCAAAACAAATGAAAGAAGTGTGACGACACGACCTTATAAAAGGAAAAACTTGTACTTCTCCTTAAAAACAAGTATTTTTGTAACCAAATTCCTTGCGGATGACAGAGACACTCAAAGAGAAAACGGAAAAAGGTATATTTTGGGGGGCGATGAGCAACATCACCCTGCAGTTGGTTGGCGTTGTATTTGGCATCATGCTGGGTCGCATCCTGTCCGACGAAGACTATGGCATGATGGCGATGATAGCCATTTTTCAGTTGGTTGCCATTGCCCTTCAAAACAGTGGGTTCACGGTAGCCATCACCAATATGAAATCCCCTACCCACGATGACTACAACGCTGTATTTTGGTTCAACATCTTGGTTGGCGGCACCTTGTACATCCTTTTGTTCCTATCCGCTCCTCTGATAGCCTCTTTCTACGACACACCAGCCCTGACATCCTTGTGCCGATACAGTTTTTTAGGCATCCTCTTCGCCTCGTTCGGCACCGCCCAATCGGCATGGCTGTTCAAGAATTTACACGCCAAGCAACAAGCCAAAGCCAACATCGTAGCCGTATTGTTGTCGAGCGTCACGGGAGTATTGATGGCGTGGGGCGGTTTTCATTATTGGTCATTAGCCACTCAGAGTTTGGTGTACATCCTGCTGTGCACCCTCCTCTATTGGCATTATTCGCCTTGGCGACCCTCCGTACACCATATTTCGTTTGCTCCCGTGAGACGAATGTTCAAGTTCTCATTCAAAATCCTACTCACCACGCTCATCACCCAAGTCAACAACAACGTGCTGAACATTCTGTTAGGCAGGTTATACACCAAACACGACGTGGGACAATACAACCAAGCCTACCAATGGGACAGCAAGGGATTTCAGTTGGTGCAGAGCATAGTGAACCAAGTGGCACAACCTGTACTCGTTGAACTGAAGAACGAGGCCGACCGACAGCTGCACGCCTTTCGCAAGATGATGCGCTTTTCGGCATTTCTCAGTTTCCCCCTCTTGTTGGGACTGGGACTGGTATCGCGCGAATTCATCGTGCTTACCATTACCGAGAAATGGCTTCCCAGTGCCCAACTCCTTCGTCTGTTGTGCGTGAGTGGGGCTATTTTTCCCCTCATCACATTGATGTCGAACCTCATCATCAGCAAGGGAAAAGCCAATGTTTACCTTGGTTGCACCGTTACCTTGGGCATATTACAAATCGTCCTCATGCTATTGCTCTGGCCATACGGCATCCGCAACATGGTTATTGCCTATGTATGCCTCAACGTGAGTTGGCTTTTTGTGTGGTTCTACTTCGTGAGAAAGTCCACGGGATATACGCTTCCTCAGTTTTTTAAGGATGTGTTACCCTTTGCAGTCAGTGCGTCTGTGGTGATGGTTGTGACCTACTACGCCACGTTGGGCATCACTCATCTACTTCCGTTATTAGTCGTCAGGGTGATAATGGCAGCTGTTTTGTATTACGTTATCATGCGCGTTGCCAAAGCTGAGATACTCTGCGAATGCCAAACTGCCATTCTTTCAAAATGGAAGAAAAAGCACTAAAGCAATCCACTTAGTCCATTATTTTATGTATATTTGCGCATTATAGAAAATCAAAACAAAAAACATATAACACATGCAAGCCATTATCTTAGCCGCAGGTATGGGTCGACGTTTAGGTGCTTACACTAAAAACAACACCAAATGTATGGTGTCCGTTAATGGAGTAAAACTCATTGACAGGGTACTTACCCAACTATCGCAGCTCAACCTGCAACGGGTTATCATTGTAGTGGGATACAAGGGACAAGAACTTATAAAATATCTTGACCACAGATACGACGACAAACTGAAAATAGAGTTTGTTAACAATCCCATTTACGACCGCACCAATAACATTTACTCGTTGTCGCTGGTAAAGGAGCAGATGCAGGAAGATGAAACCATTTTAATAGAGTCAGACCTTATCTTCTCTGACCGGTTGTTCAAGATGCTGGTAGATAACGAGCGTCCCAACATTGCACTGGTGGCAAAATACGAGACATGGATGGACGGTACCATGGTGCGCATTGACCAAGATGGCAACATCGTGAACTTTATTCCTAAAAAGGCTTTCAACTACAACGAAGTGGCATCGTATTATAAAACCGTCAACATTTACAAGTTTAGCAAGGAATTTTCTAAAAATCAGTACGTTCCTTTTCTCGATGCCTACTGTAAGGCTTTGGGCAACAACGAATATTACGAACAGGTATTGCGCGTGATTACGCTCTTGGACAAAACCAACCTCAAGGCACTTGACATTGGTAATGAGAAGTGGTACGAGATAGACGACGTGCAAGATTTGGACATTGCAGAAACCATTTTTGCTAAAGACGACGAGATGCTCAAGCGGTATAACTATCGCTATGGTGGGCATTGGCGTTTTCCAAAGATGCTGGACTACTGCTATTTGGTAAACCCCTACTTTCCTTGTGAGCAGATGAAAGCCGAGATGAAAGCCAACTTTGACACCCTGTTGACCGAATATCCTTCGGGTATGTACGTCAACTCGCTGTTGGCAGGCAAGTGTTTTGGCATCAAACAAGAATACATGGTGGTGGGCAACGGAGCAGCAGAACTCATCAAGAGCCTCATGGAGAACGTTAAAGGTAATGTGGGCATGGTATTCCCCACGTTCGAGGAATATCCGCATCGACTGCAAAAAGAGCAGATGGTGGCGTTTGTTCCGCCCTTGGACACACTGCGATATACTGCCAACGACTTGATGAATTTCTACAAAGACAAGTCCATAGACATGCTGTTGCTCATCAATCCGGACAATCCCTCGGGCAACTTCATACCCAAAGCCGATGTTGTGAGACTGGCAGCATGGTGCAAGGAGCGAAATATACAGTTAGTGGTTGACGAGTCGTTTGTAGACTTTAGTGATGATTTTCTACACAACTCACTTCTCTGTGATGAGACATTGGAAGCCTATCCTAACCTGTTGGTCATGAAAAGCATTTCAAAATCGTACGGTGTTCCTGGACTTCGGTTGGGCATCTTGGCTACCTCACAACGAGAAACCATTGCTCGCATCAAGAAAGACGTGTCAATATGGAATATCAACTCGTTTGCCGAATTCTTCATGCAGATATACAATAAATATCAAGCGCAATACGAAAAGGCATGTCAGCAATTTATTGACGAGCGCAATCGCTTTGCCCTACGCTTGAAGGAGATACACTTTTTGCGTGTTCTGCCAACCCAAGCCAACTACTTCTGTTGTGAGGTAAAACCGCCTTATACTGCAGCCGAGCTGACCAAACAGCTGTTGGCACGCTTTGACATCATGATAAAAGATTGCAACAGCAAGACATCACTCAAAGGATTGAACTATATTCGCATCTCTATCCGCAACCAAGCGGACAACGACTATTTTGTAGCAGCCTTGCTATCCCTACAAAATCAGCAAATTGCAAAAATATAGATACTGTGATTTCTCAAAGAAATAGATAATTTTGTATTGATAGATTGAACACGCTATTATACACTTACCTTCATCTGTTTTCAAAAAATAAATAAATGATAGAAAATCAAGTTCTTATTGTTCAGCATGAACAAATTTTACAGTTGGGAGTAACTCCCCACACTTGTGTAGAGTGGATAAAGAGTTCATTTCTTATGAAATATGATGCACAACTTTCACCTAAGATAAGTTTGCATCCTCAAGGCAATGATTTTTTTAATACCATGCCCGCTCTGCTACCTCCCAAAATAGGTCGCTTTGCAGTAAAAGAAGTTCGTCGTATCGCAGGACAAGTTCCTTCTTTAGCCAGCGACATATTGCTTTACGATAGTAGAACAGGGCAATTGCTTGCCATCCTTGATGGCGATTGGATTACAACGATGCGAACGGGTGCCGTTGCTTCACTGGCAATACAATTGTTCAAGAAATCTCATACAGATACTTATTCTATAATGGGGTTAGGCAATACTGCTCGCGCTGTAGCTTTGTGTTTGCTTGATAGTAGGAACATTACTGCGCCGGAGCATGTTACGTTTAGATTGTTGAAATATAAAAACCAAGCTGATTTATTCATTAAGCGCTTTGAAGCGTTTGAAAATGTTTCCTTTGAGGTAGTTAATGATATTGATGAGCTAATAAGACATGCAGATGTGTTGATTTCTTGTGTAACATCAGCTACAGAGTTATTCTGCACAAACAGTGAGTACTTTAAGCCTGGTATGTTATTGATACCTGTTCATACTCGTGGATTTCAAAATTGTGACTTGTTTTTCGATAAAGTCTTTGGAGATGACAAAGGACATATACAAGGCTTTAAGTATTTTACTCGGTTTAAGCATTTCGAAGAATTAAGTCGTGTTTTATTGGGACAAGCACCTGGTCGTCAAACCGACGATGAGCGGATTTTATGCTATAATATAGGTATTGGTTTACACGATGCATTATTTGCTTCTCACTTATACGACATGATATTAGAAAGAAATATCAACTGTAAAAGTTTTATTCAACACAAATTAGATGATAAATTTTGGTTATAAGACGATTATTTTTTTGTGTAGCCGATAAAATAAAACAGCAGTCATGAACACACCACTCATACCACACGAGGAACTGCGCCAACGATATAATCCTGACGGCTCGTTGCTGCGCCGCCAACAAATGCGCATGCTGCACATCCTTGTCGAGGTTGACAAGATATGCCAACGCCACAACATTCGGTATTGGCTCAGCAGTGGAACATTGATAGGTGCCGTTCGTCATGGCGGTTTTATCCCCTGGGATGATGACTTGGACATTGAGATGATGCGCTCAGACTACGAGCGACTTTTGGAAATACTACCTCACGAACTGCCCGAAGATTTGGCATTGCAAGCCCATTGCACCGACCCAAATTATTGTTACCATTACGCAAAGGTGCGCGACCGCTGTTCCTATATCGAAGAGAAGCCCAACTACGACCGTTTTTTTAAGCATCGTGGCATCTATATAGACATCTTTCCTTTGGAGAAGCAACACATGTGGACACACAAGCTCTCGGAACTTTCCTTCGGTCATGCGTATAAACTCATGCGTACCTACAAGGGAAGCGATGAGGAGTGCATGAAAAAAGTGAAACGACTGTATGCGTGGAATGTAAGATTTATCTACCCATTACTGCGCTTGGTGAATCGCATCACGGGCGCAAAAACCATCACCAGCGGACTTGGTATTCCGTTTCACAATCCCCGATACAAAGAGGATATATTCCCATTGACAACCATTGTGTTTGAAAATCGTCCGTTCATGGCTCCCCATGACAGCGACCGCATGTTGCGACACATTTATGGCGACTATATGAAGCTGCCCGATTTAAGTCAACTGAAGCCTCATACAGGCAGCATTGAAATATACAATAACGAAACCAACAAACATTGATAGGACATGAAACAGCCTGCAAAAACAGACGTGGCGGTACTGATACTCTTCTTTAATCGTCCCAAGGAACTGGGCAACCTGTTTGAACAAATCAAACTTGCTCGCCCAAGCAAGTTGTATCTGTATCAGGATGGACCACGCAACGACAGTGACTTGCCACGCATGGAAGCGTGCCGAAAGCTGCTCGACGATGAGCAGATTGACTGGGAATGTGAGGTACATCGCAACTACCAAGAGGTGAACAGGGGCTGCGACCCTTCCGAATATCTCTCCCAAAAGTGGGCATTCAGCCATGAAGACAAGTGCATTGTCTTGGAAGATGACAACGTGCCTGCCCTCTCGTTCTTCCCTTTTTGCAAAGAATTGCTTGACAGATATGCACATGATGAGCGCATCGGCATGATTGCGGGCATGAACTACGATGAAGAAACACAGGGGATTCCCGATGATTATTTCTTCACCACCACCTTTAGCATTAGTGGTTGGGCATCGTGGAAACGGGTAGTTGACAAATGGGACGCTACATATTCGTTCCTTGACGACAAGTACAATCGGCAGCAGTTGGAAGCTCTTATTAAAGAAAGGAAATACCAAAGCGACTTTATTGAGTTTTGCGAGTATCACCGTTCGGTGGGGAAAGCGTATTACGAAACGATTTTTCATGCAGCCATCTTCTTCCATTCACAACTCTGCATCGTTCCACGAGTGAACATGATCAGCAATGCTGGAGCTACCGAAGACGGTGTTCACCTCAGTGGGAGCAACGACGATTTACCCAAAGCCATTCGAGGTATCTTCACCATGCAACGCCACGAACTGTCGTTTCCGCTGAAACACCCACGATATGTCATTGAGAATGTGGGCTACAAGCACCGCATGTTCCGCATCATGGGCTGGGGACATCCTTGGCTCAAGATAGGACGATCGGTAGAAGAGCTGTTCATCAACTTGCGTAAAGGCAACATCAAACGCATCAAAGAGGCGGTGGTCAATCGCTTACGCAAACTTTGTGGCAAATCCAAATGGGACTGACAGCACCGTTAAAGAATGAACATTTTAAACAACAAACACACAATATTTATGAGAAGAGTGCTTATTCTGACTGCCCTCACATTATCTCTGTCGGTGGCAGCCCAACCCCATCCGTTATGGATGAGACACACTTCAATCTCTCCCGATGGTCAAACCATCGCGTTTTCGTATAAGGGCGACGTGTTCACCGTACCCGCTTCGGGCGGTCAGGCACGACAACTCACCTCGAATGCAGCATACGATTCCTACCCCATTTGGAGTCCTGACGGCAAGAAGATTGCCTTCGCATCGAGCCGTGAAGGTAGCTTGGATATCTATGTAATGAACAAATTCGGTGGCGAACCCAAACGACTAACCACCCGAAGCACCAACGAAACGCCCATTGCATGGCGTGACAACGAACACATCCTGTTCAGTGCAGCTATCATGCCAACAGCAAAATCCATCTTTTTTGCCAGCAGTCAGTTCCCACAAGTGTACGAGGTAAACTTGAAAGGCGACCGCCCAAAGCTCTTCTCTGTTGTGAACATGGAGGATTTGAGCATCAACCAAAAGGGTGAGATATTGTATCATGACAAGAAAGGATACGAGGATGCCTTCCGCAAACATCACCGCTCGCCCATCACAAGGGATATATGGCTCAACCAAAATGGCAAGTTTACCAAACTTACTACCTTCAATGGTGAGGATCGCACACCACGCTGGGCACCCGACGGCACCTCTTTTTACTACCTCAGTGAGGATGATGGAACGTTCAATGTGTACAAGCGAGGCATTTCGGGAGCTGACAAAACACAAATTACTCACCACACCAAACACCCTGTGCGCTATCTATCCGTGGCGGGAAATGGGCGGATTTGTTACAGTTACGACGGTGAGATATACACGCAAATGGGGTCTGCTGCACCGCAAAAAGTAAACGTGAGCATCACTGCCGACCGCAATGACATCGACCTAAGACGTCAAATCAACTCGTGGGGAGCTACAGAGATTGCTCTTTCACCCAACGGAAAGGAAATAGGATTCGTGTTACACGGTGACGTGTATGTAACCAACATCGAATACAAAACCACCAAACAGATTACCGATACGCCCGAACAAGAGCGTTCAATTGGGTTCTCACCAGACGGTCTCGCTATTGTATACGCGTCGGAACGGGAAGGGTTGTGGCAAATTTACCAAACAACCATGAAGAATAAAGCGGAGAAACAATTCGCGTATGCCACCGACTTACAGGAAGAACGCCTCATCCATTCGGCTTATACCTCTTTCCAACCGCAATACAGTCCTGATGGGAAAAGCATTGCTTTCTTTGAGAACAGGGGTACGCTCAAGGTGCTTGATGTAAAGAGCAAGAAAGTAAGAACCGTGATGGACGGCAAATATGTTTACTCTTATAGCGACGGAGATATTTGGTTTGAATGGAGTCCAGACAGCAAATGGCTCATCTCCAACTATATCGGAACAGGAGGATGGAACAACCGAGACATCGCCCTGATTGACGCAGAAGGTAAAAAGCCCATTTACAACCTTACGCAAAGTGGCTACAACGACGGCAATGGAAAATGGGTATTGGGCGGAAAAGCCATCATCTTCCAAAGTGACCGGGCTGGCTATCGCAGTCATGGAAGTTGGGGAACCGAGGACGATGTGTACATCATGTTCTTCGACTTGGACGAATATGAGAAGTTCAAGATGACGAAAGAGGAAAAGAGTCTCCTCGATGAAGCAGAGAAAGAAAAGAAGAAAGCCGAAGAGCCAAAGACGATAGACGTGACGGTGAAGAAGAAAGAAAAGAAGGAAGAGCCTGTCAAACTGGACTTGGACAACTGCCGCGACCGTGTGCTTAGGCTCACTGTCAACTCATGCCGATTGGGTGATGCCGTGCTGAGCAACGACGGAAACGCCCTCTATTATCAGGCAGCCTTTGAGGGTGGTTACGACTTATGGAAGCATGATCTACAAGATAAGAGTACAAAAATTGTGTTGAAAGGTGTTGGAGGCGGCGGTATGCTGGCGGACAAAGACTTCAAGAATCTGTACCTATGCTCTGGAGGAGGTATCAAGAAGATAGATATAGGCGGCAACTCTTCGAAGAATGTCGATTTTGAAGCACGCTTCAACTACAAGCCTTACCAGGAAAGGGAGTACATGTTCAACCATGTATGGCAACAGGTGAAGGATAAATTTTATAAGGTTGACTTGCACGGTGTTGACTGGGAAGGCTACAAAAAGAGTTATGCACGGTTCTTACCTTATATCAACAACAACTATGACTTCAGTGAAATGCTGAGCGAAATGTTGGGCGAACTGAACGCATCACACACGGGTGCCCGCTATTTTGCTGGTGGAGCCAACCTTAGCACCGCAACCTTGGGACTGTTCTTCGATGAGACATACGATGGCGATGGACTGAAAGTAGAAGAAGTTATCAAGCGAGGCCCGTTTGCAGTGAAGAACACTGGCGTGACGAAAGGGTGCATCATCGAGAAGATTGACGGTGATTCAATCCTGAAAAACAAGGATTACAACTATCTCTTGGATGGTAAGTCGGGTCGTAATGTCAGGGTATCGGTGTACAATCCCGCCACCAAAAAGCGTTTCGACGTAACGGTGAAGGCCATCAGCAAGGGCTATCAAGACGAATTGCTGTACAGACGATGGGTGGACAGGAATCGCCAATTGGTAGACAGTCTGTCGCATGGACGGTTGGCATACGTACACGTCAAGGCCATGGATAGTGAGAGTTTCCGCACTGTGTTCCATGAATTGCTGAGTGATAAGAACAGAAATCGCGAGGCAGTGATTGTAGACGAGCGACACAATGGTGGCGGCTGGCTGCACGATGACTTGTGCACGCTGCTCTCTGGCAAGCAATATCAGAGTTTTGTCCCACGTGGACAGTTCATTGGCAAAGACCCTTGGAACAAATGGACCAAGCCTTCGTGTGTCATGGTGTGCGAAGATGACTACAGTAATGGACACGGATTCCCGTTCGTGTACAAAGAGTTGGGCATTGGTAAGCTGATCGGTACGCCTGTTGCCGGCACCATGACAGCGGTTTGGTGGGAGACACTTCTCGACCCAACCATGGTCTTCGGCATTCCTCAAGTAGGCTGCTTGGACATGCATGGACATTATAGTGAGAACACACAACTCAATCCTGACATCGAAGTTTACAACACTCCGGAAGATTACATCAATGGCAACGACCGCCAACTGAAACGGGCCGTTGAGGAAATGTTGAAAAAATAAGTCAGGAATTGACATGGTTTGTCCACATGCAGGACTGACACCTTTGGTACAAAAGTGATGATACAAAAGCATCCCAACGCTCACCTATCCCTCCAAGCACTGCCTACGGGCATGTACATCGTAAGGGGGATGTGCGACAAGAGTCCTGCTGTGTTGAAGATTGTCAAGAGATAATTCCTCATAACACATTCAACAGACCCATCCCTTCCACCGATTCATCGGTGCGGGATGGGTCTGTTTTCTTATTTTGAGGGCGGTTCTATAAATTATCACCGTAAAGTTTTTTTATGTAAGTCTCTTTTACGTTTTGTCATCTTGTGGACTCTTTTTGGTTCAATTTGCTGGTTCATTCAGTCGTATAGCTCGCTATACTCCTTCACTCACCAACAAATTGACCTCAAAAACAGTCTCACAATCTGACAAAGCTAATTTATAGAACCGCCCTTGAATGAAAGAACAACAAACCAAACACAACCACGGTGCGTGGTACAAACTGCGTGAGTAACACAAAAAGGAAAACGACAAAACAAGTCAAACTTCCTTCAGAGGTGTAAGTTTGGCGATGAGTTCGTTTCTCGTTTCCGCCGTTATCCTCCTGCCCCGAAGGCTCCTTACCACCGGAAAGCTGTCAAAATAAGCATCAGCAGACTGGTACCATGCGTGCTGTTTCACTTCTGCCAGCCGCTGAATCTTGTGTTCCATCACAGCCGCATACTTGGGGTTGACAACCGAAACGAAATGTCCCCGTCCCCGCACCTCGAGCAAGAGGATGAGCCGCGGCGTGGCTGATGATTGCACGCAGACAGACTTTGTCTCACTCATCCGAGAGCTGACGCTGATTTTCCAACCATACTTTTCATTCAAGTTTTTCATCATCTGACGAAAAACCTTACCATGTGGCGAGGTGTCCACAATGCCTTTGTAGGCGATATAATAATGAATCATCTCATGCAACAGCACATTCTGATATTGCCGTTCAGTCTGATCATAATAGGTACTGACGTGAATGGCAAAATGATAGGGCCTGTAACCTTTCCAGGTAAGCTTGTGCTTGCACGACATGCTGCCGAGTCTCGTGCGCGACTGCGACAACGAAAGTCGGGGGCGAGGCAACGCATTGTTGAAATACAAGCGGTTGAAAGTGTCAAAAGACGCATGCAACCAGGCCTCATCAATCATAAACCTATCATTCATGTTGACAATAATTTACTGCCGCCGTGGGTGTCAAAGCTGCTGCCAAATATTCGGATTGGGTGCCAATGCTGAACATTCCACCCCAAATACCAATACCACTTGTTGCGAACCGCCACCGCACCTTGTCTTTCCGCAAGCCACCGCAGGCCTTGTCACAATAAGCACTTCCCAGCAAGGGAACCACCAGAAAAAGAATGCCACTGAGCTTCATGAATGAAAAATAATTGTGTGTGAGAAGAGGGTGATCAGCCATGCTGTCCTCCGCTTTCATCCGCACATGAATGTGATTTGCACCACAAAGGTATGCAAAAAAACATGACTCGTGAACTATTTTTCATGCTTTGTGCACGCATGGCCAACCTATCCATTCAAACAATGCGAGTAGGATGCCGCCAAGGTTGTTATGTACTTTTACCAATTATCGCCCAAAAAACGGCACATAGAAACTTTCAATCTGGAGAAAAATGATAGGCAAACAGGATGCAAGACAGGAGTTAAGTTGGCAAGAAAAAGCGAATTTCAGCCATAATGCATTGACTTTGCTCGCTTAGAAGCATCCCTTTGACACGCAATCAACATGGGTTTACAGCGCAAAAGCATACCTATTGCACCCTTAACTCAATGCTTTTCACGAATAAAAGCGGCAAAAGTAGGCATGCAGCGAACAGATATTAACATAAAGACGTATACATCAACAACATACAAATCCTTCTCATTTTGAGCGTATTTGCAACAAGACACCTGGTTGGTCGTACATTCTTCAAATATGAAGAGATTCGTTGTCAAGAAAATTCACATAAATCTTTCAGTGAGATTGCGTGTGCGATGATGCGCATAAACACACTGTTTGACTATTCTTCCAACAGCACTCCGGCACACGTTATGGGCTTGATGCAGTTTCATTTCTTGCAAAATGGTTATTTTTTGCAACAAATCAGCTTAAAATTTATTCTTTTATTCTATCTTTGCACCCTCATTTTAAACCATAAAACAAGTAAGAAAATGAATAAAAGATTGTTATCGATAACGTTGACGCTTTGTGCGATGGTCTTCATGCTCGCTTCGTGCGACAAGCAGGACAAAGATTTTGAGAGCCTAACAGCAAACAAGTTGATAAATACAAAATGGAGTTACGAACGCTTAGTGCCATCCAGTCATTCCAAATATGTGAAGCACTGGGGAAGTTTGGCGTTCGCATCCGCCCGCGAGGTGTTTGTCACTTCGGGCAGTGAAGAGAGATACGAAAAAGAAAACAGCGTAGAAACAAACAGACGACAGCACCGGCAAGAGGTGACACAGACCGCCACCTACACATATCAAAAGCCGGTATTGAGAATCACGATGCCCGCCAAAGACCGACAGCCAGCGTATGTCGTTGTTTTAAAGGTGGACGAAGAAAAGGGCCTCATGACACAGGTGAGTGTAGGAAGTGACGATGTCACGGACGATCCCGTGGTCTACAAAAGGCAATAAGCGGGGCTGTGGGTGGTTTTTAATGGCTGCCCTCGCTCAATCATCCCCATCGTGCGTTTGCGTTTTAGGCCAATTGACCAAATACAAACGCTCGGTGGCACGGGTGAAAGCGGTGTACAACCAATGCACATAGTCGGGCGTGAGCATGTCGTCGGTCATATAGCCTTGATCCAGATAGACATGCGCCCACTGCCCACCTTGCGCCTTATGGCAGGTGATGGCGTACGCATATTTCACCTGAATGGCGTTCAACAACTTGTCTTGCCTCATCTTTTTGAGCCGTTCCCGCTTCAAGGGAATGTCGGCATAGTCGGCCATCACCTCCTGAAACAACCGTTCGTTTTGCGCTTGCGTCAACGCCGGCGCCTCCGTGTTAAGACTGTCCAGCACGACCGTCGCGTGCAATTCGTATCGGTCGTAGTCGGGGAATTGCAGCCAAACATCAGCAAAACGAAAGCCATACACTTCGCGCACGTTCCTCACCCGCTGCACCAAGGCACGGTCGCCATTGGCCAAAAAGGAGATTCCGTTGGTGCCGCTTCCATCTTTCTCCGTCTCTCGCATGGCCGAAGAGGCCGTGGCCTCACTCGCAAGCGGCGCATCGTTCACCGATGATTCGGAGGCTTGTTGCAACCAAAAATAATTGTTCCGCACCACCATGAGCCAGTCGCCGGAGCTTAATTCCTCCTCTCTGTCCAGAATAGTGTTACGGATGCCGCGGTTATAGATGTTGGCCCGCTTGTTACTTCTCGTCACGACGATGGTTTCGTCCATGCCCACTTCCGTGTAACTGTCATTGAGCGTCTCAATCAATTCATCACCCGGCACCATCTTGATGTCAGCGAATCCATGGAAATGAATCTGGGGTAATTCGGTCAACTCGTCACGGGTGATCATCTGCCTGATGAGCGTTGCATTGTACAGTATGCCGCTCTGTCGGCTCTGCCGCAGCACCTCGCTGAGCGTGCACTCGTAGGTTTTCAGTCCATATCCTTGCAGGAAGTCGGCGTTCAGCGCCGGAGACTCGGCCTCACCGACAGGCGGCAACTGCGCCTGATCACCGATGAGCACCATCTTACAGTTGTGCCCACCGTAGACAAACTGCACCAAATCGTCCAACAGACATCCGCTTCCGAACGACGAGTCGGGCATGCCGCGGTTGGAAATCATCGAACATTCGTCGACCAAGAACAGCGTGTCGGCATGCCGGTTGTAGTTGAGATTGAACACGCCACCATCGCCCTCGAATGTTTTCTGTCGGTATATCTGGTGATGAATGGTGTAAGCAGGGTGCGTGCTGTTCATGGCAAACACCTTTGCGGCGCGTCCGGTAGGTGCCAAGAGCATCACCTTTTGTCCCAGTGTCACCATGGTTTGCACGATAGCCGCAGCCAAAGAGGTCTTCCCGGTGCCTGCACTACCCCGCAAAATCATCACCGCATGTGGGTCGTCATCCATCATGAAACAGGCAAAGGTGCGCAGAGCGTCGGCCTGTTCGGCTGTGGGTTCCAGCGCGAATTGTCGTTTGATTTGGAAGATGAGTTCGTCTGTGAGCATGTGTTCAGAAAGAGATAGAATGAGAATTTCACCGATTTGTCGGTTTATTGGAAACTATTTTGTACTTTTGCAAGTGTAAGATGGTTCGCCATACGCACAAAGATACAACAAAAATCGGTCATGAAAGTCAAAGTAAAGCATAATTATCTTTTAGCCTGCTGCGTCTTGCTTCTGGCCGTGCTGTGCGTCATGAGCATCTACGGTCCCATCCACTTCAAGCATCAACAGACAGAGCGTGAAACAGAAGTGAAGCGCCATTTGGTGCAAATACGCTTGGCCGAAGAGAGATACCGCATGGCCACGGGGGGCTACACCGCCAGCTTCGACAGCCTGATACGTCGGGGCTTGCTGACCGACTCCTTGCGGTTTGTCCCGCATACCAACCGCAAACAGTTCGAGATAGAAGCCACCATGCAGCTCACTAAGTCGGGACGACAGCTGCCATTGATGGAATGCAGGGCCTATCATGCTGACTTTTTACAGGGATTGGACAAACAAGCCATCCAACAACTGATAGACGACGAGAACGCGGCGGGACGCTTTCCCGGACTGAAGATCGGAGATCTCAACACATCAAACGACAATGCCGGAAACTGGGAATGACATACAACGAAAGAGGGCAAGGCTGACTTTCAGGGTCAGTCAGCACTCCTTGAGTTTCTCCGTGATAGACAATTGCACGGAGAGCCAATTGGCTTTCGAGCCTTACATCCTCAAGAGTGGCATTTCGTTGGCTGCCAACTTACGCGAAGCCTTTGAAGAAAGCGACCTGCTCTCGTATGGCTATCAGCGGGCACAGGTGATGGTCGACTCGCCCGTTCTGATGATTCCCATTGACGAATTTGATGAAAGTGCCATCGAACCACTTTACCATCACACCTTCATCGGGCATGACGACAGCACGGTGTTGCACGCCATCCTGCCCAATCTCAACGCTGTGGCTGCGTTTTCCATGAACAAAGACCTGAAATTGGTTATCACAGACCACTTCAACGACGTGCGCTTCCACCCCATGTTGCAGCCGGTTTGGAGCTATCTACATAAGCGAAGTTTCACGGGAGCGTACCAAAAACTGTACGCATACTTTCATGACAAGAAGGTAGACGTGTTCTGTTTTCAGCACAACCGCTTCAAGTTTTGCAACACGTTCAATGCGGCAAGCGCGCAAGATGCCATCTACTTTCTGCTGTATGCATGGAAGTTGCTGGCTCTGGACACCGAGAAAGACGAGCTGCATGTAGCGGGCGACGTTCCCGAACGCGAATGGTTGACCGACAACCTGCGCCGCTATTTGCAAAAAGTGTATTACATCAATCCCGCAGCAGAGTTCAACCGTGCCCCCATCATCAACATCAAAGGAATCACGTTCGACCTCATCACCCTCTTTTTGAAAGGAAAATAATGCGCATCATCACAGGCTTATACAAGGGAAGACACTTCGACATACCCCACACATTCAAAGCCAGACCCACGACAGACTATGCCAAAGAGAGCATCTTCAACGTGCTGAACGGCTACATTGACTTTGATGGAGCCATGGCTTTGGACCTCTTTGCAGGCACAGGAAGCATCTCCATGGAACTGTTGTCGCGCGGGTGTGACCAGGTAGTGAGCGTGGAAGCCGACCGCGACCACGCCAACTTGATTCGCCATTGCATGCAGAAATTAGGAACGGAGAAGAACGTTTTGATTCGAGGGGACGTGTTTCGTTTCTTGAAAAATTGCCATCAACGGTTCGATTTCATCTTCGCTGACCCTCCATACACCTTACCCGAACTGGAGAAGATTCCCGCACTTGTTCTGCAATATGACCTGCTGAAGCCAAACGGTGTGTTCGTATTCGAGCACGGAAAGAAGAATGATTTTAGCACATTGCCGCAATATGTCGAACATAGACACTACGGCAGCGTCAATTTTACCATATTCCAATCCAAAGACATGTAATCGCTTACGAAGGGAATCGGCATCAAAGAAGCGGAGAAAGCAGGCGCACCAGCGACTCCCAAAGTCTGTTCAAGAACGGCCGACGCTTCAAGTCAGTCAGCCTGTCTACAAGCTCACACGATTCCTGATCGGCCAAAAAGACCTGCTTCATGCGCAATGCCAGAGCCTCATCGTAAAAGAAAATGTTAGCTTCGAAGTTGTTTTCAAAGCTGCGGAAGTCGATGTTAGTAGACCCACATGTACACAAACCATCATCGGCCACCAAGAGTTTAGAATGATTGAACCCCGCTTTGTAGAAATAAACCTTCACGCCTGCCTCAATCATGGTGGGGATATACGACCTGCTGGCCCATTCAACCAACTTCACGTCACCATGCCTTGGCTGCATCAAGCGCACGTCAACGCCCGCCAAGGCCGCCGTGCGAATGGCGAAAAGTACAGGCTCCGTGGGTAGAAAATAAGGTGTTTCCATGTAGACATAATGGCGAGCTTCGAGCAAAATGCGCACATATCCCTGCATCATTTCAGGCCAAGGCGAGATAGGACTGCTGGTTACAACCTGCGCGAGACAATTGTTTTCAATGGGCTGTTCAAAGGGTGGATAATACTTTTGACTGCTGATGAGCGTCCTATCCACGAAATACCAATCAACCAAAAAGGCACGCTGTATGGCGTAAACCGCTCCCCCGCGCACCTTCATGTGCGTATCTCTCCATGGCTGTTTGGCCGAACCGCGTATGTAGCGCAACGCAATGTTCATGCCACCGATGAAACCTATCTGCCCATCTACAACGGCCAGCTTGCGGTGATTGCGGTAGTTTACCTTGCCGGTGAACGCCGGAAACTGCACAGGCATGAACGAACGCACGTCAACACCGCCGTTGCGAAGCCGCTCAAAGTACCTGCCGGGAACCCTCCAGCAACCCACATAGTCGTAAATCAGCCGCACCTCGACCCCCTCCCGCGCCCTGTCTATCAAGGCATCGGCAATCAACTGCGACAGCGGGTCGTCTTCGATGACGTACATGTCGATGTGTATGTGATGCCTGGCGCTACCTATCGCCTTGAGCAACCCAAGGAAGAAGTCGGCCCCATCGGTGTAGATTTCCACCTCGTTGTCCTTGAATGGCAACGACATGTTTTGATTAGCGAACAGTTGTATCAACGGTTGATAGCGTTCGGGCAGCGTCAAATCTTTCTGTTCGGTGAACTCCAGCATCGAACGCTTGGTGAGTTGGTCAATGCTTCGCTGGCTCATCATGCGCTGCTTGCGCGTGTTTTGACCGAAGAAGAAATAGAGAATGATGCCTATGATGGGCAAGAAAATGAGCACAAGCAACCACGCCATCGTCTTCGCCGGTTGCCTGTTGTCCAACAAGACGGTGACGACGGTGCCGATGATGATGACCAAATAGATCACGATAAGCATCCAATGAAGGTAAATCATAGCGTTGTAATTGATGCTGGCATGCCCCACTTGCCAGTTGGTTGCCACGACAAATCCTCGCCGGAGCGCCGTTTCCGGTGTTATACGATGATGTTGTTTCCCAGCTGTTTGGCCAAGGCATTGCGAATTTGGTGCGTGTCTTTATACTCCATCATGAGCTGTTGCATGCGCTCTGGGTCGTTAGAAGCCTCGGTTATCTCGCGCATCAGGTCTTTCAACCGCTGTTCCAAATAGTCCATGCGATAATCGTTGATTAAATGAATGGCATGGTTTCGGAGAGCCTCTTGCGCCTCTCTCGCCAGCTGCGCCTCGTCAACGTATTTCGTTTCAGACGCCGGTTTCTGCGTTTCCGTCACCTGATAAGCATCCACGCTCAGCCTACTGGCCAGTTTGCTGATTTCCATGTCATCATGATGCACGAAGTATTGTTCAGCCACAAAGTCCTCTTCCCCGCTGTGACTGACAGCCTCTGCCAGGATGCGCCTGTAGAGTTCGTTGCCCAGTTGCAGCTGGTCGCCATTGAGCACATAGTCGATATATTGAGCCACGGTGAAGTTCACGATGTTGTGATTGTCATCTTCCACGTTCTCGTAAACCAGCTGTTCGCCCTTTCTAATCACCAGTTGGATGAGCATCAGTTCCACCTTGGAAGCCTGTGCCATGGGCTTTGCAGACTGCTCCGGATGGGAAACGGGCGCTGGCCGGGTAGCTTGCATGGCCGTTCTCTGCCGTTCCGCGGTACTGGCGCCACGGTTTTCGCGGATGTATCGGTTCATGGTGTTAATCAAAGTCTGCTCACTCATCCCGATTCTGCGCGCGCAATCCTGCACGTAAGTGTCACGCAGAATCTGATTGGGCACCACGGCAATACTGCTGATGATGGAGTTGATGCCCTCCGAACGCTTGAAAGGGTCGGCGACGTTGCTCACCATCATGTCGGTCTTGAACTGTATGAAGTCAACCTGATGCTTGTCGATGTACGACTTGAAGTCGTCGGCCGAATGTTTTCTGGCAAAGCTGTCAGGGTCGTCACCGTCAGGCAGAAGCAGCACCTTCACATTCATTCCCTCACTCAAGAGCATGTCCATTCCTCGGAAGGCTGCATGAATGCCGGCGGCGTCACCATCATATAATAAGGTGATGTTGGACGTGAAGCGGTGCAGAATGTGAATCTGATGCATGCTGAGCGCCGTTCCTGAGTTGGCCACCACGTTCTCAACGCCACACTGGTGCATGGAGATTACGTCGGTATAGCCCTCCACCATGTACACCCAGTCTTCTTTCGCGATGGCCTTCTTGGCCTGGTAGATGCCGTACAGCTCACGGTCTTTTTGGTAAATCTCTGATGCCGGCGAGTTGACATATTTCTGATTAACCCCCTTGGTACGCGCATCGAGCACGCGACCGCCAAAGCCTACCACCTTACCGTTGAGCCCTATCCACGGAAAGATGACCCGCCCGCTGTACCGGTCGATTAAGTCGCCGCGCTCGGTTTTATAACAAATGCCCGTCTTCAGTAAGAACTCTTCCCGATAACCCTTGCCGATAGCCGTCCGTGACAGCAGCGTGCGGTCGGGCAAGTCGTACCCCAACTGGAACTTCCGGATGATGTCGTCGCGAAAACCACGACTACGAAAATACTGCATGCCAATGGCTTGTCCGTCCGGGTGGTTGTGCAACAAGTCGCTGAAATAGCCCGCTGCCCACTCGTTGACGATAAACATCGACTCGCGCTCGCTCTGTTCGCGCCGTTCCTCATCCGTCATCTCGCGTTCACGGATTTCGATATGATACTTGCGGGCCAGCCAACGCAGGGCCTCGGGATAATTCATCTGCTCGTGCTCCATGATAAACCCGATGGCGTTTCCACCTTTTCCGCACCCGAAACAATGGCAGGTACCGCGGGCAGGTGAAACGATGAACGAGGGCGTTTTCTCATTATGGAACGGACAAAGACCCTTGTAGTTGGCGCCACTCTTGCGGAGTGTCACAAACTCGCTCACCACATCCACGATGTCGGCCGCGTCTTTTATCCGTTCAACGGTGGCTCTGTCTATCATAGTCATGCAAAGTTAGCGAATAAAACACGAAAGGCCGAATATTCCCCGCCCTATTTTTCAGAATATTTCACCAGGCCTGCCGCACGTTCGTTCCTCACGCCGGCGGCTGTCACCACCCGACCGTCACATGTCTTTGTTCAATGAAGGGATACCGGCAACCATGCCATCACGCCCTTTGAGGACATGCGGACGAGCCATTACGGCAAGGCTGCAGAAACGTCGTATCACGCTTTTATTTCACTCACAGTCAGACACTTGCCGAATTCACCAGTTCTACACATGCCCCACGCTCATGGCATTCCAATCCAAACCCGTTGACTTTGGCAGGCGAAGTCAATGGGTTTGGGCATCAAAGTCGATGAGTTTGGCACGCAAAGTCATTGCTGTTGGAAATCACGCAAATAGCGGCTTGAGCCATCATATCGCACCTTTGATGCGTGAAGAAGATGAAACAGAATGCCGATTGTGCATTTATGCAACCATTTTTTTGGGTAAGAGCCAAAAAGTTAGTACATTTGCGAGCAGACAAAAGTAGTGAAAGAAATCTGTTTACGACCATCATTTATAACACAGAATACATTCTATGAAACTGAAAATCGTTGTACTTGCCAAACAAGTACCTGACACAAGAAACGTCGGAAAAGATGCCATGACCGAGCAAGGCACGGTGAACCGTGCCGCACTGCCGGCCATTTTTAATCCCGAAGACTTGAACGCGCTGGAGCAAGCGCTGCGCATCAAGGAGCAAAATCCCGGTTCTACCGTGGGCGTGTTGACCATGGGGCCGCCGCGCGCAGCTGAAATCATCCGCCAAGGTCTGTTCCGCGGCGCCGACACCGGATGGCTGCTTACCGACCGGCTGTTTGCCGGAGCCGACACGCTGGCAACGTCTTACGCGCTGGCCACGGCCATCAAGAAGATTGGACATGTAGACCTGGTGATTGGAGGCCGCCAGGCCATCGATGGCGACACGGCGCAAGTGGGTCCGCAGGTTGCCCAGAAATTAGGTCTCAACCAAGTGACCTACGCCGAAGAAATCTTGAAGGTGGAAGACGGCAAGGCTACCATCCGCCGCTTGATTGACGGTGGCGTCGAGACGGTAGAGGCCCCGTTACCCGTGGTTGTCACGGTGAATGGCAGCGCGGCTCCATGCCGTCCCTGCAACGCCAAGCTGGTGATGAAGTACAAGTACGCCACCTGTCCGATGGAACGGAAAGGCAATGAGCCATGTACTGAACTCTATGAGCAGCGTCCTTACCTCACATTGAACCAATGGTCGGTGGCCGACGTGGACGGCGACCCGGCGCAGTGTGGCCTTTCGGGCTCGCCAACGAAGGTGAAGTCGGTGCAGAACATCGTGTTCCAAGCCAAGGAGAGCAAAACGCTTACCGCGTCTGACCAGGACGTGGAAGAACTGATGAAAGAGTTGATTAACGAAAAGATTATTGGGTAGGGAACGGCGGCCTCTCCCCCAACCCCTCCCCAAAAGGGAGGGGAGTAGTTAGCTTCTTTTATAGAGAGGGTGATAGGAAAGGTTGAAACAAAGAGTACCGGAAAACGGAATAAGAGGGGCCTCTCCCCCAACCCCTCCCCAAAAGGGAGGGGAGTAGTTACCTTTTCTAATAGAAAGGTTGTATGGGGAGGGTTAAACAACGACAACCGGAAAACGGAATAAGAGGGGCCTCTCCCCCAACCCCTCCCCAAAAGGGAGGG